>CAMVJD010000028.1 GCA_947167715.1 uncultured Eubacteriaceae bacterium
AATTTTAAGTAAGCACCCCCGCTTTAGAAGCGGGGGACTTCCTTAGTTTGTTTAATTTATCGCCCTGTGTCCGCAGGTCTTGAATATCCCTTTCATAAACTTCAATACGGTGCTTTGCCTTGTCGATTTTTTCAAGCAAGTCCGCTTGAGTTTTTATGCCGTGTTCACTCATAAAATTCATCATTCTGATTTGAGTATTTATGTTTTCCACGGCAATATAACGGCTGCCGTATTTTTCGTGCGGAGGAAGAAGTCTGCCGAATTGACTGTCTATTTTATAGTAAGCGAATTAAATAATCGGACTTAAGCTCGCTTAAGGCTGATTATTTATGAGCCACATCATATCGTGAATGTCTAAATATTTTTGACATTCACGATAGCCTTGCGAATACTGTATCTCTCCCTGTCCTCAAAGTAAAGGTGCAGCATTTCTTCCGTATACTGTTCGCCTAACTTTTCAATACGTCTGAAACGCTGCCCGTCTTTCGGCTTTATTGCCAAGTGTTTGCCTTGCTTGACTTCAATACCTTGCTTTTTCAAGTATTCCAATAATTCATCAAAACTATTGCACTCACGCATACCCCAATCAATTTTTGCTTTTAAACGGCTTTTGTGTGTTGACGGTGTAAAACGCTTCATATAAGGCTGAATACGCTTGTTTTCAACTTCCGTATGGTTTGTACACCTGCGGTGTATTGCAATATCCTTATAAGCCGTTCCGAGAGTATCGACACGGAAATATTGGTCATATCCACATAATTTAAAAGACAAATGTTCATCGTAACGTATCTCATACTGCCGCTTTTGCATAAGTTCCAGAAACTCATAAAAAGAATTTGCTTCATTTATAGACCTGTCAATTAAGTCTTTCATCCGTTTTCTGATATTTTTAAATGTTTTATCAATTACAATAAGTCCGTTTTCTGCACATAATTCATCACTTATTTGCCGCAGCTTGTAAACCGTACCTATATTGCTGCGCAGCTTTTTGTGAGTGTAAAAGTTTACCGAGTTAAGTATCGTATGAACGTGAATGTGCTCCGTATCACTTTCACAACTTTTGGCATAGCCAAAAGCCAATTGCTTTGCAATTGTCCGCATCTATCTTTGCGGTTGATTATGAACAGCGATAACATACTGATGTTCGGGAAACATACGCCTGATAAGTTCTTCCCCGATTTCAAGTGCCTTTTCGGGAGTTATCTTATCTTCCGTTGAAAATGATTGTATGATGTGCTGGGCATAATTGTTTCCGCCGTTTCTTGCAAGCCGCTGTATCTCCCGAAAATCCTCAACGGCAGTACGGCTGTTGCATAAATAGCTTGACACATATACCTTTTCTGTTGTCTTGTCGGGATTTTCAATGTATTCAAACGCTTTTTGCAGGTGCGAACTTGTCCGTATCGGCATTATCTTCGTGTACGCCACAATCAAGCCTCCTCCCTAAGTTTTTTTTCGCCGTAGGCGGAATTAACTTTCCTTGACCTTCAATCTCGATTTTTCGAGATTGAACACACATCTGAAAGGCTTTTTCAACCAAGTCCCGAACCGCCGTTAAATTTCTGCGAAGTTCTTCAACATCATCGGCATATATGCTTCGAGTGCTGTTCGCCACCTTTGCAAGCTGATTTACATTGCATCCGATCCTGTTTAATTCGCCCTTTATTTCAAGTATGGGCGAGGTATCAATAACCGTTGAATGATGCTTGCATATCGCCGTCATTATAAAGTCCGTCACATTCTTGTGACCCGCCCGTTTCATCTGCTTGTAAAATATCTCTTTTTCAAAATCCGATAATCTGACATTTATCCTTTCATTTCTAAATCTTCCCATATAATTTTATTCCCCCTATGTAGTACAAAATCGACTTTTGTTTTCATAGATAGGGTGTAATTATGGGAACACCCATCAGTAACAGTATGTCGGAACTGTATATTATGCAGACATATTTGCAGGCGGACTTACTCAAAAAGCGTGGTTTACACCTCTTTGATGCGTGGGCGGCGAACTTTGGCGAAACGCAGGTAGCTTTGGAACTTGCACCCGAGGGCAAGGGCTATCAGGCGAAAACGAGGTTTGCAAAATTCTTTAATCTGCCCGAGCTTATGAACCTGTTTAGATTGTGTGCAGATATTAAAATGCCCGAAGATCTGAATTTACCTGTACCGGAAGCACACTATGAAGCGATAAAGGCCGAGGCGAGCGACTACCAAAAAGAACTTGTGGACGGACTTGCGGAGCGTGCTTCGAGTATAAGAACCGGCTGCATCGACCCTCGTGTTGACAATATGCTCAAGATAACCAACGAAGGCAGGAAGTTGGCACTCGACCAAAGGCTGATAAATGACGCTCTTCCCGACGACCCGAACAGCAAGGTCAACAAGTGTATAGAAAATGTGCTTGATATATGGGAGAAAACTGCCGACAGCTACGGTACGCAAATGATTTTTTGTGATATGTCCACGCCTAAACCCGATGAATTCAATGTCTATGATGACATCAAGGGCAAACTTATTGCAAAGGGTGTCCCCGAAAGCGAGATAGCATATATCCACGATGCAAAAACCGATGTGCAAAAGCAGGAGCTTTTCACAAAGGTCAACAAGGGAGATGTGCGTATCCTTTTAGGTTCCACCAACAAGATGGGTGCAGGCACGAACTGTCAAAAGCACCTGACAGCGGTTCATCATCTTGATTGTCCCTGGCGACCCGCCGACCCGGAACAGCGCAACGGTCGTATTATTCGTCAGGGCAACGAAAACAAGGAGGTAAACATATATAACTATGTTACCACCGGCACGTTTGATGCGTTTTTGTTTCAGCTTGTGGAAAACAAGCAGAAATTCATCTCGCAGATAATGACAAGCAAGTCACCGCAAAGAATAGCCGAGGATGTTGACGAAACCGTACTGAACTATGCACAAATAAAGGCGTTGGCAGCAGGCGACCCCCCCCCGTAACACCGGAAAAATTTTTTTATAGCACAGGCATCAGATTGCAAACCTGATGTCTATGCCTGTTTCATCGGATATATAGATCACATCGATCATTGTAGATGCGACAGCATATTTCTGTTCCATTGAAAGCTCATCCCAACAGTTTAGCGGTTCTTCCAAAGGTTTTGCATCAACACGTTTTTTCTTTCTTGACCTCAGCAGAAGTGATTTCTCCAAATCGGACTTTTTTTCGTGAAGTTGGGTAATTCTTTTGTTGATATAATCAAACAATGCTTTGCCTGCATCTTTCAACATATCAAGCAGTTTCCTTATCTCATCTTCAATTTCGATTATCTCCGTTTGAATTTTTTCTGCCTGCGGGTCGGGCTTTTCGTGTTCCTTCTTTTCAATGACAAGTTGAGAAATTCTTTCTTTCATTGCATTGAACACCGTTTCTTCCACAAATTCAGGGCGCAGTTTCGGATGACCGCTTTTGCAGCCGTTGGCAGTATATTTACCCGAATCATAGTAGTAATGATACAGTTTGTGTGCTTTGGTATAGCGTCTGGAACTTATCTTCATTGTATATCCGCAGCAGGCACATTTAACTATACCCGTAAGCCAAGACTTGTTTCCTTTTCTGTTGCGCGGAATGCGATGGTTATGTTCCTTCTTGTCTTGAACTTCAAGCCAGGTTTTCGCATCGACCAATCCCTCGTGATAACCAAGCTTTACAAAGAAACCGCCGATCGGATTTTTGTGAACAAGCAAACCGTGAATGCCGTCATACTCCTCAACATCATCCACCATTTCATAACCCAAAGATGCCATATGCTTATAAACATCTTTGTCGGCTCTTACATAAATGGGATTTGCAAGAATTTTTGACAGCCTTGCTCTGCAAAGATTGGCAAACCATTTTTGATAGATCTCTACAACCTCAACAGTGGCTATATTATTTTCTTTGAGATAAACCAAAACATCATTTAAAGATACTCTGTCATCTTTATAGAATTCATACGATCTGATCACTGCCTCGGAAAGATTGTTCGGCACAAGTACCGAACCGGTTTTGCCGTTGACCTTTCGCCTTTCGGTAGTGTAGCCGAATATCAATCCGCCTTGATAAAAACCTGTTTCCCTTGCTCTTGTGTTGTAAGCATCCGCAACACGCGCCGCAATAGTTTCTCGTTCAAACTCTGCGAAGTTTAAAAGATTGTTTCTCATCATTCGACCTTCTTTTGTGGCGGTGTTAAATGGCTCTGAGAGCGAGTAGACAGACACGCCGAGATTGTCAAGCTCATTGGTAATGTTGAGATACTCTCTCATATTTCTGCTGAATCTGTCATACTTTTTAACAACGATACGGTCAAGCAAACCTTCCTTTGCATCCTGCATCATTTGTTGGAATGCGGGACGATGCTCCACATCCTTGCCGTTTTTTCCGTCATCACAATAAATACGGTAGTCATCACTTCCTACATATTTAATGCAGTCCTCTTTCTGTGAGTCAATGGAAAGTGAATTGTTGCCTTTGTACTTGTCGCTTACAAAACGGCGAACATAAATAGCTGTAATTTTTGTAGATATGTTATTTGATTTTTTCATTTAATCGACCTCCTGTGCGAAAATCCACACTTGCATTTTCGCTTTCCTTAATTTATGAAAGCCGATTATGTACATATATAGTATACATCAATCGGCTTTATAATTCAACTGCATCTTAAAAATTTTTCACCCTCAACTCGCCTTTGTGTCCGGAGAGTTTTTTGGCTTTAAGATGTCATAGAGTCGATTGATTTTTATTTGTCTTATTGTCCCCGATACATTATCGGGTATGGTTATTTTTATTTTTGTTTCCCCCAAATTTATTCCCCCATTATTATTTTTTATTCCTCAAGTACGTATGATGAAATCATTTTTTGCTCCTCCTCTTATTGATTGAATAACTTCTCTTACACAAACATTATAGCATATATTTCCGAGAATTATCAGTCTTGACATTTGTAAATAAGTGTGGTAATGGTACGAGGAAATTTTTAAAAATTTTTTAGGCTGTGATAATTTTAAGAGAGAGCTTCCGCCTTGGGGTGGCAGATGCTCTCTTAAAATTTTTTATCGCTTTATATTTTTTGCGGGGAAAATTATTTAAGCTGATGGGTATGATCTGATTTTTTAGTCGGCGCTTTGGATAAAATATTTGGGTCAGCGATAAAAAAACTTTATCATAGGGCAGATATTTTTTTGATTTTGCTTGACCGAGTGATAAAAACTTTCGGATGGACAATCCGATCATTTTTTATTTACCGCCCTGTGCTTTCTTTGCTTTTACTTGCTATTTGGACTGATTTTCACTACCTTGCAAGTATAGCCAGCGGGAACCCGCGACCGTTCCGCAAGGAAGATTTTGCTAATCTCCACTTTTAAACGCCCAAACGGGCACCCGCAGGCGGCTTGCAAAGTTTTCATCTTTGATTAGATCAGGGGACACCCCTAAGACCCTTGTTTTATTCTGCATAGCAGAAAAGTGTTTTCATTACTAAAAGCTATGTTTTTTAAGTTTGACCGCAATAATCAAAACAGCACAAGCAAACATAATAACGTATGCCGCAGTATGATATACAACATTGGTATCTACCATAACTGTCAATGTGTTTGTTACTTCGACCGTTGTATCATCAATAACGTTAAAGCTTATCTCATTACCGCTTATCTCGGCCTCGCTGTCTTTTTTGAATTTTGTCGAATAGCCCTCGTTTATTTCGGTAATAGTGACATTTTTGTTGTGCGGCACGGAAATTACAGCCGTATCGTTATGCTTTAAAGTAAAGCTCCCTCCCGATACAAGCGGGGTCTGTTCCACACCGTTTTTAGTCCACGCAAAAGTCTGCGTATCGGCCGTACCTTCGACAGTAATTGTAAATGTAAAATCTTTATTTTTGTCGCCCATATTGCCCGATACGGTTTTATGTACGGTAAGATCAAGATCGTCTATTATCTTTTTATTAGGTATACTAAGATCAAGAGTTTTTGTTCCCGTACCGTCCATATTTTCGGTCAGCGTAACACCTGTGGGAGCGGAGATAAGGTCAATACCGCCAAGCTCGGTAACGGAGAATAAGATATCACCAAGGAGATTTCTGAATCCCTGCAGGGGTTCAATTTCCGTCAGGTAATATGTGCCTTTTTCAAGTGATTCGTCTATTTTATCAATAATGCCTTGGTCATTGGTAACAAGATTTTCGTATCCTTCCATCGGTCTGTAATCTTTTATATACGAACCACTACTGCTTTTTACCTGTTTATATAAAGCAAAAACAACACTACCGAGTTTATTTGAACTGTTGCCCTCCTGAAACTTGACTGCCTGAAAACTGAACGGCTTATTAAAAATATTGATATGAGCAAGGTGCAGATGATCGTTATCAAGATCGGGGTGCAAAGCTCTCCAGTCACCGTTTTCATCATCATATAATGTAACAATATCTTCGCCGTTGACGGTTTCTATATCAAACTTCACGGGATGTGAAAGACCGACATAACCTGTAGGAGACTGTATCTCCTCCAGTATGTAATAGGCATCCATCGCATCCGTCTTGCGCATAAAATTGTAAAGTGATGTTACAACACCGTCGCTGCCTGTTGTAAAGCTGTAGCTTGCCTGTTCTGTATAAACGGTTTTTTCGGGGTCGGTAGTTCGGTACAATGTAAGTTTGAATTTACCGCCCGAAAGTGGGTTTTCCACCCTTTTCGTCTGTGCGTTAACGGCATTGTAAAGGCCGAGATCTATATATATACCGCCGCTGCGTGTATTTGTTACGGTATCGGTACGCACATTGGCCAAAGGCTTTGCGCCCTGAGCGCCTGTCGCTGTTCCCTGCTCATAAGTTACGGCATATTTATAATTATAAACATTGGTATCCGAAATGTTTACCTGTCTGACATCAACATTTACAAGTTCATCGTCATTTACTTTTACAGGCGCTCCGTCATAAATCAAATTGCCGCCGTCATAGCGTGGGTTTGTGAGCTTGACTTCACGCACAACATAATCGTCAAAGTTATGTCCGTTTTCCAAATAGTCAAAATAATAATATGTCGATAAGGAGTCTTTATTTATTTCCCTTACCGTTCCCGCAAGCAATTCTTCCGTACTGCCGTTTTTGATATATACGGCAATATATATCGGATAATGCCAGCCTATATATCCGTCATCGGACCAGTATTTTTCGGCGGTAAGCCCCCAACCGCGCTTGTTCTTTATTGTCATCTGCGGAGAAGAATTGGCACGTATCGTACCCGAATTCGGTGCATCGCCTTCGCTTACCAGATAGGTGCCGTCGGTACGTTCGTATTGCAGCCATCTGTAGCCTTTGGGTATCTCGCTTTCTCTTTCCTCTACTTTAAATTTTGTGCCTACAATAAGTCCAGGCACCTCTACCGTATATCCTGCGGGTATCATAGATATAGCGCCGTTTACCGATGTTTCGAATGTGGCCGAGATCTTTTCTTCGTCGGAAAGCTGTGTAAATACTTTTTTATTTAAAGAAACAAATCCCGTACCCGCTTCCCATTTACAGTAATTGCCGTTTTCGTCTTTGACCCTGTATTTGTGCATATTGGCATACGGCAGTTCGGAAATACTGCTGTCGTTATTGCCAAGATAAAGCCTGTAACTAAACGTAGTTTTATCATCTTCCCTGCTCAGCAGGCAAGCCGCCGCTCTGCTCTCTTTTACGGGGTCATTTGCTCCGCTGTATACAACATCGTTTATATCAACAAGTTCGCTGTACAAATTCTTTTTTATGGAAAGTGTACGCAATGCAGTTGCGGCTACCTCGTTTTTTATGGTAACACCGGGTCTTTCTTTTACGGACTTTCGCTCGGTCGCATAATTTTTGTAATAAACATTTCCCGTATCGATAGGACTCAATTCGGTATCGTTACAGTAAACCTTTGTATAAACATCCTTGTTTAAGCCGCACTCAACCACATAATATCCAATCAGTTCACTCGGGAAAGTTATTGCCATTTTTTTGCCGGGATTAAGTAAATATACATTTTCGTATGTAATATCTCCGTTCGAGTTGTCGTGTATGGTATATGTCGAGGCAAACTCTATCGGCTCACCCGTCTGCGGGTCCGTAACATATATCGCGCCCGGGTTGCCGCCGCTTTGCGGAACATTGCCAAGCATTACATAGCCGTCATTTTCGGTCGAAACGCTGCCCTCGGGTTTGTACCATATCTGATACGGATACTGTACCATGTTAAAATCCAAATCCGACGAGCCCGATAATTCTTTTGACAGTACGACCTGTCCGGGTTTTACATCGCTCAGGTTAAAACGCATGTGCAGATTTGATGCGCCCGCACCGCGCTCCATATAAAATATCTTCATCTCGTGAGATGAGTAATCCTTGAAAATATCCTCGCAGCCGTAAGTTTCGTCCGCTTTTGCCTCAAATAATTCGCCGAGATATGCACATACTGCCGTATATGCTTCGTCGGCCGATGCAGTCGGATGTGCTGCAAAGTAGCGCGACAAAAAGTTTGCCGCAAAAACCTCTTTAAGTGTCAGTTTTTTGGTATCGGGATCGTCCCTGCCGTTCGGCTTATAAAGCATATTTCTAAACGCAGTCAGCTGTTCATCGGTCGCGCCGTCATTATGCAGTTTATATATGGTATTATATATGTTATCTATCCTTGTCTGATTGCCCGTACAGTTATTTACATTTACCTCGCCGGTTCTGAAGTTAACATTACCGGGAGCGGCGGAATGTATACCGCCAAGGTCTATAACAAGTTCTCCGTCAACATAAAGCCAGAAATCGTCATCACCCGTAAACTCAAAAATAATATCGTGATCCCACGCATCCTTGCCGCTCGGGGTCTGTACAAAGCCGCCCGTAAGTTCCATACCGAAGTAATGATCGGGATCGGTTATTTTATAAAGCTGTTCGTATTTTCTCGGGTCGCTTTCGGGCAGTAAACGCTGCTCGGCATCGTAAAGATTGTACGGATTTGCTTTTTCGTTTGTAATAAGAACATTGGGGTCAATGTCATTGTAGGGGAAAAAATGTCCGTGTTTGTATGTGACCTTGGAACCCTCTATACTTCCAAGTTCTCTGTAAACAACAAAGTCACCGCTTGTTCTGCCTTTAAGCGTAGCAAAGTTCTGACAGCTGTCATACTCAAAATAACCGCTGGCTCTGTGCGTACTTTCTATAAAAAGGTGGTTAACGGTCTCGGCATCTCCAAAAAGTTCCGAAAACGAACGCCCCGTTAATTTTGCAGTCGGATAACCCGATGTAAGATCGGTTTTAAGCAAGCCGTATCTTGGCTCGGCGGTGCCCGTCCACTCGGATTCACCCATAACTTCGTACTGTTTGCGTGTGGATGTAGTCTGTCCGAAAGTTACCATATCGCCGCCGAAGTCTATCATCCTCATCGAAATACCGTAAGCGTCATTATCAACGGTCTCTATTTCCGTAAGACTGTGAACAGCCAATTGTTCCATAGATGCAAAATAGAAGGTTGCGGTATCATTGTCGGCACGAGGACAAGAAACAAGTTTGTCCGTACCGTCGGCTTTTAGGCTTGCATAAGTGTAGTAAGGAGTATCCCATGCCGTTATCTGTGTGTAATAACTGCCGTTTCGTCTGCCCGGAAGATTGATGCCTATGGTATTAGCCGACAACACCTGTCCGTTACCCGATACCGCAAGCTGCGGTGCAAGATATTTGCCCGAATACTCGTTTTGAAGTTCATAATAATAATTGGGCGTACCGTCGGCATAAGTATATTCCGTAAATTTCCACAAAAGCGTATTTATTTTGCTGCCCACCCACATTATGGAATTGCCTCGCTCATAGCAGGGTACAAGGCTTCCGTCGTGATCGACGGCATAAAAATCATATCTTGACTCGTTTTCGTTCCAGATACGGATATAAACTATTATATCCGTTCCCGTTGTTACGGCGGGGTTTGATATGCTTGTTTTTTCCGCGGAATAAATTACAAAATCATCGTTCTGATAATCAGAAGTTTTTACAAAATTAAGCCAGGTGGGATTGTTTGCCCCCGCAAGGAATGTACGGTTACTGTATCTTAAATACTCGCCGTTGGCAAACAGCCTGAATTTACCGCTGTTTCCGCCCGTCCCGGGTATTAGCTGAATTTCGGATGCTTCGTTATAATCGACAAACGAAAGGCCCGCGCTTGTAAGCCTTAAAAACTTTGTTGTTCCGTTTATATCCGCAGATAAACGGTATTTGTCTTTTTCTGTGCTATGGAATGTAAACATAGCAAGTTCTGCGCTGTTTGTCAAGTCCACATATAATTCGGTCTTATGGTCATAACCGTTTATCTTTACTACCAGTTCTTCCGCATTAAGTTTGGCAGGATCGGCTGTCGAAGCTGTTGCCGTCATTCCCTGTCCTATGGCAATACCGCCCGAACTGCCTGCATACAATATACCGTAAGTCTTGCCGTCAAGTCCGTAAGGGTCATCGGGCATTTCCAAAGAATCGGCATAAGTCAAAGTAATCCTGCTGTTTTGGTCATTGCTGTTATCGCCCGTATTATTATAAAATCTGGCGCCTCCGCCGCCGTTTGAATACTGGAAATACTTTTCGGCACCGCTGTCTTTCATATAGAACAAGCCTTCCGAACGGAGCCGTATTTCAAAAACTACGGCTTGTGCGGGGTCTGCCGTTAAGTCTATGGCATTGCCCGTACCGCTTGTATTTCTTAATATATATTTCTTTTCGTTGGGATACCCCGACAAATATGTATACACACGGTAAGTGTTGGTTTCCGCCGAAACAGCCTCAAAATACCATACGGCACCGTCTTTGATAACGTTATTGCCTGTTGTTTGAAAAACAGCACCGTTGTTTGCATTATAATTTATCGTATTTTTAAAATAATAATTTGCATTTTGGTCTCCTTTGCTTACGGATATATAAAACGCCTTATTTTCGCCGTTTTCGGGCCTTATATCCGCAAGATCCGATGCGCCCGAAAGCGTGGGAACATATACATCGGGTCCCTGAACTATCTCGTATACACTGAATGCGACAGCTTCAAAACTGATTTTGTTGTCCTCTACCGTAAAGTCGGTTATCTGCTCCCTTTCGCCGCTGTCTTTAATATGCCAAAGCTGAAGATCGGCATTTTCGCTTATACTCGGGTCTGTCACAGTCACCGATACGGGGCGTTCTTCACCGGGCTGATACTCGCTGCCGTTATTTGTGATAGTAATATCGTAGGCAGCAATAGTGTTTTCGCCGCAGTCATCCGTAACATCGACCGCTTCCGCCTGTGCATTTTTGGGCATAAGTCCCTCCAATACAACAGATGCGCCCTCCTTTGGCTCCAGCTCAAAATTAAGCCTGCGATACTCGTTTTCTTCCGTTGTTCCGCTGCCGCCGCTTTCGATCACGACAAGACCGCTGCCCGATATTATATCTTCGTCCTCGGGCTTATCGTTATCGTCACTATAGTAAAAAGCCGTTGTAATTTCCGCCTCTATTTCGGTCTCGTCATTTATTTTTTCTTCCAAAAGCGTAATATTCTCTGCAGGGTCGTTTTTTTCGTCCAAAACTTCGTCAAAAACCGCAGGCGCACAAATAACATCATCGGAATATACCGTTACTGGCGAGATCAGCGATGATGTGATTATCGAAAGAATTGCCGCAGCACTTATGATACGTTTTTTTATGTTTGATCTCAAGTTAGGTTTCATTGTAATTCCACCTCCTTGGTAAATACCCGTATTTTTCCGTTCCGCTTTGTAATTTAACCAAACAAGGAAGTCCCCCGCCTCTTTAGGCGGTGGGTGCTTACTTGAGCTTCAGTAGGAGTCCAAGCTCCTACTGAAGTTGGAATTGCTTTCAATTCCTTTGGTTATGAGTTATGGCGTAACACGCCAAAGGCGTGTATAGCCTACAGAGGATGAGCCTGTACGCGCTTGTCGCGCGTTTCGGCTTGTGTAGCAGAAATTTATTTCTGCGGAATACGAATATCCTTTGACCGGGTATATAAGTCGATATAAACAATCAAACAAATGATATTTATATGGTTTCCGATACTATTTTCATTGTATTTTTATTATATCAAAAACAGCTATGGTTTTCAAGGTTTCTTTGCCTAAAAACAACAAATTTTATCTTTTTTGTTAAAATTTACAAAACTCGTTGTGCAATACATATAAATGTCCGAATGGATATTGACATTTATTATCAATTATGTTAAAATAAATTAAACTTATAACAATGAGCGGATCATCTTTATTATAGTAAACGACATTTAAAAATGTCCTTTACTATAACCCTGCGGGGCATGCACACGACTGCGTACAAGGAATAAAGCCGCTTTGCGGCTCGCAGTCGGCGCAAGTAAACGCCCAAAGTCCAAAGACTTTTGTCGTTTACTATAAAATACCTGCGGCAAGGATACAAAAACAGTGTTCTAAGGGGTGATATTATGTGCAGATCGGGACAATTTTTTACCACATATCTTATCACTTTACTCCTTTGCATATATACGGTTTACGGTTTCAGCTATGAGCCTGTCGTTACGGAAGTCCCCGTGGGTTTTGTAAACGATACGGGGTCAAAGCATCTGTGTTTGGTCTGTATCGAATGTTCGGACGACTCTCCTGCCCCCGATGTTTCGCAGCTGACACTTGAAAAGAACGAAAGCAAAAGTTTTTTCATAGAAATAAATGCCCCCGGGGTATATAAATACAAGCTTTACCGCATAAATGATACCGTTGAGGGCGGAAAAATCAAATATGACGATACGGTTTATTATATCGACATAACGGCCGCATCGGACGAAAAAACGGAAAAACTGCTGACACAAACTACCGTGACCGTCAACAAAGGCGGAAAAGCCGAGTCTGTGGTTTACCGCGACAGAAACTATGCGGATAACGACGATACCAATACAAATACAGACAGGATCAGCAGCGAGGATTCTTCACACAGATATTCGGGCAAAAGCTCATTGCTTGCCACAAAAATAGTGACCGAAATTACACAGACCGAAACAAAAGACACAAACATACGCGAAGAACGTACCGAAAAGATCACCAATGACAATATCGAGGATTTTTCGGTATCGCCTTTTGAAGACACTGCCGAAATAACGTCGGATATCACCCCCGATACCGACGACCCCGATCCCGATGTCGGCCCGCCCAAAATCAACAAAACAGACAATAACAACGTTGAAGAACACGGCACGGACGTAAAAACGGGCGATACTACTCATCAAGGTTTTTGGGTTGCCGTAATGCTTACATCATTTACGGTCTATGCATTGACCTTTATATTGGAGAAAAAAACAAAGGAGAACAATCAAGGATAAAGGAGGTATTATTATGAAAGCATCAAGTTTAAAGTTTGCAAAAAGATTTATCGCTTTTACTGTTGCGGCAATAATGGTCTTGGCAATGTCGGTCACCGCATTTGCCGACCCGCCCGACAATGTATTGGACAGCACAGGTGCGGGCGGTGCGGGTAATGTACTTTACATACCAAAAGGTATAACATTGCTTTATGATGCGGGTGTTAAAATTAACTTTTATCTCCCCGATCTTAGCTGTAGTTTTACCATCGTTCCCGCCACACCTCCTGCCGGAACTATGTGCGGTGCTATTGCCGTAGTTAAGGGACCTGACGGGAGCGCATCCATTTCAGGCCCAACATTTTCATCATCGGAGATGGTCAACGGTTCGTCGGGTATTGAAACAAAAAAATATATAACCGTTACAATAGATCCGACCAAATTTGATAAACCCGGTATCTATCGTTATGTCATAACAGATGCAACTTCAACTGCCGCTCTGTATGCGGCAGGCATTGTAAGAACCGGCCATTCGGGCGCGGATTACCTTCCAACAAGATACCTTGATGTATATGTTGCCGCAAAATCCGACGCTACAGGCTATGAGGTAACAGGCTATGTTCTTCACAGCACAAACGATGTCACATATACTGCAGAGGGAAAAAGCATAGGTTTCGTTTATGACGACCACCACGGCAACGATACTTACAGAAACCTTGCCACTATGCTTAAAAAGGTAGTTAAAGGAACTATGGGTGACAGAACCCACGCATTCCCATTTACCGTAACTGTAAACAATTTAAACAAACCTTTCCATTACTCTGTATATACCATTCCCGACGGACAAGACAGAGGCGACAGACGCCCCGATAATGACACAAGTATAACATGGAATTATGTGGACGATATCCATACGTTTCCGGCAACTATCTCCTTAAAGCATAACGAAGCACTTGTTATAAGAGGACTTTGTCCGCAGGCAACGGTCAATTATACCGAAACTAACAACACTTCGGAAACATATAAGGTAAGAGCGGATTACTTAAAAGACAACACCGATTTGAATGAACAGGATAGTGTATTCCAGACAGAAAGAGATGTTGCCGCAGGAGGTACGCTGGCATTATCGGAAACACCTCTAAACATATCCAATTACGCAACGGTAAACAGCGATTCGGATGTAACCACTGTTCCGACAAGGTCTGATTACAGATATGTTCAGTATACAAACAAGATAAATGCCGTATCACCCACGGGCATTATTTTAAGATTTGCACCTTTCGTTGTTCTTGCAGGCTTTGCAGGGTTGCTGCTTGTACTTGCAGGCAAAACAAAGAAAAAAGAAACCAAGGTAAGAAAGATCTGACAAAAAAATTTAAGGCTTGTATGGCTTTAAAACACAGACAAAATTTCTAACGGGCGGGCATATACCTGCCCGTTATGTTTATACCTATGGAAACACTGATTAATTCAAAAAGGAAAAATAAAATTTAGCTTTAGCGGCAAAAATTATAGCGAACCAGCCGTATAAACCGCTTGAAAAGCGGTTTTAGGCGAATGTGAAAGGGCGAAACGGCGGCTACGCCGTGCAGCCTCAACCATAAAAGCCTGTACGCGCTTGTCGCGCGTTTCGGCACTGACCATAATTTTTGTAAATTTTATTTTTTCGACCTTAAATCAGTGTTTCCCTTAAATAATACGGAGAATTTTTTATGAAAAACAAAGAATCGGGGCCTATGGATCAGCCGCAAAAGTTTCTTATACACGCGCTTATATTTATTACGGTATTCTGGCTGATGTACGGTCTGGTATTCGGGTTTATGCACGCACCGAATAACGATATGTACCCGCGCATAGACTCGGACGATCTTATCCTTTATTACAGGCTTGATACCGATATGAAAGCGCAGGATATTGCCGTACTGAAAAAAAACAACACCGTATATATCGGGCGTGTTGTTGCCGTGGGCGGCGATACGGTGGATATCACCGATAACGGCCAGCTTGTTATAAACGGCCACCCCGCATACGAGACCAATATTTTTTACGAGACACAGCGTTACGAAGGCTTTGTAGACTATCCCGTCACGCTTGAACCCGACACATATTTTATACTTGTCGATCAAAGAAAAAGCGGCGAGGACAGCCGTTACTACGGTCCCGTGAAAAAAAGCGAGATCTTAGGCACCGTTATAACTATAATGAGGCGAACAAATTTATGAAAACAATACGCAATATTTTTGCAATATGCGACAAACTGCTCGGGCTGTTCACTACATTTATTGCTGCTGTCATTCTTTTGTTCAGCGGTTATGTACTGTATGACAATTTTTATAAAAGCACGGCGGCATTTTCTTCTTTTGACCTGCAGCAATATAAACCAACTCTGAAAGAAACAAAGCTTGGTTTTTCGGATATTCTGGCGCTTAACCCCGACACAGTTGCGTGGCTTACCATTGACGGCACCAATATAGATTATCCCATACTGCAGGGCCGCGACGACCTTGAATATATCAATAAAGATATTTACGGTAAAAGTTCCCTTACGGGTTCTTTGTATCTGCGCACGGAAAACAATGCCGATTTTTCGGATAATTACAATCTGATTTACGGGCATCATATGGAAAACGGTGCAATGTTTGGCGACATAGGCAAATATATCGACCAAAGTTTTTTTGATGCGCACAGAAGCGGGATTCTTATGAGTCCCGCGCAGAATTATGATATTAAAATTTTTGCCGCAATGAAAACCGATGCTTATAACGACCTTCTTTATTTTGAAGAAATAAATTCGTCCCAAAAATATAATACTGTAATTGAATATATAGAAAAAAACAGCGTAATATTTAAAAACGACACACCGCGTGACAAGATCATTGCCTTTTCGACCTGTATGGACTCTCAGACAAACGGACGAACAATGGTTTTTGCATCACTTACACCCCTGACGGGAGTAATTGCAAAGGCCGAGGACCCCACACCCATAAAAAGAACGGCAACAGGACATTATACAAATAGCAAGGGTTGGGCTTTCCTAAACCTTTTATGCGTTATCTGCACACTTTTGACCCTTCTTCCGTTTATATTTACAGGAAACAAATACTATCAGTTTGTATATGCAGCGAAAATGTCAAAAGAAGAAAAAAACGAAATTATCGCAAAAGATCTGAGGTTTTTTAAATACAAAATAATAGCAGGCACATTGACAGAAATATTATGCCTGATATTTTCCGTACTGTTATTTGTAAAAACACAATATCTGAAAGGGCAAATATCGGTAATAGATAAATATACGGTAATTATGATCGCAATATTTGCTTTAACACTTCTGGCAGACATTATATTTTTCAGATACAGAGGCAAAAGACCCGAAACCTAAAAACTTTAAAAGCACACCCGTAAGGCGGTCTAAAAAGCGCCCCTACAGGTGTGCTTATGTATTTTTTGTCGATATTTGGCTGCTTTTATCGGTGTATCTATTTGTTATATTTTCATAAGCCAATATCCTCACTTCCTTTTGCAAGGACATCAAAGCCTGAATTTACCGTATTTTTCATCTCCTGCATATCATTCAACAGCATATCAATAGTCCCTTTGCTCAAATAGCCGTATGTATTGGCAGTTTTGGCGATTTGGTTTACATTGTTGCCTATCCTGTTAAGCTCGGCTTTGACCTCCATAATAGGCATAGTATCCACAACCACCGTATTATTGCTGTTTATGCAGTGTAATATATAATATATATTCTGTCAGATTGCTGAAACCGCTTTCCTGCATTTTAAGGGTGATCAAAACCTTTTCATACGGTATCAGCCTTATATTGTATCGTTCAGTTCGTTTTCTTGGCATAAATCCTCCTCCAAAATTCTTTATTAAAATGTACATAATCGGCTTGTTTACTGTGTTTTCATGTGTTACAGCAGGCGATGAGCGTATAAAGGAAAAAATGGACTTAGATTTGGAAGTCACTTCTCTCCGAACCGCTTATTCCAATTTCCTTGATAACCGCCGTAATCTTAAATCGGATATTGTGAAGAAATATCCCGAACTGATAGCCCAAAGAAGCGAAGCTGCGGCGGGCTTTGAAAAGGATATGGCCACCTATAAGGCACACCCAAGCGAAGGCTTTAGCGGGATGACGATAAACGGCAAGTTCTTTGATGATAAGAAAGAAGCTGGCAAAGCACTTTTGGATGCTGTCAAGGCGGTCGGCTTACAGCAGACCGGAAAGGTTATTGGTTCATACAAGGGCTTTGATATGACTGTGGACTTTAACAAGACAAAGGGTGCTTTTGAGATCAACCTTAAAGGCGCACTCTCTCATCGTGTAGAATTGGGCGGTGATGTCCTGGGTAATATTCAAAGGCTTGATAATGAGCTTAATTCCTTTGAAAAGAAACTTGCTGCCGTTAAAGAACGATTGGCGGATGCTCAAAATCAGCTGAAAATCGCAAAGCAGGAAGTTGAAAAGCCTTTCCCGAAGATGGAAGAACTGAAAGCAAAGGAAAAGCGGCTTAATGAGCTGAATAAGGAATTGTCACTCGATAAGCAGGAGGAGTCGGAAGTCCTGCCCGACGAACCCGAAAAGGAGGCGAAAGACGATATAGCTATTTGATGTGAAAACAGCCATTCTCAAAAGCGGAGAATGGCTGCAAACACGAAAGTTCTGTAACAAAAATGTAATTTTACATAGCGATTATGCTATGATATAATTATTATTTGAGGAAACATCGCATTTTATAAACGGTCACAACTTTTGGCTTCGCCAAAAGTCGGGCTAAAGCCCGATCGCATCTATCTTTGCGATTGATTGTAGGCGGTTATTCCCTGTACCTGATGTAATGTGGCGCTTGAAAAACAGCAATACACGCAGAAGGGAGGGATTACATATGAGCGTTATGGATTTTATTGCCATTGTAAGCTTATTAGTCGGAGTTTTTGCTCTCGGCTATATGTTTGGCTCAAAAAAATAATCGCCCCTGTCTCCCAAACACAAGGCGATTATTTAATCAACTTATAAGGGAGTAACCGTCTATTGGGCGGTGTTTCCTTTTTCTATAATCAATAATAACACTTTTTTAGGTGTTTGTCAATATCATAAAATTCTAATTTGTATATGTGTTTTCAACCGCCTTTGGCATAACTTCTCAAAGCTTGTCAAAAGGCGATTTTCAGTATTTCACGATAAACTGAATTCTGACGTATTCTTTCATAAATTACCGTAAATACGGAATAAATTCGTGTCAATTTTGTGTCAGCATATCGGACTTAGTTGAACAAATTTTTCTTCGATACGGTTGAGTTCTGTATGTGTTTTTGCAGCAATTACTTCAGCATAGATGTTCAAAGACGTTTCTACGCTTGAATGCCCCATAACTTCTTGTATGACCTTGATATTTACATCATTTTCACAAAGTACACAACAGTAAGCGTGACGAAGTTGGTGGGGACTGCAACCATCCACTAAATAAGGCTCTCTGCCCTCTGTTTCGGCTTGTTTGGTTTCGTACTCGTTATAGTGCTTAACTATCTTACGGAACGCACTTTCAATACTTTCTGCTGTGTACGGAAGATTGTTTTTGTTGCCGAAAACAAAACCGCTGTATTCGCCGCAAGTTACGGGCGGCATATCTGCCTGTGCCTGTTTTTGGTCTAAAAGTACCTCACGCAAGCCTATGAACATCGGAATCGTTCTTATGCCCGACTCGGTTTTCGGTGTCTGTATCAGCCTTATCATTTTATCTCCGCCGTTTTTCGTGTACGCCATACTTTTGTTGATATGTATAACATTATTCTCGAAGTCCACATCATTCCAAGTCAAAGCGCACATTTCGGAAACTCTCATACCTGTCAACATTAGTGTTAAAAAGATATTGAGATACCTGCTGTCCTTTTTCGATGTTGAAATGAAGCTGACAAGCGATTTTAACTGTTCTTTCGGTACTGCCAAACGCCTGTTTTGCTTTAAGTTATACATCTTTTTTATCTCGGCAAATACGCCCTCGATAGGATCGGCTTTGATAATTCCGTCACGCACAGCTGTTTTGAATAAAGGCGTTAAGGAATGGTTTACGGAACGCATTGCACTTATGCTTAAATGCCTTTCTTCAAGCAGATACTTAAAATACATCATCATATCGGAATATTTTATATCCCTTATTCGCCTATCGCCAAGTATAGGCTTTGCGTGTTTGTTGTAGCTTGACTCGTAAACCTCACGCGATCTGGGTTTTAAAAACTGTCTATTCGCGGCACAGCGGATAAACATTTCGTGAACGGTTATGTTGCGGTCTGAATTGCAGAAACCGTTGTACAGATCGTTCTGTATTTCCTGTTCCTTTATTCGCAACTCGTCTAAAGTACGCGCATAGACCGTCTTGCACTTGTTGTCTATTGTCTTGTAACGGTACTGATACCTGCCGTCGTTGCGTAAGTTCTCGCCCTCTTTTAAAACTCTGCCGTATTTATCTTTTCTCTTTTTCATTATATTACCTCCTATTCAAAAATCCATACTTGCATTTTTGACTTCCTTTAGAACAGGCGGCAAATATATGATGTAAAAGAATTATACCATATAATTGCCGCCTTAAATGATAAAAAATAAATGACGATAATATGCAAAAATATCTTTGCGAAAGTATTTTTATAAAACCGCAAGAAAAGCTACATTTTAAAGGTCTGATTTCTAAATTAGTAAACATAGCGAGCGGCTTGCAGTTTGGTTTTTTGGGTATTGTGAAAATCACAAATTCCCAAAACACCCCCCAAACAGGCACGCCTCTCACAGTTTACTGGAAGCGTACCCCAGACCCCGATGTTTTCCTGCGGAAAAATTTTGTTGAAAACCTCTTTTACTACATAGCAAGTATGGACATAAGCAACCAAAAACGAAATTCCCCCGAATGTCATTTTTAAGTTTTATATCCTTTAAAAATTTTATTGCTTTTATAGCAACAAAGGTATATAATATAATTAAAGAAACGAAAGCCGGTGATACAGATGTGTTCAGCGGAACAGAACCGCCGCAAGGCAGAGGAAGCATTAAAGAAGCTCCGCCCAATAGATGACAATTTTTTCAGAGAATTATTCAGAGATAATATTGAATTGACGGAATTTGTCCTGCGTATTCTTATGGATAAGCCCGACTTGAAAGTTACCGAACAGGAAACACAGTATGATTTAAAAAGGCTGTTAGGCGCAAGGTCGATATGCCTTAATGTAAATTATATACATAAATGCTTCGTACAAAGACGATACAACACCGCTGGGGAAATTACTGCACGATTTTTTATGCAGTGACCCCGATGAAATGAAAACGCCCGAATTGGCAGAACGAACACGCACCTTCAAGGAAACGCCGAAAGGAGTGAGCTATATGTGTGAAATAATTGAAAAATTACAGGAAGAAAGCGCTGCGGAAGCGGCATTAAAAAAATCGTTGGAAATCGCATTGGATCTACTTAGATTAGGAAAATTGACAATTTCTGAAATAGGCTCATCCACGAAATTGTCAGCAGACACCGTCAAACAGCTTGCTATTGACAATAACATAGCCTATACCGTTTAATTTAATAATGCCGCCTTTCCTTTTCGGGATCGGCGGCATTTTTATGCCCGAAAATTTTTCTTATTACATTTCGGCGATGTATAATTGCTTTTTTTATTATGTATGATATAATCTTACTTAAGGGCACCTCTAAAAATTCATTATTTGCATAACTTGATGAATTTTCAGATAGCTGTCACAACTTTTGGCTAAAGCCAAAAGCCACTTGCTGCGCAAGTGTCCGCATCTATCTTTGCGGTTGAACCATCAAACTCCCTCAACATAGCTTTTCTGCTATGCTTTCGGTCGCACGGTCATTGCCGCGCGCAGCGGTTTTCATTGCTCTCTGAAAATCCCTCTGCATTCTGCTACAAAGCAATTTTTAGAGGTGCCCTTAAATGACCGTAAAAAACAAAGGAGAGATCTCAATGCACGAAGCCGAAAAACTGTTTAAACGAATATTATTTTACTATCTCCTGCTTGCAGGCAATATTATCACTTGCGGTAATATTTTGCCCGATATTTTTCCTTTCCGCAATGCTTCGACCATATATTTGCTGTTGCTTTCTGTGGTGCTTGTTTTTTATTATTTTCGCCGTGTAACGCCGGGGACCGTTATTTCGGTGCTTATGAAAGCGCTTTCGTATTCGGCGCTTTTTTTGATACTGCTTCGTGGTATCAAATACAGTGTTTTTGCCGAAATGGATGTGCTTGCACGGCACACATGGTATTTTTACTATATCCCTCTTTTTTTGATGCCGCTGATTTTATTTTATATATCGCTTTGGGTCTTACCCAAAAGATACGGTCATACTTTCGGAATACAGATAGTGACGGCAGTATTTACCGCTTTTTTTATCATTTTGGTTTTGACAAATGATATTCACCAACTTATTTTTAAGTTCAAACCCGATTTATCGGATTGGAACGGCAATTATTCACACACTTGGCTGTTTTATGCCATAAATATATGGCAATACTTGCTTTACGCGGCGGCAGTTATCATTTTGGTAAAAAAATGCCGCATAAGCAGTTCAAAAAAGAATGCTTGGATCATCCTTATACCGTTTGTTGCGGGCATTGCCATGTGTGCGCTTTTAATGACGGGCAAAATGCCGAGACTTAATGGGTCATATATAACAGAATTTCCCGAAACGCTTATATTTATGGCTGTAATAGCGCTTGAATGCTGTATGCAGCTTGGACTTATACCCACAAATACCGACTACGAAAAACTGTTCCGTGAATTTTCGATCGCCGCACAGATAACGGATAAAAACGGCAAGCCTGTTTACTGCTCTTACACCGCAGAGCCTTTGAGCCGCGAACAGACACAAATGCAGAGCGGCGCACGCATAGGCGAACACAGTGTTTTGAATAAAATGGAGATACCTGCGGGCTTCGGTTTTTGGCAGGAAGATATGACACAGCTTGACCGCCTTAACGAAGAATTGGCGGATGCAAAAGAAAAGCTGGCAGAGGATGCGGAACTTATACGCCTGCGCAGCGAATTAAAGGAACGCCGCATAAAAATAGAACAGCGAACGCTTGTGTACAATACTATCGCAAAACGCACACAAAGCCAATCCCGTACCATCTCGTTTTTGGCGGCAGAAGCGCGTCGTTCCACGGACGCCGAACAAAAAGAAAAATATCTTGAAAGGATAATGTTCCTTAACGCCTATATAAAACGCTATGCAAATATGATGCTTTTATCGCGGGACAACAATGTTATCAATACGGGCGAACTTGGGCTTTCGGTTTCGGAAATGCTGCGTTACCTCAATTTTTGCGGCATACCGAGTGAGTGCATTATCGGCGATACCGCTGCGGTAAAGGCCGCTGCGGCACTTGCCGCCTTTGAAGTTTTCGAGACCTTGACGGAAGCGGGCTTTGACTGCCTTAAAGGTGTGTTTGTCAACCTTTCTGTCGGGGAAAATATTATGTTAAAAATGACGTTTGAAAATATGACAAAAACAATTTCCGATGATGTGAAAAAGCTGTCGGGATACGGCATCCGTACCAATATAAAATGCGAAAATAATGTTACTTATATCAGCTTTGAACTGCCGAAAGGGGATGACAGTTATGCCGCTTTTTAATATGCTTTCCGCATTTATACGCTCCCTTTTTGCGCTGTGGGCACTGTTTTTGTGTATTGCGGACATCATAAGCGCAGTTATGGCAGTGATAAGAAAAAACCGCCGTTTTACTTTGCTTGCGGTCTTTTTGTTTATACCGGTTTATTTTATGTGGCAGGTGATATTTGATTTTTCGCTGTTCGGGAAAACGGAAAAAGCCGTAAAAGTTACGGATATACTTTGCGGTTTATCGTTGACGATATGGCTTGTCGCTTTCATCGTTCTTACACTTGCGACAGTACTTCTGTTAAAAGCCAATATCCAATATGAAAAAAATATTATAACGCCCAATGCAATAAAACTGTTTCTTGATAAAGTTCCATGCGGCATATGCTGTTGGTGCGATAACGGAAAGGTCATATTTTCCAATATCTGTATGGACAGTCTTTGTAATGCCATTACCAAAGAGCAGCTTATGAACGGAATTGATTTTTGCAATAAGGTCGCCGACGGGATATTTACTGTTAATGATAAAATATGGCATTTTTCGTGCCGTGATTTTATTATGGATAATGAAAGTCTGCATGAAATGACGGCTTCGGATATCTCGGCGGAGTATGCAAAAACGCAGGCGCTTGAAAAGGATAAAGAGGAGTTGTCACAGCTTAAACAAAAACTTGACGAATATTACTTAAATCTTGATGACACAGTACGCAGGCAGGAGATATTGCAGGCGAAGGTGCGCATACATGACGAGATGAACAAACTTCTGCTCTCTGCCACTAATGTGAACGGCAAAGACACGGATAAACTAAACGACATTTTGTCGCTTTGTGAGAAAAACGCATTTTTGCTTTGCAGGGAAGCGGATGAAACTGAAAATGCAAATATCCTGTCAAGCATAAATGAGCTTGCCGACACCTTAAAAATAAAATTGATATGGCAGAACGAAATGCCGCCAAAACTTACACAAGCACAGCGCGACCTCTTCTTTTCCGCCGCAAAAGAGGCTGTAATAAACGCCGTAAAGCACGCAAATGCAAAAACGCTGAGTATTTCTTTTGCCGAAACAGAAGAAAACATTATTTGCAGTTTTACAAATAACGGAACCCGAAAAAGTACAGAATTTACGGGTGGACTAAAAAATCTGTCCGTTCTTGCAGGCGAACAGGGCGTTTCTGTTTCGGTCAATGCCGACAAAAACTTTACTTTGTCGCTGTATTACCCGAAAAATCAGCCATTTGGCTGATGCGGGATCATCCAAAAAAATGATATAATGAATTGATATAAGTATAAGTACACGAAGAGAGGTGTATTCATGCCTTACAAAGTATTGATAGTGGAAGACCATTATATAGTAAGAACATTTTTTGAAATGTCTGTCAAATCAAGCGAACAGTTTGCACATCTTCTTTCTATCTCCAACGCTTCGGCGGCACTTTCCGTATGCCGGAACAACAAGGTAGACCTTATACTGATGGATGTAATGACCGAGCTTGGACACAGCGGGCTTGATGCGGCAGAAACCATAAAAGGGCTGTACCCCGATATAAAAATAATTATTGTCACTTCCGTGCCCGAATATTCCTGGCTTGCAAGGGCAAGAAAAATAGGTGTGGACTCCTTTTGGTACAAGGACAGCCACAAAGACAGCATACTTGAAGTAATGGAGCGTACTATGGCAGGAGAACACATCTATCCCGATGAAACACCGCTGATACATATAGGAAACGCTACAAACCACGAATTTACGGAGCGTGAGCTTGACATTCTTAAAGAACTGACCACGGGAGACACCAATGCCGAGATAGCGGAGCGGCTCTGCATATCGGTAGCTACGGTAAAAACACATATTCAGCACCTTATGGACAAAACGGGTTTTAAAACACGCACAGAACTTGTTGCCGAAGCGAGGGGGCTTGGCATAGTTATAAAAACAAGGCGTAAATAATTTTATAGTGAACGTCAAAAATATTTCGACGTTCACTATATGACGGGGCTCATAAATAATCAGCCTTAAGCGAGCTTAAGTCCGATTATTTAATTCGCTTACTATAAATTTATTTTAAAGCGGCACGGGAGGAGGACATAAAATATGGGGTTATTCACAAAAGAAAACTGCTGTCTTTGCGGCGGCAAAACGGGCTTATTTGATAAAAAATGCTTTAGCGGAAAGGTATGCAAAGACTGTACAAAAAAACTGTCCGTATGGTTTGACGATTTCAAGGGTGTGGACAAGGCTATACTTGAAGCACAGATAAATATAAGGGAAACACACCGTGAAATGGCGGAAAGTTACAGCTTTTCAAAAATTTTCGGAGAATTCGGGGTAATACTTATAGACGAGGAAAACCAAAAATTCATCGCTTTCCCCGATACAAGCAGCGGTCTGTTCGGCAGTCCGCGAAATGTCACTTCTTTGGATGATGTTATCGACCTCGGCCCCGATATTATAAAATTCAGTGAGGTCAAGGACTTTGAGATAGACATTACCGAGACCACGCGCGAGGAAAAACGCACAGTTGACGGAAAGCAGGTAAGCTATGACCCTCCGCATATCCTTTATATGGAGACCTTTACCCTGCGTATGAAACTCGATCATCCTTATATCAAATCTATCTATATCCAGCTTAACAACGGTGCCGTGCAGATAAAGAACATCGGCAGGCGTATATGGACAGACCCGGGGCGCAAACTTGCGGCACACCTGCTCGGGCTGCCGGGGCTTGTAAAAGAGAACATGGCTGCGGTATACGACAACAAGACCCTGCTTGACGCCTTTATGCACACCAAATATGAAATGCCCGATTATTCCTACGGTTTTAAATGCACACCGCAAAATTGGGACGATATAAGAAAGTATCACTATTATCTTGCAATGGCAAGGGAGATACAAAATATAATTACGGGAAACGATTAAGAAAAGAGGGTGCATAGGTATGAGAACAAGAAAATTTACGGGTTTTATCATTATGCTGTTTGTGATGATATTTATTGCAGCTGCTTCCGCGGTCTATGCGGACAGTGTTGCGACCGTATCCAACATTACAGTATCGGGTCCGACATTGACAGACCTTAATTACAGCAGCCGCGTAGCCGATGTGATAAACAATGTTAAGGTAAATCATTCGGGACTGGGCATCAGCACGGAAGTACAGGTATATCTCGGCGGAGAGTGGGTAACCTATACATCCGAAGAATTCTTTTCGGGGCAGTACCGCTTGAAGATGAACATATATTCCACCGACAACACCGACACACGATATATGATCGGTTCAAGCCCTGCCGTCAAGTACAACGGCACAGAATGTACAATAGGCAACTGCACACAATATGCAGTGTATGCCTATACCGAGCCGTTCTACGCAAATGCACAATACTCGCTTACGGTTGCGGGCAAACCTGTGACTACCGTCAACTCCGCAGATATACTCGGTGACGGCAGCAAAAAATTTGTCTATGATCCTGCGGCTTACACATTAACGGTAAACGGCGACTATACATATACAAACGGCAGCATTATAGTAAACGACGGTATAAAAGGTCTTACGATAAATATTGCGGGCGATTCGGTGCTTACTTCCGACGGCTCTGCAATACGCTGCGGAAAAAATGATACAACAATAACCGGCAGCGGTAAACTTACGCTTAACTCCCAAAATAACAGCGGTATTTATATCAACGGCGAAGGTGCGGTGCTAACCATAGACAACGCCGATATCAACGTAAGCGGCAATTCCGCAATTTCGGGTAATTCAAGCACAAACGAAAAACTGATTATCAACAATTCCAAAATAACGGCAAGCGGAACAAATTATGCAATAAGTTCTTTCGGCGGCGGCATAACGCTTGATAATTGCAAGGTGCTTACACCAGAAAACCCTTTGGTCACGGCATACGACATATTGGACAGCAACGGTAGGATCGCCCAAAATGTTACAATAGGGTATACCGATTACCCGCTTTATATCGCAGGAACGCAGGTAACGGAAAACAATGCCGCAAATATACTCGGCGACGGTGTTTTTAAATACGACCCCGTCACAAATACGCTGACGGTAAACGGCAGCTGTACGGTCAGCAACGGTGACGTTATAAGAAGCAATATAGACGGTCTTACAATAGATATTACCGGGGATTCGGTGCTTACCACTAAAAACGGGTCGGCACTGGATTTGGGAAGTACTGCAGCCATAACAAGCACACAAAACCGTGTACTTAGTATTAATGGGACCTATGGTACGGGTATTGTATGCAACAATTTTTTGAACATAATAAATGCTAATATCACGATAAAAGGAAACTACGGAATTACCAACAAGATCAGCTCCGCCGGTGGAACGCTTGATATAAATAACTCATACATATATTTAGACACCAACAAAGTTAACAGCGCAATACGCGGCTTTAGGACCTTTACCCTTGATGACTGTAAAATAACTTCACCTGCAGGTGCTGTTTACAAAGACTATATTTTATACGAAAATGACGGTGAGACAGTTGCAAGTAAAGTTACCATAGAACCTATAAGCGAATATCCTCTTACCGTTGCGGGCATTGGTGTGACACGCGAAAATGCCGCCGATATTCTCGGTAACGGCAGCAGAATATTCACTTATGACAGTAAAACAAAGACTCTTTCGGTAAACGGCAGTTATTACTACAGCGGTGATTTTCTTATACAAAATATGGGTATAGAGGACCTTACAATATTTATTGCCGATAACTCCGATCTGCACACCACAGGCGGCAGTACAATATACTGCAAAGACTATGCCACCACAATAAAAGGCACGGGGAAAGCCAAACTTCAGCTGTTCGCGGACAACGTTTGCATCTTGACCAATTCGGGCAGTTTGGCAATAGAAGACCTGTATCTGGAAACAAACAGGGGTACATCGGGTGTCTACGGTATAAAAGGTATGTCTAAAAGCAAACTTACAATAAGAAATTCACAAATAGATGTACGCGCTACAGTCTCTGCAATAAGCTATTTTACTGACGTAGAGTTTGAGGAATGCAGAATAGATATTCCCTACAATGCCGTAAATAACGGCACTGTATTTGAAAGCAACGGGACAACGGCAGCAAAAACCGTAACAACAAAGCCAAACAATTACGGATTGAGCATTGCAGGCACAAGTGTAAACACACTGAATGCCGGGGATATATTGGGGGACGGCAGATTCAGCTTTGATGCCGAAGCAAAAACACTTTATGTAAACGGTGACTGTACCTCAAGCGATATACTCATATATAATACGGGAATTGACGATCTTACAATTAATATCGCCAAAGATGTAACTTTTACGGAAAACGGTTCAAATCCGGCTATGTTCTTTTTTAAAAAGACAAAAATAACGGGTGACGGAATACTTACTTTAAAATCAAGTTCTTTCCCCGGTATATCCGTCAGCGGTGCCGTGACATTGTATATAAAAGATGCTTTCATAAATGTAAGCGGCAAAAAGGGCATTACAAGTGTTACGGAAAACAGCGCACTTGTTATTGATAATTCAAAGGTCGAGGCAAACGGTACAAATGGCGGAATAAGCGGTTTTTCAAGCATAACGACAAGAGATTGTATGGTGGTTTCACCAAGTAATGCTCAATTAAAAAACGGTACTGTCTACGAAAGTGACGGCACAACATTGGCAGTAAACGCTGTGATCTCCAGCGGTGATGTAAACCTTAACGGCACAACAGATAAAGCAGATGCGGCACTTGTGCTTAAATATATAAGCACGGGCGAGGCTTTCTTTACAGATACCGCCCGAAATGCAAAAGCAGAGAAAATAGCCGATGTTGACGGCAATAACAATATTGATATGCTTGATGCAATAGCTGTTGCGAAAATCGCAGACCTATAATAAAAAGGAACGGTAAAAAATGCCGTTCCTTTTTATATGCCGTTATTCTTCTGCCGCTATCTTTAAGATTTTTATCACATCTATCAGATCTATTGTATCATTGTCATATATGTCCGCGTTTTCTGTCTGTGCGGCGGTAAACTCGGTCAGACCGTTTATGTATTTCATTACAATTGCGGCATCGACATCGCTTATTTCCTTATCGAAGTTCACATCACCCGGTGGAAAATCATAATTTCTTACTTCTATGACAGTGCCGATCAGATAGCTGCTTTTGCCCCACTCGGGAGCAATACCGTCCACCAGTACGGGTTCAAAATACGGGTCGCCGTCGGGTTTTAACGGGAAAGCCTTTTCCATATTTTTTATTGCATCATACGGAACATACGGATCGTTATCATTCGTGGAAAACGGAACATAATGTATCTGCCCGTAGGTCACTGTGCAGCTGTAAAAGTTAACAGCCTCATTGACATCGGTATATGTTATATATGCACCGTAGAAATCTCCGTTCCTTATGGAAGTTTCGCAGTCTTGTATATTTATTTCTATATAGGCCTCCCTGCCAAGTGCCTTATATATTCCGCCGTTTATATTCAGCTTAGAATTGTTTGCATGGGGAGCATCCGCATTTATTACAGTATGCGTGCCTTTTTCGCTTTCGTAAATATAGCTGCCGCCGTTTATTGTAAACTCGCTGTTTGATGCGGAAGGCTTGTAGTTAAACATTGTGACCTTACTGCCGTTATCGGAAGTTGTTTTGTCACATATACATCCGCCCGTTTTGCTGTCGTCTATTGTCAGTTTTCCGCTTGTTATGCGGAATATACTTGTATCTTTGGTAACGGACATATCAACGGTTATACTGTGACCCGAAAGGTCAAGGTAATAGTCTGCATATCCCGTTTTTTCAACTGTCTCAAAACCGGAAGAGCCTGTGCTTATATCCGCGCCAAGCTTAAAATATACCACTGCCAGCCTGTTATCATATTTTGGGAATAAGGTATACAGCTGTTTATAATCATATATTATGAAAGGATCGCTTTCCGTGCCGCTGCCGCCGTATTCGCCTATTTTTATGTAGGTGTTTTCCCCGGTATTATTGATGACAGTATCCGCATTTGAATTGCTTACTTTTACAGTGGGTGCATTTATGTTTGCCCAGCCGTTATATCCAAGGGGCAGACTCATATTTTGCGTTACATTGCCGAAGTTTTCGCCGAGGGTAAGTTTTGTCAGAGAATTACAAAAAGAAAACATATCATATTTTTTTGCGTCATTTCCGACATTAAAACCGCCAAGATCCAGTGTTTCCACACTCTTACAATCTTCAAACATTTCGCTCATATTGATCAATTTATCGGTGTTGAAATTGCCGAGATCAATTACCTTTGCCGATTTGCAGTTTCTGAACATACCGCTTGTATTGGTAAGAATACTTGCATTTGATGCAGACAGGTCGATAGTTTCAAGTGATTCACAACCCGAAAACATCGAAGAGGCACTTTTGACTTTGGACATATTAAAGTGCGAAAGATCCAAATGGTTAAGAGCGGAGCAGCCACCAAACATTGCATTCATATTTTCAACGTTAGATGTGTCGAATAAAGCAGCATTTACGTATTGCAGAGAGTTGCAGTTATTAAACATAAAACTCATATCCGTAACATTGCTTGTATTTATTTTCCCAAATTTTATTGTTTCCAGCTTATAACAATTCCCAAACATACTGCGAATGATACCCAATTCATCCGAATTAAAATCGCAAAGAGTTACGGAAACAAGGTTTTTGCATCCGTAAAACATTTCATCTGTTCTTATTACCTTTGAACCGTCTGCTTTTGAAAGGTCAATGCTTGTTATATTTGTAAGATCTTCAAAAAGCTTTTCGCAGTGCTGCGGCAGTACCGAGCCCGATTTTGCTTCTATCTTTTTTATATGGGACCAGTTTGTCGACGGATCTTTCAGGGTATACAGATCCTGTGAAGTAATGTTGCCGGCAAGATATACCATATCGGGACTTTCGTCTGTCACGATATCGGCAGATACACTTGATGCAAAACCCGCTTTGCCATTACCCTCCGCAGGTGCAAATGCAATAATAAACGCCGCAAACACCGCCGCTGTCAAGATACTTGTTTTCTTCATAAGATCGCCCCCCTTGATGTTTTTTTGACCATATTAAACAGCCGTTAAAATCTTTTTTAGCCGCTGCATAGTTTTATTTCCTTAACTATATAAATATCCATAATAATTATATCAAATATTGTTTCTCTGCACATCAGCCAATCGGCTGATATTATTCCTGAACCCCAACTTATTTTTTATCAGCTCGAAGAAATCGTATTTGGTGTAAAAACATCTAAGCAATTATAAAGACCCGTAAGGCAAAACAGCTTGCCTTACAGGTCTTCTCTTGAAATTTGTAATGTACTAAAGCTCCATAAATGGATATTCAAGACACACATCATATATTTACCACCCGACATATCTTGTCATAATCTTTCGTCCGAAAATCCATTTTTTGTGTCAAATGCGACACTTTAACTCTTGAAACCTTGAATTTAAGCTACTTTCAAGAGTGATTATCTACAAATTTACAATTTACTACACTGCTCACGATTTTGCTCGTGGGCTTTTTTATTTGGAAAGGGGGCGACTTTATGCCGAGATTTCGGGATAAGCGTTTGAACATTCGCGTTACCGAGGAAGAACGGGAGCTAATTTTAAAAAGTATGGAAAGAAACGGCTTTAGGAATGTGACGGATTTTTTCATAGAATGTATTGCGCGGCATCAGACCATAGTTGTGGACACTATGCCGCTTTTGCTGTCAAGAACGAGATAAATAAAATCGGTGTGAACATAAATCAGATAGCAAAGATAGCAAACACCGGTCGTGATGTCAATTACAATATGGTGCTTGTACTGAAACAATATATTGATGAAATGCGAGCGATCATAAATAAGGCATTTATAAAGGGGGCAGATTATGGCGTACACAAAGATAGTACCGATAAAGACGGGAACACATCTTGAACAGGCTATCCGCTATATTCTTAACCCCGATAAGACCGAAGAAATGCAGTATGTGTATGCCTTTATGTGCGATACCGATACTGCGGCAAAGGATTTTAAAGCTATTTATGACAAAGCGATACACAAGGGAAACAATATTGCCCATCAGATAACGGTTTCATTCTCGCCGGAGGATAATATCACATCCGAACAGGCTCTTGAACTGTGCAGAAAACTTATGGAGCATATTTATCCCAATAATCAATATGTTTTAGCCATACACAGCGACAGGGAGCATTTGCACGGACATATTATCGTAAATGCGGTGGATTTCGTGAAATATAAGAAAATACACAGTAATAAACGATCCCTGCGTGAAATGCGCGATATATGCGACAAGATGTGCGAGGAACTCGGTCTGTCCGTTATCGAAAAGGAAACAAAGCAGCATAGAAAACGTTTAATTTCCGCTATTGATGAGGTAATAGGCAAATCCTCTGACTTTGATGATTTTATCGTAAATATGCAGAGTATTGGATATGAAATAAAAATGGATAAATACCTCTATTTTAAGGGCAAAAATGAACGAAATTTCAGACGCAGCGACACTATGGGCGATGCCTATTCCGTAATCGGTGTTAATCAAATACTTCCAAAAGAACAAATCATAATCAGCTATTGGACGAAAAACATCGAAAACATGGGAAACAATGCCGTCTCCGATAGTGTTTTCAACAAATCTTCCATGAGCAAAATGCTTGCTTTTATTTCCTTCAAAAGCAATATCACCCAATCGCATAATGTTGTATGTCCTCATATAATCATCGTCTGATTGTTTAACATCGCTCTTAAAATACATATTAGCAACAGATATTATTTTACCAGCACCGAAATTCAAATCATTCTTTTCAGTGATCTTTTGGTACTGTTCCCCTAACTTACGCTGTTCCCAAGAAAGGGCAAATATAGTATTTAAGACGACTTTATGTGTAGCTCTCATTTCTGCGGTGGTAGCATTTCTCATACAGATAAATATTCTATGGAACGTATAAATTTGCTCTTCACTAAGTTAATTTTTTATGGTATAATATAATTGTCTTTTGTATACAAATTAGAAAACAGAAAATAATTTTCTCGCAGAGAAACACGGGGCTTAGGGGTGTCCCCTAATCAAATCAAAGATGAAAACTTTGCAAGCCGCCTGCGGGTGCCCTGTTGGGCGTATAAAAGCGGAGATCAACAAAATCCTGCTTAAAATACGCAAACGGGTTCCCGTTGGCTATGCTTGCAAAGTTACTGAAGCTACCCTGCAAGGGTACAAAACAAGGGAAAAATGGAATTTAAAGATTGGAAGTGAGTAGAGATAATGAAAAACGGGAAAATAGGTTTTATCAATTCCGAAAACCTTGAACGCTACGCACAGATATATACTGAGGCTTTTGCCTGTGAGCCGTGGAATGACCATTGGAAAGTTGAGGATGCCAAAGTTCATATCGGAGAGCTACTTGAATCAAAACAAGCATACGGGCTCGAATATATTGTTGATGAAAAAGTTATTGCATTTGTACTCGGAACATCAATGCTTTTCAGTTACGGAAGAACTTTTGAAATAAACGACCTTGCGGTTGACCCCAAATATCACAGGCAAGGTATCGCAAAAAAATGATGACAAGAATGTTATCTGACTTGAAACAGCAGGGAATCAAAGGAGTGCATTTGATAACATCAAACGATGGCTTTCTTGAAAAATTCTATGAACAGTTTGATTTTAAAAAAGAAACAAAGGTTATTTTAATGGGCGCAGAAATGAAACAGTGATGAGAAAAAATGTAGAGAGCAGATGATGTGTTATGGGAATTACTAAAACGGATTTTATGCGCGGTATGCAGTGCAAAAAAAATGTTGTGGCTTGATAAACATAAACCGCAACTAAAAATTATTCCGCCGGAGGTTCAGCAAAGACTTGATGCCGGAAACGAATTTGGCGACCGTGCCATGTCAATGTTCGGTGACTATGAAGAGATGACAATATATCGTCCCGGCACTACTATACCGGATAAAAAAGCTATGGCAGAAAAGACCGCAGAGCATTTGAGACTTGGGACATCTGTCATTTGCGAAGCGGCATTTATCAACTACAATAACTATTGTGCTTTAGACATTCTTCGCAAAACAGAGCACGGATATGACATTTATGAAGTGAAAGGTGCTCCGGAAGTACACGAACAATTTGTGCGTGATGTCGGCTTTCAATATTATATTGTCAATCGCTGTAAAATAAAAATCGATCGAATATATATCGTAACCCACGGTAATGATGAGAACGCTCCTTTTGTCATCAACGATGTAACAGAACAAGCAAAAAGCTATGTAAAATGGGTCAACGATAATATTTGGAATTTGAACAGAATGCAAAAATCATCAGAAGAAATTCAGGTCGAGGTTGGCGAACAGTGTTGCACTCCGTATGAGTGTTGGTATTATAATTATTGCCATCAGCGTTAAGAAAAGATTGAGGGTGTTATTATGGCAAAATTCAATCAGGGTGACACAGCTTTCATCATAGAAAACAATCGCTTTATCCGTGAAGTTAAAATTTTTAAATACAGCGGCGGTATGTATACCATAAAATTTTTAGACCACGACGGTGGAATAAAAGTCAGGGAGAACAGATTGTTTGCTACAAAAGAAGATGCCGAACGCGGAATAAAAAAACAACTGACAATAAGTAAAAAAATTATGAGCATAAAGAAAATAGTATACGATTATGTACAGAAAAAGTACTATAGCAAAATAGAACATCCGTGGTTTAAGTTTCCGTCTTATGCCGTTTTTCGCCACAGCGATAATGAAAAATGGTACGGGCTTGTTATGGATATTCCTCGTTCAAAACTCGGACTTATTGGAGATGAATATGTGGATGTTCTTAACGTAAAAGCTACGGACTCGTTCACGCGGGATATTCTTGTGCAGCGGGATGGATATTTCCCCGGCTATCATATTTCAAAAGGTAATTGGGTATCGGTGCTGCTTGACGGTACGGTAGATGCCGAAGAAATTTATGGGCTTATTGATATGAGTTTTATGGCTACCGCTTCAAAAAAAGAACGCGACAAACACCGTGCACCAAAGGAATGGCTGATACCCTCTAATCCAAAATACTTTGATATTGTATCCGCATTTGACGAAACGGACACCATATTGTGGAAACAAGGCAAGGGCTTTAAAGTCGGCGATACCATCTATATGTATGTGGGCGCACCCGTATCTGCCATCTTATACAAGTGTATAATAACGGAAACGGATATTCCATATAACTTTACAAATAAAAATGTAAATATTACGGCTTTAATGAACATCAGACTCGAAAAGCGTTATCCCGCGGATAGGTTCACATTTGATATTTTAAAATCGGACTACGATATTTTTGCGGTCAGAGGTCCGAGGGGCATACCGCAAAATTTGAGTGAGGATCTGAACGGATAGTAGGTCGGTTAATTGTTCTATTCGAATATCTTTACCGTTCAATAAACTATTTATAATTGGGATTATTTATTGCGAAAACCTGAAAATATTGCCGTAATGTTTGTAAAATTTATAATCTGACCTTTAAGAAGCTGGAAAAGGAGGCAACGTTCTCGTATAAAAAAAATAATGCTGCTTTAAAAGTATTTTTATTGTTCGATATATGTTTTTTTGTGCTGATATGGGCGGTAACATTACTTATAATGTCGGTGTTTAATGTTGGCGGCACGTTGACTAAATTACTTATAGCACTTATCGCTTCGCCCGTTTTGGCGTATGTTTGCTTTAAACTTGCGCTTATGCGTGAAAAAAAGAAGCCTATCTCAATACTCCAGCAGGAACTCATCAAGGAAATAAATGAAAACGGATATACGGACAAAGCGCTTCAGATGTCGCTTGACGGCATTGATATGTATTCCGAAAAAGGACAAGGGTGATTTTGTATATTTTATTGAATTTGTGCTCTACGGTGCCTGCGGTTATGCTTACAGAGAAGATTATGAAAATATGCGCCGCATAATGGATGTGATGGATGTTGAAAAAATCAAAGCTAAAGATATTTCATTTATGGACGGCGGAAGAAGTGTTATATCTTTTTTTGATTTACAGATGAGCTATTGTATGGATACGCATAACAAGGATATGGCGCAGAAGGTGTACAATGATGCAAAGCCATTTTTGGACAAGTTTTATAATAATGCTCTGACAAGGGTGTTGGCAGATGAATTTTATGTATACTACCATTCGGTAAATGAAAACTATGATGAAGCCGTAAAATATGCGTATGCTTTAATAGAAAATGATTTGGTAAAACAGAATAGGTCAATTTCGGGACATATTGATCTGATAAAGGTCTATATGGCAAGTGGAGATAAGGAGATGGCGCTGAAAGTGCCGGAGGAGGCGGAACAGATCTCCGAAGACTCAAAAATAAGCACGGATAAAAATATATTGGCCAAATATAAAGAAAAACTTATGTAACAGCGCTTAAATAAAAAAATACAGGAGTGACCGGCGCAGACAAAATCGTGAGAGTTTATTTTTTAACGCGGCTTAAAAAAGCCGTACAAAACTGCTCTGCCATATATTTTACCTGAACGTAACATTCCCATTGATGTTAATTGTTATATAAAAAAATGCTAAATCAGCGATAAAATGTATTGCACTCTGACATACATTATGCTATAATAAATAAAAACAATGAAAGGGGTTTTTGTTATGGCAATCAAGAGCAGCAATGTTACAGCACGAGTCGAACCGGAAATTAAGCAGCAAGCCGAAGCTATTCTCTCCAATCTCGGTATTTCAGCATCAAATGGTATAAATATGTTTTACAGACAGATAATTTTATGGAACGGATTACCGTTCCGCCCGTCAATACCCACAAATAGACCTACTCCTTTGGAAGAAATGTCAAAGGAAGATTTCGATGCCAAAATGTCACGAGGTCTTGCACAGGCTAAAGCGGGTGAAGGAATGCCTGCCGATGAATTTTTTGACTCTTTAAAGCAGGAGATATTGAAGCACTATGTCTGATAATTACAAGCTAATTATTCTTCCCGAAGCACAGCAGGACATCAGAAATATTGTTTTGTATATTGCAAACGAGCTTGTTTCCCCACAAGCGGCATTAAACTTACAGCAAAATTTTATTGACGAAATAAACAAGCTGTCATTTATGCCCGAAAGGATAAAACCTATTGACGAACAACCGTGGGGCGGCTTGGGTATACGGAAAATACTTGTGAAAAATTATTATGTATATTTTATCATTGATGAGTCTTCTATGGAAGTCAAGGTTATCGCCACCATATACACAAAGATGGATCAGGTTAATCAGTTATCTAAAAGAAATGTTGATTTATAATAATAAATCCCTTGCAGTTTAGTGCCTGCAAGGGACATATTTATATTATTTCATATCCTTTTATAATGGGTACATCAACATTTCCTAAAATATTGTATTCCGGTTCTATATTACAACCTAAATCTATACCTCTCATATTCATATTACGAAGTTTAAGGCAAGAAAATTCGGGTCTGGATTTTAAGTCGATAACCCCAAATTCCTGCATTGCTCTCGACATAGCAATATCGCGATGCAAGGCATCGTGCCCTAACTCGTGAGCGCAAACAATACGTTTCCATAAATACGGCAGGTTTTGGTTGATAATTATAAACCGGCATTTCTGTATTATCGCATACATACCAAGCAACTTACCGAGTTCGTCATACCGAATAAATATCCCCAAGTTTTCGGCAATTTTAAAAGGGTCGGTTTCTTTCGATTTGTTTAATATACCTTGAACAACATTGTAAATCTGTTCTGCACGCATAGGCAACCCTCCTTTATATAATTATAACATATTGTATCATATTTTTATGTCCGCAAATACGGACTTTATTCATCTTCTCTCAAATATTTTTTGGGAGTATACTTTTTGTTGATTTCTTTTGCCTGCCAATACGCATTTTGGAGTGCTTTCATAACTTCGTCTTTCGTATCCTCGTCCAAGTCACCGCCTGCAAAAAGAGCCGACACTTGGTTGATCAGCTTGATAGCATCCTTTGCTCCTCTACTCCCATATTGCTCCTTTGCCTCGGCAACAGCTTGTGTCATTTTTCGTTCTTTTCTTAACTGTCTTAATTTCTCGGCAAACTTCATAATATTGCAATCAAAAAAGGACGCGCAGGCGGTATAATAATCACAAACGAAAATTGGCATATATATCAGAAGCGGTTAAACAAATATAGCATCTGCCAAAAGACACTTGAAAAAATTGTTAGAGATGCAAACGCTCTCTACAAGGTAGGTAAGATGTCTTTAATAAACACAAAAAAACTTGACAGCTACCTTGAAACATTCTGTCTTGATTTTTAAGTCAATGATATTCGTATTCCGCAGAAATAAATTTCTGCTACACAAGCCGAAAC
>CAMVJD010000029.1 GCA_947167715.1 uncultured Eubacteriaceae bacterium
TAGCGAAATTCCTTGTCAGGTAAGTTCTGACCCGCACGAAAGGTGTAATGATTTGCGCACTGTCTCAACAACACGCCCGGTGAAATTGAAGAACCAGTGAAGATACTGGTTACCCGCAACAGGACGGAAAGACCCCATGGAGCTTTACTGCAGCTTAATATTGGGATTCGGTATTGTATGTACAGGATAGGAGGGAGGCTGAGAGATCAGGACGCCAGTCTTGGTGGAGCCGCTGTTGGGATACCTCTCTTATGATACTGGATTTCTAACCTGCTCCCGTTAACCGGGAGGGGGACATTGTTAGGCGGGCAGTTTGACTGGGGCGGTCGCCTCCGAAAGAGTAACGGAGGCGCTCAAAGGTCTTCTCAGAATGATTGGAAACCATTCAAAGAGTGTAAAGGCAAAAGAAGGCTTGACTGCGAGAGCGACGGTTCGAGCAGGTACGAAAGTAGGACTTAGTGATCCGGTGGTAACACGTGGGAGTGCCATCGCTTAACGGATAAAAGCTACCCTGGGGATAACAGGCTTATCTCCCCCAAGAGTTCACATCGACGGGGAGGTTTGGCACCTCGATGTCGGCTCATCGCATCCTGGGGCTGTAGTCGGTCCCAAGGGTTGGGCTGTTCGCCCATTAAAGCGGTACGCGAGCTGGGTTCAGAACGTCGTGAGACAGTTCGGTCCCTATCCGTTGTGGGCGTAGGAAATTTGAGAGGAGCTGTCCTTAGTACGAGAGGACCGGGATGGACGAACCTCTGGTGCACCGGTTGTTCCACCAGGAGCATAGCCGGGTAGCCAAGTTTGGAAGGGATAAACGCTGAAGGCATCTAAGCGTGAAGCCCCCCTCAAGATAAGATTTCCCATTCGAAAGAAGTAAGATTCCTTGTAGACGACGAGGTTGATAGGTCGAAGGTGTAAGCACGGTAACGTGTTCAGCTGATCGATACTAATAAATCGAGGGCTTGTCCAAGAGCAAAATTTTTCGCCGTAAAAATTTTGCGACACGAAGTTTTTTTGCAGATAACGAAACGCGGGAGAATGCAGAGAGCTTTTCACGAAGTAAAAGCGACGCATTAAGAAGCGGCAGTTACAAAAAAACCAGTCGCAGGCGAAAAAGTAACGCAAGGACATTAGGATGATATATAAATGTCAGTAAGTTTTTAATATTCGGTTTTGAGGGTTCAAGCGAAGTCAGCTTTGCTGATTATGCACCCTGAAATAAATACTTCCGGTGGCGATACGGTTGGGGGACACACCCGTTCCCATACCGAACACGACGGTTAAGACCCAATCGGCCGATGATACTTGGCGGGAGACTGCCCGGGAAAGTAGGTGGCTGCCGGATCAACCTTTTAAAAAAATAATGTGCCGATGTGGCTCAATTGGCAGAGCAGCTGACTTGTAATCAGCAGGTTAACGGTTCGAGTCCGTTCATCGGCTTTTTAAAAAGTAAGTATATTATTTAATATACTGCATATATTATATGGGCGGGTTCCCGAGTGGCCAAAGGGGGCAGACTGTAAATCTGTTAGCTACGCTTTCGAAGGTTCGAATCCTTCTCCGCCCACTTTTTTTATTTTAATATCGCGGAGTAGAGCAGTCTGGTAGCTCGTCGGGCTCATAACCCGAAGGTCGTTGGTTCAAATCCGGCCTCCGCAATTCTTATACCGCTTAAACAGCAATGTTTGAGCGGTTTATTTTTTTGATATTATCCATAATTTTAAGATTTTCCCACAGTTTTCCCACTTTGGTTTTTGATAAAAAAAGCCCCGCATAGGGGCTTAACCGAACAAGTAATTGATTTTATTTACCGCATCTGTTTTTACATCCTGCATTACATGCACATAGATTTGTGATGTAGTTTGTATATTCGCGTGACCAAGCAATGTTTGTATGGTTTTGATGTCTACGCCTGCTTCAAACAGTTTAGTGGCATAGGTATGACGGGTATTATGGAATTTGCGGTAAGGTATTCCGACCCTATTAAGCAGGCGCATCCAGCGTCGCTGTAAATTATGTGCATCGATATAGCTTCCTGTAGGAGTGGTGAAAAGCAACTGTTCTTCCGGTGGCGTACTATATTTCAGAAAAAGCATACGCTGATGCACGACTTGTTGTCTCAAAACGGATGTAATATTTTTAGGGATAGGTACATTTCTTATGCTGCTTTGCGTCTTGGGGTCGCTGATTTTTACGATACGTTTGCGTTCCGAAACAGATGCACAGTCATAAGTCGTTTTAAGGGCTTTATTTATGTGAATTATGCCATTGCCAAAGTCAACATCGTCTAACATAAGAGCAAGAAGTTCGCCTTCACGTAAGCCTGTTGCGAAAGCTACAGTAAGAAGAGGGAACATATAATCGGGTGCGCTGTTAAGTATGGTCTTGACTTCGGCATCGGAAAAAGGGTAGACTTTTTGCTCTGTTTCGGCTGTTTTTTGCTTTTTGGGAAATTCTGCACCGACACATGGATTTATAAGTATATATCGCTGTTTGATGCAATAATTAAAAAACACTCTGAGAACCTTGTTCATATTAAAGAGCATGGAAGAAGTTTTGCCGTCGGCGGCGAGTTGGTTATATAGTCGTTGTATATCCATGTTTGATATTGTATGGATTTGACGGCTGTGCAGCTCCGAGGGCTTTATGTAATAATCGTATACATTAAGATAGCGCACAAGAGTATTATCGGCTTTGGTTGGTTTGACGACCTCGAACAGCCACAGGCGCATAAGTTCGCCGAGGGTGTGGTCGCGGTAGTCCGATGAGAGACCCAGGCGCAGATCCTGAAGATACTCGTCGCGCTTTTGCTCGGCTTCCTTTTTGGACTTTCCGTAAAATTCTTTACGGATTGGTTTTCCGTCGGGGTCTTTGCCGATAGTGGCGGTCACGCGATAGTAGCTGCTGCCGTTTTTCTGATAATTGGTTTTTACTGCCATAATAACATCTCCTTTTATTTTTTTTGAAAAACAGGTATACAAATAAAAGGATATGTGCTATAATAGACTTGTTCAGGGGCTATTATAATATCCTTTTATGGTTTAGTAGTCTTTGCGGCGGGTGTTTGCGGCACTCGCCGTTTTTTTATTAATTTGATTGATTGGAAACCATTTTGTTGACATCAACAAAATGGTCGGAAATATTAACTCCACATATTCGCATCCTCTGTGATTTGCTTGGTTATGTAATAATATTATGCGTAAAGCGGTTATCACAACTTTTTAAACCATCTATATGTTCAAAAAGATTTGGCTTAACAGTTGCTCCAAGAGGATCGAGTACGAAGTCTATGCCTTCACGTCTTGCTAGTTTTGCGGCAGGGACAAAATCACTGTCGCCCGATATAAGAACAATTTGGTCAACCTGTCTTTTAAATGCTAATGAGGCTATATCAATACCTATTTTCATATCTACGCCTTTTTGTTCCATAGAAAGCTCGAAATCTTTTTCTGTAAGATCCTCAAATTTTACACTGCCATTGCACATTTTTTTTACAATATCATATTTTATGGTATAGTGCGCTTGGGTGTCAGCAAGTATCCCCATCCTTAAAGCGAATTTCCTTTTTCGTTTGAGTTCTTCAAAAAATTCGTTTGTCCATTTATATAAATCTGTTTTTGAAAAATCTATTTGTTGTTTTAACAGCGGATGATATATCTTTTTGGTCGTAGGAAAGCAATCATAATAGAAGATACGGTACAAGTCGCTTTCCTGTGGGTTGTGACCGTCTTTTAGGTGTCGAAGACAGTAACGGAAAAGCTCGTCGGCGCGTCCCTTTGCTGTTTGGTCACCTAATTTTGCTTGTGCGCGATAGCGGTAAAAGCCGCCATCTACAAGTATTGCTGTTTTCATAATAAATCTCCTTATAATAATAAAAGCTTGGGGTCGGCCGTTCCCTTATAGTGGGAGGCTTACTGCCAAGCTATAATTAGTACGCTTAAACATAATATTGTTTGAAGCAATATTATTGTATGTTTATAGTAACATATTATTCACTTGGTGTCAATATTTTTGTTGATTTTTTTTAACATTTTTTATTGAATTCTTTTAACATAATGGTACATTGAGGTACCGAATGGCTGCAAAAATTATTCACTTTTTTTGCCAAAATCCAATCTCTCAAATACCATTGTTGCCTGTATCTTATCTCCGCCCATAAAAACTTTGTATGAAGATTATTGCAGACCAACCTGGGCTTTACCTGTGACAGCACCGTTTGTAAATGTAACATTTGCATTTGAGCCTGCTACACCATTACCATACCAAGTAACTATAACAATTTTGTAATTATCATCTCCGGAAGAAGCAGATTCTGTACCATTAGAGCCTACGATGCTGCAAACTTCTTCATAAGTCATCCCAGTTGTTATTTGATTATATTCTGACAATGTGATATATTCGCTTTCATCTGTTACGCCCGAAACTTGGGATTGAATAGAATTATTTGTGTATTTTGTTATAGAAGAACTCGCGGCAAATATTGCACCAAAAGCGATTAAAGCAATAAGGCATCCGCAACCAGCACCCGATGAAGATTTTTTTTGCTTTAATACCTCGCCGCAGTGTGGACACGTTGATGCGGTTTTGGATATTTCTTTTCCGCAAGTTGGACAGTTGATAAGTTTGTTGTTAGCCATATTGAAAACTCCTTTCTTATTTTGTATAAGACTTAATAAAAATAACTTTGCCTTGTATTGCAATAGTGTCTTTTCCCTTTTCATATACTTGTTCTTTATGCTCGGAATTAGTGCTATCCGGGCGCAATACAATTTTTTCTCCGTAGTCGTTTATATGTTTTATGCTTTCAAAAATGTTTTCGCTGTAATTTGAAATTTCATCCATTTACTACTCATTATTTAACAAACGTCTTTATAAAAATTACTTTGCCTTGAACGCTTAAATTATATTCCTTTTTATCGTAAATTTGTTCCTTGTGAACGGGATTTGTGCTGTCGGGGCGCAGGACTACCTTGTCGCCGTAGTCGTAAAAGCGTTTTATGGTGGCGCAGTCATCGACAAGGACAAGGGAGATCTCTCCGTTTTCGACTATGGATTGTGAACGGATAAAGACGGTATCGCCGTCGTCTATCTTGCAGGCGTTCATACTGTCGCCCTCTGCGTAAAGGGCGAAATCTACGTTATCGGTTTCGTTTACGGTGATATATTCCAGTATGTTTTCTTCGGCGTAGATTGGGTTGCCGCAGGCTACCGTGCCGACAATTGGTATGTTTTTGGTGGGTTTTATGGCTATGGGCATATTATATTCCGGTATAACTTCATCATCTATAAGGAAGGTGGGAGTAGTATTTAAAGCATCGGCTATTTGTTTGATTTTACGTTGTTGTAATTTACTTCCATCTTTTTCCCACTTATTTACCGTTGAGCGATTTTTATAACCTAATTTAGTAGCAAGGTCTTCCTGCGTCATACCCAATTCTTCGCGACGTAATTTTATTCTGTCGCCTATAGTCATAAAATCATCTCCTTTCAATTATCATTATAGATTAAGTTTCCGTAAATGTCAACATAAATTTATTTTTTTAAAAAAATATGTTGACAAAACAATCAACCTGTGATAATATTTATTTGTAGCTAAAATTGGCAACAAGGAGGTGTGTAAATGACAGATACAGAAAAATTAAGAGGTATTATTAAAACGTCTGGTTATAAAATCAGATATATTGCAAAATATGCAGGATTAAGCTATCAAGCACTATTAAATAAGATGAATAATGTTTCTGATTTCAGAATATGTGAGATAATTAAGTTATGTAATCTACTGCATATTAATAGCGCAGATCGTGATGAAATTTTTTTTGCTGATAATGTTGCTGAAATCAGCAACAAATAACGAAAGGAGCGTGAGGGTGTGAAAATATCTATTGAGGTAACATCAAAAGAAATGGCTGATTTAATAAAAGAATTAAACCAGCCACATAATGTTAATGTTGATAATTTTATAAAAACTCTTACTCATCAAATGGAAGAACATTTGACAGGATTTGTTTCAAAGTAATTTTGTTGGTCTTGAGTATCTCCGAAAAGAGAATTGCAAGCAGTTTATCTTGTGGAATTGATTTGTTGTTTTCGGTTTCTTTTTTCAAGATATTTGAGATGTTTTCGACAGAAATAAGAGCGTTTTTGCTGTATATTTCATCAAATTTTGTTTCAAATTCAGCTTTTGTCATTGATTTTCCTCCCTTCTATAATATTTCAGCTTGGCAGAGCTGATACACAAATTATAGCAAAGGGAAGAGATGATGTAAAGTTTAAACAAAAGAAAGGGGTGTTTGGTGTGAAAAGATATTTTGTAGAGTATGAAAGCGACAGGATCATCTGCGGGTCGAATAAGCACACATGGGGCTATTCGCAAACGATCAGAACGGCGATGACCTATATTGCACGCTGCAGAAAAGAAGAAAAGCAGTATAACCCAAGAAATTTCAAGATTTATGATACATGGGGAGATATTGATCCGGAAACAAATCATGTGCCTTGTGTTTATGCGGTTTGCTAATAGGAGGCGAGTTTATGGAGCAGATACTTACGCAGCAATATCTTAAAGTTCCCGAGTATGCAAAAAAATACGGGCTGCCCGAAAGCAGGGTGCGGCAGATGTGTCTTGCGAAGCAGCTTGAAGCCTATCGCGAGTGCGAGGGCGGGCATTGGTACATACGGGATGTGCCGGGGGAAGTTGTTCCCAGGGCACAATACGACGAGTTAATAAGAGAAAACCAGATGTTACGGACTAAGCTGCAAAGCATTATGGCTTTGTGTACGTGAAAGGGAGGAACAAATGAATAGGAAAATTATAGAGCGTTTGAAATTTGTTATGCAGGAACACGGCACAACGAATCAAGATATTATTAAACAATATCTTAACGATCCGTTTGTTGGCAACAAAGCAAATGCAGAAAAAATATTGTATTTAAAAAAGCACGGCGGCGAACTTTACGCTTCGGATATAGTGAAATTTGCAAAGGCCTGCAACTGTACAAGCGATTACCTGCTTGGACTGTCGGACAGGATGAATTGAGGAGGAGAAAATGAAAAACAAGGAGACCGATATTTGGGGATTTATAGCCATTATAGCTTTTATCGTGATGATGTGGACGGTAGGAGCAAATGAAGCTGAATATCTGTCAAACAAAGCCTTTTTCATCGGCTTTACAGTGCAGGTATCTGTATGGATATATGCACTGTACAGAGCAAAGGCGTTTATATGGCAGAGTATGGAAGCGGAAGAAGAGGAAGAATGAAAGCCCCGACTGTTGGAGCAGCCGGGGCATAGGAAAAAAGAGTGAGTTCCTTACGGAACATCACCCGCATAGATGCTAATGAATAGCATCACAGTTTAACACATATTAAGTTTAAAACAACAGGAGGTAAAAGTCAAATGGCAGAAAAGAATTTTATTAATCTTGAAACACTTGCAGGCGGTGCATTTGCCGAAAAGCTGAACGAGGCGTTTTTACAGGTGGCGGAGAATATACAAGACCCCAATACGGACGCTACGGCCAAGCGCGGCATAACGGTAAACATAAAGTTTGCACCGAACAAAACAAGACAGCTTGTAAACACAAGCATTAGTGTAAACACAAAACTTGTGCCTGCCGAGGCGATAGATACCCAGATGATAATGGGCGTGGATGCCAAAACCAAAAAGTTGGAAGTTGCCGAATACAACGGACTTCCGAGTGGGCAGATAAGTCTTGACGAATATCTTGAGGAAGAGACGGAAGAATTGCCGACAAGTAAACCGATAGATCTCAGAGAACGTATTATTCCTATGGACGGCAGGACAGCAAAAGCATAACAGGAGGATGAAAGCATGTTGAAAGAAGCAATAAAATATATCGCAAGTCTGGCTGTTGAGGCCGAGAAACCCGAATTAGTTACTATCGAAGGAAAAACATATTGTACAAAAGAACTGGACAGATACGGAAAAAGAGATATGGCGGCACCCATAAATGGAACAACTCTTACTTCGCTTGTGGATTACATAAAAGAATGCAGTGATGAATTGCATGAAAAGATGATAATACACATACAAACCCCGACAACTGTTGTCCTTTGTTCGGGTCTGCTTGAAGAAAGACAGAGGGAAAATCTGTTTATTGCAAACGCAGATATTCCTTACTTTAGCTATGGCTGCGAACACGAACAGGAAGAATTTATAATCGCGATGCAGTCCTGCTTCCTTAAAAACGGCGATAACGAGCTTGTCACAAAGGTCGCTTCAAATATCGTGAATACACAGCAGCATCAATATTCGGATGACGGCGTAACACAGCAGGCGGTCATAAAAACGGGCATTACATCAAAGGATAACGCCATTGTGCCGAATCCCGTGACCCTTACGCCATACAGGACGTTCTTTGAAATAACTCAGCCTGAAAGTCTGTTTGTGTTCCGCATAGGCGAAAGAAATGGGTATCCGTTTTTTAAATTGGTGGAAGCCGACGGCGGTGCATGGAGAAAACTGGCTACTGAAAGAATACGGGCATATCTTAAAGAACAGCTGAAAGATAAGCCCGAAATAACGGTGCTTGCGTAATGGCTTAAAGCGGGTTAGATGCTACGGAGGAATTCTAATCTGAAAGGGGTATACAAGATGAAGATCGTATTAAGAAAGTTATCTCTTATTAATTTTAAGGGCATACGAAAATATGAAGTTGAGTTTTCCGATGGAATAAATGAGGTAGTCGGCCAAAACGGGACAGGCAAAACAAGCCTTTTTGATGCCTTCCTCTGGGTGTTGTTTGGCAAAGACAGTTTGGGGCGAAAAGATTTTGGTGTAAAAACGCTTGATGCAGATGGAAACGAGATACATAATATTGAGCATAATGTATGTGCGGTAATAGCAGTTGATGATAGCAAGACAAAAACCTTATCGCGCACTTTGCGTGAAAAATGGGTGACTGAAAAGGGCAGTACAGAGGCGATATATAAGGGTAATGAAACTTTGTATGAAGTTGATAATGTACCACTTAAGATGTCCGAGTATAATGCTCGTATAAGTGAATGGATCGGCGAAGATCTGTTTAAGCTTGTGACCAATCCCTTTGCATTTGCCGGACTAAAAATGCAGCAGCAGCGTGAAATACTAATGAAAATGGCAGGTATAGGCAGCGATAAGGAAATAGCCGAGGAGTACGGCAAAGACGATATACTTGCTATTTTAAATGCAGACAAAAGTATAGCCGACAGGCAAAAGGAACTTGCAAAGACCAAGAGCAAGCTGAAAAAAGAACTTGACCTGATACCTACAAGGATTGATGAGGCAGCGCTTAACATAAATGAGAATATCAGGGATATCAAGGACATAGATGCCGAAATAAAGAGTGTTGAAAGCGGTATTTCAGAGTTACGCAAGGAAGTGCAGCAGATTGAAAACGGCGGCGGTCGGATTGAGCTGGAAAATGAACTGCGCAGGGCGGAAATTCAGTTTGAACGGGCGAAATTGGCGCATAAAAGCGAGGTAAAGCAACGCGAGGCCGAGGCAAGAGAAAAAAGGCTTGAAATCGAAAGCGTTATAAGCAGTATTAAAGGGCAGATAAACAGTACAGAAAGGGATATCAGAGAGGAAAAAGAAAATATTTCCTTTGAAAAATCGACGAGGGACAAGCTGCGTAAAGAATACAGCAAGGTATATGCCGAAAAATTCCCTGCGTTTGATGATAACGTGTGTCCTTGTTGTGGCCGCGCATGGGATAGCATTGTGCTGACCGAAAAGAAAACAGAATATGAGGCAAAGAGGCTGAAATTTAATGCGGACAAGGCAAAGCGCCTGGAAGAGATACGCAATAAAGGCATTCAGTACGCTGCTGCTATAAACGACTGTGAAGCAAGAATAGAAAGATTTACGGCAAGGGCGGCGGAGCTTAAAGCGCAGCTTACGGATATAATGGAAAGTGAACCGACCGAAACGATAGAGATGCCGATTTTAAGCGCTGAACCGTATATAACGAAAATAAAAGAGCTAAAGGTAAGGCTTGAAAGCGAGAGCATTGATACTTCCGAGCAGGTAGAGGAGATCAACCGCCTATCTGCCAAGCTGGATAATGTTATGGCGGAAAAAAGCGCTTATTTATCGGCACAAAAGGTACGGGAGCGCATAGCCGAACTTGAGGGAGAAATGTCGAAGAAAGCACAGGCAATAGCCGATATTGAAAAAGAAGAGGCCGCCATAGCGGATTTTACAAAGACAAAGATCGATTTGCTTGATAAGGCGGTAAACAGCCGATTTGAAAAGGTTAAATTTAAGCTGTATGACTATCAGATAAACGGCGGCTTTGTTGAATGCTGCGAGCCGACAATAGAAGGTGTTCCTTATTCGGATCTGAACGGCGCGAGCAAGATAAATGCGGGACTTGATATTATTAAGGCCTTACAGGCGTTTTATGATGTGAAAGTGCCGCTATTTATCGACAACAAGGAAACTGTAAACAATCCGCTTAAAATGGATTGCCAGACCATATATTTGACGGTGATAGGCGAGGAAAAAGCAAAAGATGTAAAGATAATTGAAATATCGAAAGGAGTTGCTTGATTATGGCAGTTAAAGAAAAAGAAACAAGAGTTATAGTGCCCGATATGGGTGGAATATACAGTTCCTCTGAGCTGTTCTGCGGTGCGTTGAAATTGGCGGCCAGCTTTTCCAAAAGTCCGCTTGTACCCAAGGAATTTCAGAACAATGAAGGCAGCTGCCTGATCGCTATTGATATGGCGGCAAGGTGTAAAATGTCACCGCTTATGGTTATGCAGAATATTTACATTGTGTATAACAAACCGAGTTGGAGCAGTAAATTTATTATTGCGCTTATCAATCAGAGCAAACGCTATGCAACACCGCTGCAGTTTGCGTTTAATAAGGAAAAGACATCATGCTACGCTTGGGCAAAAACCTACGATAATGAAATTATTGAAGGCCCTGTTATAACGCTTGAAATGGCAAAAAAGGAAGGCTGGATGACCAAAAGCGGGAGTAAATGGCAGACTATGCCCGAGCTTATGTTAAGGTACAGAGCGGCATCTTTCTTCGGAAACACAAATTGCTCCGATCTTTTGATGGGTATTCCTTCGGCAGATGAAATTATTGACTACATAGACGAAGACGAAATTTTGCGCGGTAAAGTTGAGGAAGAGATAAACGATAACGCAAATGCGGAGGAGATAGGCTTTGAAGAGGAAAACAATACACCCAACGAAGAGCCTAAAACAGAAGAAGACGGGTTTGATGATATACCATACGACCCGGGGTTTTAAGTAATGGCAAGGCTAACGGTTTTGGCGAGCGGCAGCAGAGGAAACGGATATTTGCTTGAAAGTGATAACTCCTGCCTTATAATCGAGGCGGGAGTTAAGCTCAAAGAAGTTAAAAAGGCAATTAACTATAATATGAGTAAAATATGCGGGTGCATACTAACGCACGAGCATAAGGACCATTGTGGGTATATAAGGGAATATTTGCAAAATGGTATAAGGTGTTATATGTCGGGCGGCACGGCTGAAGCTATAAATATAGATAGCCCGTATGTTAAAAAAATAACCCCTAAATGCGTGTTTACTGTTGGCGCATATAAAGTATTGCCGTTTAGAACAAAGCACGATTGCAGTGAGCCTGTAGGCTATTTGATAAACCATACGGAGTGCGGCAATATCCTTTTTGCAACGGATACTTACTATCTGCCAAATACGTTTAAAAATTTAAACCATATTTTGATAGAGTGCAATTATGCCGCGGAGCTGCTGGAAGAGGATATGCCCAAAAGCAGGAAAAGCAGATTACTGACATCGCATTTAAGCCTTACTACCTGCATAGATGCGCTGCGAGCCAATGATTTAAGCAAGGCAAGGAATATAATGCTGATACACTTAAGTAATGCACATTCGAACGCTGTGCAGTTTAAAAAGGCAGTTGAGGCGGAAACGGGTATTCCTGTTTTAATTGCCGAAAAAGGTGTGATAATGGAGGTTTAGAATGAACAGAGTAATATTAATGGGGAATTTGACAAGAGACCCCGAGGTTAGGTATACATCGGGCGAAAATCAATTAGCTGTGGTGCGGTTTGGTGTGGCTGTGAATAGAAAAGTACAAAAGCAAAGCGGCGCAGCGGAGGTTGATTTTATCAACTGTGTTGCACTTGGCAAAACAGGCGAAGCTATAGGCAAATTTTTTACCAAGGGCAGGAAAATTCTTGTTTCCGGCCGTATACAAACAGGCAGTTATGAGGACAGCAAAGGACAAAAGCGCACAAGCTTTGACATTATCGTAGAGGAATTTGAGTTTTGTGAAAGGCGTGCTGACGGGGAAAGCGGCGGCTCCGATCCTCCGGCCTTGCAGAATGAAAAGTTTTACGATATACAAGACGGCGAAGATGAAGAAGATCTGCCGTTTTAATAAGGGTGTGATAGTATGCAGGGCTGGATAAAACTGCACAGACAGCTGATAGACAAGCCTATATGGATGTGTAGCACACTTGAACAGCGTGTCATACTGATAACTTTATTATGTATGGCTAACCATAAACCTAAAAAGTGGGAGTTCGGCGGCGAAGTGTATGAGGTACAGGCAGGTCAGTTTATAACGTCGGTTAAAAGCATAATAGAAAAATGCAATTCCGAGGAAATAACAAGGCAAAAGGTTAGAACAGCTTTAAAACGTTTTGAAAGTTACGGTTTTTTAACCACCAAAACAACCAACAAAAATATGCTTGTAACTATCCAAAACTGGGCGAAATATCAAGACGAAAACTATAGTTTAACCAACAATTTAACCACCGAACAACCAACGGATAACCACCAGATAACCACTAACAATAATGATAAGAATGATAATATAGAATGTGAGAATGTCAATCTATCTATCTGCGATACTCCTTCTTTAATTTCCACAATTCCACAAACGGAGATAGATGAGATTGATACGATGTTTATATCTCAGTTTAAAGAAAATATTAATTACAATGGCTTGCGTTCCGTTCGCAAACCGTCCGAGGTAGACAATATTGTAAATCTTGTCTATGACTTGGTGTCCGAATCTAATAAAATGATACATATTGGGCGCAAGGCATATGACAAAGAGTTTTTAAAGGGCATTCTGCTGTCCTTAAATTATGAAAAAGTTGATTTTATTCTGGATAAAATCAACGACCTGGGCAAGGAAAAGCCAATAAGAAACCCGAAGAGATATTTTCAGAAATGCATTATAACTACGGCAATGAATTACGATGCCGAGTGGACTGAATATTTTAACAGGACATACTACGGGAATGTCGGGGAAGAAGGTGATTGAACTGGAATTTTTTATACCGGGCAAGCCTAAGGGGAAAGGCAGGCCAAGGTTTACAAAAACGGGGCGGACATACACGCCGGAGGACACAGCCAATTATGAAAATTGGGTGAGACTTTGTTATATGCAGGAGGCGGAAAAAACGGCATTGAGCCGATACCTGCCGACGAGCCTGTGCAGGTGTATATACGAGCGTTTGAATTGGTGCCGAAAAGTTTTTCAAAGGCAAAGACCGAAAAGGCACTGGACGGAAGGATGTTTCCGACCAAAAAGCCCGACTGTGATAATATTATAAAAATTATCTGCGATGCGCTTAACGGTGTTGCATATCACGATGATAAACAGGTAGTGCGGGTGTCGTGCCGGAAAGAATATCACTTTGACCGTGAAGGGGTATTTGTTACGGTGGAAAGGATAATTTAGGGTTTGGGATGTTTCCCAAAAGACAAAGGATAAAATGCAAATGTGGGCGTCCACTTGCAATGGTTCCTAAGGAAAAATAAGACTAAAAGAAAGGAGCAGGAGTTTTTGCGCGCATAAAACAGCTGTTTGCTCCTTGATAAAAAATGACAATAGAAGAATTTGTACAAAAACAAAGTTTGCCCTATGAAGCAAAAATCTCTCATGCGAGGAAAAGAGCGTGGGAATTTTACGAAACAATATCGGGGGAATATGATGCGAATTGCCATGTATCCGTTGGGGGCCTTGACAGCATCACATTATTGCTTTTTCTGCGCAGTATAGGTATTGACGTTCCTGCGGTATCGGTGTCGATACTGGAGGATAGGAGCATACAAGAAATACATAAACAACTTGGAGTTATTGCAATAAGACCGTATAAAACTAAAAAGCAGGTTTTAAATGAATTGGGTTTTCCCGTTATCAGTAAGGCAAAAGCTAATAAAATAAGCTACTTGTTGGATAAGAATGCGGAAAAAACTACATTTATTCACGCAATAATGACCGGAGATATGGGAGAACAAGGGCATTTTCAACATAGTGAAAAAATAAAGCTGCCCGATAAATGGATAAAGCTATTCGGCGGAAATTACAGAGAGCATCGCCCCGATCTGTACATACAAGATCCTCCGAGGTTCAAAGTATCGAGCAGGTGCTGTTATTACATGAAAGAAAAGCCTGCTGATGATTGGGCAAAAGAACACAACAGTTATCCATATCTGGGACTGATGGCTTCCGAGGGTGGCCAAAGAGAAATGGGGCTTATGAAAAACGGATGCAACTATTTCGGCAAAAATACTGTAAGAAGCTGTCCGTTTGCAATCTTTACCCGACAGGATCTTCTGAGGCTTGCCTTAGATCTGAAAGTGCCCGTACCTAAAATATACGGAACAATAGAACGCAGAGAAAACGGAGAACTGTATACAACAAGGGCACAAAGAACGGGATGCAGTATGTGCGGCTTTGGAATACACATAGAAAAACGCCCGCACAGATTTGACCGTTTGCGTGAGGATAACCCGAAAGAATGGGAATACTGGATGTTTCGATGCTGTAAAGATGAAAACGGAAACGAGTATGGTTGGTCGGAAGTCCTTGACTTTATCGGTGTGGATTGGCGGCCGTTTCCCGTACAATTAAGTTTGTTTGATATGGAATGGGAGGAAAAGAATGAGTGAACTTTTTGTAGATAACTTTGCCGGAGGCGGCGGGGCTTCAACGGGCATTGAAATGGCTATCGGGCGCAGCGTTGACATTGCCATTAATCACGATCCCGATGCTATTGCGATGCACAAAGCAAATCATCCCGGCACAAAACACTACTGTGAGGATGTTTGGGAAGTTGACCCGGTGGAAGCCTGCGACGGAAAGTCCGTTGCATTGGCGTGGTTTTCTCCGGACTGCAAGCATTTTTCGAGAGCAAAAGGCGGTAAGCCCGTTGACAAAAACATTCGCGGGCTTGCCTGGGTGGCTATTAAATGGGCGCTTATGGTAAAACCAAGGGTAATAATGCTTGAAAATGTTCCGGAAATACAGACTTGGGGACCTTTGGACGTAGCTAATAAACCGATAAAGGAAAGAGCGGGCGAAACATTTACGGGATTTATCGGGGCTTTGTCTTTGGGAATTGACAAAAACTCTCCTGCCTTTGCCGAAATGTGTGACGCTTTGGAGATAGATCCAAGCGGAACAATCGCGGACAGAATTTCAAAAGGGCTTGGATATAAAGTTGAGTACAGGGTTTTAAAATCTTGTGACTACGGGGCGCCGACAACAAGAACAAGGTTTTATATGATCGCAAGAGCCGACGATAAAGATATAATTTGGCCGAAAGCCTCTCACGCACCGAAAAACAGTGATGAAGTCAGGCAGGGACATAAAAGTCCTTACCATACCGCCGCCGAATGTATTGACTGGTCGATACCTGCGCAAAGCATTTTTGAACGAAAGAAACCGCTTGCGGAGAATACTTTGCGCAGGATAGCCCGCGGCATACAAAAGTTTGTTGTTGAAAACCCCGAGCCGTTTATCGTGCCTATCGGATATGGAGAAAGAGCAGGACAAGCACCGAGAGTAAACAGCATTGATGAGCCATTGGGTACTGTGGTAAGCAACGGAAAGCATTATCTTGTAGCACCGAGCCTTATACAATACCACAGTGAGACGGCAAACGGCGAAGTCCGAGGGCAGGAACTTTCGGAACCGATTATGACGCTTGACACATCAAACCGATATGCACTTAACTGTGCATACATAATGAAAAACTACGCAGGCGGCTATAAGGGCGCTGGCAGTAAGGCCGAGGATCCTTTAAGTACGGTGACGGCAAAAGACCATAACAGTCTTGTCACGGCGCATATTATGACCCTGCGCAACAATATGGACGGCCAAAAGGCGGACGAGCCGTTGAGTACTATCTCCTGTTCGGGAGCACATCATGCGGAAGTGCAGGCGTTTTTAATAAAGTATTTTTCTACGGGAGCGGCAAAGCCCGTTGACGAGCCGCTTGATACCGTAACGACAAAGGACAGATTTGCGGTAATTACAGTACACGGCGAGGATTACATAATAACCGATATAAAAATGCGGATGTTACAGCCGAGGGAGTTGTTTAACGCGCAGGGCTTCCCGAGGGACTATGTTATAGACAAGGATGCGGACGGCAATCCGTATCCGCGCAGTAAGCAGGTCGCAAGGTGCGGCAATGCGGTAACGCCGCCTGTGCCTGCGGCGTTGGTAAGGGCAAATTTGCCTGAATATTGCAAATAAAAATAGGAGATTGAATTATGGCAGAATTACAATTCAGAGGGTACAGCGATGATACATTTGGAGAGTACCTTTTAACAAATATTGACAGTGATAACTGCGGCAGCGGAAAGCCGATTAGCTTTGAGGTATCGGCAGGCAACGAGGCTATTATAGTAACAGGACGGTACAGTCCGCACGATAACGGCTGTTGGGAAATAGGGGTAATGCCCAAAGAAGAAGATATGTGTATATATTGGGAATGTCGAATTGATTTTGATGATTATTCGCCTGTTCTAAGCATATCTATTCCAAATGTCGAAGATGACGAAGTTGTTATAACGAATATTGAGTAGGTGGGTGAAATAGGAGTGAAAAAGCAAACCATATATCAATGCGAAATTTGCGGCACGGTTTACAAAGAACGAATAGACTGCGAAAACTGCGAAAGGTCGCATAAAGTAAAAGCGGCAATAGTAAACACAAGATATTTAAGCCAAAAACAAAATCAGCAAGGATTTCCACAGGCTGTCGAATTAGAATTTTCAGACGGCAGTAGAGCGTGGTACAAGAGAGGATAAAAACACTATGAACAAGGATATACAAAAAATCGCAGAGCATTGCGGACCGGTAAAACAGGCAGGAAAGTTAATCGAGGAAATGGCGGAACTGATGCAGGCAATTTGTAAATACCTCAACGCCGAAAACGTATTAGAACAGGATGAACGTCGAGAACACATTTACGAGGAAATGGCAGATGTTGGCATACTTTGGGAGCAGCTTGCTTATTTATTCAAGGCAAACGACAAAATCAACGAAATTGCAAAAAGCAAAACCAACAGAACGCTCCTCCGACTTGGAATAGCCGAGCCGCCGAAAGACTACCCACCCAAACCGCAGGTGCGAATACCTTTTATAAAAGTGACTGACACGGCAGGAAACGGCGAAACGAACTACGAACAAGGTCTCACCGATGCGTGGGAAGCGGCAAGGAAGATAATATGTGAAGTGAAATACGGCGGATTTACCCGAGAAGAAATCCAAGAAATCTTTGGCGAAACCTATGCGAGTGATATTATGGTAAAGTTTACTGCCTCCGAAGCTATAGCCAAAATAAAAGAGTATGAAGGTAAGCAGAAAGAAATCAAAGTCGGGGATGAACTGGAATTTTATTCACTGTGTGCAAAGAAAACAATAAAAGGCGTTGTGTACCAAATAAACTACGCGGATGATGATGTATATTTATTATGGACACCGCAAGACAAATCTATTGGCGGAACTTTTACACTTTCCAGCGACGACTTTTTTATAAAAAAAGTAAAAAAAACAGGCCGCCACTTTCCACAGGTTGAGGAACTTTTGAAAGCGATGAAAGAGAAGTGATAAAAATGACAACGTGCGAAAATTGCAAATGGTATGCGGCGTTTGAGGGTGTGTGCTGCAACGATAAAAGTAAACATTGCGCAGATTACAGAAACGCAGATTGTAAGTGCGATAAATGGGAAGGCAAGGGAAATGTTTGAAATAGGCGAGATAGTAAGACGAAAAGACGGCGGCGGGCTTTATGTTGCTGCAAGTCTGCCGTGGACGGCGGGCGGGTGTGAGTTGGTCAAGATCGCACCGGTGCCCGAGGACGGTCTGTATCTGATAGATGCGGTGCAGGGCGGCATTAAAACGGAACTGCTTGAAAAGGTCGATTTTTGTTGGGAATGGGAACAATGAACGAGGATTTAAAGGCGGACTGCCATTTATTTTTAGGCAAGCTGTGGTCAACACCAAAGGAGCGGCGGGCGGTTTATCGATGGCTGGCGTTTCGCCTGCGTATACCGCGCGGCAAATGTCACATATCTATGATGAGTACGGCGCAGCTGTACAGGGCAAGGCATATACTGCGGCAAGAGTGGAAGAAAAGACGAAAGAGGGGAATGGAGTGAAACATACAAAAGCAAGGATGTATTTGCAGAAAATAAAGGACTTTGAAGCTCGTATAAAGGGGAAAAAGGCTCTTTTGAAAGAATTAACAAGTAATTTGTTGGATGTTTCTTCTGTAGGCTTTTCTGACGAAAAAGTTTCCGGAGGTTTAGCTGTTCCAAAAGGATTTGCGGACACCATAATAAAGAAAATAGAGCTTGAAAATGAAATAAATGCGGATATAATCAGGTTTATAGGATTGAAGAATGATATAACCAATGCGATATACAAGCTGGACAATCCGGTATATATCAGCATTCTTTTTAAAAAATATGTGGAAGGTAAGGATTTTGAAAAGATAGTTGAGGAAGTGCATTATGAGCCGGGATATGTTTATAATATGCACGGACAAGCTTTGGAGGCGTTTGACAAAATTTGTGAAGAAATGTGAAAAACGTATATGGTATAATGGTAGTGTGAAAAAGGACGAAAGATAATAAGTGTTTTTCATAGGTATATTTCTCCTGCAAGGGGCGGTCATATTATTATGGCTGCCTTTTGTTTTGGAAAAAAGAAAGGAGTGTGGCGTATGACTGATAAACAGCGAAAGTTTTGTGATGAATATTTGATTGACTGTAATGCCACACAGGCGGCTATTCGGGCGGGATATTCGGAAAAAACTGCCGAAAAGGCAAGCGATTGGATAAATGAAAAAAGCCAAGAAAAACCAAGTTCAAAATTTAATGCAGAGATGCGGGCGTACATTGACGAGCAGCTGGAGAGGATCCACAGCGAGAAGACGGCGGATGCAAAAGAGGTTATCGAGTATCTGACAAGTGTGCTGCGCGGCGAGAGCGAAAGCGAAGTTGTTGTGGTGGAACAGCAGGGCGATTATACGAGCGAGGCACGCAATATTAAAAAGCGCCCCGACGAAAAGGAACGCTTAAAGGCGGCGGAGCTTCTGGGCAAGCGGTTCGGACTGTTTACCGACAAGGTGGAGCTTAACGGTGTTGCAAAGGTCGTTTTTGAAGATGATCTGAAAGAAGATGCCGCCGATGAATGAAATACGAATATCGCTTACTTCGGCTGTCGGGAAAGGGTACTATGAGTTTTGGAAGTATACCGGGCGTTACCGTGTGTGCAAGGGCAGCCGTGCAAGCAAGAAAAGCAAGACTACGGCACTTAATTTTATATACAGGCTGATGAAATATCCTGCCGCCAATTTGCTTGTTGTGCGCAAGGTTTTCGGCACGTTAAAGGACAGCTGTTATGCAGAGCTTAAATGGGCGATACACCGCTTTGGGGTGGATAGCTTGTTTGATTGTAAATTATCGCCTTTGGAGATAACCTACAAACCTACGGGACAGAAAATATACTTCCGAGGGCTTGACGATCCGTTGAAGATAACGTCAATTACCGTTTCAAACGGCTGCCTTTGCTGGCTGTGGATAGAAGAAGCATACGAGATAGACAGCGAGGACGACTTTAATATGCTTGATGAAAGTATAAGAGGCCAGGTGCCCGAAGGACTTTTCAAGCAGGTTACGCTTACATTTAACCCGTGGAATGAGCGGCATTGGATAAAACGCCGCTTTTTTGATGCGGAAAATGCGGATGTGCTTGCACTGACCACAAATTATATGTGTAATGAGTGGCTTGATGATGCGGATAAAAGGGTCTTTGAGGATATGAAACGCAATAATCCGCGCCGTTACCGTGTCGCAGGCCTCGGAGATTGGGGCATTGTTGACGGACTTGTGTACGAAAACTGGGAAGAACGTGTTTTCAAGCCCGAGGATATAGCAAGCAAGGACACAAGAGCCGTATTCGGGCTTGACTTTGGTTATACCAACGACCCGACAGCGTTATTTTGCGGCATTGTGGATATGGCGGCAAAGGAGATATATGTGTTTGACGAGGTGTACGAAAAGGCGTTAAGCAACGAGCAGATAGCCGACAGAATACTGAAAAAAGGCTATGCCAAGGAAAAAATAACAGCCGACAGCGCGGAGCCAAAGAGCATAGCGCGGTTGAGGGAGCTTGGCTTGCGCAGGATAGCCTCCGCCCGAAAAGGCAAGGACAGCATTATGAACGGCATTGATTTTTTGCAGGGGTTTAAGATATTGATACATCCTTCCTGCGAAAATTTTATAAACGAAATAAGCAATTACAGTTGGGACAAGGATAAATTTGGAAAGACGGTAAACAAGCCGATAGACAGCTTTAATCACCTTATGGATGCTATGAGGTATGCTGTTGAGGATATGACAAAAGGCAAGACCTTTAGTTTTGAATGAGGGATAATATGTTTCACAATTTTTTGATAAGACCGCCCGAAAAGCCAATGACATACATTGAGTTTTTGGAGCGGCAGATAGCGGAGTTTAAAGCCTCTCCCGTATTTAAGGCTATGCTGGACGGTGAAAAGTATTATGTGGGACTGCACGATATACTTTTGCGTAAAAGGACAGTAATAGGGGCAAACGGCGAACCCGTAGAGGTGGAAAATCTGCCGAACAACAGAATAGTGGATAATCAATACAAGCGGCTTGTGGGGCAGAAAGTAAATTATATAGCGGGACAGCCGATAGTTTTCCATACCGAGGACGATGAGTATACAAAGCAGCTAAAGACGATATACGGCAAATCATTCCAGCGTATGTTTAAAAACGTGGTAGAGGACAGCCTTAACTGTGGATTAGGGTACATATATGTTTATGTGGACGAAAGCGGCAATATTGCGTTTAGAAGGTTTAAGCCCTATGAGGTAATACCCGGCTGGGCGGATGCAGAGCATACGGAGCTTGACTATCTGTTAAGGCTGTATGAAATTGTATATTACGAGGGTCGCACCGAAAAGCGGATAACAAAGGCCGAGTTATACGATAAGGATGGTATAAAATACTTTGTGCTTGAGGGCGGACAGCTTAAACCCGATACCGATAAGGTAAACGAGACCTATATTCAAGCGGGAGCAGAGGGGTATAACTGGGAAAAGATACCCGTTGTGCCGTTTAAGTACAATTCAAAGGAAATACCGCTTATAAAGGATGTCAAGACTTTGCAGGACGGTCTTAACCTGCTTCTGTCGAACTTTCAGAACGGTATGGAAGAGGATGTGAGAAATACCATACTTGTTTTAAAGAACTATGACGGTGAAAATCTGGGTGAGTTCAGGCAAAACCTTGCGGCATACGGCGCGGTAAAGGTGCGCACCGTGGACGGTACGGACGGCGGTGTTGAGACACTTACCATCGAGGTAAACAGCGAAAACTACAAGACCGTAATAGAGCTTTTGAAAAAGGCAATAATCGAGAACGGCAAGGGTTACGATGTGTCGGAACTGCGCGGCGGTACGCCAAACCAAATGAATATACAAAGCGTTTACAGCGACATTGACCTGGATGCAAACGGTATGGAAACGGAGTATCAGGCAGGCTTTGAAAGCTTGAAGTGGTTTGTTGATGCCTACCTTTACAATAAGGGACTTGGTGACTATTCGGCTGTGGATGTGGATGTTATATTTAACCGCGATATGCTGATAGACGAAAACGGCGTGATCGAAAACTGCCTTAAATCACAAGGTTTGTTGTCACAGGAAACGGTTTTGAAAAACCACCCGTGGGTCGATGATGTCCTGTTGGAACAGAAACGGCTGAAAGAGGGAAACGACTATGAGGATGCCTTCAAGTGAGTATTGGAAACGCAGATTTGAGGCTATAGAGAGCGCTGAACATAAAAGCGCGCAAATGACTGCCGAGCAGATAGCGGATGTATACAAGCAGGCCGAGGCCGCGTGTAAAAAGGAAATAGAGGCGTGGTACGGCAGGCTTGCACAGAATAACAATGTAGATATTGCAAGGGCAAAGGAAATGTTGTCGGGACAGGAGCTTAAAGAGTTTAAGTGGGATGTCAAGCAGTATATAAAGGCAATGGAAGATAATGAGGTCTCCGGCAAGTGGGTCAAGGAATTGGAGAACGCTTCCGCGCGGTATCATATATCCAAGTACGAGGGTCTGATGACAAGGCTAAGGCAGCAGGTGGAATTTGCCGCCGCCAAAGAGGACGGTATACTGACCGAGCATTTAAAACAGGCCTACAGCGAGGATTTCTACAGGACGGCGTATGAGATACAGTCGGGGTTGAAGACGGGCTTTGAATTATCAAGCGTTGATGAAAACAAACTTAATGCGGCGATAAAAAGACCGTGGGCGGTTGACGGCAAGAATTTCTCCGACAGGATATGGACACGCAAGGATGCCCTTATAAACGACCTTGATACCGAGATAACACGAAATATTATGCTCGGCAGGGGTGTGCAGGACAGCGCACAGGCTATCGCAAAGAAATTCAATACGACCGTAAACAGGGCGGCGACTTTGGTCTATACCGAGAGTGCAGCAATAGCAAGCCAGGCACAGAAAGATATGTTTGAGGAACTGGGCGTTGAGGAATACGAGATAGTCGCTACTCTTAATGAGGCGACTTGTGAGATATGTCAGGAACTGGACGGCAAACACTTTCCAATAAGTGAATATAAGGTAGGTGTAACAGCACATCCTTTTCACCCTAATTGTCATTGTGCAACAGCCCCGTACTTCGACGACGAGTTCAGTCTCGGAACACGCGCCGCGAGAGACCCCGAAACGGGAAAGACGGTCTCCGTTCCCGAAGATATGACTTACCCCGAGTGGAAAAAGGTGTATGTCGATAAGACACAGACAATGGATGAGTGGAAAGCGGCGAAAAAAGCTCCGTACATAGATATAACAAATAATTGGTATCCTGATGCTGTGCCGAATAGCCATAAAGTTAAAGATATGTTGGAATATGTTGATAATGGTGTTACATATAGGGTAGACGGAAAACACGTTGTATTGGATTACTCAAAACATGAAAAAGAAATAGCGGAATTACTTGAAAAAGAAGTTGGTGGCGTAATATATATGTTGCCAAGAGTCATTTATCCAGAAAAAGTAAAAACTGCTGATTTCAAATTTAATGACAAGAAATATGATTTAAAGGATATTACGGGTACAGGTAGCAATGTTTTAGCAAGTGCAGTTTCTAAGAAAAAAGGGCAAGCAAATAATTTTATATTTGACATTAGTGAAACGCCATTAAATCTTGATGAGATATTAAGTAGAATTGATAGATTATATAACTCTCATAGAACTGATTTTATTGATGAAATTATTTTAATAAAAAATAATGAAATTATAAGAGTTTTCAAAAGAAAATAGAAGGTAATTATCTATCCTATACTGCATTAAGCAGTTTTAACGGGGACTGCAACTACCTTCTATAATTATAATACCACAATCCAATAAAAAATGCAAGAAAAATATAAAATATAAAAAGAAAGGTAGGATTTTTTTATGAAAAAATTATTTATTAGTCAGCCTATGCGCGGAAAAACAAATGAGGAAATCGAGGCGGTAAGGGTGGCGGCTATAGAGTCGGCGAAAGAGTTTTTAAAAGAAGATGTTGAAGTTATAGACAGCTTCTTCAAGGATGCACCTGTGGATGCAAAGCCCTTGTGGTTTTTGGGGAAAAGTTTGGAGTTATTGTCTACGGCAGATGTTGCTTACTTTGCTAAAGGTTGGGAAGATATGAGAGGATGCAGAATTGAGCATACCTGTGCCGTTGAGTACGGTATAAATGTAATTGAAAGTTATCGCGAGTAAATGCTTGACAAAGTAGATAAGAGGATGTATAATAATATCAAACAAAGGTTAGTGTGTATTACGACATAGCATTACACGCGAACAAACCCCCAAGAGTTGCAGCTCAATGGGGGTTTTTTAGTCCGGTTCATACTTTCGTAATTCCCTTAAGTTCGAGGCTCAATGTGCCGTGCTATCTGTCGAGCCATTTGCAAATATAGTACGATACTATACCTGCCATGACAGATATTACAAAGGTTATTATGTACGACATAAACATTACACCTCCTTCCCTGTCGGTGGGAGACGACACAACAGTATTATAACATAGTAAAATACAAAATACAACAAATTTTGCACTTCCTCGGAGGTGCTTTTTTAATACACAAAAAGGAGTTGATGCTTATAGTATAGGGAACACAGTGTACAAAAATCTATATTTAGTTTCTTAAGGGGCGGACGGGTTGTCTGCCCTTTTCTTATGCGCCTTTTTGGTATTGCAGGCGATAAAGAACAAGACGAGGATATGTGACTGAACACAGTAAAAAATGATCTGAAAGGACGATAGGTATGAAATTTAAAGAAAAACTGACAGAAAAGGGATTTACGGAGGAACAGATACAGGCGGTAAGCGAGGCGATAAAGGGTGAGTTTATACCCAAGGAACGCTTTGACGAGGTAAACGGGGAAAACAAGACACTGAAAACGACCGTTGAGGAGCGCGACAAGCAGCTTGAAGAGCTTAAAAAGGTCGGCGGCGACAATGCGGCCTTGAAAGAGAAGATAGAAAGTTTACAGGCGGAGAACAAGAGCCTGTCGGAACAGCACGCCAAGGAGCTGCGCGATCTGAAAGTGGACAATGCTATAACAACGGCATTGACTGCTGCGGGCGCGAAGAATATCAAGGCGGTCAAGGCTTTGCTTACGATAGACGACAAGACCGAGCTTGCCGAGGACGGCAGTATAAAAGGCCTTGCAGAACAGATAAAGGCACTTGCAAAGAGCGACGGCTATCTGTTTGAGGGCAAGCAGCAGATGAAGGGTGTTAAACCCGGGGAAAGCGGCGACGGCCTGCCGAATACGGACACAAGCAAGATGACATACTCGGAAATGGCGGCGTATCTGGCGAAAAATCCCGATGCCACAATTTAAAGCATTCCTAAAAATATGAATTAATTAAATAGGAATGCTTGGCTAAAGAATAAATCCAAAATGCAAGTATGGATTTTGGAAAATATGCGCCGCTGTGCAAAACACTCCAAAATGCAAGTGTGGATTTTGGAAAATGTATGGATTTTGCACATGGCGTTGGATTTTTTTAAAGGAGTGATATTTAATGGCTAAATTTGACAGCAAAAGCTTTAATCCACAGGCGTTTGGCAAATATGTGGACAGAATACCCAATGTAACAAAAACAGAGCTTGCACGCTCGGGCGCGGTGGGCGCAAACGAAAACGCAAGGAACGCGCTTTCCACACAGACGGGCAGTCTTTATGCGCGTGTGCCTTACTTTGGCAGAATATCGGGCAGCACATCACAGAACAATGACGGTGCAAGCAACATAACAACTACAGCGACAACTACCTTTGAGCAGGGTTTTATCGTTGCATCGCGTATGGACAGCTGGACAGAAAGAAGCTTCAGCCAGAACATAACGGCGGGTGTAAACTTTATGGACAATGTGGCGGCGCAGATAGCCGACTATAAGGTGGAAGTAAAGCAGGCTATGCTTTTAAAGATACTTAAAGGCATTTTTGCTATGACAACACAGGGCGGTACTGCGGCAACAAATGCCAATGCAGCGTTTGTAAATAACCACACTTACGATGTGACCGCAAGCGAGACGGGCAAGGTGGATGCGGCTACACTTAACAGCGCGATACAGAAAGCCTGCGGAGATAACAAGGATATTTTTAAGCTTGTTATTATGCACAGTGTAGTTGCGACCAACCTTGAAAACCTTAAACTTTTCAAGTACCTTACATATACCGACAAAGACGGCGTTGAACGTGATTTAAGTATGGGCACTTGGAACGGCAGGACCGTGCTTATTGATGATAATATGCCCACAGCCAACGTGGAGACCACAGCGGGCGTATATGAAATGCAGATAACCACAAAGGCGGCATCAGGCGATAAAATAACCATAAACGGTGTAACCCTTACCGCAGGTACTGACTTTTCTCTTTCCACAGACACGGCAACGGGTAATGCCGAGGCTATTGCGGCAGCGCTTAATGCTTCGAGTGATACGACCGTATCGGGTTATACCTGGAGCAACACGGGCACGAAGCTCAAAGCCACAGAAGACAGCGGACATTACGGCGCAGGTGCATTTGCGGCAAGCGTAACAAAGGCGGCGGAAAGCGGTACAATGGTAGTGGGCAGCGTAACTACGACTACAGAGCCTGTTATTTCTACTGTATATACAACTTATGTGCTTGGTGACGGTGCAATAGTGCTTGACAACATCGGCGACAGCGTACCTTATGAAATGAGCCGCGACCCCAAAACAAACGGCGGTCAGGACACGCTTTATGTGCGTGACCGTTATATCTGCGGCGTAAACGGCATCAGCTTTGAAAAGCCTGTATCGCTTACTGCATCTGCATCAAACAGCGACCTTGAAACGGGTACCAACTGGCAGGTAGTAAACGACGGCACGACCGCGATACCACACAAGTCTATTGCTATTGCCAGGATCATTTCAAAGGGTTGATTATATGGATACGGAAGAAATCAAATTAAGGCTTGCGGAGCTTGGCTATGAGGTGACCGAGGGCGATGAGGCGGCGATACTGTTTGCCGCCTGCCGCACCGAGGAAAAAATAAAAAATGCCTGCAATACTGCGGAGATACCCGAAGGCTTGCGTTACAAGGCTGTCGATATGGCCTGTGGTGAGTTTTTAAACGCTAAAAAGGCAACGGGACAGCTGACGGAGTATGCGGCTGTCGGGGAAAGGCTTGTAAAAACGGTAAGCGAGGGTGATACTACCGTAACTTATCAGGACAGCACCGCCGCCGAGGATATATCGGTGTTTATTGCGGAGTTATGCTGCGCGGCAAGTGATGCGGAATTTGCCCGATACAGAAAGCTGGTGTGGTAATGAGCATTAGAAGCGTGCTTGAAACACTTTATGAAGATACCTGCGATATATACGGGTATGAGGATATTGTCGAGGACGGCATGAACAAGGGACAGCAGGAAACGCTGTTATATGAAGCGCAGCCTTGCAGAGTATCATTTTCGACCATAAAGAATGCAGAGCAGTACGACACGGCGGCGGAAACCGAACAGACGGTAAAGCTGTTTATCTCGCCCGATGTGCAGGTGAAAGAGGGCTGCCGCATAGTTATCGAGCGTGACGGCGAGGTGCTGAATTACAGACACAGCGGCAAAGCGGCGGTATATCCGACACACAGGGAGATAATGCTTGTGCTTGAAGAGAGGTGGGCGTAATGGCTGTAGAGGTGGATATTAAGGGCATTGAAAAGCTGTGCGCGGACTTAAAAAGCATTGATACGGCGGCCATAACAAAGCGCTGCGGCGATGTGCTTATGTCAAGACTTTTAAAGCATGTAATAAAGGAAACGCCCTTAGGAAGAAAACCCAAAATAGAAAGTTCAAGAGGTAAAAGCAAAAGCAAAAAGGCACTTTTGGCGGCACAGCGTGCCGCTTGGCAAGGTTATCGCAGTGGAACATTAAAAGAAGGCTGGCAAAATGCAAGTAATAATTTGCAGTATGTAAAATACGGCAATGTCCTCTCCATAAAGACCGTAAACCCCACCTACTACGGCGATTATGTCGAACACGGCCACAGACAGCACAAGGGCAAATTTATCCCAGCGATAGGCAAAAAGCTTGTGCGCAGTTATGTACCCGGTCGGCACTTTGCACAGGAAAGTGAGGATATGGTGCAAAGCCAAGCGGAGAGCGTAATTGTAAAGGAAACGGAAAAGGCGATAAAGGAGGCTTTGAAGAATGTTCAATGAAATAATAAAGGGCGTATGCGCCGCGCTTTCGGAAAATTTCGAGGGTGCGACAATATATACGGAGCATGTGGAACAAAATTTCAAAGCCCCTGCCTTTTTCGTTTTTTGCAATGCCCCCGAAACGAGTATAAAGCGTTACCGCGGACACAGATTTTTAGCAAGAAACGGCGTAAACATAACGTATATACACAGAAATGACGGCACGGCGGATAATGCGGCAACAAATGACATTGCCGAAAAATTGTTTTTATGTACAGAGGTAATAAGCGCGGGCGGCCACAGTTACAGGGCGACCAAACAGCGCCTGGAAAACAGCGAGGGTATAGCCGTGTTTTTCTTAAATTATGATTTCTTCTTTAATGTAACAGACGAAACAGAGCTTATGCGGCTTTTGAGTATAGAAACAGGGGTGAGCGACAATGTCGGGACTTAAACCAAAGGAAAAAGGTACGCTCGTATTTACAAAGCGGGCGGTGTTAAGCAGTTTAAAATATGCACAGTACAAGGATGTGCTTTCGGCGGTACTGGATGAGGGTAAGACCTACAGCGCCGCCGAAATAGAGAAAACAATAAATGATTTTATGAAAACGAAAGGATGATGTTTTATGGCTTATGGCGGCGGTACTTTTTTAGTACAGAATAAGGTTTTACCCGGCGCGTACATAAACTTTGTGTCCAAAAGCTACAGTTCGGACATATTCGGCGATAGAGGATATGCGGCAATGGGTCTTGAGCTTGACTGGGGACCCGAGGGCGAAGTATTTACGGTAACAAACGGGGACTTCCAGACCGACAGCTTAAAGATATTCGGCTATGACTATACGGATGCAAAGATGCAGGGCCTGCGCGAGCTGTTTTTAAATGTTAAGACACTTTATGCTTACAGACTTAACGGCGGCGGTGCAAAGGCGGCAAATACCTATGCTACGGCAAAGTACAAGGGTACAAGAGGCAACGATATAAAAATCGCGATAGAGGCGAATGTTGACGACAATACAAAGTTTGATGTGATAACGTACTTAGGCACACAGAAAATGGATGTGCAGACAGTTGCGGCGGCAACAGGACTGTTAAGTAATGACTGGGTAGACTTTAAGAGTGATGCTACGCTTGCGGTCACGGCGGCAACGGCACTTACGGGCGGCACAAACGGTACGGCAAATAATGCGGCACATCAGGCGCTTTTGAGTGCGCTTGAAAGCTATACCTTTAATGCGCTTGGTCTTGTAAGCGATACGGCGGCACTTAAAAGCCTTTATACTGCGTATACAAAGCGTATGCGTGATGAAGTAGGCCTTAAATTCCAGACGGTGGTATATAATTATACCACAGCGGATTATGAGGGTGTTATTAGCGTAAAGAACGCCTGCACGGGTACGGATGTAAATGCGGCAAGTCTTGTATACTGGGTAACGGGCATTGCAGCAGGCTGCGAGGTAAATAAAAGCAATATGGCCAAGATATACCCCGGAGAGTATACGGTTTCTGCCGATTATACACAGGCGCAGCTTGAAGCGGCAATAAATGCGGGTGAATTTACGCTGCATAAGGTAAACGAGGATCTTCGTGTGCTTGCGGATATCAATACCCTTGTTACGGTAAGCGATACAAAGGGCGATGATTTTAAGGAAAATCAGACTATAAGGGTCTGCGATCAGATAGCAATGGATATTGCAAAAATTTTCAATACCCGTTATTTGGGTGTTGTGCCTAATGACAAGGCAGGCAGGGCAAGCCTTTGGAACGATATAGTAAAACACCACCAAAAACTCAACGATATACGCGCCATAGAGGACTTTGACAGCAGCAAGCTTACGGTAGAGCAGGGTGATACTAAAAACAGCGTTGTTGTGTATGACGAGATAACGCCAGTAAATGCTATGGCAAAGCTTTATATGACGGTAACAGTGGCTTAAAGGAGGTAATAGGATGAGCAATATTATTATGCAGGGTAAGGACACGGTAAGCGCCCAGCTTGCGGAATGTTATGTGACCATTGACGGCAACAGATACAACTTTATGCAGGCAATAAACCTTGAAGCCAAAATGGAAAAGACCAAGACCGAGGTGCCTATCCTGGGCAAAACGGGCAAGGGCAACAAGGCCGCAGGCTGGAAGGGTACGGGCAGTGCGACCTTCCATTACAACACTTCTATCTTTAGAAAGGTAATGAAGGAGTATAAGAACAGCGGCAAGGATATTTACTTTGATATTGTTGTTGTAAACGATGATCCGACAAGCGATGCAGGCAGTCAGACCATAACGCTTATGGACTGCAACCTTGACAATATCATTATAGCAAAGTTTGATGCCGACGGCGAATACCTTGACGAAAGCTTTGATTTTACGTTTGAGGATTGGGATATGCCCGAGGAATTTACAATGCTTAACGGTATGCGGTAAGAAGGGAGAGCTTAAATGAGCGAATTATCATTATTTTTAAAAAGCAATAAAAAGCAGCGCGAAAATACAAAATATGCAGCGACAAAAAGCCTTTGTGACGAAAACGGCGAGCCGCTTTTATGGACAATAAAGCCGCTGACGACAAAGGAAAGCGAGGAGATAAGGGAAAGCTGTATGAGGGAAGTGCCCGTTAAGGGCAAAAAGGGTGTATATCAGCAAAAATTTGATTCGTCCGAATATGTGGTAAAAATGGCTGTAGCGAGTATTGCAGAACCCAATTTATATAATGCACAGCTTCAGGACAGCTATGGTGTAAAAACGCCGGAGGAGCTTTTAATGGCTATGATAGATGACCCGAAGGAGTATTCGGCCCTTATTGCGTTTATAAACGACCAAAACGGCGAAGAAAGCATAGAGGAAAAAATCGAACAGGCAAAAAACTGATAAACGAGGGTGATTGGGAATGTAATTATGCACATTATGCGCTGCATAAATTACATATTTTGCCCTCGCAGTTTGTTGCAATGGAAGCGCCCGAAAAGGCGTTTGTTTGTGCAAGCATTGACTTAAAAATAGAGGCAGATAAAAAGGCTGCCGCAAAGGCGAAGAAAAAATAGAAAAATATAAAAATCTTCTTGACGATACGTGTTATACGTGTTATAATATATAGTGTAAGGAGGAAAGATAAATGAAAGATAAAGATTTATTAAAACTTCTTAAACAAAACGGTTGGACAGAGGTCAGAATACACGGCAGTCATCATATACTAAAAAAAGACGGTAAAGTGGAGACGGTTCCCGTACATGGGAAAGATGTTCCGAAAGGACTTCTGGACGCAATATTAAAAAGGACGGGGCTTAAATAAAGCCCCTGTCTGTTTGTAATATATGAAAGGGTGGTTTTTATGAAAATTGTTTATCCTGCCTTATTCCACGAGGAAGATGACGCTTTTTGGGTAGAGTTTCCCGATTTGGAGGGCTGTAATTCCTTTGGGGATACGAAGGAAGAGGTTTTTGCAAACGCACAGGAAGCCCTTGAAGGCTACATTCTTACTGCGCTTGAAGAAAACGAGCATTTGCCCGCGCCATCGGATATAAGAAGTATAAAGTGTGATGAAAATTCGTTTACATCTTATGTTTCTTCCGATTTGTCGGCATATCTTAAAAATGCAAGAGCGGTGAAAAAGACATTGACTATACCGCAGTGGCTTAATGCGGCAGCTGAAAAAAAAGGCGTAAATTTTTCCACTGTCTTGCAGGATGCGTTAATTAAACAGTTAAATATCGTTGGGTAACAGGAAAGCACTCTTTCGGGGGTGCTTTTTTATTTGAGGAAGTGAGAAAATGGCAGTAAGCGCAAGTATAAGATTAGTTGAAAATATGACGGCACCGATAAATAATATAATCGGTGCGGCGGAAAATTTGACAGATACAATGAATGATGTGCAGACTGCGGGCAGAAATGCTTTTGAGGGTGATACATTACAAACATTGCATCAAGAAATAGAAACAGCGCAGGCGGAAATGCAGGAACTTGCAGGTAAAAGCGAAACTGTCGGCGATGAGATAAGGAAAAATACTTCCGCACAAGGGGAGTTTAATAATAAAACAAGCGGGCTAATTGGAATTGTCGGAAAATTAGCGGCAGCCTATATGTCGTTAAATACAATACGAAAAGTTATTGATATATCGGACGAACTTACACAGACAAGAGCGCGTCTTGATATGATGAACGACGGCCTACAGACAACGGATGAGCTTACACGAATGGTGCAGCAATCGGCAAAAGCAGCACGCGGATCTTATTCAAGTATGGCGGGAGTTGTTGCACGCTTTGGTAATAATGCGGGTGATGCCTTTGCTAATACCGCAGAGGTAGTAAGGTTTGCGGAGCTGGTGCAAAAGCAGATGACTATTGCAGGTGCGAGTACGGCAGAATCAAGTAATGCTATGCTTCAGTTGTCTCAGGCACTTGGCTCGGGCGTACTGCGTGGTGATGAGTTAAATTCGATTTTTGAGCAGGCACCAAACCTTATAAGGACGATAGCCGATTATCTTGGAGTATCTATCGGACAAATAAGGGAAATGGCCTCGGAGGGCGAAATAACTGCGGAGATAGTAAAAAATGCGATACTGTCAAGCGCAGATGATATAAATACACAGTTTGAAAATATGCCCACAACTTGGGGGCAGAGGTGGCAGGCATTTAAGAACGATGCACTTGCCGCATTTGAGCCTGTGCTTGTAAAAATAAATAATATTGCTAACAGTGAAAGATTTGATGTGTTTGCCGCAAAAGCAACGGATTTTTTATACACATTTAGCAATGCCGTGGTGTATGCGCTTGATGAATTGGGAAATGCGGCGGCGTTTGTTTACGATCATTGGGACGTATTGGGTCCGTTAATTGTATATGCTGCTTGGGCTTTGGGCAGTTACATTATAGCCTTAAAGGCATACAATTTTGCGCAAGCTTTTGCAAACGGTCTTACTTCTGCTGCGGCATTTGCATCAGGGATACATTCTGCTGCTTTGGCTATGGAGAGTGGCGCAACATTTACCGCAACGGCGGCAACCTACGGGTTTAATGCAGCTTTGCTTGCTTGTCCCGTGACGTGGCTGTTACTTGCACTTGGCGCACTTGGCGTAGGTTTTGTTGTTTTAAGCAACAAAGTAGGCGGCACAAAAATTGCGATACTGATTTTAAAGGATTGCTTTAAGACGGGCATGGAGGATATGATGCTGTTTTTCCACAGCGGGTATGTGGAGATAGCAAATACCTGTGACGAATGGGCGCAGGTGTTCCATACGCTGGGAACGCAAATAACTGTTGCTATGGGCAATGCAAAGATAGGCGTATTGCAGCATATGCGTGAAATGGTAGTTAATACTGCAAATATGATAAATAAGCTTATAGGCAGTGTTACTAAATTGTTTGGATTGAGCATACCTACCGTAGATGTTGTGGCCGATTTTGCGGTGACGGGAATAGATAATATTATTGCCGAACAAGAAAAGAAAAATGCTGATGCGCTTGCTAAAAACAAGGAATATCTGGCACAGAAACAGGCAGCTATACAAGCAAGAAATGATGTACTTGCAGCAACAAAGGCACAGGTAGAGGCGGACAGAAAAGCAAGGTCCGATGAAATTGTTACAAATATGACGGCGGCTTTTGTGGAAAAAGAAGGCTTGGAGCTGACGAATCCAATGGAGCAAATGGCCGCATCATTTGCGGCGCCGCAAACCGTTGCCGATATAGCCGAAAAGACTGCGGGTATTGCCGACAATACAAGCAATATTGCCGATAAAATGAATATGTCTGATGAGGACCTTAAATTTCTTCGTGATATGGCAGCGCGCGAGGCGATTAATCAATTTACCACGGCAGAAGTAAAAGTGGAGCTCGGCGGCGTAACAAATAATCTTAATTCGGATATGGATATAGACGGATTTATAAATGTGTTTACGGATAAGGTGGAAGAAGCTATGCTAATGGCGGCGGAAGGAGTGCATACATAATGTATTTGTTTTATATCAATAATGTTTTACTGCCCGTCACTCCCTCAAAATTAAGCGTTAAAATAAAAAATCAAAACAAGACCGTTAATTTGGTGGACGGGTCAGAGTATAATGTTTTAAAGCTTCCGGGATTGTCGGAATACAGCTTTGACTGTTTGCTGCCGAGATATGAATATCCGTTTGCACAATATGAGGGGGAATTTCTTCCTCCTCAATATTATTTAAGCCTGTTTGAAACCATAAAGGTAAGCAGGCAGGTTATGACACTCCGTGTGCTGCGTGAGGAAAATGACGGCATAGGGGAAAATATAAAGTGTACTGTTGAGGACTATACCATAAAAGAAGATGCAGCAAACGGGGCGGATATCGTTGTATCGCTTAAACTTAAGCAGTATGAGTACAGAAAAACAACGATAATTGAGTTTACGGATAAATCCGATAATTCGGAGGTCGTGGAAAAAACTGAAAGGCCGATAGACAAGCAGCCGCAGACAGTACAGCATACTGTTGCTGCGGGTGATACGCTTTGGGGTATAGCAAAAAGATACTATGGCAACGGTGCAGGGTATACAGATATATACAACGATAACAAGGATGTAATTGAGGCGGCTGCAAGACAGCACGGCAGGGCAAGCAGCTCGGGCGGCTGGTGGATATATCCGGGGACGGTGCTTACAGTAAAGGACGGGATAAAATAATGCCAAATGCGAATGATGTAATAAATATAGCCGTACAGCAAAAAGGCATATCGGGCAGACCGAATAAGTTTACAAATTGGTATGGTGTAAATGATGAATGGTGTGCTATGTTTGTGTGCTGGTGCTGTGCGCAGGCAGGAATATCAACGGGTATTGTGCCGAAGACGGCGGCGGTGCAGGGACTTATGGACTTTGCCAAGTCTCACGGACGATTTAAGCTAAAGGGCAGCGGCTACAGGCCGAAAGCAGGAGATATTTTTATCCAAAAATCCAACGGTGCATCGCATACGGGATTTGTTGTGAGCAGTACAGACAGTAAGTTTACCAGTATAGAGGGAAACTGCGGCAACGCGGTAAAATCACAGACACACAGCCTGTCGGAAAAGAAACTGACAGGCTTTTTTGTGCCCGAATATCCTTCCTCCGGGGCAACGGAAATATCCGATATGTCGGAAACGGGTGCAGCGGAGAAAAAGGAAATTACAAAAACGGTTGTGAAAAATACCGACGGCACAAAAGGTGCATATATGTACAATAACCTTTTGGGAGCCGTTGTGGGTGATGAAAATTATTATGAACTGCTGATTGAAAATGATACGATATACAGACCCGTTATTGCAGGGGAAATATCACTTACAAGGGAACGCAAGGGCAGTCCCTCTGTTTGTAAGTTTACGGTTTTAAAGGATGATGTTATAAATTTTCGAGAGGGCAACCCCGTTAAATTCAAGGTGGGCGGCGAAAACGTATTTTACGGATATATCTTTTCCAAATCAAGAAAGGATAATGTAAGTATAGAGGTTACGGCCTACGACCAGTTGAGGTATCTTAAAAACAAAGACAGCTATATTTACGAGAACAAAAAGTACTCCGATCTGCTTAAAATGATTGCCGAGGACTACAATTTGAAATTGGGCGATATTGCCGACACGGGATATACTATAGAACGGCGTGTGGAAGAAGGTACGCTGTTTGATATACTTGGAACGGCAAGCGACCTGACTGTTATAAGGACGGGCAAATTATATGTTTTATACGATGATTTCGGCAGTCTTACGCTTAAAAATATAGAGGATATGCAGACGGATGTTTTTATAGACAATACACAGCTGCAAGGATATGACTACAAAACAAGTATAGACAGTGATACATATAACAGAGTAAGGCTTGCAAAGGACAACGAAGAAACGGGCGAAAGAGAGTTTTATGACTTTAACGGGACCGAAAATCAAGCAAAATGGGGCATTTTACAGCTTTATGAAAAGCTTGACGATAATTCGGGCGATATAAGCCTTAGGGGCAAATCAATGCTCGATTATTATAATGTGTTAGGGCGCAGTTTGCGGCTTACGAATGTTTTTGGAGATACAAGGGTACGGGGCGGCAGTTCCGTTACAGTAAATCTCGATCTTGGCGATATAGTTTTAAATAATAAACTTATTGTCGAAAAGGTCACACACAAATTTACCGCGGGCAGTCACTTTATGGACTTGCAGCTTTCGGGATTACGGGGTGAGTTGAGATGAATTTTATAGAAATTATAAAACGCACAGCGCTGGATGCGGTAAAACAAAGCTATCCTTTAGAGCTGATATTTGCGAAAGTAATACAAGAGGAAGATATCCCGAATAACAAGGAACTTCTTATACAGGTAGAACAAAAGAAACCGCTGAAAAGGGCGTTTTTTATCGAAAACGGAAAGCTTGACGGACTTGAAGAGGGCGACAGGCTTGTAATACTTCAAGTGCAGGGCGGACAGCGGTTTTACATACTGGAGGTGCTTGAAAATGACTCCAACTGAATACAAGAATTTGGAAAATGAATTTGAAACGGTTATATACCCGACAAAAACATATTATCTTGACATTGAAAATAACAGAATTAAGGGATATACAAGCGGTATAAGGGCTATGGAACAAGCGGTGTATAAAATACTTATGACAGAACGTTTTAAGCATATTATTTACAGCTTTAATTACGGCTTTGAGCTTGAGGATCTTATGAATAGATTATATCCTTACATATATGCGGTTTTGAAACAAAGGATTGAAGAGGCTCTTTTGAATGATGACAGGATAAAAAGAGTTTATAATTTCAGTTTTACAAGAAATACGAAAAACAGAGGGCTTTTGGTGAGATTTAATGTTGATACGACAGAAGGCGAAATAAGTATAGAAAAAGAGGTGGCTGTCTGATGTTTGAAGAAATGAGCTTTGAACTGATAATGAACAGGATGTTAAGCCGTGTAAACACGGATGTGGACAAGCGTGAGGGCAGTATTATATGGGATGCTTTGGCGCCTGCGGCGGCGGAGCTGGCGCTGA
>CAMVJD010000030.1 GCA_947167715.1 uncultured Eubacteriaceae bacterium
AAGATTTTTCAAAGGAGGGACTGGAGAATGAATTTAAACGAAATAGCACCGCAGCAATCGACCAAGCCGAGCGAGAGCGACAAGAGCGAGAACTTGCAGAACTTTATGCTGAATTTATGCAGCGAGAACAAGACGATGAAGGAGAAACTGAAGAACTCGGAGACGGAATTGACGAACCTGAAGAAGAAGTTAGCAGAAAAAGAACAGGCCATTCATACGATGCAAGGTGAGATACGGGAAATCAAAGCCGATATGCAGGAAAAAATCAAAAAAGCGGCAAAAAATGATGAACACTGGTCAAAAGAAGCCATCAGAGTTATCAGCGGTATGTATAAAGATAAATCGGAAGAATGTGAAACAATAAAGGAAAAATTGCGTATCGAACTCAAACGAAAAGCTGATATACGCCATTCCGAAATTGAAACACGATATTTTTTCACTATGTGGACATACCTTCTTGCAATTATCATTATGCTGAAAAACAAGATAATTATGGCAGACCTTACAGCAATTTTGAATAGCCTGTTTTCGCTTTTTGCGTGGATAGGCAAGGCAGAATTTAAACTTATCCGCATAATTGCATCGGTAACATATCTTATACCGAACTATAAAGTAAACCTTATATTGCATTGGTTGATAATTGCCGTTTTAATGCTGATCTTTAACGTAGGTGTCGGTTTGTTTTTATACAACTGTTTTTATCTTATGGGAGATGTTATTAAAAAGTATTGGGATAAAACGCAGACCGTAATTTTGGCAATAATATTAGCAATTTTTGTGGTTTTAAGTGATGTATTTCATTTCGAGGAGATATTCAGCACAAACCTTGTCATATTGACAACAGAAATATTTATTTTAACCGTTGAGATACGAATTTTTATAAAAATACATAGCTATCGTGAACATCAAAAATAATTTGATGTTCACGATATGACGGGGCTCATAAATACTCAGCTTCAAACAAGTTTAAGTCTGAGTACTTAATTCGCTTACTATAAATGAGAGGAGTAATCTATGACAGAAGAAATCAAAGTAAAAATAACTTTACCCGAAAATGTAACGGAAGTGATAAAGCAACAAAAAATCAATACCTTGTATAATTTATTGAGCAAAAGCAGCAATTCTTCCGAGAAAAATATAAATTACAAGAAAATAAGCTGATTTTTCTTAAATTTATTGAAAATAAGAGCCGATTATGTTATACTGTACTTGTATGCAAAATCGGCTTTTAACCAAGATTAAATTCAAGGAAGCGAAAATGCACCCAAAATGCAAGTATGGATTTTGGGATAAATGGATTTTCGCATAGGAGGTCGATTTTATGAGAACAAAATCTAAAAATAAAACATCAAACTACAAGATAACAGCTATCTATGTGCGCCGTTCGGTCAGCGATAAGGACAAGGATAACAATTCTCTTTCCATTGATGCACAAAAAGCGGAATGTATAAAGTATGTAGGCGAAAATGAAAACTACCGCATTTACTGTGATGACGGAAAAAGCGGTAAGGATGCAATACACCGCCCCGCATTTATGCAGATGATGAGCGATGCAAAAGAGGGATTGATCGCAAGAATTATCGTGAAAAAGTATGACCGTTTCAGCCGAAATATGCGGGAATATCTTAACATCACGAATGAACTTGACAATTTGGGCATAAGCGTTTATTCCCTTACGGAGCCGTTTAACACCGCAACAAAAGAAGGTCGTATGATGCGTAACAATCTTCTTAACTTTGCCGAGTTTGAGCGTGAAACGATAGCCGCAAGAACAGCAGATGCCTATAATACCAAAGCAAGAGAAACAGGCTTTTATCAGGGCGGAACTACATACTACGGATATATAACCGAAAGAAGAACTGTCAATGGTAAAACAGGATCGGTGCTTGTCCCATCGGAGCAAGCTGAAGCCGTAAAAATTGCTTTTGATATGTATAAACATCAAGGAATTTCTTTGGCTGACATAATACGCTACTATAAGGAGCATAATGTAAACTGCATAATAGCATCCAAAAGAACAAGAAAGCATAATTTCACGAGAGAACAATTATCTTCGTTTTTATGCAATCCCGTATATGTAAGAGCAGATAAAAATGTTTATCAGTATTTTGCATCAAAGGGATATGAAATGCTTGATGATATTGATGCGTATGATTCTGCACATGGATTGTTTCGTCACACTAACGCAGACGGAAGTAAATTTATCAAGGTGGGCTATCACGAAGGTTATATAGACGCAGATTCATGGTTGGCGGTTCAGGACAAAAAGTCAAAAAACAGCATTGTTCATCACAATACAGATGCAGTAAACTCTTGGCTTGTCGGATTGGTAAAATGTGCCCATTGCGGATACGCCATACATTTATCTTATCGTTGGATAAAGAAACATACGGAAAAAGTAAGATTTTACACGGATTATGGTGCTATTAACTTTAAAGGCTGCGTTAAAGGTGTTTTGAAAACTACTCCCGACAGCGTAGAAAATGCCGTTTTTGATGCTATGAAAGAAAGAATAGAACAGCTTGAAATAGCCAAAAAGGAAACAGCAAAACCCGACAGCAAGACCGAAAGCATAAAAGCGGACATAATACGACTTGATGAAGAGATCCATAAACTTATGGATAAACTTGCCGATGCAGATGATGTGCTTTTTGATTATATCAATAAACGTGTAAAAGAACTTCACAACAAAAAGGCAAAGTTTGAGGAAAGTTTAAGAAATCAAGCACGAAAGCACAAGAAAATTGACACTTCGCCTTTGACAGAGCCTTTGAAAAATTGGGACGATCTTTCGACACGCGAAAAGCACGATGTAGCTATGACGATGATAGATGTTATCTACTTATCAGACGAAACAGGAATAGATATTCATTTCAGTATTTAATAATTCATATAACTTATAATAACGTCAAAACGCTGTAAAAATCAGCGTTTGACGTTAAATATAAAGTGTCATTGCGGGCAAGCTTAAGTCCGATTATTTAATTCGCTTACTATAATATAGCAGGGTAAACGGTAAGACCCGGCAAAACGGTGCCGCTTTGGCATTGTTCTGCCGGGTCTTTTTTAACCAAACAAGGAAGTCCCCCGCCTCTTTAGGCGGTGGGTGCTTACTTGAGCTTCAGTAGGAGTCCAAGCTCCTACTGAAGTTGGAATTGCTTTCAATTCCTTTGGTTATGAGTATGTAGCAGAAATTTATTTCTGCGGAATACGAATATCCTTTGACTTGTATTTTGCGGTTTCAAGTATGCGGTTTGCGTTTTCTATGCGCTCGTCCGTGGGCGGTAGGGTGTCCTTAAGCTTATAGTCAAGCCCGAGCTTTTCGTATTTGCTTACGCCCAGGGTGTGATAGGGCAGTACCTCGACCCTTTCGACATTATTGAGGGTCTCGATAAAATCGTGAAGCTTTTTCAGATAAATATCGTTGTCGCTTTGCCCGGGGACAAGGACATGCCTTATCCAGACGGGCTTTTTGATTTCGGACAGATATTTTGTCATATCAAGGATATTGGTATTGGGCGCACCCGTTATTTTGATATGCTCGTCATTGTCGATATGCTTGATATCCAAAAGAATAAGGTCGGTATAGTCCATAAGCGTGTTAAATTTTGAAAAAAAGGGTTCTTCACGCGTAAACGGCTGACCTGCGGTATCTATTGCCGTATGCACGCCCTTGGCCTTTGCAAGGGCGAAGAATTCCGTTAAAAAATCTATCTGCAAAAGCGGTTCTCCGCCGCTGACGGTTATGCCGCCGCTGTCCCTCCAGTACGGCTTGCAGCGAAGAGCGCGTTTTAAAAGCTGCTCGGGGGTGTATATCTCGCCGTTTTTCATTGCCCAGGTATCGGGATTGTGGCAAAAGCTGCATCTTAACGTACAACCCGACATAAAGGCGATAAAGCGTATCCCCGGCCCGTCCACAAGCCCGAAGGTTTCTATTGAATGTATATATCCTGCTGCCATAGTCCGTCTCCTTTTTATAAAAAAGGGGCTGTAAAAGCACAGCCCCTTTGAGTTATTAATATAATGTCATCTGAATGTCCTTGAAGGTCACTTCACAAGCTCTTGCTACAAATATACCCGCAAATACCTTATCGGGGTTCTTTGCTGTAAGGTCTGTGTTTGACCATTCGTCAACGGTTGCGGTAACAGGTGCTTCGTCACCGTACTGCAATGTGTAAACGCCGTCCTTCTTTTCAAGCTTAAGTGCTACCTCTGTACCGGGTGTGTACTGAGAATCGTTGTCTGTTGCTACCTCTGCGGTAACTCTTGTCTGCTCGATGAAAAGGTTCTTGTTTGCGTCAAACTCTGCCGAAGGATCCTCGGGAGGAGTTTTTGTACCTCTTCTCCAAACGGAAACAAGTGCCTTGCCGCTTGTCTGTGAGGTATTGCCCACTGCAACATAATGAGCGTTTGTGTTGTAGTTTGTATCCGAGAATACATTGTCACGGAGCATAAGACCAAATGCTGTCTGGTTTACGCTGGGTGTGTAGTTTTCAATATGAGCGGTTGCCGTAAGTGTGAAATCCTGATCCTTGTCAAGCTCGCGGAAGTACATTACAAGACCGTCGCAGTTGGAGGCTATCTTGCCCTTGCTGCCTGCTGCCTTTAAGTATACCTCGCTCGGACCGTTTACCTCAACGATATCGTGTGAGGGGTGAGAGTCCTCTGTTATCTCGCCTACGCTTGCACCGAATACGGAGCCTGCCCACGGCTCTGTTACCTTCCAGATAGAGCTGGGGATATATTTGCCCTCGTCAAAGGGAACCCAATCCTTGTTGATGACCTTGTCATTGTCAAATGCGGGAGCCTCGATACCGTCCTTTACATACTGTGCAAGTGTGGAGCTTGATGCCTTGATATCTCTTGCCATCATATAAGCTACCATATCTGCACCGTAGCGGTTAAGGTGAGTATTGTCAACACCTGCATCCTGAACAGCTGCGTGAAGTGCTGCATAGCCGTCGGGACGAAGGTCGGGGTTGTCAAGTGAAAGAGAAACGGAAAGACCTGCCGCAACTTCCTTGACATCCGCACCCTTGCCAAGCTCTTCCCAAAGTGCCTTGGTGTTTGCAAGGTTGTCGATAAGTGTGATATTAAGCTCGGAGGCAAGGTCTCTTACGCACTGGCCGTAATCGCCAAGGCCTGCCGGCTGGTGAATGTCGTTGCCTGTGATGCCCGCTCTTGCAGAGCCTGTACCGCGGCGAACGATAGGTGTGCAAAGGATAGGTGTTGCGCCTGCATCCTGTGCTATTTTAATGTAGCGGTTATAAAGTGACCACTTGAACGATGTCTCGTCGTTGATGTCCTTTGTGGCATCGGTAAATCTGTACTTGTCTGTCTTTTCGTCGTTATGACCCCAGGCAATGATAAGGTAGTCGCCCGATTTGATGTCATTTTTAAACTGTGCATAGTTTGCAATAGCCTCGGCATCCTCGTTGCCGTTTTCGTTTATGCCCGTTGCAAAGCTCTTGGAGCTTCTGCCCGAAAGAGCAAGGTTGATAACCTCAACATCATCTGTCATATACTGCTGTAAGCCGTCGCCGAAGCCGACACGCTTGAACCAGTAGTTTGTATCGCTTTCGGGGCCGTAGTGGCAGGCTGTCGAGTCACCGACAACATAAATCTTAATGCCGTCCGATGTGATATCCTTTTCCTCTTTTTTGCCCGTAAGCGCCATTTGCAGAATAATTGCCGCGTCGGCTGCTGTAATAAGGCCATCGCCGTCCATATCTACGACATCCTTGTCATAAAGATCGCCGTATTTTTTTGTAAATTCGGCATCAACATCCAATCTGTATGCAATAGAAGCATCATTGGCTGTGATAATGCCGTCGCCGTCTGCATCGCCCATTAATACAGTCTTGTATGTATCAAGGGGTGCCTCTTCTGCCTGCACCGAAACAGCGCCCGCAAAAATCGAAGAAACAAGCATTGTGCCCGCAAGCATACGGCTTAAAGTTCTTTTGGAACTTTTTTTCATAGGGTACTCCTCCTTTATTAAATTTACGGGTCCTGTCCCGTTTTATTGTATATGCATACAGCGCAAAAAGCGGTTTTGCATATAAACTTACTATTCTATTATATCATATTAAAAAGTAAAATCAATCTTTTTTTTAATTATTGTTTAACATTTTTTTTGACTCGTATATAGCAATTTTGCATAAATTTTTTGTTAAAATTTTTATTGAATACTTGATTTAATCCAAGAAAGTGATTAAAATAATCATATAAGGATATACTCATATAAAGACCGAAAACGGAAGGGAGAGAGTACTTATGGAAACGATTATCGACAATCTGGATGCGCTTATTTTAAAAATGAAGGAAATGAAAGCGGCGCAGGCAGAGTATGCGAAATTTTCGCAGGAGCAGGTGGACAAAATATTTTTCGAGGCGGCTATGGCGGCAAACAGGGCGCGCATACCGCTGGCAAAAATGGCCGTTGAGGAAACGGGAATGGGTGTTGTGGAGGACAAGGTGATAAAAAACCACTATGCCTCGGAGTATATTTACAATGCCTATAAAAACACCAAGACCTGCGGCGTTATAGAAGAGGACAGCGCCTTTGGCATTAAAAAGATCGCGGAGCCTATAGGCCTTATTGCGGCGGTAATACCCACAACCAACCCGACCTCTACCGCGATATTCAAAACGCTTATTGCGCTTAAAACGCGAAACGCCATTATCATAAGCCCGCATCCCAGGGCAAAAAAATCTACCATAGAGGCGGCAAAGATAGTCTTGGAGGCTGCAATTAAGGCGGGAGCGCCCGAAAACATAATAGGCTGGATAGATGTACCCTCGCTGGAGCTTACCACCGAGGTAATGAAAAGCTCGGATATAATTCTGGCAACGGGCGGCCCGGGTATGGTAAAATCCGCGTACAGCAGCGGCAAGCCCGCCCTTGGCGTGGGCGCGGGCAATACCCCCGCAATTATTGACGAAACGGCGGATATCAGGCTTGCGGTAAATTCGATAATTCATTCAAAAACCTTTGATAACGGTATGATATGTGCCTCGGAGCAGAGCGTTACCGTTGTGGGCGGCATTTACGATGCGGTCAAAAAGGAATTTGCCGACAGGGGCTGTTATTTCCTACAGGGCGAGGAGCTTGACAAGGTAAGAAAAACAATTATCATAAACGGCTCGCTTAATGCAAAAATAGTGGGTCAAAGCGCTTATAATATCGCAAAGCTTGCCGATGTTGAGGTGCCCGAAAGCACAAAGGTGCTTATAGGCGAGGTGGAAAGCGTGGATATATCCGAGGAATTTGCACACGAAAAGCTTTCACCCGTTCTGGCAATGTACCGCGCGGCTGATTTTGACGAGGCGCTCGGCAAGGCGGAGCAGCTTGTGGCGGACGGCGGCTACGGCCACACCGCATCCCTTTTTATTGATCTTGACGAAAAGGAAAAAATAGAAAAGCATTTTCACCGCATGAAGACCTGCCGTATTTTGCTTAATACCCCGTCGTCTCACGGCGGCATAGGCGATCTGTACAACTTCAGGCTTGCGCCCTCGCTTACGCTTGGATGCGGCACCTGGGGCGGCAATTCGGTCTCGGAAAACGTGGGTATAAAGCACCTTTTAAATATTAAAACGGTCGCAGAAAGGAGAGAAAATATGCTTTGGCTTCGTATGCCCGAAAAGGTATATTTCAAAAAAGGCTGTATGCCCGTGGCTTTGGACGAGCTGGGCAGCGTAATGGGCAAAAAGCGCGCCTTTATAGTTACCGATACATTTTTATTTAAAAACGGCTATATCAAGCCCGTTACCGATAAGCTTGACGAAATGGGCATCACCTACAGCTGCTTTTTCGATGTTGAGTCCGACCCGAGCCTTGCCTGCGCAATAGCCGGTGCGGAGCAGATGAAGCTGTTTGAGCCGGATGTTATTATCGCCCTCGGCGGCGGCTCGGCTATGGATGCCGGCAAGATAATGTGGGTGCTTTACGAGCATCCCGAGGTAAACTTTATGGATATGGCCATGCGCTTTATGGATATAAGAAAAAGAACCTATACCTTCCCGAAAATGGGCGAAAAGGCATATTTTGTGGCTATCCCCACATCCTCGGGCACGGGCAGCGAGGTAACGCCCTTTGCGGTTATCACCGATGAAAAAACGGGTACAAAATATCCCCTTGCCGATTACGAGCTTTTGCCCGATATGGCAATTATAGATGCCGACAATATGAAGGACCAGCCCAAGAGCCTTACCAGCGCAAGCGGTATAGATGCACTTACTCACGCGCTTGAGGCCTATGCCTCCGTAATGGCGAGCGACTACACGGACGGCCTTGCGTTAAAGGCGATGAAGCTTATTTTTAAATATCTTCCCTCGGCATACGAAAACGGCGTAAAGGATATGAAAGCGCGCGAGGAAATGGCAAATGCAAGCTGTATCGCTGGTATGGCCTTTGCAAATGCATTTTTGGGCGTGTGCCACTCGCTGGCGCATAAGCTGGGCGCTTTCCACCACCTGCCGCACGGCGTTGCAAATGCGCTTTTGATAAGCCATATAATGCGCTATAACGCTGTTGAGGTACCGCCTAAAATGGGTACTTTCAGCCAGTATCAGTATCCCCATACGCTTGAGCGCTATGTGGAGTGTGCTAATTTCTGCGGTTTCTTTGGCGAAAATGACCAAGATACCCTTGAAAAATTTATAGCAGGCATTGAGGAATTAAAGGAAAAGGTGGGCATAAAAAAGACTATCCGCGATTACGGCATCAAGGAAGAGGATTTTCTTGCCACACTTGACGATATGGTGGAGCAGGCCTTTGACGACCAATGCACGGGTGCAAATCCGCGCTATCCGCTTATGAGCGAAATAAAAGATATTTATTTAAAGGCGTATTACGGCGAATAAGGGGGCATAAATATGGATGATAATGTAAAACTTGAAAATCTTATTGCAGAGCGTAAAAATAAAAAAATTTACAGATACGGAAATTTAAAGGTAAAGGTTTTTGACAGCGAATTCAAAAAATCGGATATCCTTAACGAGGCGCTTAATCAGGCGCGTGTTGAGGAAACGGGTCTTAGCATACCCGCCCTTGACGAGGTGTGCAAAATAAACGGCAAATGGGCGATAGTGACCGAATTTGTCGAGGGGCGCACCCTTGCGGATATAATTGCCGAGGATCGTGCAAATTTAAAGCGCTATATGGAAAAATTTGTGGATATACAAATGGAGATACATTCAAAACGCGCACCGCTTTTAAATAAGCTAAAGGATAAAATGAACCGCAAAATAAGCGAAAGCAGCTTAAGCGCCACTACGCGCTATGAGCTGCACACCCGTCTTGAGGGTATGCCAAAGCACAATAAGGTGTGCCATGGCGATTTTGACCCGTCAAATGTAATTATTTCGCCCGAGGGCAATTATTATGTTATTGACTGGTCGCACGCCACACAGGGCAATGCAAGCGCTGATGCGGCAAGGACATACCTGCTTTTCAGTCTTGCGGGCGATACCGAGGCGGCGGAGATGTATATGGATATGTTCTGCAAAAAAAGCGACACGGCAAAGCAGTATGTTCAGGCTTGGCTGCCTATAGTGGCCGCATCCCAAAGCGTAAAGGGCAACGAGGACGAAAGAGAATTTTTGCTTAAATGGGCCGATGTTGTGGATTATGAATAATAGATAGTCAATGATATTCGTATTCCGCAGAAATAAATTTCTGCTACATACTCATAACCAACGGAATTGCAAGCAATTCCAAATTCAGTGGGAGCTTGGACTCCCACTGAATTTTAAGTAAGCACCCCCGCTTTAGAAGCGGGGGACTTCCTTAGTTTGTTAAAAACGGCAAAAACGGACGGGATTTCTCTCGTCCGTTTTTGTCATCATATAGGGGAAGCTGATGTATCATATACAGCTCTTCACACAGCTTTGGGTGCACGCGGGCTTTTTATCCCTGCCCACAACATTTTTCCAAACGCCTGCCTTGTACAGTACCCACAAAATAAAGGCGGATATGGCATTTGAGACCACTACCGAGTACCATACGCTGCGTTCGTGCATATTAAAGTAATTTTTAAATACAAAAAGCGTTGCAAAGCGGAATACCCACAGTCTTGCGGCATCGTTTGCCATAGTGTAAAGCGTATTGCCCGTGCCCTGCAAAAGACCCGTGGTGGTGTTGTGTATACCGTTTGTCCACACATAAAACGCCATTATTGACAAAAAGTCTGCCGCCATGGGGATAACGGCGGGGTCGTCGGAAAAAATCTTAACAATTCCCGTGGAAATAATACCGCGTGAAAGTATCATACCGCTTATAAAAAGGAAAATAACTATCATACTGCGCGCTTTTTTATAGGCGTCCTCCGCACGGCGCATATTGCCCGCGCCGGCGTTTTGACCGACTATTGTGGCGACCGCACTTCCGACTGCGTTTGACGGCATTGATATCAGGCCGTTTACACGGTTTGCTATGCCGTAGGCCGCCATTGCATTGTCGCCGAATTCCAGTACGTTTTTGGTCATAAGCAAAAATCCGAACTGCATCGTGCTGCTGCCTATTGCGGTGGGCAGACCCACACGCAGCACCTTTTTAAGCTTTTCAATGTCAAATTTAAAATTAAGCGGCTCTATGCCTATATCGTCGTTTTTCTTTGAAACAAGCACCGCAAAGCCTATCAGCGCACAGGGTACCTTTGCCGCCAGCGTTGCAAGCGCCGCGCCCGCGATACCCATTTTAAGGCCTATCATAAGCAGCGGGTCAAGTATCATATTTAAAATAATACCCAAAAAGTTAAGCCGCACAGGCCCTACCGTATCGCCCTGCGCCTGCCGCACAGCGGAAAAAATGTTTATCATAAACAAAAACGGCAGGTCAAGCAGTACAATTTTTAAATACATACCGCCGAACAGCGCAACATTACCCTCGGCCTTAAGCCAGGCAACTATCGCATCCGCCGAGAAAAAGCCCAAAAGCGCAAGGCACAATGAAAATATCATTGAAAACATAAAAATATGGTTTGCCATATCAATGGCGTTTTTTCTGTCGCGTGCGCCCACATACTGCGAAATAAGTATCGCACCCGCAAGCGTGATGCCCTGGCCGAAGTTTATAACTATGTTCTGCACGGGCGAAACAAGGGAAATGGCCGCCTGCGAGTCCGTGCCTATCCATTTGAGCCAATAGGCGTCGGTCAGGTTATACATTGTCTGTAAAAAATTGTTTATAACAATGGGTATCGCAAGCGAAAGCACCGCGGTCTTTAAATCGCCGCGCAGTATAAGCTCGGTATTTTGTTTTGCTGTAGCTTTCATTTCTGCCGCCTCCGGATAAAGGGTCAAGAACAACTGTTATGCTATTAGTATAGCTTATAAAATATGTAATTTCCACAAAAAAATTGCCTTTTATGACGTAAAGTGTTGATTTTTTGTGTTGGATAAGTTATACTTTAGGGGAGAGGTAAATTTCAATTTGACGGGGAGATTTTGAGCGGACGGACACATAGGTCCGTCCCTACAACAAATGATCTAACATAGTACCGTTTTGTAGGGAACGACCTATGTGTCGTTCCGTTGCTTCGTTTCACAACAACATCCCGCCAAATAGAAATTTATCTCAAAAACTACACAGGAGGGCTCACTATGGCGGAAATGAAAAATTTCCGGGTCACGCACAAAAAGCGTGAATCCTATTTTGAAATGGAAAGCTCGCACGTCCACGACTTCCACGAGATATACTATCTTGTGGGCGGTACGCGGCGTTATTTTATAGACGACTCTATTTACACAATAAACAAGGGCGATGTCGTGGTCATTTTAAAGGGCACTATCCACCGCACCAGCTACAACAACGAAAAATCCCACGAAAGAATGGACTGCAAATTCCGCACCGAGTTTTTAAATGCGGATGAAAGCCTTTTGCGCGACTTTGAGACCGCCTTTGCGGGCAGTCCCGTTATTTCGCTGGCGCCTGCACAGCGCGACCATATAATGCACATTTTAAAAAGCATCCGCGCCGAGTACGAAAACCCCGACGATATGTCGGATATCAACGCAAGGGCGCTTATACAGTGCCTTATGGTGTTTTTGATAAGGCTAAAGCGTCTTCAGCAGTCGCCTGCGGCATTTGACCCCGATGACAGCCTTATGCAGGAGGCCGCGCGCTATATCCGCGCAAATTACGCCGCTCCGCTTACACTTGAAAGCATAGCCGCGCAGGTCAATACCAGCCCGACCTATTTCAGCAAAAAATTTAAAAGATCGACCGGCTTTGGCTGCCGCGAATACCTTGTAAACGTGCGCCTGCAGGAGGCAACAAAAATGCTGCTGCAAACAAGCCTGTCAATTACCGATATTGCCCTTAAATGCGGCTTTAACAGCAGCAATTACTTCGGTGATGTGTTCAGAAAGGCAAACGGCGTCTCCCCCGCGGAGTACAGGAAAAACAATAAGCTTAGTTGAGGAAGAGATATGAACAAGTACAATTTATCGGCCGCTATCCTTGTTTTGGCGCTTTTAAGCGGCTGCGGCAGTCCCGAGCATTGGGACAATAAGGCCGAGACCACACAGACGGATATTAAGGAAAGCACGACCGAGCCGACCACGGAAAACGACGCCGACACGCCGCAGCAAAAGCGGATGACTGTTGAGGAAATGTGTGAAAGCGTGCTGAATGCCATACAAAACGAGGACACCGAGCGTTTAAAGGCCTTGTTTTGCGATGAGATAAAAAATACTCACGATTTGGACAAAGAACTTGCGGAATTTTATAATTCTGTTGACGGTAAATTTGTATTTTTTACTGATTATCATAGTGAATTGAATTATGGCGGTGAACGTAAGAAAGGCGTTTATGTTAAATATCATATTTGTTCATCTATAAGAGTAGCAAGAACGGACACAGGCAAAGAATATTATATTGAGTTTTACGCAAATTTGGTGTACGATAAAAAACCAAATAATATTGGTGTCGAATATATCATAATAAGAGATAATGACGACAATGAAATCAAGGTCGGAGAGGTTCTTGATAATTAACGAACAGGAGGGCGAAAAATGAAAACAATAACACTTGGAAAAACAGGCATAGTCACGCCGCAAAACGCATTCGGCGCCTTACCCGTACAGCGGGTGGATATGCAGACTGCCGTTAAGATACTGCGCCGCGCTTACGAGGGCGGAATGACATTTTTTGACACGGCGCGGGCATACACGGACAGCGAGGAGAAATTAGGCGCGGCCTTTGACGGTATGCGTGACAAGATTTTTATTACATCCAAAACAATGGCCACAACGCCCGAAAAATTTTGGGACGACCTGCACACTACGCTGAAAAATTTAAGAACTGACTATCTTGATATTTATCAGCTGCATTGTGTAAGCCGCTGTTATGCGCCGGGCGACGGCACGGGTATGTACGAGGCTATGCTAAAGGCAAAGGAGCAGGGCAAAATAAGACATATCGGCATAACCGCCCACAAAATAGGCATTGCCGAGGAAATAGTAAAAAGCGGACTGTACGAGACTCTGCAATTTCCGTTTTGCTATCTTGCCACCGACCGCGATATTGCGCTGGTAAAGGCCTGTGAGGCGGCAAATATGGGCTTTATTGCGATGAAAGGTCTGTCGGGCGGGCTTTTGAACAATGCGGCGGCGTGTATGGCGTTTATGAGTCAATATCCCGTTCTGCCTATTTGGGGCGTACAGCGTATGGAAGAGCTGGAGCAATGGCTTGCGTTTTTTGACAAGCCTGCCGAAATGACGGACGAGATAAAGCGCATCATAGAAAAGGACCGCGCCGAGCTCTTGGGCAATTTCTGCCGTGGCTGCGGCTACTGCGCGCCCTGTACCGTTGGCATAGTTATAAACCAATGCGCAAGAATGTCGCAGATGATAAGGCGTTCGCCGTCCAAGACCTGGCTGTCGGAGGAATGGCAAAGGGAAATGTTTAAAATAGAGGACTGCATAAACTGCGGCGCCTGTCTGTCACGCTGCCCCTACGAGCTGCCTATCCCCGAGCTTTTAAGAAAAAATTTAGAGGATTACAAAAAGATAGTTTTGGGGGAGATAAGAGTATAATGGACAAATCGGAGCTTTTAAGGCTTTTAAATAACGTAGCCGCGGGCGAGATAACGCCCGAAAGCGCGGCGGATATTTTGCGGGCGGCGCCCTTTGAGGAGCTTGGCTTTGCCAAACCCGACCACCACCGCGGCATAAGACAGGGCGCGGGCGAGGTCATATTCGGCGCGGGCAAAACGGCGGAGCAGATGCTTAAAATTGCGCAAAGCCTGTTGTCGGGCGGTCAAAAGCGTGTGCTTATAACAAGATTGAGCCGCGAAAAATTTGAGCTTTTGCAAAACAAAATTGATATTGAATATTACGAAACCGCAAAAATCGGCATTATCGGCGGTTTGCCAAAGGATAAGACCGAAAGTGAGATCTTAATTATAACAGCCGGCACAAGCGATATCCCCGTTGCGGAGGAGGCCGCCGTGACGGCCGAGTTTTTGGGCAACAGCGTAAAGCGCATTTATGATGTGGGCGTTGCGGGCATACATCGCCTGCTTGCACACCGTAATGATATAATGCAGGCAAGGGTGATAATCGCCGCCGCGGGTATGGAGGGCGCCCTTGCAAGCGTGGTGGGCGGCCTTGCGGACTGCCCCGTTATAGCCGTGCCCACAAGCGTAGGCTACGGCGCAAGCTTCGGCGGCCTTTCTGCACTTTTGTCAATGCTTAATTCCTGCGCCAGCGGCGTTACCGTGGTAAATATAGATAACGGCTTCGGCGCGGCCTATACCGCAAGTATGATAAATAAAAAGGGTAACGTATGATCGTCTCTGCATTACCTTAAAGGGGGTTTTTATATGAAAAAAAGAATTATGGCTTTTTTGGTTGTTGCGGCGATCGCTTTTTGGGCTGCATTTGGCTGCGCTTGTACAAAGCTTTTTATATACGGTTCCGTTGTACAGGCAAACAGCGTTTATGTTGATACTATTTCTTATAAAAACGGAAAAATCAATATAAAAGGTGACTACGGTCTGAACAGCGCCTGGGCTTTTTCGGGATATAAATACAGGATCCGGGGCGATAAGCTGTATATAAAAATGCGGTGGGTATATGTTAATCTATTTCACGAAACGGACAAATTTGATATAAATATAGATTTAAACGGCCAAAAGGTCACGGAAGTCTATTTTGAAGATGAAAACAATAATATCAGCAAAAATTTACTGCAAAAAAAATAGGTAAGAGGTAACGCGGGGACTGTTAGTGTTACCTCTTACCTATTTTATATCACCTTTTGGACAGAAATTTAATTACCGCGGGATAAAGCGCGATAACATAAAACGCCACAAACGAGTGTGTTACAAAATGCCCCCAATGTATGCCGAGGAGGGTATCTATAGGGGCATACAAACAGTTTCTGAAAAGCTGGATAATTATTATGCCGACAATTCCGATCAAAACGCTTTTTTTATTAAGGCCTGTGGGCTTAAAATCAATATATCTTTTTTCGATAAAGCGTGCGGCGCAAAAGCCTATAAACGAGCCTATATCGCCGTAACCGTCCTTCATCATTTTTCCGGGGTCTACAAGCAGCACACCGTCAACATAGTCCATAGGATAGGGCTTGATGCTTATATAAATTATGCCAAGCCAGCCGATCACAAAGCCGACAACAAGCAGCATATCCTCTTTTTCGGGGTGTTCTTCAAGATATTTAAAAATTTTGGCGCATATAAACAGCGACAGGCAGCCTATAGCGCAACCGACCAAAACATCCTGCGGGGTATGCACCCCAAGATAATTGCGCGAAAACATTGTCAAAAGTGCAAGTATAACGCAAATGGCCGAAATTTCCCTGTGCTTTTTGCCAAAGGTCACCGCAAGGCCGCCGTATATCGGCACCGCGGTAGAGGTATGGCCGCTTGGGAACGAATAGCCCGTTGCCGTGGTAATGGCATCGCCCGCGGGCACTATGCGCGCATCCCTTATCCACGGGCGGTATACACAGGCGGTAAGCTTGACTGCCGCGTTTGCCGCTATGGCCGTGTAATAGGAAAACAGCGTGTACAGCCCCGCTTTTTTGTCGGTACACCAATATATAAAAGTGGGTATGACAAAAAGCCACGCCACCGCAAACAGCGATAAATTTTCAAGAAACGGCGTAAGTATGCCGTTTGTCGCCTCGCGGAATTTTTGTAAAAGCAATAAATATTCTATGTCCATTAGATTCCCTTTCTTTTACGAGCCGTTATTTTTGTTTAGGGAAACACTGATTTAATGTAGAAAAAATAAAATTTACAAAAATTATGGTCACTCACATTCGCCTACAACCGCTTTACAAGCGGTGTGTACGGCTGGTTCGTTATAATTTTTGCCGCTAAAGCTAAATTTTATTTTTTCATCTGAATTAATCAGTGTTTCCTTAGCTCCAAATCGTAAAGCTCTGTTATTCTTTCCTTTATTTTCTCGTACATATCCCCGCCGTTTTCGTCGGACAGGTCGCCAAGCTTAAATGTGTCCGTATTCACGGATAAATGTATATCTATGCCCCTGTCCTTAAAGTGCTTGTAAATGCCGTAAACAGCCTCGATATCTGCATCAATGTCGTTTGGGTCGGCGGCGGTTATATTAATGTATGCCGATGTATATATATCGGTCTTGACTATTTTTTCAAGCTCCTCGTCGGTCGGGTTCTCACTTGCATTTTCCACGCCGCCGACGTGTATATCCAATTTTATATCCCTGTCTTTGGTAAAGGTTTCCGCTTCGCGTGTAAATTTTCGTTCAAGAAGACTTTGCGCCTCGCGGTTTTGAGCTTTTTGCTTGTTTTGCTGTAACGCCCACGCATAGTTGTCCGATACAACATTAAATCCGTCCATTACGACCGTGACGGATGTTTGGTCATCGTGGATGCAGCCCGCCCAAAAATCCACCTCAAATTTACCGTTATTTATCCTTAACGGGCCGTCCTGGTGATAATCGCCGCCGTATTTTGCATTAAGATAGTCCCGCGCCCTGCGCTCTATTGCATATTCACTCACATCACGCAAAACAATGCAGCATCCAAACAGTATTGCCGAAATTATAATAATACCCAAAATTATGAGTAATGTCTTAAATGCTGTTTTCATATATTTCCTCCGTAAATCATACGAATATATTTTACATCATTGGCAAAAAAAAGTCAATGTTATACCGTGTTTTGCCGCGTTTGACATAATAAAAATGCTGTCAAAAAAACGGATAAGGCATAATGTGTGGCAAATATGCAAAATGTAAAAAAATATATAGATTTTTTTGTTGAATTATGATATACTATCAAGGGGAAACAGAATAAAAATAACGGCGGTTTAACGTGTTTATGCCGCATCAGAGGTTAAAAATGCAGATATATCACAAATTGTATCTTACGGGTATGCTTGTGCTTGATATGGCTATGACCAATTACTGCTACAATACCTACGGCCTGTCGCCCGACTACAATTTTTTTGAGTCCGAGCGTGCGGAGTATGTCGAAAGCGTGACAAGCAGCAACAAGGCAAGGTTTATAAGCAACTATACGCCCGTTTATGACAATATAATATCGGGTATGGCGTTTTTGGACGAAACGGCATCTACGGGTGCGCTGTATGCGGATTATCGAAAGGATCTGGGCAGCCGTATAACCGTGGACGGGATAGGTGTAAAGGTCCCGGGTCTTGCAGAGGAAATAGACAAACGGCTTGAAATCAAAATCGACACCAACTATGCGGGGGACTCCGAGGCGGGCTATATTTACCGCGCAGACAGCCCCGTGGCGGCCGCGCGAGTTAAAAACGGCCTGTTTTACCGTATAAGCGGTACCGACCCCGTGTTTAAAATAGGCGATATAGCTGTGGGGGATAATATTTATAAGGCTGTAAGAAAGTGGGGCATGCCGTCGGATATGGAGCCGCCCGTGTATAAATATTCGGTAGGTGACAGGGCCGCAATAACAATGATTACCGACCCGCAGGGCACCGTAACATGGATGCTTTACGAAAGCTTTGGCAGAGAAATAGAGCCCGACAAAGAAAATGCAGCTAATTTTAATTTTGAAAGCGTTCACGGGAATGAGTCGGCAAAAGAAGAAAAGCAGCGGGAATGTCCCGTAGCCGATGCCGTGCTTAAATATAACCATACACAAAGGGACAAGGATAAAAAACAGGAGAAAAACAAATGAATGCTGTGCTTATCGCTGCATCGGGCAGCGGCAAAAGGATGGGAGCAAATATCCCGAAGCAGTTTTTACCGCTTTGCGGCAGGACAATACTTGCACACACAATAGAAGCCTTTGAGCGCTCCCCTGATATAGACGAGATAATTATAGTAACAAATGCCGACAATGTGGCTTATGTCAAAAACGAGATAGCCGCGCCCTTTAAAAAGGTAAAAAAAGTGGTCCAAGGCGGCAGTGAACGGCAGTATTCCGTATATAACGGACTGCGCGAGATATCAAACGGCTGCGATATCGTGCTTATACACGACGGTGTGCGCCCGTTTGTAACAAGCGAGAGCATAAAAAATATAATAAAGGAAACAGAAATTTACGGCTGCTGTGTTTTGGCTGTGCCCGTTAAGGACACAATAAAAATATGTGATAAGGACGGCTTTATAGAAAGCACCCCCGACCGCGCGGCACTATGGCAGGCACAGACACCGCAGGCCTTTAAGTACGATATTATTTTAAGGGCGCATCAAACGGCGGAGCAGGACGGCTTTCTGGGCACGGACGATTCAATGCTGACCGAGCGTCTGGGCTACAAAACAAAGGTCGTTTTGGGCAGCTATGAAAATATAAAAATAACCACCCCCGAGGATATGGAGATAGGTGAAAAAACAATAAGAAAGAGAGGTATATAATTATGAGTTTTGGTATGAGAGGACACGACCTTGGCGGAAAGCAGAATTTTGACGAGTTTCTTGCAAAGGTAAAGGAAAATAATATTGATCTGGTACAGCTTGCGTTTAAAAAGTCGATATCGGATATTGATTTTACGCTGGGCAACTACAACCCCGGCCTTGGCTATTACATCGGCAGGCGTTTAAGGGAAAACAATATCCATGTTGCGGTTTTGGGCTGCTATATCAACCCCACAAACCCCATAGAAAGCGAAAGGCAGAAAAATGTTGCTACCTTTATAGAGCATCTTAAATATGCAAAGGCTATCGGCGCGGATATGGTCGGCACGGAAACGGGACGCTTTGACCCCAATTTCAAAATAGTACCCGCCACCTATACCGAGGCCTGCTACCGGCTTTTAATGAAGTCTATGCGCGAGATAGTGGATGCGGCGGAAAAGCTTGGCGTTATAGTGGGTATAGAAAGCGTTGCCACACATACGCTTTACAGCCCCGAAATAACCCTGCGCTTCCTGCGCGAGATAAATTCGCCCAATGTGGAGATAATACTTGACCCCGTAAACCTGCTTGACAGAAATAACTACAAGGAGCAGGAAAAGGTGATAGACAATGTTTTCAAATACTACGGCGACAGAGTTTCCGTTATGCATATAAAGGACTTTAAGCTGGATGAAAACGGCGATGTTGCCTTTGAGCAGGTGGGCGAGGGCTTATTTAACTATGCGCCTTTATTCAAGCATTTAAAGGAAAGAAAGCCCTATATCACAATGCTTATTGAAAACTCTAACGAAAGCCGCTATCACAGCGACTGCGAGTATCTGCAAAAAATTTATGACGAAGCGTGATGAGTGATTTGGATATTTTAAAAAACTGCAAAAGGCTTGCCATATTGGGCGGCACCTTTGACCCCATACATTACGGACACCTTGTTACCGCCGAGACCGTCCTTAAGGAGCTTGACCTTGAAAAGGTTTTGCTTATCCCGTCGGGGCGGCCGCCGCACAAGCAAAACGTCAATATCTCCGATAACGAGCATCGTTATTTAATGACGGTGATAGCGGCCGAGGACAACCCCGATTTTATCGTGTCGCGTATGGAGATAGACCGCCCGGGTATGACCTATACGGTGGACACATTAAAGACCCTGCGGCGCATATGCCCCAAAAGGTGTGAAATATACTTTATTACGGGCGCGGATGCGGCGCTGCAGATCTCGACCTGGCGCACTCCGGGCGAGATAGTCAAAATGTGCAAACTGGTAATTGTTACCCGACCCGGCTATGACAAAAACGGCATTGAGGCGGAGCTTGAAAAGGCGGGAATAGGTCTTGACAGGGTAGTGTTTATGGATGTTCCCGCGCTTGACATTTCCTCTACCGATATAAGAAACCGTGTCAGCATCGGGCGGTCGATAAGGTATCTTTTGCCGCCCAATGTGGAAAAATATATACTAAAGCACGGCCTTTACGTTTATATGCCCGATAAAAAAACGGCGAAAAAGGCGGAAATGATAATTAAAAAACTGCAAAAGGCGCTTAGCCAAAGGCGGTTTATCCACACAAGGGGCGTTGCCGAGGAAAGCGTAAGGCTTGCAAGGGTACACGGCGCAGACGAGAAAAAGGCGTATATTGCGGGGCTTTTGCACGATTGCGCAAAGGATATCCCCAATAAGGAGAAGACAGAGCTTTGCAAAAAGTACGGGGTGGAGATAGACAAGGTGCTTGCCGAGCAGCCCGACCTTTTGCATCAGTTTTTGGGCGCAGAGCTTGCAAAAAACTTGTACGGCATAGCCGATAAGGAAATTTTGGATGCGATACGCTATCATACAACGGGCAGGCCGGATATGGGCGTGCTTGAAAAAATAGTCTATCTGGCCGACTTTTTCGAGCCGTCACGCAGGTTTTACGAGGGCAGGGACGAAATAAAGGCTCTGGCGTATAAGGACCTTGACAAGGCCGTGGCGTTTTCGCTGAAGCACACGATAGATTATAACGAAAACAAAAAACGATTGATACACCCCCTGGGAAAAAGTGCGTTTGAGTTTTACAAAAAATATTTATAATGCGGTAGATCATCGTTTATCAAGGTGATTTTTTTAAGGAGAACTATATGGAAAAACTTATCAGCAAGCAAGGCAGGGCAGGCTACAGATATAACGAGGGCGAAAGGCCTGATATTGATGCCTTTGTTGACCGCCTTTCAAAATTCGGCCTGCCAAAAGATTATCTTTACGAAAGTATATTTGAGCTGCGCGAGGTGACCGACAACTTTGATTACAACGGCTATGATAAGGAGCGCATTGAAAGACTCGGCTATCCTGCCGACTGGCTGCGCCGCTGCGGCCTTCATCCCGGAAATATGAAAGATCTGCCCGATGAAGCTATCATTTCACACTGCGCGACTTTAAAATCGTGTGACGAAACGTTTTCACTTTCAAAAATCGTATTCACAAGTCTTGAGATACCGGAGAATACGCCCTTTGACAGCTCGGCTATGGATTACGACAATGTTCCCGAAATGAAAACATCAAGTAACCAAAAAGAAAATGAACAAAAAGAGGATGTACAAAAAGAGTATGCCCCAAAAGCCGAGGAGCAGGAAAAAGAAAGTATATTTACAAAAATAGGCAAGTTATTTAAAAAGGAGAATAAATAATGGAAAAAAACATATTTGAAGGCGTAAAGGCAGCCTATAAGGGTCTTGATGATAAGCTGGCTATTGATATTAAGGTGCTTGATATAAGCGAGATATCCCCCATTGCGGACTATTTTGTTATAGCAAGCGGCAGCAACTCAAACCAGATAAAGGCTATGGCAGATTCGGTCGAGGAAAACCTGTACAAGGCGGGCTTTCGTTTGAGCCACAGCGAGGGTATGCAGACAGGCAGCTGGATACTGCTTGACTTTGGCGATATTATCGTGCATCTTTTCAACGAAGAGGACAGAAGCTTCTATAACCTTGAAAGGATATGGGGCGATGCAAAGGAAGTGAGTTCAGATGAGCTTAAATAAATACAGGCTTGTCGCCATGGACTGCGACAGGACACTTTTGGACAGATACGGCAATATCTGCGATATAAACAAAAAGGTCATTGCCAAATTAAAAGCAAAAGGCGTGGATTTTATTATAGCAACGGGCAGGAACGATATCCTTGCCCGCGAATATGCCGAGGAGCTGGAGCTTGATGCGCCCATTATAGGCTGCAACGGCGGCACCGTGACCGATTATTCGGGTGAGGGCTTTATTTATGTGAATGCTGTTAATGATGCGGCCGTGTCGCGTGTAATAGATTATTTTGAACGGGAAGGCCTTAAATTTAAAATGCTGACCATCGATGCCTGCTATACCAATGACGAAGAGGCTATGCGCCTTGGCCTTAGCCAGATAGTCAAGGAATACACCCATGTTTTAAAATACGAGCTGCCCTATCATTTCTGCGAAAGCATAAAGGAGCTTCGCGGCATTAAAAACGTGCTTAAGGTGAGTTTTATTGATGATGATATCGAAAAACGCCTTAAGGTGCAGGCCGACCTGCAGGGGATAGACGGGCTTAACGTGCATGCTGCGGGCTTTAACTGCGTTGATATTATAGCAAAGGGCAGCACAAAGGGCGAGGCGCTGAAAGCCTATGCAGAGAAAAAGGGCATAGACCGCGAGCGGATCATAGCCTTTGGCGACAGCGAAAATGATATTTCAATGATAGAATATGCAGGCCTTGGCGTGGCTATGATAAACGCCGATGAAAAGCTGAAAAGCGCCGCAGATATGATAACGGAATTTGACAATACAAACGGCGGTGTCGGTATGACGCTCGCCGATATTTTTGGGATGGAATTATGAGCAAAACAAAGAAAATGACATTGATAGGCATGCTGTGCGCTATGGCGTATGTTGCTATGCTGGCGGTACACATCAAGGTATTCAACTTTTTGACCCTTGACCCAAAGGATGCGGTAATTGCCGTGGGCGGCTTTATTTTAGGCCCGCTTTCGGCATTTGCAATATCCGTTATAGTGTCGCTGGTGGAAATGTTTACCGTAAGTGAAACGGCATACATAGGCTTTTTTATGAATGTTATCAGCACATCCGCCTTTGCCTGCACCGCAGCCTTCGTATACAAGAAAAAACATACCTATGCGGGCGCGATAGGCGGCCTTGCGGCAGGCATTGCGGTAATGGCCGTATGTATGCTTTTGTGGAACTATATTATCACCCCTATATATATGGGTATGCCGCGCGAGGCTGTTGCGGCTATGCTTCCGACCGTATTTTTGCCCTTTAATGTGGTAAAGGGTATAATAAATACCGCACTTGCGCTTATGATCTATAAGCCGCTTATCACGGTTTTAAGAAATACGGGTATCGTTATGCCAAGCAAGGCCGCGGAAAACGGCAGGTTTAATATCGGCCTTTACCTTGTAGGCGTGGTTTTGCTGATAATAGGCATAATGGCAGTAGTTATGATAAACAGCAAATAAAGGACAGCTATGAAAAAACTTTTAATAGATATACTTCACGATTATCTGCGTGCGGCGCTTATCGAGGACGGTGTCCTTGCGGAGCTGGCCGTTGAGGACAAAAATGACGAGCCGCAGGCGGGGGACATCTTCGCAGGGCGTGTAATGCAGATAGTTAAAAAGCAATACGCCTTTGTGGATATCGGCGCGGAGAAAAACGGCTTTTTACAGCTTAAGCCAAAGCAGAATATACAGCAGGGTCAGGCGCTTATCGTTATGGCGGAAAAGCCCGCCTACGGCGAAAAGGGAGCCGCGCTTACGCTTGATATCTCAATATCGGGCAGGCTGGCGGCGGTCACAAACGATAAAAACGGTGTCGGCATCTCTCATAAGATAACCGACAGCGCCGAAAGGGAGCGTTTAAGCAGGGCAGCAAAAGCAGCCTTAAACGAAAAATATAACTGCATAGTGCGCACCAATGCCGAGAATGCAGACGAAAACGCCCTTAAGGCCGAAATATCCGCCCTGTCCGAAAGGCTTGACGATATTTTGGAGCGGGGCAAATTTACAAAGCCCCCGTATCGCCTGTATCGTGCCCCGCGTGAGGTACACAGGCTTATACGCGACTGTCTTTCGGACGGTGACGAACTGATCGTAAATAACAAAAAATATTTTGATGAAATAAAAAATATATTCGCAAATACCTCGCTTTATGAAAAGGATATCCCGCTTTTTACGGAATACGGCATTGAAAAAGAGGTGGAAAAGCTGCTTCAGCGCAAGGTCTGGCTTGACTGCGGCGGTTTTCTTGTTTTTGACTACACGGAGGCAATGACCGTAATTGATGTAAATACGGGAAAATTCACCGACGGCGGCGACAAGGAAAAAACGGTTTTAAAGACCAATATCCAGGCCGCAAAGGAAATTGCAAGACAGTTAAGGCTTCGCAATTTAAGCGGAATTATAGTGGTAGATTTTGTAAATATGCGTAAAAAAGAGGATATAGAGACCTTCGAGACCGAGTTCAGGCGCGCGCTTTCAAAGGACAGGCTTAAAACCGTCTATGTCGGTATGACCGAGCTTGGCATAGCGCAGATAACCCGTCAAAAGCAAAGCGTACCGCTCCACACCCTTTTGACCGTGCCGTGTAAGGCCTGTAAGGGCAGCGGCGAGGTGCCTGATTTTAAATATATTTCGGGCATAATAAAAAATAAGGCAGCCTTTTTGCTGTCCCAGACCGTGTTTGAAACCATAGTCATAAAGGCGGGACACGACCTTGCAAGCTTACTCAGGACCAATGAGGACCTTTTTGAAACGGCCGAAAAATACGGCAAAAAAATCAAAATAGAAACCATAGAAACGGGTGCCGCCGATTATTTTGAGGTGGGACATTAAAAAAGGGGAGCCGATATTAAAGGTTCTATAATGGTTCTTTGTCAACTGGTGTGGTTGACAAAGAACCATATTAAACGACTCCCCTTATTTTATTCACTTGCTTTAAAATTGTATACGGGTTTTATTATTTCGGTGATATCAACGGTATCGCCGATATTTTTTGTTATATCCTCCATAGTTTTATATGCCATCGGGCTCTCGTCCAGGGTGCAGCCGCATACCGAGGTGGTGTAGATACCCCGCATCTGCTCCTTGTATTCCTCAACGGTAAAAAGCTCCTTTGCATCCGAGCGTGAAAAAAGCCTGCCTGCGCCGTGGGGCGCCGAAAAATTCCAGTCGGCACAGCCCTTGCCCGTGCAGATAAGGCTGCCGTCGCGCATATTTATGGGTATTATAAGCCTTTCGCCCTTTTGTGCGGAAACTGCGCCCTTTCGCAATATCATTTTTTCGGTGTCGATATAATTGTGTATGGTCGTAAACGAGTCCTCGATTTCAAGTTCCAGGCCCTGCACAATTTCGTTTATCATAGCCCTTCGGTTAAGCACAGCAAAATCCTGTACTATTTTCATATCGTGGATATATTTTTCAAAAAGCTCACCCTCGACATAGGTGTAGGCCTTTGGCACCTCGGTTCGCTTGGTGTTTTTAAGCTTTGTTATCTCGTTGTTGATAAAATGCGCCTTGCCCTGCTTTTTAAGCCTTTCCGCAAGCCTTTTAACATCCTCCTCCGCAGAGCCGTTAAGCCTTTCATATGCCGCTTTTTGGTAATGCATAGCCACATCCTTGCCCAAATGTCTTGAGCCGGAGTGGATAACTATGTACAAAGCGCCGTCATCGCCTCTGTCGGCCTCGATAAAGTGGTTTCCGCCGCCAAGTGTGCCAAGGCAGAGTATATCCTTTTCAAGGTCGATAAATTTAAGACAGTAAAGGCTTGAAAGCCTTGCTTTGGCCGCATAAGGGTGTGGCTTTTTCCTTGTCGCAAAGCCCGAGGGTATAGCCGCGCGTATCAGCTTGTCCAGCTTTTCGGGGTCTATGTCCCTTGATTTAAGCCTGACCGTTTCCATACCGCAGCCTATGTCAACGCCCACAAGGCTTGGCACGGCCTTGTCCGTCACCGTAAGGGTGGTGCCGACTGTGCAGCCCTTGCCCGCGTGGACATCGGGCATAATGCGTACACGCTGATCCTTTGAAAAGGGTTGGTTTAAAATTGCCATTATCTGCGATACCGCAGTCTCGTCTATAACATCGGTAAAAACCTTTGCATTTGCATATTTTCCGTATAATTCAAACATAAAAACATCTCCTTTGGTTCGTAAGCCGACCGAGGAGAATATCTGCCGTCGGTCAGCGTTGTTGTCCGTGAAATAAAAAAAAGTGCGCACCGCAAAGGATACGCACCTTGTCATATTTTCATCAAAACGCAAACGCGCCCGGGATCAACGCTGACCGTCCATGCAGATCTCATATACGGGTAAATATTTATTGTTGTCTTTAAATAAAACTGTAGCTGTCATAAGACCCGCCGTCCTTTCGTTAGAATTTGTGTTATGCATAACCACGGGGACATAGTAACATAATAATTGCGATTTGTCAAGTACGGATTTAAATTTTATAGTAAACGACATTTAAAAATGTCCTTTACTATAACCCTGCGGGGCATGCACACGACTGCGTACAAGGAATAAAGCCGCTTTGCGGCTCGCAGTCGGCGCAAGTAAACGCCCAAAGTCCAAAGACTTTTGTCGTTTACTATAATTTTCCCCCTAAACCTCGGGCTGTGCAAAATAGTCGGTTATACCCATATATATCGCCCAGGCCAGCTTTTTTTGATAGTCGCTGCTTTTAAGCCGTTCGTTTTCATCGGGGCTGCTTAAAAAGCCGCACTCGACTATAACGCTTGGTATCTCACTGTTTTTCAATATGTAATAGGACGAATTATCCTTCGGGCTGCGGGAATTATCTATATCCGCGGCTTGTTTTATTCTTGTCTGTATGGCGGAGGCAAGGCGTTTGCCGCTTTCGCTTTTCTTATAGTAGAACACCTGTGCGCCGTGTACATTCGGCGAGGGATAGCTGTTTTGGTGTATGCTTATAAAAATATCGCAGTCCTTTTGCAGCTTTATGCGGTTTTTCAGATCGCCGTTTTTGCCGCGTGCAAGCGCCTCGTCGGAAAGCCTTGTGACGGTTACATCTGCGCTGCCCTGCTCCAGATAGGCCTGCAAATATTTTGCTATATTAAGGTTTATGCCCTTTTCCTCCGTGCCGTCGGCGGCTACCTTGCCGGGGTCAAAGCCGCCGTGTCCCGCATCTATAACAATATGCTTTTTTTGCACGGGCATAGCCGCCGTTTGCTCTGTCCGCACATAATACACCCTTGCGGTGCCGACAAAAATAAGCAGCATATAAAGCAGTGTCATAAACCGTGTTTTTATATCCGTACTCACAAAACCACCTCCCCGATAAGCTCGGCCAGTATTTCTATGCTGTTTTTTACCTCTTCCTTGGTGTTGGTCTGCGCGCCCAGCTCTATCAGCATACATTTGTCCATAAAATGCAGCGAATAGCGGTAGGCGTTAAGGTAGATCTTGCGGCTGACGCCGGGATAATTTTTGTCAAGCGCAAGCTGCATTTTAAGGCTTAACGCTAAATTTTGCTTTAAATACGGGTTTTCAAGCCCGACCCCAACGGCTTTCCCGCCCTCGTTTTTTTGACAAAGCCCGTTAAAAAACATAATTTTTGCATAGCTCTTGCCGTTTATGCTTTTTACAAGGCGCAAATTTTCACTCACTCCGTCACGGTGCAGGTCTATGCAAAGCTTTATTGACGGATTTTCCTTTAAAACTTTTTCTATGTACGGCTCGCAGCGCTCATAGGCGCCGTTTCGCTGTATCCTGCCGTTTTGCATATCAAAATCCTCGGTTATATGCAGCACCTTTATGCCGTATTTTTCCTCCAAAAGCTGCTTTAAATATTCCCCCGCGCCGCATACGCCCTCGCTCTTGCCCGAGCTGTCGGCGTAAAGCTCGTTTGCATGGGTATGAAATATCAGCACAAGCGGCTTTTCACCTTGTCGCTCTATTTTGCAGTTTATATTTAAAAGGGCATTTATATCAAACAGGTCGTTTGTCATTACGGTTTTTTTGTCCACAGCATAAAGATAGCGCATCATCTGCGGAATGTCCGTTATTTGGGCAATATCGTAGCTTTCGGGGACAAAGTTCTCAAGCGGTGCGCAAGAGGTAAGCCTTGCCGGTGCAGTCTCGTAAAATTTTGCGGGTGCGCTGCATACGGAAACTTCCTTTTCGGCTGCGGAATGAAACAGGGCATACACCAAAATAACGGACAAAACAAGATATATTATTTTTTTTAAATGCAACCCTATCGCCTCTCTTGCTCTATTTAAGGATATAAGCCAAAGCATAAAGCATCACAAAACCGGGTACGCCCAAAATGGCGGTAAACAGCCCGGTAAATAGGTTTACGCCCACGCATAGACCAATGGGGGATAAAAGCACATCCGCCGTGAAGATCGCTGCAAGCCCCGTAAATATCCGCATTAAAAATCTTACCGCAGACATTACAGCACCTCGGCTTCGGCAAGACTTTCGCGGCAAAGCTTTATATAATAATTGTATTTGTGCTGCAAAGACTTTATCTCGAAAATAAGGCTGTCTATTATGTCATTATCCGTGGCGTAGTTCAGCCTGTGCCGCGCTGTGGCTAACTGCTCCTTGATAATGTCTATTGCTTCGCACCATTGTCCTCTCATTTTTATCCACTCCTTTAATGGTTTTTAAATTGAAATTTATCTCTAAAAAAATTATATGTCCCTTGCCGCGTTAAAATACTTAAAAAAATTTGACTAAAAAGGGGAAAATTACTTCGTTATATTGTTAACAATGCTTTGCTGCGAATACAGCCCTTAATTTTAGCCGCAAATATTATAACATATTGATGAAATGCGAAAAACATCACTTAATTCTGTGGTATTGTGTGAAATGACCAAAAAAAATTTTTATTTTTGAACAATTTACCACTTTAAATTTGCGTGAAAGTGTGATAATATTTTAACAAACCAAGGAAGTCCCCCGCTTCTAAAGCGGGGGTGCTTACTTAAAATTCAGTGGGTCAGCACTTTTGCTGCGCAAAAGCCCGGCAAAGCCGGTCCGCATCTATCTTTGCGGTGCAATGTCCAAGCTCCCACTGAATTTGGAATTGCTTGCAATTCCGTTGGTTATGAGTATGTAGCAGAAATTTATTTCTGCGGAATACGAATATCATTGACCAAAGATAAGACAATAACTAAGCCAAACCAAAGGAGTGTTTAATTATGGCAAGATTTACTTTACCCAGAGATTTGTATCACGGCAAGGGCGCATTGGAAAACCTTAAAAATTTAAAGGGCAAAAAGGCCGTTATAGTTGTTGGCGGCGGCGCTATGAAAAGAAACGGATTTTTACAGCGCGCAGAGGATTATTTAAAGGCTGCGGGTATGGAGGTAATGATAATAGAGGGCGTAGAGCCCGACCCGTCGGTCACAACGGTTATGAACGGCGCGGCCAAAATGCTTGAATTTAATCCCGACTGGATAGTTGCAATGGGCGGCGGCTCGCCTATAGATGCGGCAAAGGCTATGTGGATAAAATACGAATATCCCGACTGCACATTCGAGGATATGTGCAAGGTATTCGGCATCCCCGAGCTTCGCAAAAAGGCTCATTTCTGTGCTATCCCCTCTACATCGGGCACAGCTACCGAGGTTACGGCTTTTTCCATAATCACAGACTATGACAAGGGTATCAAATATCCTATCGCAGACTTTGAGATAACCCCCGATGTTGCTATCGTTGACGCAGACCTTGCGGAGACTATGCCCCAGAAGCTTACGGCTCACACGGGTATGGATGCTATGACCCACGCTATCGAGGCCTATGTTTCAACCGCAAACTGCGATTATACCGACCCCCTCGCTATCCACGCGATCGAGATGATCCAGGCAGACCTTGTAAAGTCCTACAACGGCGATATGGACGCACGCGACAGAATGCACAATGCACAGTGCCTTGCAGGTATGGCTTTCTCAAACGCACTTTTGGGTATCGTTCATTCTATGGCACATAAAACGGGCGCTATCTTCGCAGACTACGGCGCACATATCATCCACGGCGCAGCAAACGCTATGTACCTGCCAAAGGTTATCGCATTTAACGCAAAGGACGAAACGGCTAAAAAGCGTTACGGCGTTATTGCGGATTATATGCACCTTGGCGGCGCAAACGACGATGAAAAGGTAAAGCTGCTTATCGATTATTTAAGAGGTATGAACGATAAGCTCAACATTCCTCATTGTATTAAAAATTACGGCGCAGACAGCTTCCCGACAGAACAGGGCTTTGTACCCGAGGAAGTATTCCTTGAAAGACTTTCCTCTATCGCGACAAACGCTATCGCAGATGCCTGCACGGGTTCGAACCCCCGTCAGCCCTCACAGGAGGAAATGGAAAAGCTGCTTAAGTGCTGCTACTATGATACAGAGGTAGATTTCTGATAAAATAATTATAATAAATAAGGGCTTGTTCGTTATGGACGGGCTCTTTTTTTGTTGGAAGAGCAGGCAGATGTCTTTATTACTGCTATTGCCTGCATAGATCCATAAGGAATGAAAATAAAAAAACAAAAAACTCAAAAATCGGTTGCTATTGATTTTTCCCGTTAAATGGTATATAATAAAAATATAACAAAATTGGTGTACTATACTCTTTTTTGAGTTGACGAAAGGAAATACAAATATGGTATCGGTTGCATTAACGGAAATTGCAAAAAATTTTGATTTAACAAACCTTACCGAGGACATTCCGATAGACGAAATACAGATATCTATCCCCGAGGTAAACCGTCCTGCGTTACAGTTGGCAGGGTTTTACGATTATTTTTTAAGTGAGCGCTTACAGGTGATAGGTCTTGTGGAGCATACCTATCTTTCAAAGCTGGCGCCCGAGTTCAGGCAGGACACGCTTAACAAGCTGTTTTCGCACAAAATGCCCTGCGTGATACTCACCCGCAGTCTGGAGCCGCACCCCGAGATGCTGTTTTATGCAAAGGAAAATAAAATACCCGTTTTGCGCTCGGCAGAGACCACATCGGAGTTTGTCAGCGAGATACAGAAATATCTTAAGGTAGAGCTGGCACCGTCTACCACGATGCACGGTGTTTTGGTGGATATCTACGGCGAGGGCGTTCTTATTATGGGCGAAAGCGGCATAGGCAAAAGCGAGACCGCGCTGGAGCTGGTAAAAAGGGGTCACCGCCTTGTGGCGGATGATGCGGTGGAGATAAAAAAGGTATCGCATACCACCCTTGTGGGCAGCTGCCCCGAGCTTATCCGCTATTTTATCGAGGTACGCGGTATAGGCATTATAAACGTAAAGCAGATGTTCGGCGTACAGTCGGTCAAGGACACTATGGCGATAGACCTTATAGTTAAATTTGAGCTTTGGGAAAAGGGTAAGGTTTACGACCGTGTCGGCCTTACCGAGGAATATATGGATATTCTGGGCAGCAAGGTAGTCTGCCATACAATACCCGTGCGCCCCGGCCGAAATTTGGCTATGATATGCGAAAGTGCCGCAGTAAACTGCCGTCAGAAAAAAATGGGCTACAACGCGGCGCAGGCGCTTACGGATGCAATTATGAAGGACGCTATGAAAAATAAATAAAATACGGAGAGGAATTGAAAATTATGTATTATTTAGGTATAGACCTTGGAGGAACAAATATTACGGCGGGACTTGTGGAGGAGGACGGAAAGATATTTGCAAAAAAATCTACCCCCACAATGAACGGCAGGCAGGCTGTGGACATTTTGGATGATATGGCCGAGCTTTGCAAAAAATTAATGGAAGAAAACAGTCTGACCGAAAAGGATATCAAAAGCCTTGGCATAGGTCTGCCCGGACTTCTGGACAAGAAAAAGGGCGTTGCGGTGTACGCAAACAACCTTAATTTTGACAATATAAATGTTGTTAAGGAAATGAAAAAGCGCATTAAATTGCCCGTTTACATAGAAAATGATGCAAACTGCGCGGCTATTGGCGAAAACACCTGCGGTGCGGCCTATGGCGACAAAAATGTTATTTATGTTACCCTCGGCACGGGCGTGGGCGCAGGCATTATCCTTGACGGCAAGGTGTTTGACGGCGCCTTTGGCGGCGGTGGTGAGGCAGGTCACATGGTTATAGAGGCCTACGGCGAAATGTGTACCTGCGGCAGAAAGGGCTGTTGGGAGGCCTATGCCTCGGCAAATGCCTTAAGGCGTGAGGGCAGGATAGCTGCCGCAAAGTACCCCACAAGCAAAATTTTTCAAATGGTGGACGGCGATATAAGGCTTATTGACGCCAAAACCGTTTTTGATGCCGCAGACGAGGGCGACGAGGTGGCGCAGGATATAGTTAAGCGCTATCAGACCTATGTTGCGATAGGCCTTGTAAACCTTGTAAATATTTTCGAGCCCGAGGCCATTATAATAGGCGGCGGTATCTGCGCAAGGGGCAGCAAGCTTGTAGACCCCATTATAGAAATTTTAAATTCAAGGGTATACGGCGGCAAGCTTAAGACTAAAATAGCTATAGCCACACTCGGCAATGATGCGGGCGTGGTAGGCGCGGCTATGCTTGGGAAGAAGTGAAACTGAACTATGGGAAAAAAAGCAAGGACAGTAATAATGTCTTTAAGTTTGATAAATGAAATTATTATGATAATAATTGCGGCTTTAAGTGCCGCCGCGATACGCAGAATTAGTGTCGAGCTGCCCGCGATATACGGGGTAAGGACGGTTTTGTCCCTTATCATCGGTGCGGTGGGCGTGCTGTTTGCCGCTATGGGTCTTAAATGCGTTTTAAAGGACGAGAAAAATACGCTGCTTTTTGCGGCGCTGTGGTTTGGGCTGATAGCAAATATCATACGCACCGTTTCGATAGGTCTTAACTCGATAATGCTTTTAAGGACCTTTCATTCCGTTAATGTCAATACGCCGGCGCACGGACAGGTAAACCTATCGCTTTTGCTTACAAGCGGGCGCGGTGTGCTTTGCTTTTTGCTTGCGGCGCTTATGGTGGCTATGCTGTTTGACCTGTCGGGAAAGGAAGAGAAATAATGGATATCGGCATAATAGGCGGCGCCGACGGCCCTACCAAGGTTTTTATTGCAGGGCATTCAAATGCGGCGATGTTTGGCAGTCTTGCTGTGGCTGCGGTCTTGCTTGTGATTTTTGCCTTTCTTTTTGCAAAATGCCTTAAGGCGGACGAAAAGAAGCAAAAAATGTTTGTTATCGGTGCGCTTGCGCTGTGTCTTATATATATGGCGCTGTGCTGCGTAAAAATATATGCTGTGGCATACATAAATTTTTTTGGTATGTGGGACAAAATTGACCCGACCCAAGCCGAGATAGATGCTTTTATAAGATCGCATTTTGCGTATACAATGCTTTTTGCGGGATATTTTGGAATGGGAGTTTTGCTTTCGCTTTGCATAGCATTCGCCGCATTGCGGGGCTTTATGAGTAAAACCGCCAAAAATGTCACTTTTGCACTGTTTTGTGCGGCGGCGGCTGTGTTTTTGATGGGTACCACAATACACATCGTGGGAAATTTGGGCAGGCCCGATATGGCGTTTGGAATGGCAGCGGTGGGGCTGGTAGTTATGGCCGCCATAATGCTTGCCAAAATAAACAGAAACGAAAAGCTTGATAATTAAAGAATAAAATTTAAAGGAAAATAAATTATGAACGAAATTATCTCAAAACTTACGGAAAAAATGCCCGTTAAGCTTAATGAGCCCTTAAGCCGTCACACCACCTTTAAAATAGGCGGAGCGGCGGATATATTTGCTATGCCGCGCACGGCGGAGGAGCTTATTTTTGTAATAAGGCTTTGCAGGGAATATAATATCGATCATTATATCATTGGCAACGGCAGTAATCTTTTGGTGCGTGATAAGGGCTTTCGCGGCTGTATCATCCGTCCCGACCTTAAGGAGCTGTCCCTTGACGGCGGCAGGATAACCGCAGGCGCGGGCGTTATGCTTTCGGCGGCGGCACGGCTTGCGGCGGATAATTCGCTTACGGGTATGGAATTTGCCTCGGGCATACCGGGGACTGTCGGCGGCGGTGTTTGTATGAATGCCGGTGCTTACGGCGGCGAATTAAAGGATATAATAGAATATGTGAAAATTCTCGATACCGATTTGAATATAAAGACCTTAAGCTGTGAGCAGGCGGCCTTTGGCTACCGCACCAGCGGCATTATGAAAGAAAATGCCATTGTGCTTGAAGCGGCGTTTGTGCTTGAAAAGGGCGACAAGGACGAAATTGTCGGAAAAATGAACACCCTTAACTCGCAAAGGCGTGAAAAACAGCCCCTTGAATATCCGTCTGCGGGCTCGACCTTTAAACGCCCCGAGGGATATTTTGCGGGCAAGCTGATAGACGACTGCGGCCTCAGGGGCTTTGCGGTAAATGATGCACAGGTGAGCGAAAAGCATTGCGGCTTTGTGGTAAATAAGGGAAATGCCACCGCAAAGGATGTGCTGGAGCTTATGGAAAAGGTGGAACAAAAGGTTTTTGATGAATTTGGCGTAAGGCTTGAACCGGAGGTCAGGATAATAGGGGAGGAGTGAGTCCCTATGCTTGAAAATACATGGAACGGAATTGTAGACTTTATATTTACGGCTGTGGTAATTGTCGGTTATTTTATCCTGCCGCCGTATCTTACCGTGCGAAATATTTTAGATCTGCGAAAGCCAAAGCGAACAAGGCTGCATCTGGCGCTTACGGTTATATGGGGCGCGTGCTGCTATCGCACCTTATACGGCGTGGTTTCGTTTATGGATATATTTGCATCGTTTGATAGGGCTATACCATCCTTTGGTATGCACGAGCCGTTTTCAACGTATTACAGACCCTCCTTGTATCTTTTTGCGGGGGTTGGGCTTGCGGGACTTCTGGTCTTGGGCTTTTGTCAAAAATTAAAGGCACCCGTTATAAAAATATTTTGTATAGGGCTTGTGCTTATATTAAATTCGGTAAGTGCTTTAATGTGTGTGCAGCTTGCGCCTATGATATTTCATCATCCCATTGCGCTGTGTCTGTTTTACGCATATCATTTTAATATATTTGTGCTGTCGGCATCCAATATATGGCAGACAATAAAGGGTATGGAAAGGTTCAGGGGGCTTGCTGTTCTGGCTTCGGCCACATCTGCGGCGGTGACGGCGTTTTTGCTGTGTACGGCGCTTTCGTTTACGGGACAGGGCTTTCGCGGTCTGCCCAAGGTATTTACACAAACCTCGGACTGGACACTTTCAAGACAGGTGTCTCCGCCGTCATTTGAGATGTCGCGGGAAAGATGGATGGATTGATCATGGGTTTATTTGATAAATTTAAAAAGGCAAAGGTCGTACCCCTGCCGCAAAAGGCTATGGAAACGGTAACAGACGACCTTAGTCAATGATATTCGTATTCCGCAGAAATAAATTTCTGCTACATACTCATAAC
>CAMVJD010000031.1 GCA_947167715.1 uncultured Eubacteriaceae bacterium
ATGAGGTCTATAGGTCTATCTTTTGCGGAGCCGACGGGAAAGCGGGATACAAAAGTTTTTTTGAGATACTGCTTGGCAAAAAAGAAAATGCGGCCGTTCTGTTCCATTGCACACAGGGCAAGGACAGGACGGGAATAGGAGCAATGCTGCTGCTTTTTGCTCTGGGCGTTGACAAGGAAACGATATTAAAGGATTATATGATGACCAACGAGGCCTGCTCGGACCTCCTTGATGCCATAAAGCGTGATGTGCCAAGGGCAAGCGGGAATAAAAAGGTGCTTGAAACAGCTCTTTTTCTGGAAAGCGTAAACGAAAGCTTTATCCTGCCCTTATTTGATATTGCCGACAGAGAATACGGCGGCCTTATGGGCTACTTAAAGACAGGGCTTAAATTAAGCGATAAGGATATTTCGGATCTGAGAAAGATATATCTTGAATAACGGAGGTAAATTATGACATTGGAAAAAATAAGCGGCGGTGCTGTAAAATTAACCGGAAGAATAGATGCAAACAACGCAAAGCAATTCGAGACCGAGCTGCTTGCTGCTGCGCCCGAGGGCGATATCACCATTGATGCAGAGGAGCTTGAATATGTGTCAAGTGCGGGCTTAAGGGTGTTTCTTAAGCTGAAAAAAGCGACAGGCGGCAGCGTGGATATAATAAATGTGTCGAATGATGTATATGATATATTTGATGTTACGGGCTTTACCTCCCTTTTAAATGTATCCAAAAAACTGCGCGAAGTGAGCGTTGACGGCTGTGAGGTCATAGGCGAAGGCGCAAACGGCAAGGTATACCGCCTTGATGCAGAGACTATAATAAAGGTATTTGCCCCGGGCGTGCCTATGGAAACCGTAAAGGAAGAAAGAGATTTTGCAAGGGCGGCTTTTGTTTCCGGAGTGCCTACTGCTATATCGTATGATGTTGTAAAATGCGGCGACAGCTACGGTGCCGTCTATGAAATGCTTGAAGCCGAGACCTTGTCTTCGGTTATAAAAAAATATCCCGAGCGTGCCGAGGAGTTTGGCGTAAGACTTGGCGAAATGCTTAAAAAACTCCACTCGGCGCCGGCAGACACACGGGTCTTAAAAAATATGCTTGAGATATACAAGCAGCGCGCCGAGGGCATGAGAAAATACCTTACCGACAAGGAGACCGCCAAGCTGAAAAGTGTATATGATGCACTTCCCGAAAGAACAACTCTTCTCCACGGAGATTTTCACGTTAAGAATGTTATGCTTATGGATGATGAGCTTATCTTTATAGATATGGGCGATGTTGGCTACGGTCATCCTTTGCTTGACTGGGGAAGCTCGTATCTCGGTATGGTAAATATCGGCAGGATAAATCCCGATGCTGTTGAAAAGTACATAGGTATAAGCTACGACCTTTGTTTAAGGGTCTGGGATAAAATGGCAGAGGCGTATTTCGGTGCGGATAAAGCGGAAGAGGGCAAAAAGCTTGCCGAAATATACGGCCTTGCAAAATATACACTTGTGCCGTTTATATACACCAAATTTACCGATGAAATGGCAAATCGTATGGTTGAAGGATGGCGCAAAAACGGGCTTATATCCGAAACCTATGATATATCGATGGCTTTGGGGCATACGAAATAACACTTATGTTTTAATGCACTTTCTATATCAGCCCTTCGGCAAGGTTATCCTCAAATCATAGCACATAACTCTTGTTATCATTGCGGCGGCCTCGCTGCGCTTTACATTATAGACACAACAAAAAGTGAAAACTTTGTGCGCAACGGCGCAACAATAACTAACTGCTATTACACGCAAGCACTTAACGGTACACAGGGCAAACTTTTGCACTCTGTTACGGCGGCAGACGGTGCAATAGTGAATTTTGGTTCGTATGCAAACAAATATAGTGTAAGCAATATAAACGCTTACGGACGGCAAATTCACTATGCCCGATCATGATGTTGTCATCACGCCCAATGTTAATGCAAATCAATACACCATAAGTTTTGATACCGACGGCGGCTCGGGTATCCTGCCTATCACGCAGGATTACGGCGCAGCGGTAACGGCGCCCGCAGACCCGACAAAGACAGGTTATACCTTTGCCGGCTGGGATAAGGCTATCCCCGCGACCATGCCAAATCAAAACATAACAATAAAGGCAAAGTGGACAATAAACCAATACACGATAACCTTTGATACGGACGGCGGCTCGGAAGTTGCCGCTGTTATGCAGGACTACGGCAAGACGATAACAGCCCCCGATGCTCCTCAAAAAGCAGGCAGCATATTCGGCGGCTGGTATAAAGAAAAGGCGTGTACAAATGCTTTTGATTTTAAAATTATATCGATATTTATACACGTTACAGAAAACGCGAGATCACACGCGCTGAAGCAATTGCTTCTATAGGCTGTAAGGAGCATACATTTTACAGAATGTTAGGCAGCCTGCGGAAAAACAAAAAAGTTTTTTAACAGCTTTGGCGAACATTGATCGGAGACAGGGGGCTCTCTCTGTCTCCGTACAAAAAACAGTTTATCAAAATATGATGAAACCCGCCTTTTGAAAGGTTTTGATAACTTATGCAAAGAGCGGGATAAATCACTTATCTAAATTTCAAATCAAAACTCACTCTTTTGTCTTAAGCTCCTCAAACATAGCACGGACCGAGGGTGAATTTTTTGTAAGCTTCTTAATAGTGACATCCTCGATTTTATTATTTGCGGCAGTCAGATGGCTTTCAGACTTAACCAAATTTTCTCTGATCTTTGTAAGTGCTGAAATAGTCTTATCGATACCATCAATGGCATCTTTAAAACGCTTCCCTGCCTGTTCAAAGCTGTAAGCAAATCCCTTTTTAAACGCATCCAATTCATTTTCAAAATTAACCAGATCAAACTGCTGATTTTGTATTTCGGCAAGTTTCTTCTGATGATCCAATGAGTTTAACGCGGCATTACGCAGCAGCGAAATAATTGGAATAAAAAACTGCGGACGAATCACAAACATTTTTTTGTAACGATAAGATACATCTACAATGCCGTTATTATACAGTTCACTATCGCTTTCAAGTAATGACACCAAAACGGCATATTCGCACTTTTTCTCTTCGCGGTCTTTGTCAAGTTCCTTAAAGAAATCCTCGTTTTTACGTTTGGTAGCGGTAGTATCCATTTCGTTTTTCATTTCAAACATAATGGATATAAACTCCGTTCCGTCCGATGATTCTCTGAAAATAAAATCACCCTTGCTGCCGCTGCTTGCATCGTTATCTTTTTCAAAATAAGCATTCGGAAACGCAGTCATTCTTATTTGGTTAAACTGCGTCATACAGTGCTGTTCCAAACTCTCGCCTATCATCTTTGTCGATTGTTTAGCCTTAAAATCTTTCAGACGTTCTATTTCGTCATCACGAAGTTTCAATTCACCTTCGTACTGTTTAACAAGAGAGCTTTCACGCAATTCGCCTTCCTTTTTCTGCAATTCAACCTCGTTTTGAAGTTTGGTTATCTCGGCACTTTTTTCGGACAGCTCCTTGTCTTTTTCTTGTACCGCTTTAGAAACAGCAAGTTCCTTTTCGGTATTGGCATTTTCAAGTTTCGATGTCAAACTTGTTATTTCTTTTTCTTTATTGGCTATTTCCGCTTCCTTTTCCGCTAACGAGTCGTTATATTTTTTCTCCTGCTCCATTTGTGCCAGCTTCAGGTCGCTTTCTTTTTTCTGTGCTAATTCATACTCTCGGCGTTCCAATTCCTTTGTAAATTCCTTATCACGCACCTGCTGAACAATCTGCGCATAACCCGCATCATCTACTTGAAAAACCTTTCCGCAGCTTGGACATTTGATCTCTTGCATAATTTTACCTCCTTGTTTTTACAGACTACTTATATAATAACATTGTTAAAGCTATCAAACAATAATTTTTCGTAAATTTATTTGTTTGAGACTCAAAAAAACTCCCACCTCTTTTATAGTGCTGATTTTCAATAAATCGGCATATACTGTACAAAGATTTATGGGAGTTTTTATTTAATGAAAGATTACATAGAGCAGCGCGCGCTCGAGATAGGGGAATATATCATCAAAAGCAATTCAACCGTAAGGGAGGCCGCAAAAAAGTTTGGGATAAGCAAATCAACCGTCCATACTGTCTTACAATCCTTAACCTGATAAACGACGGTTATAGCCTTGAAGAGATAGAAAGTATGATCTACGATGCCGAATATTATTACGAAATGGAGGGTTTTGATGATGCCGTCAACGAGATATGATGAGTTTATTTTAGATGTATAAATCAAACCCGAAATGAGTCTGCTAAAAATACAGCAGACTCATTTCAAAGGGATTTTTTTTGGACATTAAATCTTATATAATTATATTATCGGAAGATACATCTTCCTCAAACCTTCCCAATATCGTCACTAAAGTGCCGATATTGCTCAGATAAACTAATCGAATTGAGAAAGCAAGCTTTCTCCCTTCTCATAGTTTATATTATCGGAAGTTAAAACTTCCGATAAACGTCACGAAATCATAGATTTCGTGCCATTAAATTACTCGAATCAAGTGAGCAAGCTCCCTTGCTTCTCATAATTTATATTATCGGAAGATAAATCTTCCTCAAGCCATCGCAAAAACATCACTAAAGTGCTGTTTTTACTCTGATAAATTAATCGAGTTGAGAAAATAAATTTTCTCACCTCTCATAATTTATATTATATGAAAGAAAATTGGGATTATGTATTATACGAAAGGGGTGATATTATGGATGCGAGGAATTTAAAAACAGAACAAGAGCCGCGTTATGTGTCATATAGAGATTTAGGGGAATTCAACACGATCAGCGACATACGGAAACTGCGCGGCATCATCTGCAAAACGCCAAAATCCGACCCATGCTTTACCTGTACGGTTATGGGAAGAAAGATGTTTATACTGACTCGCAGCTATCCGACTATAGCAACAGCTACTACACATGACAAAATACGCTTTGCTATAGAAACAGAGGAAAACGTTTTTTATTCTACGGCAAGCAGGAGCACTTTCTCATTGTCCGACAGCAAATCAAACTCCATTTCCAAAACCGAAACTATTTGTTCATAGCTTGCAAGTCCCGAAAGATCCGTTTGTTTTTCGCCGAAATATGCAAACAAGCCCGGAAGTGTCTTTCCGATACTGTCATATACGGCAGTCTCATCCAAAAGTGTTTTAATATCCTCCCGAAATTTTGCTTTTGTTGTTACCGACAAGCCCAAGCCTTTACGCTGTAAACATATCACACCGTTTCTGTCTATTACCCTTACATAATGCCTGCTGCTCGGGAATATACCTAATATTTTTTTTGTGTGCAAACCGTCAAAAATATGCCATTTGCCTGTCGAAGCTGTTTCGGTCACACATTCGGGCGGCAAGCCAAACGATTTTACCGCAAGTTCATACAGCTGTTCCTGTGTCAGCGGGTCTTTCGGCGTATTATTCGTGTGCAGTTCGCTCGCGCCCGTTGCGGTTGCACGCAAAATTAAGCGAAAGACCCGTTACCATTCCAAGCAGTATCAAAATAACGGCATCTATTGCGGCAATGCCCGCACTTAACATAATGGGTATTGCGATAGAACCGACCATAATTATTGCGCCAAGTCCGTTCATACCCAAAAACACAAAAGCGGTCGCAGCTGTCATCAATACGGCAATAGAGAAAGGACAGTCATCCGAAAATTCCGCCGCTTTTTTAACAAATTAAGGAAGTCCCCCGCTTCTAAAGCGGGGGTGCTTACTTAAAATTCAGTGGGAGTCCAAGCTCCCACTGAATTTGGAATTGCTTGCAATTCCGTTGGTTATGAGTTATGGCGTAACACGCCAAAGGCGTGTATAGCCTACAGAGGATGAGCCTGTACGCTATGTTGCCTCGGCTAAAGCCGAGTGCAATCCCCGAAGGGGATCGGGTTTGCTTTAGCAAATCCCGACTAAGTCGCGCGTTTCGGCTTATGTAGCAGAAATTTATTTCTGCGGAATACGAATATCATTGACTTATGGCATCCGATATGCCTGTCTTTTGAATTATTTTGGCAAACATAGAGCCAAAGATCACCAATGAAATTGACGATCCAAGCTTTGTAGAGCCTTTTACCAATATTTCGTTAAGCCAATCCGTAAATGATACTCCGCTGACTATCGCTATCCACAAAGCCATCAGCGGTAAGGCCAAAAGTGTAGGCAGTTTGCGTGTTACCATTAAGGCGGCAAAAATAACAAACCCCAAAATCAATAAAATTCCCGATGCTGTCATACTAAATCACTCCGATCTCCCACATTTTTGAAGGATCATTTTAATATCTTTCCGATATATAAATTTGATAATATTATATCAAATTTATAGGTGTTTATCAAGTGAAAGTTCAATTATTTGCATTTATACACAGCACGTTTCCCGCCTTTTTCCGTAGAAACCGAGCAACGGAATATCGGAGAGTGAATCCCTGATCATGTACGACAAAACGCACTATATAAAGGCGAATTTGTTAAGTTCATCTTGATAAATACCTATGTGTTTGGTATAATAATATCAAAGCAATATATCGAAAACATAATATGTTTGAAATGCTTTTGCCGTATGTTAAAAGGCGTAAATACAGACCTTGAAAGTGTGACTTTAAGGAAATACGCACCACCTGCGGCGTATGATTTTTAGACAGGAGAAATAAATGCAATGAAATTAAAGTTCAAAAAAACGCAAAAAATATTAAGCATGATCCTTGCAGGTACAATTATATTCGGAGCATTTCCGAATAAAATGTATACAAAAGTATATGCGGGATATGATGCCAAAGCGGCAGCAAACGATGGTACGGATTCCGATATAAGCTTGATGCAGGATGAACATACAAGGGATGCTTCAAAGATAGTATCCGAAATGACACTTGAGCAAAAAATAGCTCAGATGCTTATGCCTTCATTCAGATATTGGGAAAATGACAAAGATGTTCTTGTACTTAACGATGAAATGAGAAATTGCATAAAAAATCACGGTTTTGGCGGAGTGATAGTTTTTGCCGAAAATATACAGGGTACGGAACAGACGGTAAGACTTATTGACGATATGCAAAAAGCATCCGTCAGCGGCGGCAATTTACCTCTTTTGATAGCGACAGATCAAGAGGGAGGAAGAGTTACGAGACTGGCAACCGGTACATCTATGTCGGGCAATATGACTTTAGGCGCACTTAATGATAAAAAAACAGCAAAAGAATATGCCGAAATAATGGGAAGTGAATTAAGTGCAGTCGGAATAAATGTTGATTTTGCACCCGTTATGGATGTAAACAATGATCCTAATAATCCCGTCATCAATATTCGCTCCTTTTCTTCCGACCCGAATATAGCTGCGGATATGGGCGAGGCTTTTATAGAGGGGCTTCATAAAGAAGGTGTAATTACAGCACTTAAACATTTTCCGGGACACGGCGACACAGGCACGGACAGTCACACGGGTCTGCCGTGTATAGACAAATCTTACGATGAGATAAAGAAACTGGAGCTTATACCTTTTAAGCGCGGTATAGATGCAGGCAGCGAAATGATAATGACAGCGCATATACAGTTTCCGCAAATAGAAAAAGAAACGTATACTTCCATAAAAACAGGCGAAGAGATAAATCTTCCCGCAACGCTTTCAAAAACTATGATAACAGATGTTCTGCGCAGCGATATTGGGTATAACGGTGTTGTTGTTACGGATTCACTTTATATGGCTGCGATAAAAGAACATTTTACTCTTGAAGATACCGCAAAGCTTGCAATAAATGCCGATGTGGATATGCTGCTTATCCCGTTTTACTTTATGAATTCCGACGACATTGCCAAAATTGACGATTATATAAATTCTATCGCCAATATGGTAAAAAATAATGAGATAGACGAAGATACGATAACAAGATCGGCTGAAAGAATAGTTGCATTAAAACTTAAACATGGTCTTTTGGAATATAACGAGGATGTCGAACAAAAGGTAAAAGACGCAAAAAAAATAGTCGGATGTAAAGAACACCACGATAAAGAACTCGAAATAGGGGCAAAAGCCGTTACCTTGCTTAAAAACGATAATAACGTTTTCCCCGCAGCATTGGGTAAAAACGAAAAAGCCGTTGTATTTTGCGCTTCAAATGATTATTTTGAGGGTGTAAAATACGGCAGGCAAATTTTGAAAGAAAAAAACATTATTCCCGAAAGTGCGGATATAGAAATTTATTCTTTTGACGAAGCTTCATTTGATGACTTCAAAGATAAAGTCAAGGGCGCAAAATATATAATTGTCGATAATGTTATGTCATCCTTAAAGAGTATAGACCCAAGTGGGAATACCGCGAAATTTATCAATGAAGCATTATCTTATGCAAAAAAGAATAATATACATTCGGCAGTAATGAGTATGTATATGCCCTATGATGTGGCAAGGTATCAAAATGCAGACGCGCTTTTTGCCGTATACAGCTCAAAATATATGCCCGAAATGCCTACGGAACTTGACGGCGAAACAAAAACCTACGGTCCCGGCTATACGGCGGCTCTTTGTGCGGCTTTTGGATATATAGAGCCGCAGGGTAAGCTGCCCGTTGACATATATGAACTTGAGGATAACAAATATTCCGATAAGATACTTTATAATATAGGATACGGTTTGAGGTATGAAAAAACCGCTGCCGAGGAAATTGGAAACTCGGGCGGAGGAAACGGAAGTTCAAGCAATAAAGTTGCCGTAAAGACCGATACACCAAAGGACGAAACAGATAAAACCGAAAACACCGATACACCAAAGGACGAAACAGATAAAACCGAAAACACCGATAACAACTCGAATAAAGACGTTGAAAGTTACAAAGGCTTTGATGATGTAAAAGGCTTATGGTGCGAAAAGGCAGTTAACGAACTTCGTGATAAGGGTATCATAAACGGCAGAACAGCAACACTTTTTGCGCCTAACGAAAACCTTACAAGAGCCGAGCTTGTTCAGCTGCTTGCAAATATGAAAAGCGTTGACCTTTCCTCATACCAAAACAAAACAAGCAAATTTAGGGATGTAAACGGAAATGCTTGGTATTATGCAGCCGTAGTTTGGGCGGAAGAAAACAATATCGTCTATGGTATAAGTGCCGATGAATTTGCCCCCGAAAAGAATATATCAAGGGAAGATATGGCTGCCGTAATATACAGATATATGGGCATACCAACAGATACGAATGCCCAAGCTTTTGCCGATCTCGCAGACATAAGCGAATATGCAAAAGAGGCGGTAGATGCCCTTTCTGCCAAAGGCATTATAAACGGTTATCCCGATAATTCGTTTAAGCCTAAAAAAACTGCAACAAGAGCAGAAACAGCTGCTATACTATATGGTATCTCGCTGAATTTTTAACAGAAAGAAGGTAACGTATGTCAAAACAATACAGTATAAAAGAACTGCTGAAACATCGCTGCATATGGATGGCAGCAGCTATAATTCTTATTTTATTTTTTCACGCAGAATCTGAAGTGGGTTTTCCCGGTCTTTCTTTTCTGTCAAAATACGGGCACTACGGAGTTGATATTTTTTTCTTCGCTTCGGGTATAGGCTGTTGGTTTTCGCTGTCAAAAAATCAAGAAACGGTCTCGTTCTTTTGGCGAAGAGTAAAACGTATAATGCCCGTGTATCTTACGTTTATTGTTATTTGGAGTGCTTTTCAAATAATTACTTCAAAAATGCCCGCAGGCTCGATATTGGGAAATGCGTTGGGTGTTGAATTTTTCCGCAAAAGCAACAAATGGAATTTTAACTGGTACATTTCGGGAATGTGGATATCGTATTTGCTTGCGCCTTTGTTTTATTCGTGTGTAAAAAGCCTTTCAAAAGCGAAGTCTGCGGCAGTATTGCTGTTTTTATACATACTGACCATACCTTTTATAGGATATGTTCCTTATTTGATAATACTTACAAGGCTGTCGGTCTTTTATCTCGGGTTTATGACTGCGGAGTCGGCAGAAAAAGGCGAATCCGTCACTCTTGTTCAAATCATCATAATGGATATAATTGCAGTTGTCGCAATTATACTGACGGGTGTATTATATAACGCTTTTCCCGAGCATAAATTTGACTGGGGATTGGGTTGGTATCCCGCAATAGCGGTCGTACCCGGAATTTGCGTTACGCTTTCAGTGCTGTTTGATAAAATCAGCAAAACCAAGATATATGATATATTTGCTTTTGTAGGCAAATATACTTTTGAAATATACCTTGTACACGTTTTTTTATTTGAATTTATACTCGCTAAATATCCCATTCCGACAAATTACGGCACGGAATTTCTTGCTTATGCCGTATCTTTGGTCTGTGCACTTGCATTAAATAAAATCGCATACATACCGACAGCGTTTTTGCGTTTTATATCGGGACAGAAAAAAACGGTAAATGTTAAGGAAAAAAGAAAAGGATAAAAGAATAAATATGGGTTTGAGTTATAAGGAATATTTGCTGAATGAAAGCGGTGTGGATATGATTTCAGCCGAAGTACAGAATTATTTATCCGCACTGGAGACAGAAAGACGAAACGTACAAAGAATACGTCTTACGGTGGAAGAAATTCTGCTTAACATCAAAGAATATGACAAAACCTGCGAAAAGATCTCCGTGGGTATGGGCAGGCATTTTGGACGTCATCTGCTGCGGCTGCGCTATGAATCGGAGCCGTTTGACCCTGTGGAGGACAGTGAAGACAGCTGGGTCAATGGTATGATGCGGCAATGGGGATATGCACCTGCATGGAGTCATCGCGGACGTGTAAATACTGTTTCACTGATACTGGATGACAGAAAAAAACGAAATACTGCATTCTATACGATTGCAGCTGTGCTTTTTGCTGTTTTGTTTGGCGTGATCGGTTTACTGTTTCCGAAGGCACTTCGCAAGGATATATGCGATATACTGCTTGCTCCGTTGGCCGACGGTTTTCTCGGACTTATGAAGACTTTTTCCGGAGTGATGATATTTCTTACTTTATGCAGCGGCATCACGGGGCTGGCGGATTCCAAAACATTGGGACGTATGACAGGATCTGTTTTACGACGGGTTCTTCTTCTGTCACTGGCGGCGGGTTTTGTGACCGTTGTGCTGATTCGGCCTCTGGTACATCTTGGTTCATCGGTCTCGATGCATATAGATAAGGGTACGTTCAAAGAAATCAGTCAGATGTTCTTTGGTATTCTTCCTTCTAACATCATCGAACCTTTTCAAAACGGTAATATTCTGCAGATTCTTACGATCTCACTTCTTCTTGGTATAGCACTGCTTGCGATGAAAGATAGGGGAAACACGATCTATCGGCTGATCGATGAAGGAGCGGTTTTGAGCCAAAATGTCATATCGGTGATTTGTTCGGCAATTCCGTTGTTTGTCTTTGTTATTTTTTTGCAGCAAATTTGGCTTGGCAACACGCAAACGCTGGTATCGGCATGGAAACCTTTATTGCTTATCAACCTTTTTGTGGTTGTTACGACATTGGTGTTCTGGATAGTTTCGGCAATGAAACTGAGGTGTTCTCCTGTGAAACTGCTAAAAAAGGTGATGCCGCCGTGTCTGATTGCGTTTACTACTGCATCCAGCCTGTCCGCGATGACGTTGAGCCTGGAAACCTGTGAGAATAAGCTCGGAATCAAAAAGAAGGTGGTTTCCTATCTCTTTCCGCTGGAATATATGCTTTACAGAATCACTAATATCGTATATTACCTCGTTCTGGTCTTTTGTCTTGCTGAAATGTACGACGTCGCAGTCGGCTTGCCATGGATGCTTATGGCAATTATTTTGACCCTGTTGATGGCTGTGGCCACTCCTCCGCTCAATGGAGCGGGGATGATGGTTTACACCATTATGTTTTCCTCTTTGGAAATTCCCGCAAGTGCGATAATTCTCGCCGTGGGGATAGAGATGCTGAGTGATTTTCTGTTCACAGGCTGCACGATGTTAATGCAAATCCTGCACGTTGCCTGCGAAGCGGAAAGACTTGGAGCACTGGACCATAAAATCCTGACAGACGATTTGGTTTGATATCGGGACATTTGATCTGACAAAACCGACAGCTATTAAGTTTTTTTACTCAAATAGCTGCCGGTTTTCTTTTTCTGTTTCAAAGTTCTCTTAAACATTCGATCATTTCTTTATAGTAAACGACAAAAGTCTTTGGACTTTGGGCGTTTACTTGCGCCGACTGCGAGCCGCAAAGCGGCTTTATTCCTTGTACGCAGTCGTGTGCATGCCCCGCAGGGTTATAGTAAAGGACATTTTTAAATGTCGTTTACTATAAAACTGCATCTCCGAGATATTCTTCAAGGGTCTCGCCTTTTTCGGCTATCTCTTTGGCTATATCAACGCTGTCTACATAGCGGATATGCCACGGTTCATAGCTGTAGCCCGTTATTTCATCCTTGCCGTCAAGGTAGCGCAGTATAAAGCCGTAATCGGCAAGTTTTTCGTGTATCTTCGCCCATATTTCGGGATATTCCACCATATCTTCGTTTAAATAAACATCTTTGCCGTCAATATTGAGATATAGGTCAAGTGCAAGCCCCGTAAAGGACGAAATAATACGACATATTAAAAACGAGCTTTCTCAAAAATACGAGGCGTTCGGTGAGGGTAAGCTGAAATCCGAACTCGAAAGGCTTAAACGTGTTAAGCGCAAGCAGACCGAAATGTATGAGGTCGATGCCATATCCCTGAAAGAGTTAAAAGAAAGAACCTTTGAGATCAACCAAAATATCAAGGATATCGAGGAAAAGCTGAGGAATTTCAACCCTTCGTTAAGCGAAAAAAGCATTGAAAACCTTGTAAATAAATATTGCAAAAATGCCGAAACTTTGCTGTCGGCGGAGGTTATGGATAACGCTCTGCTCAGACAGGTGATCGAGAAAATACTTGTTTATCCCGATGGCAAAACAGAGGTCTATTTGAAAATCTATTCGGATATAAATATATAACACCGCTGTTTCTTACCCTTTGCTGTGCCTTATCAAGCAAGCCCAATGTATTATCCCCTTCGCCGTGTATCTCAAGCTGTATCTTATCACGGAAATGTTTGTTTATCGTTTCCTTGACAGCTTCAAAATACTGCGGTTCGGTTTTTGTTCCTTCGGTTATGATAAGGTGATATTCGGGTTGCAGACGAATGTTTTTGCTTTGCCTTGAAGTCATCCATTGTTTATTTAAATCGCTTTTTTAAGAGGTTTCAGAATCATCCCCATTCGCCCCCGATCATATTTGAAAGATACGGGTCAGCTCCATATCGGCCTTCAAGATACTGCTTATCATATGCCGTAGTGTTCTTTATTCTTGTATTATCCGTTTGCCTTATATCCGAAAGGGAATATATCTTGCTTTGATGCTGCTCATCTTCAGATGCAAACCATATTTCATCCCTGCGAAAAACGGTGTTTTTCAGTGTACTCATATCATGGGATGTAAATAACAATTGTGCGCCATGCTTGTTTACAGCAGGATTTTTGAACAGCATAATTACATACCTAAGCAATTTGGGATGCAGTTTAGCATCAAGTTCGTCAATAACGACCATCCTGCCCTGCATTATCCAAATAAATATAAAAAATCAAGTATAAACTGTAAATTTGGAAAAATATTTTCTGTAGTGGGTTATATATAACAGAAAACTGATTTTTTGATTTTTTTCGGTAATGAAACTTAAAAAGTTTAATTATGAACGGCAGCTATGTTTTCTTCTGCCGCTTGTTCATTACATATAAGTGTGTCTTCGAGTGGTTTGTCTGAGGTTTTTATCTGATTTGTGACTTTGTTCCATTTCGGAAAAACGCTTATTTAAGCCAAAACTCACGTTCCATTAATGTAACGTGAGTTTTTGGCTTAAATAAGGCACTTTGACTTTTTAAACGAAAAAGACCTGCGCATCTAAACACAGGTCTGAAGCAAGTGGCTCCTGCACTCATTCTAAACAATTATAATATCTTCCAGTGCCCCTTCCTGTCCGAACCAACTCTCTCTATAACTCTATCCTCTTTAAGCTTCTTTATTATTCTGCTTATTTTACGGCTGCTTACGCCTAATTTTTCGGAAATGCGGTTTATTGTTGCCGATGGTTCGTTTATTATAATATTTATAACTTTTTCATCGATATTATCAATGCCATTTTCAATGCCAACATCATTGCCATTGGCGTTGATATTTTTGTTTTCGGCATTGTAATTGGCGTTGAAATAAAATGTCACTCTGATAAAATGCTCCGTTATCTCAAAAATATTTCTTCCGTAATAATTTAGTATACGACTCATTCCCGAACCCAACTGTTCAACCAAGCCAACATCCTTGATGACATCTTGCGTAAGCAATTAATGGCTGTTTGCAAATTTATCATTATGAAATCAAAAATATTATGAATAAATATCAATTTATTTTTTCCATATTGAATTTACCGTTTTCATCAACAAAGTATCTAACAAGCTTTATTGGCTTATTTTCATATTTTTCCCGCTTTGAAACATAATCAATCACATCATTAGAAAATCTCTTTGCTATTGCTGTAGTTCTCAGCATCTTCATATCGCCTGCTATTTTCTTTTGCAAAAACCAAGACTCGTAATCAATTAACTGCGAAAGCGCATCAGAATCAAACTCATCCCTTTTTACTTCAATTATATCATAAGATAAAATAACTTTCTCATCTTTAGGATTTCCATACATTAACAAAAGATCCATTTCTCTTCCTAAATTAGTTGGCACATAACACAAATGATCTGTATAATTACCAAATATATTTTTAAAATATCCGTTAGAAAAAGAGTAATTCAAATGTGTCATAACCGAATACTCATATTTAGGCTCATTATTGTTTTTATGTATCTGCTCCAAAAGATTGAATTCATGATATGGATACGGCTCTGCAATTATCCATTTATATCGAGAAAACGGGTTTATTTTTATATATTCATTTATTAAGATATCAAATTCATAATCAGAAATCGCAAACATCGCATTAGAGCCACTTGCCCGTTGCAATGCCCATGTCCATATTTTGTTGTTGTTTCTCAAATCATTTATATCATTAAGCATTAACGGATTCTCAAAACAATACTCGGATATTTTTATTCTGCATCTGAACGGGTATATTCTATCATTCCATACCTGTTTAGTATCATAAAATGGTGCTCCATCCGCTTTATATATACCCTTTAGCTGTTTACTTCCTACTATATAAATTAATACATAATCATTATCCTTTATGCACGAAATCCTCGAAAGCAAGCCATCAAAAATATTATCGGATGAGCGGGAAGCCTTTGGCTCCGGAATACCAACCAAACCTTTTTTATACATATTTCATAGTTTTCTTCATTCATTACAAATATATGAGCTGCCATATTAATCCTCCGTAAATTATTTTTTTACATATCAATTAATGCAACAAGCATCACCGATACACATTTTCAAACCTAATATATATAATGTTACATTTTATTATAATATAATTTTACCTTTTTGTCGATATTTTTATATATTTTTTAAATAAGCATATTTTTGAGAATCTAATTTACACCGTAAGAAAATACGACCCTTTGCAGTGCTGATTTCCGTAAATCAAGCATATACTGTACAAAGATTTATGGGAGTTTTTATTTAATGAAAGATTACATAGAGCAGCGCGCGCTCGAGATAGGGGAATATATCATCAAAAGCAATTCAACCGTAAGGGAGGCAGCGAAAAAGTTTGGGATAAGCAAATCAACCGTCCATACTGTCTTACATTAATGTAACGTGAGTTTTGGGCTTAAATAAGCGGTTTCCTTGTTTTCACAAGTGCATTTATTTTTCTTATTAATGCTTTCATCACGCAACAGTAATTTTAAATTCAATATTGACATATTTCATTAAATTTTGTATACTATAAATGATGGTAAGCAGTGCTTATCTTATGGGAGCTTGCTCCCGTAAAAAGCAGTGGTCCCTACTGTAAGTGGGAGTTTTAAGAGCAGTGGTCCCTACTGTGAGTGGGAGTTCTAAGAGCGGTGGACCCTACCGTAAGTGGGAGTTTTGGCTTTACGGGCTGTGCTTTCGCGGCACAGCCTTTTTCTTTAGGAGTGATATTATGCAGAACAAAAGACTTAGATTATATCATTTGAATTTAAAATATGTGCGTGATTTAGCCAATGTTGACGAAAATGTTATGTCTGTTTCGCCTCAATCAAATAAAGAAAAGCGACCTTTTATCGGAACTGTAGTTATATGTGATAATAAACTGTACTGTATTCCGCTCACTTCCCCAAAACCAAAACACGAAAAGATGAAAAATGACAAGGACTTTTCAAAGGTCTATGACAAACATGGTAAACTCATCGGTTGCCTTAATTTCAATAATATGATACCTGTTAATAACGAGGTCATAATTCCGATAGACATAAAAATCAGACCATCGGATTCCGCCGAGGATAGATATTACAAGCAGCTTTTAGATAATCAGCTCGATTGGTGCAATGACAATATTGAAAATATAATCAAAAAAGCCAACAAGCTATACAAAATTATAACCGAGACCCCCGAAAAATCATGTAACTTAACAAAACGCTGCTGTGATTTCAAAAGGCTTGAGAAAATACTTGAAAACAAGTGGAGCTGATTTCGATGTAATGAATAAAGCAGTGTTCACACAATAATAACACAACGATATACAGAAAAGAGATACTATTATGTTAGCCATACAGGAAAACTTTGTAAGATGGGAGAAAAACAGCCGAACTCCACAGGGCTCTGTGGAGAGAAAGCCCTGTTTTTTGCCTCATAAAATAGATGAAAGCGTTGACTTGAACGGTAGCGGAATATTCGTCTGTAAAAATATATACTATCAGTATGACACTATCTACACACCCGAAGAGATACGAAAAAATTACAACAGCACAAATGCAAGATGGTGGGATTCGAAAGATACCAATCTTATAATGCAAGCAAACCGAGCTGTTTATTGGGGCGGCAATCCCAAATTGCCCGTACATGACGAACACGAACATTTTCTACTTAAACTTGATAAGCTTCAAGAGCAAAGAAAGGGAATGTTTTACAAAAATATTTCCGAAACAGACATTTCCGGCATAGACATAGTTGATGAAAACGGCAAATATACCATAAAATGGCTGTCATTTGAGCTTAAAGCTTTTAAACCCATACGAAGCGGCTATAACGAGGACTTCAACCGAAAAGGCGCAAAAGCGCAGGGGAAACGCATAATGTGTAAAACTGCGTTTATCCTTGATAAAGGCGAAAGCGGCAAGGTAGATTTTAATTACAGAGTTACAGGCGAGTATGGACAGCATTATGAACAATACAGTATTTACTTCGTAAATACAGATAAGCTTGAATATGATTCCTTTCTGAATGGGAAATATCAATATAAGTATAGTCAAATGGCAGACTTGTTTTAAGATAACCCAGAAATATAGATATATATAAAACTCTCAATGTTCTTTGCAGTGCTGATTTCTAACAAATCGGCATATACTGTACAAAGAACTATGGGAGTTTTTTATTTTGAAAGATTATATTGAACAGCGTGCAATAGAGGTCGGGGAGTACATAATAAAAACCAAAGCGACCGTGAGAGAGACGGCAAAAAAGTTTGGGATAAGCAAATCAACCGTCCACAAGGACCTTACGGACAGACTTTTAAAAATAAACCCCGTCCTTGCAAAATCGGTGCACAAGATACTGGACAAAAACAAGGCCGAGCGCCACATCCGCGGCGGCATGGCAACGCGCATGAAATATCTGAAAAAATAAGCGCTGCTTTGCAGTCGCCGTATTTTGGCCGATACCGCACATACAAAAGGCGGAGCGCTATGACCACACGGTCACAGCGTTCCGCCTGTTTATTTGCAATATTATTTTCTCGCCTTACTGCGACAGCATTTCAAGCATTTTTTTCGTAAGGCCGGCCGCTCTTATGGCGGATTCATGCATAAAGCGCTCGTAATTGACCTCCGTGCCCTCATCCGCATTGTCGGATATAGCGCGGATAACAACAAACGGTATTTTGTTAAGGAAGCAGGTCTGTGCCACGGCAGCGCCCTCCATTTCGCAGCATTTAGCCTTGAAAATTTTCCAGATGCGCTCCTTTGTCTCGGGCGAGGAGATAAACTGATCGCCGCTGGCAATTCTTCCTATGCTTATGGAAAAGCCCATATTTTCGGCAGCCGTATAAGCAAGTCTGGCAAGCTGGTCGTCGGCCTTAAGATATGTTGTTTCCGAGCCGAAAAGTGCACCCGGTTCGTCACCTATAGCCGTAGCATCAACATCATGCTGCACCAGATCGTCCGACACCACAATATCGCCTATTTTCAGGTCGGGTGCTATCGCGCCCGCAATGCCCATATTTACCACCATATCAACAGCATACATATCTATAAGTATCTGTGTACATACGGCGGCATTTACCTTGCCCATACCGGAACGCACAAGCACGACATTCTGTCCGTTCAATGTGCCCATATAAAAGTCAAGCCCCACTATATTTTTGGCGGAGATGACATTTACATCTTCCTTAATAGCCTGTATTTCCGCTTCAATAGCGCATATTATACCCATGGTCATAACGGCCACCCCCTTTTACTCTACAGTAACGCTCTTTGCCAGGTTACGCGGCTTGTCGATATCCTCGCCAAGACCCAGCGCCATATAATACGCAAACAGCTGCTGCGGTATATTTGCAAGCACGGATGTGAGCATCCAATGTGTACGCGGGATATAAATAACATCATCCGCCACCTCTTCAATGCTTTTGTTGCCCTGCATGGCAATGGCAAGAACTTTGGCCCCCCTTGCCTTTACCTCTTCCATATTGCTTTTTGTTTTGTCAAAAAGCGCTTCCTGCGTAGCAACGCCGACCACCAGCGTAGCCGACTCTATAAGTGCGATCGGGCCGTGCTTTAATTCACCCGCTGCGTAGGGTTCGCTGTGAAGATAAGCAATTTCCTTTAATTTAAGCGAGCCCTCCATGCCAACTACATAGTCAAGGCCGCGGCCGATATAAAACACGTTCTTTGAGGAAATATATTTATCAACAAAGCTTCTTATTGCAGGCACAGCCTTTGTAAGAATATCGTTTATCTGCGAGGGAAGCTTAAGCATGGCATCCTTTATTTCAAGGAAGTCCTTTTCGGGCAATGTACCAAGCTCCTGTGCGATATGCAGGGTAAGAAGATACATTGCAATTACCTGTGCCGAAAATGCCTTTGTGGATGCAACGGCAATTTCAAAACCGGCAAGCGTATATAAAACATCATCCGCCTCGCGCGCAATGGAGCTGCCTACCGCATTTACAATGCCAAGCACCCTTGAACCCTTTTTCTTTGCAAGCTTAAGCGCCGAAAGGGTATCTGCCGTTTCACCCGACTGGGAAACAACTATTACAAGCGTATGCTCGTCGATCAACGGATCCTTATAACGGAATTCGCTTGCGACCTCGGCATTTACGGGGATGCGCACCAGTCTTTCAAGCAGGTATTTACCCACAAGACCCGCATAATAAGCAGTACCGCAGGCAACTATATATATCTGGTCAATATTTTCAAGCTCTGCCCTGCCCAGCTTTATGCCGTCAAGCTCAACATGCTTTCCATCCTCGGAAAAACGTCTTGAAAGGTTGTCCATAACTACCTTGGGCTGCTCGTATATCTCTTTAAGCATAAAGTGGTCGTAGCCGTTTTTCTGTGCAGCCTCGACATCCCAGCTGTATGTATATATATCGCGGTGTATCTCGTTTCCGTCAATATCAAAAAGCTTTATTTCATCGGCCTTTATAAGTGCAAACTCCTTGTCGCCAAGGATATAGGCATCCTTTGTATAATTAAGGATGGCGGGGATATCCGAAGCAATAAAGTTCTGACCCTTGCCTATGCCCACGATAAGCGGGGATTCCTTTCTTGCGGCAATTATCTGGTCTGGATAGTCCGTACACAAAACGCCCAGAGCATAGGAGCCCTCAATAACATTGAGCGTAAGCCTTACGGACTCCAAAAGGTCGCCATTTTGCTTGTAAAAATCATCAATAAGGTGAGCCACCGTTTCCGTGTCCGTATCGGAGTGGAAAACATAGCCCTTTGCCTGAAGCTGATCCTTAAGCTCCTGATAGTTTTCGATAATACCGTTATGCACAACGGCAATTTTGTCGTCATTGCTGAAATGCGGATGTGCATTTACATCGGACGGCGCGCCATGTGTTGCCCAGCGTGTATGGCCTATGCCCGCCTTACCCGAAACAGGCTGCTCCAGCAAAAGGTTTCTTAAATTTTCCACCTTGCCCTTTGTCTTTCTGATCTCGATAGCGCCGTTTGAAAGCACGGCAACACCCGCAGAGTCATAACCGCGGTATTCAAGGCTTTCAAGACCGTTTATAAGTACCGGCACACAGTTTTGGCTGCCGATATAACCAACTATACCACACATATATTAAATGCTCCTTTTTTATTAATTTAAAAGACCCTCTATAAGTCTTGCCAGTCTTTCGGCCTCCGCTTTAAGGACCGTTTTGTCCCTGCCCTCTATCATAACGCGAACGATAGGCTCTGTACCGGACGGACGGATAAGCACGCGGCCGTCACCGGAGAATTTGGCCTCCAGCTTTTCGATCTCGGATTTGATGGTCTCGTTTGTAAGGTATTCTTTCTTTTTCTTGTTGTCAACACGCGCGTTTACAAGCACCTGCGGCAGGACCTCCATAATGTTTTTTGCCTCGTCCAGCTTTTTGTTTGTCTTTTTAAGCGTAGTAAGAAGCTGTATCGCTGTTAAAATGCCGTCACCGGTCGTATTGTAGTCAAAAAAGATTATGTGTCCCGACTGCTCGCCGCCGAAGCAGTCGCCCTTTTCAAGCAGATGTTCCAGTACATAGCGGTCACCGACCTTTGTTCTTTCAATAGTTATGCCGTTTTTCTCGCCCATTTGGAAAAGACCCAGGTTGCTCATTACGGTCGCGACAATGGTATCGTTTTTAAGCGTACCGTTATCCTTCATAAATTTGCCGCAGATAGCCATGATAACATCGCCGTCCACCATTTCTCCGTTGGCATCCACCGCAAGGCAGCGGTCACCGTCGCCGTCAAATGCAATGCCTATATCCGCACCGTTTTCTTTAACGGCCGCGCACAGGCTTTCCATATGTGTTGAGCCGCAGTTTAAATTGATATTTGTGCCGTCGGGCTCACGATGGATGGCTATAAGCTCCGCACCAAGGCGGTTGAACGCAAGGGGCGCAGCCTTGTATGTTGCACCGTTTGCGCAGTCTATAACTATTTTCATGCCGTCAAGCTTTATATCCGTAGTGGAAACAACAAAATCCACATAATCGTCAATGGCGGTATCGCACACCTCTCTTGCGCCCACCTGCTCGGCATAGGGACGGGGAATACTGTCAAACTTGCTGTCCATGTACTGTTCTATTTCAAGCTCAAGGTCGTCACGAAGCTTAAAGCCCTGTGAATTGAAAAACTTGATGCCGTTATCCTGTACCGGGTTATGTGATGCACTTATAACAATGCCCGCATCGGCGTTATATTTTCTTACAAGGTAAGCAACGGCAGGTGTTGGAACAACGCCAAGACTTACCGCATGAGCGCCAACGGAGCAAATGCCAGCTATAAGCGCGGCCTCCAGCATATCACCCGATATACGGGTATCCATACCGACAATTATTTTAGCATTGTGATTTGTCTCCTTGGTCAGAACATAAGCGCCTGCACGTCCCAGTCTGTAAACAAGCTCGGGTGTCAGCTCTGTATTTGCAACACCGCGCACACCGTCTGTACCGAAATATTTACCCATGATTAGGCCTCCTTAATTTTTATAAAGCTAAAAATCAAAATTATCAATTATTAAATTATTATATCACATTAAGCCAAAATATACAATACACAAATTTTATTGATGTTTATGCGGGTTTAAGCGTTTTGAGGATAAATTGGCGTATCACAGGCGCATTATATTAATGCCGCTTTATATAAAAACAAAAAAGCCAATAAAGCGCAGGGCATTGACTTTTTAAGGCCGTCAATATATAATGATATATATAATATCAAAAACGAAAGGCGGTAAGCAAATGAAAAGATTTATAGCCATAAGCTTTGCGGCGATAATGCTGATGTCACAGGCAGCTTTTTGTGCCGCGGACAAGTATGGATTTGATGCTCAAAACGGCGTTTTGGTAAGCTATGCGGGCAAGGACGAGTATATTTTAGTGCCCGCCGAGTCAAACGGCAAGGCCGTAACAAAAATAGGTGAAAAGGCCTTTGCGGGCCAAAGAGTTCTTGATGTACAGATAGAATCGGGCATAAAAAGTATTGGAAAGGATGCCTTTCGCGGCGCCGAAATGAGCTCCCTGACAATATGCAACACCATGGAAAACGTAGCGGCAGGTGCATTTGCCGACTGTTCAAACCTTAATACGGTGACCTTGGTAAACTTTGATACGGTCTTTGAAAAGGGTGCTTTTGCAAACACGGGCAAAATAACCTTTTATGTTGACTGTGCAATAAGTTGGGCAGAAGAGCAGCGCCTGCTTGACAAACTTGTTGCCGCAAAGGGAGACAGCGATCTTTCTATAGAAAAGATACACGACTACGCCTACAGCAAAGCCGACGATAAATATATCTGCAGCAATTGCAATGATGCATTCACGGGCGAGGGCGGTCTGGCAGACGACGGCCGCGGTCCCGACGAAACGGATCTTCCGGATGGGCCTATGGACGGCGGCGGCCCCGATGCAAGCGAGTGGGACATAGACGGCGACGGCAAGTGGGGAGCGCCCACCTTTGTGGATGTTGCAAGGGATGCATGGTATTTTGACTATGTTGAAACAGCAGCCGAAGCGGGTATTTTAAACGGAAAGGGCGACGGCAAATTTGCCCCCGACGACAACATAACCGTTGCAGAGGCTGTCAAAATAGCCGCCTGTGCCTATGCGGACGCCCACAGCGGCACTATACCAAGCGGCGGCGAAAGCTGGTACGATAAATATGTCAGCTATGCAAAAAGCTTTGGGCTTATAGAACCGCACATTGACCTTGACTACACCATGCCCGCCACCCGTGCGGAAATAGCCTACCTGTTTTCAAGGGCGGACAGCACCAAAAATTTTATAAATGACGTACCGATAACGGATATCCCCGATGTTGACGGCGATACACCGTACTACCACGAAATAATCGATATGTATAATTTAGGTGCGGCTGTTGGCAGCGACGCGGCCTATACCTTCCACCCAAACGACAATGTAAAGCGCAGCGAAGCGGCTGCCATGATAGTAAGGATAGTTGACCCGACATACCGCATAGAGCTGCCAAAGGGTTGAGATTTGCAAAGAAATAATTATCGGACAAGCGCCGTTTGTATACATTGTATAAATATCTATTTATTTATAGTGTACAAGCGGCGTTTTTTTTGTCAAATTTTTTGGACTTGCAAAAAAAGGATTTTAAAAACTTTTGCCGAAAACTATAATTATAATATCCGTTGGGCATTGCCCCGCAGGATGTTATAAAACAGGGTGCATGACCCTAAGAACAGGAGTTGAGATTATGCGTTACACATTTATTGGCAAAGGTTTAGACCTTACAGAAAACTTCCAGAACAAGATCGCGGCTAAACTGAACAGAATTTCAAAATTAATTCCCGAAGATGCCGAAACGGTAGTTAAGCTTACGGTAATAAAGCTTGACAACACCGCGGAGGTAACAGTAAAGCTGCCAAAGCGTATTCTTCGCGCAGAAGTGACCACAAACGATATGATGGCTTCTATCGACGAGATCGTTGATATTCTCGAAAAGCAGATGGTTAAATATAAATCGCGCCTTAAAGACAAGGCAAAGCAAAATCCCGGCTTTATTGAAGAGCTTGGCGCATTCGGGGACGAGGATGTTACCGACGAAGGCATTGATATCGTAAAGACAAAACATTTTGTTGTTAAGCCGATGGATGCGGAAGAAGCGGTTATGGAAATGGAGCTTCTCGGACACAATTTCTTTGTTTTCCTTGATGCCGAAAGTGACGAAGTGTCCGTTGTATATAAAAGAAAAGACGGTAAATACGGTCTTATTCAGCCCGAATTTTAATAGTTGAAAGCTCGGCGTGATATTCGTGTAAACGTGTATGTTTAAGCCGATAGAATAGTTAAGCTCTCACAGCTTTGTGCTGTGAGAGCTTTTTTTGTGACAGATACGGAGTAATCGTTCCCGTCCCGCAATTTTCGGTAACACAGTCCCCCGTTACCATTAATATGTATAACGGTAAATTTAAGAATTTTAATACCAATGTTAGACGAATAATTCAAAATTGCAAGGGTATTAAACAAATTATGCAGAGGTACAGTTGTACTAATTGAAATGATTTTTTTGAATTTCATATTTTCACCTGCTTCTGATTTGTTGCCTTGTTGTTTCCGATCATCTTTGCGGTTTGATTCGCAAATATTCACATAAATCATGGCATATAATATGCGTTGCTGCAACCGATTTTTTTGAAAAAAAACAGCAGGCGGCAGATATGACCGAGGGGATAAGGCTATATAATACAGGCCTTAAAAATGCGAAGATGAGAGCATTTATGAAATAAGTTGTAATTGACATTTATATATGAATAGAGTATAATTTACACAGATATTGATAGATCAACTTTAAAGATATTCGAGACAAACCGCAATTTGCCATTACAGGAGGTATCAACGCCGATGTCACAATTAAACCAAAGATCCGAGGCTGCCGATCAGCCAAATCACGCCTTATACAGCTACTGCAAGGTAATGCGTGTGCCTAAAATGGGACCTGCCCCCGCTGCTATCACTATTGTTACGGGTTTGATATTAACACTTTTCCTTGCAGCTTTGGGGGAGAGTCTCTTGGTGGCTGTGCTCGCAGGCGCTTCGGTAAGTGCTGTGTTTGCTTTTCTTTTCTGGCTCGCCTACAGATATCGGGTAGGCGCCTCACAAAGACTCAACTCCTACCTTGCCGAAGACGGCGGGCAGCTGATGTTCAGCGACTTTACCTCGGCGCAGCCCGTTATGGGCGACCAGTTCAGGCTTGGCAGATATTATCTGTTTATCAAAAACGGAGCTGTTATCAGGCTTGACAGTATTGACGATATAGTACTGATAGGATGTCGTTCGGGTTCGGGGGTGAGCCTTACCGTTAAAGACGAAAACGGCAGTATGACACTTCCGCTTTGCAGGCTGCACGCGCTGAGAGCCCGGGCAGAGTTCGCCGAAATACGTCAGGCAGTGCTGCAAAGGGATCGGTCGGTATAAACGGAGACAGAGAACCGTCCCCTGTCTCCTCGGTTTATTTTATCAGACTCTCCAATGCCGCAAAAAGCGCATCGTTGTCGATGGGCTTGCTGAGATGGGCATTCATTCCGGCCTGCAGGCTGCGCTGTACATCCTCGTCAAAGGCGTTTGCGGTCAGCGCAATAATGGGCACGGCCTTTGCATCGCTGCGGTCAAGGCTGCGGATAATGGCAGTCGCTTCAAGTCCGTCCATTTCGGGCATACGGATATCCATAAGTATTGCATCGTAAAAACTGTTTTCACTTGCAATAAATTTGTCTACCGCCGCGCGGCCGTTTGTAACGCGGTCACAGGTGATTTCACGCATAGCAAGCACCATCGTCATAATATCCGCATTTATATCCACATCCTCGGCAAGCAGTATATGTCTGCCTTTCAGGTCTGTCCGGGGTTTTGCGCCTTTTGCTGCGTTCTTTCTGCGAAGTGCTGCGCGGAATTCCTCTATCACATTATTTGCGAACAGCGGCTTTGCAATAAAGCTGTCAACCCCTGCATTTACCGCATCCTCCAGCACATCGTCCCAACGGTATGCGGTGATAATGATAATAGCCGATTCATGACCGATTATCTTTCGGATCTCCCTTGTGGTCTCTACACCGTCCATATCGGGCATTTTTAAATCGACCAGAATAAGGTTGTACGGATTGGAACGTGCATGGCGAAGCTTTACCATTTCGAGCGCATCTGCACCCGAATATGCTATCTCGCAGGCGATGCCTGTTTTTTCAAGGACAAGCTTTGCGTGCTCGCAGGCAATGGGGTCATCGTCAATAACAAGTACACTCATTTCACTTGGCGGTATATGTCGGTCGTCATAACACTCACCCTTGCGCTCACAGTCCAAAAGCGTAACAGTAACGATAAATGTAGTACCCCTGCCTTTTTCGCTTTTTACCTCGATATTGCCATTCATCATTTCCACAATGCTTTTTGTAATGGCAAGTCCCAGACCCGAGCTGCCGTATCTGTTGGTCGCCGAACTGTCCTCCTGACTGAAGGAATCAAAGATATGCGGCAAATAATCCTCGCTTATGCCGATGCCCGTGTCGGAAACGGCAAATCTAAGCACAGACTTGTTTTCAAACTGTGCCGTGCGCTCGACTGTCAGATCGATATTTCCGCCCTCGGGCGTAAACTTAACAGCATTGCTCAAAATATTGATAAGCACCTGTTTAAGCTTCATACTGTCGCCTATATAGCAGTCGTCCACCGCACCCGTCATACGGCAGTTGTAGTGTAGCCCCTTTTCCGCACTTTGACTGCTGAACATTGTATTCAGCTGCTCCAAAAGAGCCGAGAAAGAAAATTCCTCATTTTTAAGGGTCAATCTTCCCGATTCTATCCTTGACATATCAAGAATATCGTTTATAAGCGCAAGCAGATGATTTGCCGAAATGCCTATCTTTTCAAGGTATTCCCTTGTTTGCGCCGAAATATCGGGGTCGTTAAGGGCAATGCTGTCCAGACCGATTATTGCATTCATAGGCGTGCGTATCTCGTGGCTCATATTTGAAAGAAAGGCCGTTTTCGCCTTACTTGCCTCCTCTGCGGCGGTAAGCGCATCGCTGAGAGCCCGACTTTGTGCCATCTGCTCGCGCATTTCGATGTCAATATCCGTAAAGCCGACGCCTATTGCGTGTATCTCGCTGTCCTTTGCGTTTTCCGCATTTCCGACACTTGCGATCCTCAGCATTTCATAGCTTTCCGCGCCATCCTTGACAATAAGGTAGCGGTATGCCAAAATGCGCTCGGTTTTTAACCGTCTGCGGATATTTTCGGGGTCTATAAACTGTATAAATCCGTCCCGATAGTTGTCTGCTACCATTTCATTTGCGTAGCGGGTAAAAGCATCCTTGAAGGACATTTCGTCACCCACCTGCGGACCATCCTCCGGTCCTACGTTAGTCCGATAGCAAACACAGTGGTCAAGATCCAGATCTGCAAAATAAACGCTGCGGTAATCCGATGCCAGGGCATTTATCATAAAATCCTGACGTGTGCGCTGCTTTTCCTGCGCAAGAAGCTCGTTTTGCAATTCAAGCCGCTGCTCCAGCTCATCCTGCTTTATACGACTTTCGGTTTCCGCGGTCTCCTTTTCAATGGTTATCTGCGCATTACGCCTGTTCTGGTAATACAGCACCATAAACATCAGCAAAAGCACCGCTGCCGTCAGCACGGTCTGCACAAGGCTGCGCATAATAATATTATTTGATACATTGCTTATTTTATCGCTTATAATACTTTCGCGGATAAGATATGTCAGCATCCAGTCGGTGCCCTGAATAGGCACATAGGAAAGGGTCTCCTTGATACCGTTGTAGGTAAATGAGGCATAGCTGTTTACGCCGTTTTCAAAATCCGCCTTTACCTTTTTTGCCGAGCCGTTTTTTTCAAATTCAGCGTGCTCAAGGGCATCAAGGAGATTATCCTCGCTTGCAAGACCGCCGAGTATCATATCCGTAAGGGCTTTGCCGTCCCTGGTGTAAATATTACAGAAGGTGGTATTGTTATTGTCGGAAAGCAGCGACACGCCCTCAAGCATGGTATTCATATCTATTTCTATAAAGCATACGGCAAGTTTCCTGTCCCCAAGGGACAAATCATCCACGGGTACGGCAATTATCACCTTTTTTGAGCCATCATCCGAATTTTTAAGGGTTATCAGGCTGTCCGTAAGGTTTGCATAGTCGATATTATATTTTTCAATATCGTTTTGAGTGCCGAGAGAGGTATATATAAGTCCTTCCGTGTCTACAAAGGCAAATTTTTCAAGGGTATAAAGTTTTTTCATCCTTGCCTGATATGCCTGCAAATGCTCGATATCGCTCAGATCCTCGTTTGTCATAAGCCCTACGGCCGTTTTAAGGTTGCTTACGTTTCGGGCAAGGGCGGAGGAAACGACCTGCTCACGCCTGCCCGCAAGTTCGTCCAGATAAAACAGGCTGACAGAGCTTACTGCGCTTTCGGTATCCTGATTTGCCTTATGTCCCACCCAAAATGTACCGAAAACAAGTATCAGTACAATAAGAAAGCTGCCTATAAGTGCAATGGGAACACTTTTTCCGCTGTCGTTAAATTTCATTTTATGCGCCTCATTTCTTAAAGGCTGCAAAGCCTGTCATACTGTTTTTTCGTTTCCGAAAGCAAGGCCGAATAGTCCGTATCCGTGCGGCTGCGCAAAAGCTCCGTCATTTCGCTTACGGGCTTTGTCAGCGGTGTAAGCGCAAGATTTGCGTACAAGCCCTTCAGGGCGTGCGCCGTTTCAAAGGCTGCATCAAGGTCGCCTGCCGAAAGCTGCCGTTCAAGCTCCGACAAACGCTTATCGTCAACAGCCTTACCCACAAGCATCAAATAAAAGTCCTCTTTGTTCATACAGCGCATCAGACCCTCGTCTGTATCTGCGCCGAAATCCCGTAAATTTTCTATCGTGAGCATATTATTGCACCTCCGCTTCAATAAGCCTGTCAAATTCCTCTGCGGGAAGCGGCTTTGAAAAATAATATCCCTGAATTATGTCACAGCCCGCCGCTTTAAGCAGCTCCATCTGCTCCTTGGTTTCAACGCCCTCTGCAATAACGGGTACCTCAAGCAGCTTTGCTATGTCTATCATAATGCCGACAAGACGATAGTCCTTCGGGTTATTGCAAATATTGCGGATAAACTTCATATCCAACTTAAGGGCATCTATCGGCAGGGATGTCAGCATATTAAGAGAGGAATAGCCGCAGCCGAAATCGTCCATTTCAATTTTAAAGCCGCAGCCGCGCAGTGCGGATACCGTGTCTATTATCTGTGCCGCATTATCGGTATATGCCGATTCGGTCACTTCAAGCATAAGCTTTTCGGCGGTCAAACCATTTTTATCCGTGATCGCGGTCAAGACAGCGCATATCTGCGGGTCAAAAACATCTACCCTTGAAACATTGACGGAAACGGGGATGTATACCCCGTATTTATCCTTCCATGCCTTTATCTGCGCAGCCGCCTCGTTCCAGACATAGCGGTCGAGCTTTTGTATAAGACCGTTGCTTTCAAACAGCGAAATAAACTCCCCGGGACTTACCATGCCAAACTCGGGATGAAACCATCGCACAAGCGCCTCTGCGCTGGTAAGAACAGGTCTGTCGCCCTTTATACTGTATTTGGGCTGATAGAATACCTTAAACTGCTTTTCGTCGAGAGCCTTGTCCATATCGCTTATAAGCCGCTCCCCGTGAAGCTCCTTGCTGTGAAGCTCGGCATTATAAAAATCATAGCAGGTGGAATAGCTGTTTCGCAGCTTATGGCAAGCAAGCCTTGCACAGTCAAATCTGCGTTCCATATCCGTAACGCTGCCGTCATCATAGTATATTCCCATGCGTATACTGACCTTGTGGTCACCCATGCTTTCGTCAAGCCTTGCTACATATCGATCCAGCTTTTCCCTTAAATCGGGGCTGTGGGGGATGTATATGCCAAAGCTGTTGCTGCCCGAACGGCAGGCAAGACCGCCGCTGTGACGCACTATATCGTGCAAGCTGCCGCCTATGCGCTTCAGCACAAAATCGCCGTAATCCCTGCCGTACAGCTCGTTAATTATGTGAAAGCGGTTAATATCCAGAACCACCGCATCCATAGACATATTTTCGTTTTGGTTGCTCAGGCGTTTGCCGTATTCAAGGAAGAATTCCTTGTTAAACAGACCCGTCAATCCGTCGCGCTCCGTTTCGTGGATGATTATGCTGTCCTCGGCAAGCTCGATGGAATGACCGACCCTTGCCCTTATTACATCGGGTGCTTCATAAGGCTTTGTAATAAAATCCGCCGCCCCGAGCTGAAGGCTTTTTACCTCCGCCTCCTTTTCCGATGTAAGCACTATTACGGGTATGCGCCTAAGCTCGCTGTCGGAGCGGATAAGCTTTAACAGCCCGTAGCCGTCCAGCTTGGGCATATGCAGATCGAGGATCACAAGCGAAAGTGTCAGCTTGTCCCGTTTGATAATTTCAAGCGCAAGCTCACCGTTTTCCGCATATTTGATCTCATACAGATCGCTGAGCATAGCCCCGAGCATTTCTCTTTCGACAAATTCATCGTCAACTATCAGTATACTCCTGTGCAAGCCTTTTTTTCGTTCAAGTAATTCCTGCATTGTTTCACCTCCGCAAATCTTGTTTTTGTTTCGTATGTTTATTGTTTTTATTATAGCATATCCGCCCCGTTGTTTTCAAGCAAAATGCCAATTTTTTGCATTTTTTGACATTTTACGGAGCTTTCCCCGAGTGCGCAGCCTAAAAATATGTTGATTTTATCTTTCATTCGGTTATAGATCATTCTTCAATTTCGGCAATAAAATAATGATAATGTGCAGCTTGATCAGCATAGAAAAACGGTGCGCATGATCGCTCACGCACACCGTTTGTTAAGTTTGTGTTATTGTCAACCACACCAGTTGACAAAGAGCCTTATTATTCAAAATCCGATGCGTTAAATTCCGCAAAATCGTCCTGCGTTGCGGACGACACAACGAGTATATCCTCGCTTGTAAATTGCGTTAATTCAAACTCGGGTGTAATATATTTTTGTTTCATTTTATCCTCCTTATTTAATCTTCTGCTCCGCCTTTTAAATAAGCTATTATATCAAACTTGTTTGTATCAGGTTGACTTATTGTGTTGTCAATTGCTATGCCGACAATATACGAGCCATTGCCGGCAGTAATTGTACTGCCGTCGCTGAATTTTACTTTTGAATAAACCGTATTTATAAAACCGGTCTTATTATCAATATAATTTGCATTATTTTGTGCCGGCTTTATTATGTAATTATCCGCTGTTTCCGCAACCAGCTTGTTTATAACTGCGATATGGTCATAATCTGTGACCGATTTACCCTGTGCGGGAGTAAAGTTAAAAAGAATATAGGTCTTGTTGTTTGCGTTGTCTACGCAATAACTTAAATATGAATTAAGTGCTGTTTGGTTAGCTGCAATAGAGGCCGCTGCGTCCTCAAATACCGCTGTGTAGACAACATCCTTTGTTACCGCCGAAAACTCTTTATCCCAGTTCTTGAACGCAGCTCCCGCCTTAACGGGTGTTGCGCTGTCATAGAACGGAGCCGAGCCGTACTCCACATTTTCATCAATCTCCAATACCTTACCGTCATAGTTCTTCCAAGTGACCGTAAATTTTTTCTTTTCAAACTCAGCCGAGACATTGACATCGCTGCGTGGCATATTGAATGAGTATTTGCCGTCGCTGTCGGGAACGATCTCGGTATCATTGTATTTTACGCTCTTGATATTAAATCCGGTCTTGGGGGTTACTGTAAGTTTGACCTTATCATTGTATTTTGCAGTAGTCTTATCGGCGGTTACGGTACCGTAATAACTTGTTCCGAGGGTAACATTGAAATCTGCATCACAATTGCCGCTGAATGTTAGAGTTTTACCGGCAAGTGCGCTCATTTCATCTTTTGTCAATGAACCTTGATAGGTTTTTGACTCGTCATCTTTCAATATAATTCCGTCTGCTATTTTCGTGACCAGATTAGAACGGTCCGGTAGTCTCATTTGACCTATTTTTATAGAGTCACTTTCCGCATTGCAGCCAAGTATCAGGCTATATTCACTGTAAACACTGGAAGAATTGATCTGACCGCCTGTGATATTGACATAATATCCGCCGATGTTTCCTGTTACGGCACCACCCGAAATATTAACAGAATTGTAATTTGAGGTTATTGGAGCTTTGACCACTCCGCCGCTTATTATGACATCGCCGCTATGCGAATACAATTGTCCGTAATCGATAGTAACATTGCCGCTTTTTATATTTATCCCATTGGTCGCCCTTAGTGCATATCCACCAAAGGCAGAATAACTATTAAGTGATATATTTCCGCCGTTGATCTCTACATAGCTCGCTCCGATACCATCTTGTGAATTTGCGGAATATGGTATACTTAATTTACCGGTATTACCGTAAATATAAAGTTTATCATTATTATCATCACTTTTGAAAACATATGTACTTACCTGAGATGCAGGCTGTATTTTCATCTCGCAGCCATCTTCAAGAACAAGGTGTACATCATCTGTAAAAATGATCTCATGGTTGAATGTAATATTACCGCTTACCTTGTACCAGCCGCCTGTCAGGAAATAGACTTCGTTATCGTTCAGTAAAGCAGGTGAAGCTTCTGTACCGCCGGCAAGTGCTTTTTTGAACTCGCCCGAAATAACCGCCGGAGCATCTGTCATCGTGTATGTTGCTTTGCCGTTCGTCAGACTGCGTTTGTTCCCGTTGACAGTAACACTATAGATATAATATCCGCTGTCGGGTACGGGTATAATATCAATTATTTCGCCTTTTCTTGCCTGACTCGGAACTGTAAATGTACCGTGCTGCAAATCCTGATCAAGCGAAACATCTACAAACGCGGACTGATTTACGATTTCATTAGTACTGTTGTTTTTCCATAACGCTTTTGCGGTAGTTGAGCCAATATGAGCATAGCTATCGCCCGGCTGACATATCTGCCCCCTTATTTCCCAGCCTGCAAAGGTATGTCCCTCACGGGTATAGGTACATTCCGGCAGCTTATAGGTTCTCCCTACATAACAATACATCTTATCATTATTGGTCTCCCCTTGAGATGTAACTGTAAGCGTACCATCTCCACCGTCTTTGTCAAAATAAAGATATCCGGCTAAAACCACAGGAATAGAATCCTGACCGATATTAACGCTGACGGCAATCGAAGTATTTCCAAATCCCATATTCAATGTTCCCTTTTCAATGGGTGAGACACTTGAATTCTCCATTGTAAGATACCAGACCCCGTTCTTTTTTTCTGCCGTTAAACAAGACACTCCCGTTACCTCGACAGTATCCGGCGTTCCTTCAATGTCCAAAGCCGCAAGCACATCAAACAGCGGATAAGTAGACTTTTCGCCGGTTTCGGCAGTTTTCTTTACTGTTTTTGAATTGTAGGTGAAAGCTGCGGAAAATGTAGTTGCCGCATAAACCGATGCTGCCATATCAAACGCAGGCAAAGCTAAAGGCAAATACGCGGTTGATAATGCTGTCAAAAGTGCGGCAGCAAGTTTCAAAAATTTTATTTTCATAACTATTTCCTTTCTTTTTTATATTTTTCAGATATTGTTCCTTAATACAATTCCTTTAAATATAAACCTCCTTTTTAACGCCAAAAGCACACCCTATAGCTATTACATAAGCTAACAGAGTGTGCTTTTAAATTTGTATATGTATTAAATTATATATGGGCGCAGTTATGCTATTGCTTGCTTGCTTGCTTGCTTGCTTGCTTGCTTGCTTGCTT
>CAMVJD010000032.1 GCA_947167715.1 uncultured Eubacteriaceae bacterium
TGCAAAAAAAATTTGGTGTAGCCTATCGACCACACCAAATATTATAGAACCAATATCTTTGGTGCAGCAGTCTTTTTTTATTTTATGTATTCTATTAATTCGCGGCATCTGTCAAATGTAAAGTCTGTTTCTTCCCACCTTATTTCGGTCATGCCGGATTTGCCGTTTACCACTTCCTCCGGATAATTTGCGGGATCGAATTTTTTGGTTTTTACATCCACCCATTTCTTTTGTATTTGTTTAAGGGTCTCAAACTCGTCCTCGGGCATAGTTTCCTTAAGATAAGAATATACCTCGTTTAAAAGCATATCCGTATCCCGGTATACCTGATAGCTTTTGCTGCGCCACTCACTCATATCACAGTTTGCTATTTCAGCGCTGTTGCTGTAGGCCTTAAGCACATTAAGCCTTGTATAAAACTCGGCCTTTTTATTGCGGCGGTCATTGCCGTCAAACTGTATGGGGTCACTTGTTTTTTTGTGATATGTCCATACCTTTATGCCGTTTACCTCCTTAAGCTCGGCTATAAGATAGCTTTTGTAATATTCATCCGGAGCATATTTCGGGAGCGTTTCAAAACCTATATAATATTTACCGTCACTCAATTCGTACCTGCTTATTATTTTATGCGTATTTTCAAGCGTCAATCCCCAATCTCCCGATACGGCGATATATATGTACCCGTCATTTTCAAGGGCAAAAAAGCCGGCAAAATCATTCTGCTCAAACTCTTCAAACTTCATGTTTAACTTATTAAGCAGCAAATTTTTAAATTTATCCGCTTTTACCTTATAACACTCATTATAACCTATGCCCTCTGTTTTTTTTGCAATAACGCGGTCATCGATATTTCCGTCCACAATACGTTCCGCATCCGCAATATCAAAATCGCAAAGCGCCTTATACAAAATGATCGCATCCGATCCATCCGTGCCGGGCATACAGCCGTGAAAAACATCATTAAACTCATGCTCCAGCTTTTTAAAATCCAGATAGTCGGCCTGTACGGTCTTTGCATTGTTCCATTTTGCCGTCCAAAGGTCTTGTTCGCTTATCATTATGCGGTCCTGTTTTAAGCCCGTGTATTTATAAACATTAATATCTGTAAAGTCCGTTACTTTTGCCAGGGCATCGTAATCGACATCCGCATAAAAATCAAACTGCTTGCCGCGCAGTACGGTGCCGTCCTTTTTGACCGCAGCTATATTATGATATGTTTGTGCGCTTACAACGGCAACATCGCTCCAGCCCTCTACATCCGCTAAAAATGCGGCATATTCGGGCTGTTCTTCAAAATCGGTCATATATGGCGTATACAAAATAACCTTTACCTTGCCGTCGCTTGTAAGGGCTGTTATAACATCATCATTTACGGATATGGCGACGATATCTCTCCACGATGCAAGCTCTTTACGCTTCTTTTGCATTATTTTTCTGTATTCCTCGTTCAGCTCCTTATCGCCCACAGCCATTTCGACATATTCAAGATCCGTAGCCACGACTGTACCGTCCGCCTTAAGGCCGACACTAAAGGAACGGCCGCAGCCTATGGCCTTTATATCCGTCCATTCCTTGACGTCGCCGCATTTTGTGGGAAGGCTTACCCCTTCCACCTCAAGCTGTTTATTTAACACGGTACCGTCGCTGCAAAGGCCAATTATATGGTCATCGGCTATACTTATAGCCACAATATTCTCCCAATTGATATTTTGGGTAGGATTGTAAATTCCATACGCTCCGTAATACTGTATGGCCACGGTGCCGTTTTTACGCAGACCCGCAACATAATCATTTGATGCGGCCACGGAAACAATGTCCGTCCAGCTTTCTATTGCCGCCTTTACATCCGCCATATTCTCGCCGCTTTTGCGCAGTGTGATAACTACCGTACCGTCCTTTTTAAGGCCTGCAACAAAATCCCTTGCGGCACAAACGGCGGCAATATTTGTCCACTCGTCCACCTCATAAAATCCGGAATAAATATATTCGGGAAACGGCGTATGCACTACCCTGCCTTCATCGGTCAGGCCAAAGCACGCTTGTCCGCCCGAGGCCAGCATACCGCCGTCCAAGGCATACGCTTTATTTTCCTCCGACGGAATATTTTCCCTTAAGCCCTCGTAATCCGCGGCCTTATAGCAGTCTGTCTTTTTAATGCTGTCATAATCGACAGGGCCGTCATAATCGGTCATTTCGCCGTTATTACAGCTGCAAACAAGCATTTTGTCATCGTCAAACACTATCAGCTCGTAAGCCCCGTCATTATCAAGGTCACGCACGCAGTAGCGCGAGCTATTCCTTTTGCTGTCAAAGGTATTTACGGTATCGATATAATTTTGCACGGTCTGCACCTTTTCGGGTACATTGTAATTACCTATCTGCACCACATTATCCTTATAACGCACTGTGGCAGTCTTGGTTGACGGGTGCCAGATGACCTCTGCGCCTACGGCCTCGGCAACTGCCCTTAAAGGGATGTAAATAACGCCGTCTATATACTGCTGCGGCACCTCAAGCTCTGTTTTTTGATCGTTAACGGTAATATAGTCGGCATAATATTCTATAACTATGGTATATTCCTCGTCCTTTATGGTAACGGTTTGACTTTCCCTGTTGTTTTCAACCGAAAAGCCCATGCTTTCAAATATACCGTAATCCCAGGGGATAAGCATACGCGCCTTTTGTATAAGGCCCGAAATACCGCTGATATTTTTGTTATATTCCGCCGTGTCTCCGTTTTCGGAGGATGCCTGCTCCGTATCGGCACTTTCGCCGCTATTTTCGGTTTCGGGCTCCGACGGCTCGTTATTAACAGCTTCCTGCGTTGTATTTTCCGTTGCCGCATCCGTGTTGTCGTTTACGGAGGCGTACACCTCTTCAAGCGTAACACGGTTTAACTGCGATATATCCTTTTCGACACTTTCGACACTTACCGGCTTGTCGGTCTCCGTACTGCCCGCGCAGCCCGAAAGCATAAGCATGACCGCGGCGGCCGCATATAATGATCTTTTCATTTTTGTTTACCCAACCCCATTTTTTTTAGTCTTTAAACTTAACATTATTCTATCATACCTTTAATTAAATTATAATTATCATAGAAACCTAATTTACAGAAAATTTTTCAAACTGCCGGGATATTTGACGCTTACTATATTAATTCTGCTGTGCCGTACATAATATAATTTTTATATGTTACTACTGCTGTTTACAAGGTAAAGCAACATCTTGTAAATACACATTAATTGTTAGCTTCAACCTGCATATAATATGTTGGTAAAAGAACTTTTTGCAGTATACAAGCCGAATCATTTGCTGTCAATTGATCGTCACAATCAACATCAATAAAACTAAAGAAATCCTTCTTTTGTTCTTCTGATGGCATAATGTATGACGAATTTAATACTTTCTGTAAAACAACAGCCGAATCGCTCGCCGTAAGGATGCCGTCAAAATCCGCATCCCCATAAATATTTTCTTTATATTCCGATAAACTTGCATACTTTATATTGTTTTTCCTTGCGTATTCCTCGGCCTTGGAATTTTCCACACAGTATATCGTTATATCTCCGCAATTCACAAAAGCGCCGTCCTCTATAACTGTTTCGGTACCCTCAACAATTACCGTGTCAAGCTTTGGACAGTTTACAAAGGCACCGGTACAAATTGTACTGCAATTTGATGTGTATTCCCAATACAGACCGGTTTTCTCATAATATTCAAGTCCTTTAAAAACTTGAGTGTCCTTATATTGAGTTTGTCCAAGCCTCACTTTTTTAAGAGATGTACAGTTTTCAAAGCATTTTTCTTCAATAGTAACAGGCCTGTCAGCAAAATCCACATAACTTAACTTATTACAGTCTTTAAAATAGCACTTATCAAATCTAACAGGAACAGAATGTGGCTCGTCATACTGCTGTGTATCTGTACGTTCCCTAAAATACGTCATATTGCGGTCTACGCTTTCGTTATCGGAAAACCATAAATTTTTGGTTTCGTAATCCACCGCATAATTTCCGCCGCCGCCAAGTAACTTACGAATAACCTGACCAAAAGTTGCTTCCGCATCGGTCTCATAACACAATTTTAAGCTTGTGCTGCCATTGCCGTAGGTACTATATCCACTGTACTGTTTCGCAAATACGGGTTGCGAAAATGCGAATAACAATGTTAATAACGCAAGCGCATTGATTTTAACTTTCATTATCTACACCTCCCATAACACTTACAATAGTATCGCGGCTCACCAAAGGTAAGCCCATTCTGTTTTTGTTCCGCATTGATTGCAAAAACGTGCGCCGTCGCGTAATTCTTTCCCGCAATTTTTACATTTCATATTCCCTCTCCTTAATTTTTAAAAAATTATTTTTCAGGCTCTTCCTGTGTTACGGCAGCCTCATCGCTTTTGTCGTCCTTAAGCTTATTAGCCGCGTTTGCGCCAAGAAAGCCCGCAATAACGCTTGAAAGGTCAACGCCTGTAGATTCTCTTACGCCGTCTGTCACCTTTGTAACGGTATTTATTATATCGCCCGTCAGCTTTGACGAACCGCTTTCGCCGTACATGGTTATCTTTTCTACCTTGCTTAACGGCTCGGCAGCATTTTTTACTACCTCGGGCAAAATATTAAAGTACATTTCCAAAATAGCGGCCTCGCCCATTTTTTTCATAGCCTCGGCCTTTTTGTCGATACCCTCGGCCTCTGCAACGGCCTTTTGCTTTATAACGGCCGCCTCGGCCTCACCCTTTATACGGATAGCCTCGGCCTCTGCCTCTGCTTTTGCACGCATAGCCGCAGCCTCGGCGGCAGCCTTTGCCTTTAACGCCTCGGCCTCTTTTTCCATTTCGTACTTTTTGGCCTCTGCATCCTGCTGGCGCTTATAAAGCTCGGCATCGGCTTTTTTCTTTATCTCGGCATTAAGTGCCTGCTCCTTTACCTCGGCCTCCTTTGTCATAAGGGAAACTTCCATTTCACGCCTTGCTATATCCGCATTGGAGCGCGTAATTTCAATAGTCTTACGCTGTTCCTCCTGCTGGATAGTATAGGCTGCATCGGCCTCGGCCTGCTTGACATCGGCGTCCTTTTTAAGCTCGGACTGCTTGATAGCCAGCTCGTTCTGGCGCTGTGCGATATCGGTCTGTGTGTCTATGCGTGTCTGCTCCGCCTCTCTTTGCGCATTTGCCTTTGCTATTGCGATATCTCGCTCACTTTCGGCGCGCGCTATTTCGGCAGTCTTTTTAATTTTAACAACATTGTCGATACCAAGGTTTTCAATAACGCCGTTGCGGTCCACAAAGTTCTGAACATTAAAGTTTACGACCTCAAGACCCATTTTTCTTAAATCGGGGCGTGCCGACTCGGCTACCTTTTGGTTAAAGGCCTCACGGTTTTGCACCATATCAACAAGCGGCATACCGCCCACTATTTCACGCAGAGAGCCCTCCAAAACCTCTTTTGCGACCGACGCTATATAATCCGTCTGCGAATTAAGGAAGTTTTGCGATGCAAGGGATATCATATCCGGCTCGGTGCTTATTTTAACATTGGCGACCGCATCCACCGAAATATTGATATAATCGGCTGTCGGCACCTCGGTAGACGTCTGCACCTGTATGGACACAAGTTTTAAATTAAGCAGGTCCTTGCGCTCAAAAAACGGCACCTTCCAGCCTGCGCGGCCGATAAGCACACGCGGGGTTTTGCGTATACCAGATATAATAAGCGCCTTATCTGGCGGTGACTGTACATAACCAAGTATCAGCAGTATAACGAAAACCGCAGCTGCAATAGCTCCCGCAATTATTTTAATTATCATAAAAAATCCTCCTTTTTATAAATGGCTTAACAGTTTAAGTATATAACAAAACCCGTAAAGAGTCAATGTTTTCAATTTTTAAATGAGGTAAAAAAACGAAAAAAAACGCCGCATTTTTACGCGGCGTTTTTTAACTGTTTATTTTGAAAGGTCTGCAAGCACAGCCTCAACATACTGGCCCGAGTCACTTACATATTTTTGCATAGCCTCATCGGGAGTTCTGTTGCCGTGGATAACATCTGCCAATACCCTGTTTTTAATTTCATTGATCTTTGCCTGATTTTCGGCAAGTACCTTTGATGCGGGAGGTACGGGAGCAATTGAGTACGCCTGACGGTATACATTAAGCGAGTCGCTTACTCTGCTTTCAAGGGGCATGGGATCCGCCCAGCTTGTAATTGAATATTCCGGAGCATAAAATGCCTTTTCAACATTTTTTGTGGGGTCTGCCTGCTGCGGCATAGCCGTTATGGTGCCGTCCTCGTTTGTTGTATAGTGTACTCCCTCAACGCCGTAGGTAAACAGCTTTTGACCCTCGCCGCCGTCGTGCGAGAACATTATAAGATGTTCAAAAACGCCCTCGGGGTTTTCGCACTTTGCATTGATCACCATTGCAAGCGGGCTGCGGCCTGTATAACCGCCCGTTGCCTTTACCTCTTCAATAGCCGGCATAGCAGCAAGCTTGCAGCCGGGTGCGCTGTCCTCAAGCTTTGCGCCCCAGGAGCCTGCCCAGTAGTTAAATGCGCCTACAAGGTTATTTTTAAACTTTTCGCGGCAGGACTTTGTATCGTTTGTGATGACCTCCTGGTCGATAAGGCCTGCGGCGTAAGCATCACGGAAACGCTGCATAGCAGCCTTCATGCTCTCCTCGGAGAAGCCATCCACCCAAACGCCGTCCGCATTTTTATAAAAATCGGGGTTTGCATCCTGATAAAACTCTCTCATAAAAATATCATAGGGAGAGTCGTTATTAAGCACGCCCGCAGCGGTAAGGGGGATAATATCATCGCCTCTTTCCTTGAAAGCTGTAAGCATAGCAAGAAATTCCTCGTAGTTTGAGGGCATATCCAGGCCTGCCTCGTCAAGCCAATCCTGTCTTACATATGTAACCGTACCGTTGCCTGCAACAGTAGGGAAGCCGTAAAGCTTGCCGTCTATCATAAGATTTTCTACATATGACTGGTCAACTGCATTTTTTGCGGGAGAGGTAGTCTTTTCCCATGCCTTTGTCATATCCCAAAGGTTTTTCTCTGCCGCATTCTGGGGATAGTATGCTGCACCCATTTCAATAACGTCCGATGGCTTGCCCGAAGCAAAATCAATAGTTACCTTTTCGTAATACTTGTCGTGGTCGGGCTTGTCCAGCGTAAGCTCTATACCGGTCATTTCCTTATACTTGTCAAGTACATCCTGCATACCGTTGTCAAATGTCATGCAGCTGTCAAATGTCATTGATATCGATTCGGGCTTGTTGTCCTCTACAACAACCTCTTCCTCGCTGTTTTTTCCGCAGGCAGTCATACCTGCGCCCATTATAACGGCTAGACCCAATGCTGTAAGCTTAAGCAATAAATTCTTTTTCATCTTTTTTTCCTTTCTCTTTCTCTTTATTTATATTTTCTTTTTAAAAAATATATTAACAAATTGTAAACTTTCACAATTCAACATTTTAACATTAAAACAGCCGAAATTCAAGTAACTAAATACCTAAAATTTCGGCCCTTTAAAAATTATATTTGTTAAATTTTTATGAATATATGTCTTAATTTGTTGCCTTTACCTTTATCCAAAGCTCGGAGAGCTTCTTTTTAAGCACCTCGTTATCGTGGAATATCTCGTCCTTTTCATAGCCCTCGCGTGGGATATAGGCTGCATTGCCGTAAAACTCGCCGTCCTCGCCGCTAAGCTCGTCAAGCACCTCTTTGTTTGATGAGCTGTAGCCTACCGTAATGCTGTTGTCATAGGAAGCATCGTGGGTAAGGATATAATTCATAAATTCGTGCGCAAGCTTGGGATTTTCCGCATTTTTGGGAATAACCATAGCATCCGACCAGATATTTGTGCCCTCGTTAGGCATAATAAAGTCCATATTTTCGTTTTCGTTAAGGATGTAAGCCGCATCGCCGCTGTAAACCACCGCAATATCCTTGTTTTCGTTTACCATGGCATCAATTACCTCGTCGGTAACATAGGCGGGCTCCATAGTGTCGTTTACGGACTTGAGCCAGTCAAAGGCCTCGTTTATCTCGTCCTCGTTTTCGGTATTCATGGAATAGCCAAGTGCCTTGAACGCTACCATAAACGCATCTCTCTCCGAGTCGTAAATATAAATATTACCCTTGTACTTCTCGTCGCGCAGTATCTCATAGCCCTTTTTTTCTATTTCGGCGCGGTCAACATTGTTTTTATTGAAAACAAGACCTACGCTGCCCCAGAAATAAGGCACGGAATAGGTGCTGTCGGGGTCGTATTCGCGGTTTTTAAGGCTGTCGCAAAGGTTTTCCATATTGGGGATAAGGCTTTTGTCGATAGGCTGAAGCATATCCTCGGAAATAAGGCGCTCTATCATATAATCGGAGGGTACTATAACATCATAGGACTCGCCCGCCAAAAGCTTTGTGTACATCATTTCGTTTGAATCGAAGTAGTCGGATATTACCTTTACGCCGTACTCCTTTTCAAAATTGGGGATCGTTTCCTCGCCGATATACTCGCCCCAGTTAAAAAGCTTAAGGGTATCGGAGCCGTATTTTTCAACAGCGCTCTGTCCGCCGTCCGCAGGCTGTGCGGGGCTGCCTGCATTTTCACCGCAGCCGCACATTCCAAGCGTCATAGCCGCAGCAAGAACAAGTGATAAAATTTTTTTCATAGTTATACTCCTTTATTTTTGTTTTTATTTTTTTCCGACAGTAATGGCACAAGATTTATCGCAATAAGCGCCGCGGTTATAATAACGATTATCACCGTGGAAAGTGCATTTATTGACGGATTTATCCTTTTTGACATGGTATAGACCATGATGGATATATTGTTTACACCGCTGCCCGTTACAAAATAGCTTATAACAAAGTCGTCAAAGCTCATTGTAAAGGCTATCAGCGCGCCCGACACAATGCCCGAGGTTATCTGCGGCACAATTACCTTTGTAACGGCCTGCATGGGCGTACAGCCCAGATCCAGCGCGGCATCCAGTAAATTTGGGTCAAGAGAGCGCAGCTTTGGCATAACACTTAAAATAACATAGGGTATACAAAACATAATATGCGACAAAAGCAATGTCATAAACCCTTTTTTCACCGCAAGGGTGCTGAAAAACATCAAAAGCCCTATACCCGTTACTATATCGGGGTTCATAATGGGCATATCGTTTACCTGCTCCACCGCAGCCTTTAAAATGCGCCCGCTTTTTGACAGGCCTATTGCCGTAAGCGTACCCACAAATGTGGAAACAAGGGTAGCCAGCACGGCTATTGCAATAGTATAAAATATGGAATTTACCATATCCTTGTTATGGAACATTTTTTCATACCACTGCAGCGAAAAGCCCGAAAACGTACTTAACGACTTGGAGCTGTTAAACGAAAACACTACAGTGTAAATTATCGGCAGATAAAAAAATATCATTACCGCCAATATATAAAGCCGTCTTAAAAATTTGCCTTTCATTTGTCAAGCCCCCCTTCGGGAGATATTTTTCTGTCTATGCGCCTTGTAATGTACATGGAAACTATAATAACAGCCGCCATAATAAGGGATATGGCGCTGCCGAAGCTCCAGTCGCCCGCCGTAAGGAACTGATTTTCTATAACATTTCCTATAAGCACATATTTACCGCCGCCCAAAAGCTTGGGTATGAAAAAGCTTGACACGGCAGGCAGAAAAACAAGCGTAATGCCGCTTATAATGCCGGGCACGCTCAACGGCAGAGTGACCTTTAAAAACACCTGCACGCGGTTGGCGCCAAGGTCTGCCGCAGCCTCCAGATAGCTTTTGTCTATTTTTTCAAGCGCGTTGTATATCTGCAATATCATAAAGGGTATAAAATTATATACCATACCCAGCACCACCGCAAAGGTAGTTTCAAGCATTTTATACGGTCCCAGCCCGATAAGGCCCAAAAAGCTGTTTATAAGCCCCTTGTTGTCCAGCATGCCGCGCCACGCATAGGTGCGCACCAGCATATTTATCCATGTGGGGATGGTGGTAAGCAGTACCCATTGTATTTTAAAGCGCGACCTTACCATTGCATAGGCCGCAGGGTAGCCCAGCAGCACGCAGAAAATTGTGGTAAGCACCGCAATTTCAAGCGAGCGCTTCAGCACCTCCGAAAACACGGGGTCGCTGAAAAACCGTTTAAAGCTGTCCAGAGAAAACATAAAATTGCGTACCGAATTGCCCTCTTTGGTAAAGGCGTACACCAGTATCATAAGCATAGGCACAACTATCATCACCGCCGCCCACGCTATATAGGGGTACACAAGCTTGCGAAGAGCTTTCAATATGCTCCGCCCCCTTCCTTGTGCATTATGTGAAGGTCATTGGGCGTAAAATCCAGCCCTACCCTTTCGCCGACCTCGTATTTGTCGGTGGTATCTATTTTATAGTCGTAGCCCATTGTTTTAAATGTAATTTTATACTTGCCCGGCTGAATATTTTCCGGGTCAAAATCGTATTCAACATCGGTAACGGCTACGGCGTCCTCTCCGTCGTTTGTCCACGCCTGTGCATTTGCCCAGGTCTTAAGGTCGGTCTCGAGGGCTATACTCTCCTTGATATCGTCCACCGTTTTATAAATATTAACGGCATAGATAGTCTCGCCGTTTGCCTCTACCTTGTTTTCGTCCTCGACTATCATTTCGACGGTTATCATTGTACCCGCCTGCGTGAAAAAGGTAACGGGGTATCTGCCCTTTTCGGGCCTAATCTCATAATCCACCTTTGATATGGAAACAAGCTCCTCTGTCGAGCTTTTCCATGCCTGTGCATCGGCTCTTGCAATAATATCGGCCTTTGTCAGCTCCTCGATATCGCTTACATCAAGGTAAAAATCATTTGCGCTCATTTCCTCGTCTACCGCGGGATTTATAACGGGCTTGCTGTCGGAAACGGTCATTTCAACCGTAATGCTTGTACCGCTTCTGGTCTCGACAATGGTTTCGTAATGCACGCCCTTAAACAGCACGGAACGCACGGTGCCGCTTAATTTTCCCTTGTTTGCGGGCACAATATCAAGGTCCTCGGGGCGTATTACCACCTCGACAGCCTCGTTTTCGGCAAAGCCCACATCCTCGCACTCAAATAATTTATCCTCAAATATTACCTGTCTGTCGGCCTTCATAATGCCGTCTATTATATTGCTTTCGCCTATAAAATCTGCCACAAAGCGGTTTTTGGGCTCGTTATAGATATCGGTCGGGCTGCCCGTCTGCAATATCTCGCCGCCGCGCATTACAACTATCTTGTCGGACATTGTAAGCGCCTCCTCCTGGTCGTGGGTAACAAAAATAAAGGTAATGCCTACCTCCTGCTGTATTTTCTTAAGCTCCAGCTGCATTTCCTTTCTTAATTTCAAATCAAGTGCGCCCAGGGGCTCGTCCAAAAGAAGCACCTTCGGCTCGTTTACAAGGGCGCGGGCAATAGCGACTCTCTGCTGCTGGCCGCCGCTCATTTCGCTTACGGCGCGCTTGCCGTATTCCTCAAGACCCACCAGCTTAAGCATACGCATTACCTTTTGCTCGATAATATCGCGGGGCTCCTTTTTTATTTTAAGCCCGAAGGCTATATTGTCATATACGTTAAGGTGCGGAAACAGCGCGTATTTCTGAAACACCGTATTTATCTCGCGCTTGTAGGCGGGTACGCTTAAAATATCCCTGCCGTCAAACAAGACCTCTCCCTGCGTGGCATCCAAAAAGCCGCCCAGTATACGCAAAAGCGTAGTCTTGCCGCAGCCCGACGGACCCAGAAGGGTAACAAATTCGTTTTCGTATATATCCAAATTTATGCCCTTTAAAACCAGTTCGCCGTCAAATTCCTTGACTATGTTTTTAAATTGTATCAGTTTTTTCACGTTTGTTTCTTCCTTTCAGCACAAATACTACCGACAGCACCGCGCATACCGCGCTTATCCAAAAGCCCGAAACGGCGCCGGTGCTTACATAATCTATTTTTATATCATGCCTGCCCGCAGGGACTCTGAACCCAAGAAAGCCCTGCCGAATATCCGTATATTCGGTTTCCCTGCCGTCAATAAGCACCCTTAATCCCTTATCGTAGGCTATGGTCGAGAAAATAAGCCTTTCCCCGTCAAAATCGCTTTGGGCGGTGATATTGCCCTTTTCAAGCCTTATGTTTTTAAGGGCATTTTTGCCCGCCTCGGCGGATATTTCCTCAAAGGCCTTATTGTCAAGCTTAAAAAGCGGCGGAGTGTAAATATCCGTATCAAGGTAGGATATATAAGTCAGGTCTATGGTATCGCCCTTTTCAAAATGTCCCAGATCCTTAAGCTCACTCTTCATTTGCAAAACGGGGATATTTACGTCGTTTATATACCACTCACACATTTTGGGGACAACTGCGTTTTTGGCAAATTCGCCGCCCAACACGGTGCAGTAGTCTCCGCTTTCCTTGACCCTGTAGGTAAATTTAACAACGGCGGTCTCGGACCCGCCCCCGGCAAGAAGCTTGTCCTGCGGCTTATTGGTAAGCCTTACGCCCATAAGAGTGCCGTACCGAAAAGGCACATCCTTTTTTTCAAAGCCGCTTTTGTCCTCTATTTCACAGTTTGCCGTCTGTATATCGTCAAAGGCAAGCTGTTTGTAAAGCTCACCGATATCCCGGTCGAAAAGGCTTTCAAAAAGCCCCGCCCGATTTTCAAAATATTTTCCGGCTTCGTAAGCGCACGGGTCCGCCGCCTTGTCCGACACCGCAAACATCAGCGGAAACACCGCCGTATTTTCATAAAAAACGGTATCGCCGTATTCAAAGGCCTTTTTATAATAGGGCGTTGTAAGCCTTGCAAAGTTAAAATACATACGCCTGCCCGCGCTGTCATCGATATAGTTGTTTTTGTCCATAACACCTAAATATTTTACATTAAAAAGCGAATCGCTCACAATGTCCTGACCTATGGGCAAAAGCACCTTATTATCGGAAAAAAGCGTAACGCCAAGCCTGCTCATGGTATCAAAGGTATTTTGGTTGGCAAGCGAGGAAAAATGGTTAAGGGCATTATTGCCTATGGACATAGACACATTGTAGGTGCCCTTTTGGTCGATATCGCTGCGGTAAAAGCCGCTGTCTGTTTTATACAATGCATCAAAGGCGTTTTTATAGTCCGTGGTATATTTTACATAATCGCTGTGTGCGCCGTAAACATCCCACAAATTTATTATCCTTATATTGTTTATTGCGGCCAAAAACATTTCTATAATTACCGCCGCCGCAAAAAAGCAAAGTCTTTTTCTGTTTGAAAGCAGTACAAAATAAACTGCAAGCAAAACGGTTATTGCCGCAAGGCTTAACAAATAGTATTGATTGAGCTTATCCGTTATGCCGTAATTTGCCGCCGCAAAAATAATGACTGCCGAAACGGCAAGTCTTTTTTTGCCGAGCGTATCTATATTTTTAAGCGAGCGCGCCGCAAATATCAGTATAAACAGCACAACGCCATATAAAAACCTGCCGTCAAAGCCCGTGGGCGCACGGAAAAGGTGCCACGCGATATAAAGCGGCTCCAGCAGCAAGGAAAGTGCAAAAAACAGACAAATCATGCCGTTTGCGGCTCTTTCGCGCAGCTGTATGTTTTTATTCAAAAGCCCGGATAGGGCAAGCAGCACAGCCGATATGCCGCAGTAGGCGTTTGGATAGCCGCTTGCGGTATAATAGCTCATAATATGCGTAAATGTAAAGGCTATATCGCGCGGCGGAAATTTTATAAAACTATGCTCTGCACCCACGCCCAGAACCTCGGTATAGGTATTGGCTATGGCCGAAAGCGAGGGCAGTATAACAAGCATTGCCGTGCCTATCGCCAAAACGGCAGACACGCCGCAGAGCAAAAGTGCGCGTATCACCGCCTTTTTTTCAATTTTTTCCATATACGCAAAGTATATAAAATAAATTATTGCAAAAAGCCCCGACATATAGGCCAAATAATAATTTGTGATAAAACAGCCTGCCGCTGCCGCCCAAAACAGGCCGCAGCCGCGTTTTTCAAGCACGCGCTCCACGCCCAAAAGCATAAGCGGCAAAAGCGCGGCATTTTCTATCCACATGGGGTTTATGGTGTATTTGATCACGCAGGTGCAAAGCGCATAGCAAAGCGAAAACGCAATATTAAGCGCCGCGCCCTTGACATTTGCAATTTTGCTTTTATACAGAAAAACAGAGCAGCAAAACGCCGCAAAGCCCACCTTTATAACAAGCACCGCAAAATACACTTCCTGATAGTATACCTTGTCAAAAAACAAAAACAAAAGACTAAGCGGGTTTGCCATAATATACAGCACTATTGCATAAAGGTTGCTGCCAAGGCCGCTTTTCCATGTGATAAAAAAGTTCTCGCCCCTTTTTATCTGGTCAAAAAAGGCCGCGGCCACATCTATATACTGACTTTGCAGGTCCGCCGTAAGCACGCTGCCCGTGCCGAAGGGATATGCCCCGTTTATGGCATAGGCAATAAACAGCGCGAGCGCCGCCGCAAAAAACGCCGTAATATGCAGTTTTACGTTCAGTCCTTTATCCTTCATTTAAAGCCCCTTATCCGTTTCTTCTCCACGTTGTGGGCGTAATAAGCACCAGCATCGGGAATATCTCCAATCTGCCCGCAAGCATATCAAATATCATTACTATTTTTGAAATATCCGAATACTGCGAAAAATTCTTCGCAGGCCCTACCTCCGCAAGACCGGGGCCTATATTGTTAAGCGTAGCCGCAACTGCGGTAAAGTTGGTCGTAAAATCCATATTATCCCAGGCAAGTATAAGCATGGAAACCGCAAAAATAGTGCAGTATATAAACAAAAAATTGTTAAGCGTGCTCAAAACCTCGTCATCGACCCTCTGGCCGTCCATTTTTACCACCTTAACGCTTCTTGGGTGCAAAAGCGAAAGCATTTTTACACCCGCCTGCTTAAAGTAAAGCACAAAGCGTGCTACCTTTATGCCGCCGCCCGTACTGCCCGCACAGGCACCTGTAAACATTACGGCGACCATTATATTTTTTGCCAGCTCGGGCCACTTGTCAAAATCCACGGTCGAATAGCCCGTGCTTGTCATTATTGACGACACCTGAAAGGTTATATGCCTTAAGCTTGGGCTCTGTTCACCGCCGACCAGCTTTAAATTAAGGAAAATGGCCGTACAGGCAAGCAAATAAATAATAAAATACCACCTTACCTCTTCAATGCCGAATGCATCCCTTAATCTGAAGGTCGAAAGATAGAAGAAAAAGTTAAAATTTATACCGAAAACCAGCATAAATATCGTGGTAATATTTTGTATAGCGGGGCTGTAGCCCGCCATGCTGTCGCCCCTTATGCCAAAGCCGCCCGTGCCTGCGGTGCCGAAAACATCGCAAAGTGCGTCAAAAACGGGCATTTTAAAAATCAAAAGCAGTATAAACTGCACCACCGACAGCACAAAATACATTGTATAAAGGTATTTTGCGGTGCGCTGCATCCTCGGCACCAGCTTGCCCACCTGCGGGCCCGTGGACTCCGCGCGGATAAGGTGGATACTGTGACCGCCCGCAATGGGCAGGATTACCAGCACAAAAACCAGTATGCCCATGCCGCCCAGCCAATGAGAAAAGCTGCGCCAGAAAAGAAAGGCCCTTGGCATTGCCTCAACGTCCTTTAAAATGCTTGCACCCGTTGTGGTAAAGCCCGAAACTATCTCAAACATAGCATCAACAGGGCTTGGAATGGTGCGGCTCAAAACAAAGGGCACAGCGCCTATCGCCGACATGACCACCCAGCTGAGTGCCACCACAACATAGCCGTCACGCGCATAAAAGCGGGTATTTTGCGGCTTGCTGCGGGACATAAGATAGCCTATTGAATAAAACAACGCCGCCAGCGGGAAAAACAGCAGTCCCGACTTTTCGTGATATATAAGGCCCACAAGACCGGGCAAAAGCATAAAAAGCGCCTCTACCCTGATAACGCAGCCTATTATAAACATAATTATCGCATAATTCATTTTTTTGTCACGCCTTTTCGATTATCTGACCGATATTTTCAAGTCCGGTGCAGTTTGTGACCACAATTACGTTGTCACCCGGCAGTATTGTATCCCTGCCGCCCGGGGTTATCATCTTGCCCTTGCGGATTATCGCGCAGATAAGCATACCCTCTTTTATTTTTAATTCCATAATGGGAATGTTTATTATATCCTTTTGTGTTTCCCTTACCTTAAACTCTATAGCCTCGGTCTTGTCGTTGATGCGGTAAAGCGTTTCAAGATTGCTGCCGCGTGAGTTTTGTATGGTGCGCACATAGCGTATTATACGCTCGGCAATAATATTTTTCGGGCTTATTACACTGCCTATGGACAAATTTTTTATTACATTGTTAAAGGTTATTTTGTTTATTTTGGTAATAAGCTTTGCCTTGGACACCTCGTTTGCGTAAAGCGAAAGCATTATATTTTCCTCGTCCATATTGGTAAGGCTTACAAAGGCATCGGTCTTGTCTATCTCCTCCTCGTGCAGAAGGTCCTGATTTGTGGCATCGCCGTAAATGACCTTTACATTATCAAGCTTTTCGGCCAGATATTCACAGCGCCTTTTATCAAACTCTATTATCTTTACGCCTATCCTTGCCTGCGCAAGCATTTCCGCAAGGTAGTATGCGACCGCACCGCCGCCCGCTATCATAACATTTTTTATGGGCTTTGACACAACGCCTATGCGCTCGAAAAACCTTGTCATTTCGGATATAGGCAAAATAAAGGAAACATTGTCGCCCGTGCGAATAAAATCATGGCCTTTCGGTATAATAGTTTCTCCGTTTCGCTCTATGGTGCATACAAGCACATTCTGGTTTATCTTTGACCTGACATCGGATATGCGCATACCGTCAAGCATTGATTTTTCCCCGACCTTTATGCCTACCATATTTATCCTGCCCTTTGCAAAAACATCCAGCTCCAGCGCAGACGGCACCTGTATAAGGCGGGCTATTTCGTGCGCCGCCTCGCGTTCGGGGTTTACAAACATCGAAAGGCCCAGCTCTTCCTTAATTATATCTATTTCCTTATAATAGTCGTATTCGCGCACACGCGCTATTGTATGGCAATGTCCGCCCTTTCTTGCAATAAGACAGCTTAAAAGGTTTACCTCGTCCTTACTGGTTACCGCAATAAGCAGGTCTGCGCGCTTAAGCCCCGCGCTGAGCTGTACCTGATAGCTGCTGCCGTTGCCCACAACGCCCTGTATATCAAGCTTTTCCTGCATACGCTCTATTTTAAACGAATTTGAATCTATTACCGTTACCTCATGGTTTTCCTTTGAAAGCTGTTCTGCCAATACGCTGCCGACCTTGCCGCAGCCTACTATAACAATATTCATAATAATATAAGCTCCTTGACCGTCCCGCAGGGCGCACAAAAGCGCGGCGGGTACCGCATATTAAACCGTTTGAGCCAAAAGCAAGCCCTTTTTAAACTCTCACGTTTTACATTATACAATATTTTTTTTGCTATTACAAGTTTTTTATGATATTACTATAGACAAAACCGCAAAATAATGTTAAAATGTATTCGGTATGAGTGGGTCTGTAAATATTCGGAAAGCGTAGTTAAGCGTGGTACCGATAACAATTTTTTTAAGATCCTTGTAAATATAATTTAGGGCGGTGTGGCTTTTACACGGTCCTTTTGTGCAAAATATGAGAGGATAATTATGGCTGCAGAATTGATAAGCAATTACAATCAGTTTGTGGATGCCGTCGGGACGCTTGGAGAATGTACCGATGATTACCTTTTTTTCGGCGAGTTAAAGCGCGATGTAATTAATTTTTCGGCGCGTGCAGCCGCAAAATTCGGTATGCCGGGTGAATATTACGAAAATGCGCTTAAAGTGTTTTCCACCTTTATGCACCCCGATGACTATCCCGATTTTGTAAAAAACATTACGGATATGCGCACCGAGCATAAATTTGAGTTTTCGCAGGACTGCCGTTGGTATGACAATATGGGCAACCCGGTTTGGGTGCATATGCGCGCAAAAATTTTAAAGGGCAAAAACGGCAACCCCGACCTTGTTGTGGGCACCGTTGCCGAAATAGGCCAAAGACGAAAGGCCGACAATATAACAGGCTTTCGCGACAGCAAGGCGCTTTATGCAAAGCTTGAGCACAATATACCCCAAAGCGGGTTTATCATGCGCCTTTTTATACGCAATATGTACGAGCTGCGCGTAAAGCACGGCGACGAAATGGTCGAAAGGCTGCAAAGGTTTGTTTCAAACTCCATCAGCGAATATCTCGGTGAGGGACAGGTATGCTATTACCGCGCAAGGGGTGCTTTTTCCGTTTTTTCCGAAACGGGAAATGCCGAGGATGCATTTACGCTTTTTAAGAAAATTAGTGATATGGCCGCAAATATAAACGCAAGGCTGGGATACTTATTTACATTTAAGTTGCGTGCAGGTGTTGTAACACACGAAAATTACGGCACCAGCGTTTTGGAATTGGTTAAAAAATGCGAATTTTCTTCCACCTTTGTTACATCGTTAAACAGCAAAAGCTTTTATATATTTGACCCGTCGGATTACGAAAAATACCAAAAAAGCCGCGAGCTTTTAAGCAAGCTGCAGTTATCGGTAAAAAATAATTTTGACGGCTTTGAGCTTTACTATCAGCCTATATTTAAAACAGCCGATGACAGTCTTTACGGCTGTGAGGCACTTTTAAGGTTTTCGGACGAAAAATTCGGCGATGTCAATCCCACCGAATTTGTGCCGTTGCTTGAAGAAAGCGGGCTTATAATCCCGGTTGGCAGATGGGCGCTTAAAAAGGCCATTGAACAATGCAAGCAATGGGTCCGTGTACGTCCCGAGATCCGCGTTAATATAAATTTAAGCTATGTACAGCTTGAACGCGAAGAGGTCATGCAGGAAATAACCGACATAATCAAAGAAAGCGGCATACATATGGAAAACCTTGCGCTGGAGCTTACCGAAAGCGGCAACCTGCTTAAAACAGTCGTAATGGACTATGTACAGCGTTTCCACAGCGCGGGCATAAAGCTTGCATTGGACGATTTTGGCATGGGATATTCAAACCTGCTTTATCTTAACGAAATGTACGTTGACGTGGTAAAAATAGACCGTTCCTTTGTTGAGGCCTGCACAAGCAGCGATTACAGCTACAGCCTGATAAAGCATATTGCAGGTATGGCGCACGATGCCAACACCAAAATTTGTATAGAGGGTATAGAAACGCGCAGCGAGCTTGAGCGTATCAAAACGATATCTCCGGATTATTACCAGGGCTTCTTTTTCAGCCGTCCTATTCCTTCAAAAGAATTTGAGGCAAAGTATATAAATGAACATTAAACAACAAACCAAAACAGCGCTGCATGCGGGGATAGTTTTAACTGCGCTTATTCCCCTGCTTGCTGCGCTGTTTTTCAACAGATGCACTATGGACTGGTTTGTGGAAAACAACGATAACTTTTCCATAGCGGCCGTTACCGGCAATCTTAAATACAGTAATTACTGCATATTTTTAAACCCCGTTTTGTGCGGAGTTATACACAGCATTGCGGCTTTGCTGCCAAAAGCGGATGCGTTTGCACTCACAAGCCTGATTTTATGTGAGCTTGCCTTTGTTTCGGCTGCGGTGCTTATATTTAAGCGCACAAGCGGTGCAAAAAGGCTTATATTTTTAACAGCTGTCGCAGTTTACGCAAGTTTGGGTGTGTACACTCAAAATTTTACCGTTATTGCGGCATTTTTGACTATGACCGGCGCAGTTCCCTTGCTTTCTGCGGTAATAAGCGGCAAAAGAAACGGTATTCACACGCTGATATCTGTTTTTTTTATTTCCTTTGGCTGTATGTACCGCAGCGAATGTGCATTATTGTTTATCCCGTTTGCCGCAGTATGCGTACTTGCCGCATTATTTCAAAACAAAGGACAGCAAAAGGCCTTTTGTTTTAACGCGGCGGCGGTACTGCTTCCCGCAGCGGCAGCGGCGGCCGTGCTTTTCGGCATTGCTCTTGCCGTTTCCGGTACGCCAAATATAAAGGCGGGACTGGACTTTAACACAGCAAGGGCAAGGGTACAGGACTACCCGCTTCTGCCCTATGAAAAGGCAAAAGAAAGCCTGCCCGCCGATGTGACCGAAAACGATTACACGCTTATAACGCACTTTATGACACCCGATACACAGCGTATGAATACGGAGTATCTGCGTGCCTTTGCAAATGCGGCGATAGACAGCACACCGAACCGAGCGGAGATAATACGCTCAACGCTTGCAAAAAACAAGTATTCATTAAAATCGGCTGTCTTGTTTATATTTGCACTTGCGGTATTTTTGACTGTAATGCTTTCACGCGAAAATAAAATCAAAAAAGCCGCGGCTCTTTTGTGCTTTTTGGGCATACCTATGTGCTGCGCCGTGTTTTTATACCTTGGCAGACTGCCCGAAAGAGTACTTATTTCCGTAATTACGGCGGGTATGACCTCGCTTTGCGCAATACTATACAACACCGAAATAAAGGACTCAAAGGCGGTATATTTTGTTTTTGCGGTCATTATTGCCGCGGCTTTTGCAAGGTATGCGGTAAAGGATGCAGGTGGCAAGCCCTCGGCTATATTTACCGCAAAGGTCTATCCCGCCGATTTTGAGGCGCCGCTTGATGCGACCTACACAGACGGCTGTGTTTTTGTATGGGACACCATAAACTACAGTCTTGCGCCCGCTATGTATTTCAGCGCAAACGGCAAGCTCCCGTCCGAGCAGTTTGAGCTGCACAATATTTCGGCAGGCGGCTGGTCCTATATGCAGCTTTATCAAAGACAGGCCTTTGCGGAAATGGGCATACAAAATCCCGCCTATGACCTTGTCTACCGCCCCGGCACCTACTATGTCGGCGAGCTTTCGGTCATGGAGACCTATATCAAGGAGCATATAGAGCCGAATATCCGCTCCGAGCACATCGGCGATATTTTAAATACGCCCGTATATAAATTTTCATTGGAAAAATAGAACTTAAAGGAGGAAGAACTATGGTACCCTTTAACGTTGCCCCATTTGTGGGAGAGGAATTTGAATATATAAAGCAGGCTATCGAGGCCAACAAAATATCGGGCGACGGCCGCTTTACAAAGCTTTGCAACAAAATTATGGAGGACCGCTTTAAGGCGCAGAAGGTAATGCTTACCACAAGCGGCACAAGCGCCCTTGATATGGCAGCCATTTTATGCGATTTTAAGCCCGGCGACGAGGTGATCTTGCCAAGCTATACCTTTTCAAGCACCGCCACCGCTATGATACTGGGCGGCGCGAAGCTTGTGTTTGTGGATATACGCCCCGATACTATGAATATTGACGAAAAGAAGATCGAACACGCAATAACCGACAAAACAAAAGCCATTGTTGTTGTGCATTACGGCGGTGTTGCCTGCGAAATGGACACCATTATGGATATTGCAAAAAAGCATAATTTAAAGGTGATAGAGGATGCCGCACAGGCCGTTATGGCCACCTACAAGGGCAGGGCGCTCGGCACCATCGGCGATTTTGGCTGCTACTCCTTCCACGAGACCAAAAATTATTCCATGGGTGAGGGCGGCGCCATACTTATAAACGACCCCGAATATAACGAGCGTGCGGAGATACTGCGCGAAAAGGGTACAAACCGCTCCAAATTTTTCCGCGGTCAGGTTGATAAATACACCTGGGTGGACTTTGGCGACAGCTATCTTCCCAGCGATATAAATGCGGCATATCTTTATGCACAGCTTATGCACGCCGACGAGATAAACAATAACCGACTTGAGACCTATAACGCCTATCTTGAAGCATTCAAGCCCCTTGCCGACAGCGGCAGGATAGAGCTCCAGCATATCCCCGAGGGCTGTGTGCATAATGCGCATATCTTTTATATTAAATTAAAGGACCTTGACGACCGTACAAAATTTATAGAATATATGAAGGACAGCGCCATTTACGCCGCTTTCCACTATGTACCCCTCCACTCTGCCCCTGCGGGCATTAAATACGGCCGCTTTGACGGCGAGGACGAGTACACCACCAAGGAAAGCGAAAGGCTGGTAAGATTGCCGCTTTATTACGATATCCATAAGGAAAAGCGCGATCTGGTCATAGACTGCGCATTAAGATATTTTATGGCGTAAGGTTGTATTTATTTTGCGCAAAGGGACAGAAAATTCATTGAAGAAAAAAATTTTATTAACAATATTATTGATAGCAGCTATCGCAGCTGTAACAATAATGTTTATTATATTGATAGGCAAAAAGCCAAAAAACACCTCTTTAAGCGGAGAATTATTGATCAAAAATCCAAGCACGGGAAATGGTGATGTTTATCTTTTAACATCAAAAAAGTTCTGTGGGTATAATATTTATGATCATAATATGATATTTTTGGATAATAGTCCTTATGTTTTCAGCGGGCATACAAGTATAGAAAAATTTGATTTGAACAGCGGCATAAACAAAAGCATATATGAGACCCGTCCGCAAGCGAACGGATATTATGATACGATCGAAGCCTTGGTACCAATAGATGAAAACAACATTCTTATTTCGGTAAACGGTAATATCGTTTTGTATAACGAAACGCGCAGCAGCGAAAGCGTAATAATATCGGATGCAGCCGAATTTGATTATAATCACGGTAAACAAATTATATACTATCGACAAATTTCAACGGGAAGCATAAATTCCTATGACCTTAATAATAAAACCGTTAATACGATAGCAACAAGCGGAGCTTATCCCAAGATATCAAAGGATAACCATTATTTGGCATACAAAACAGGTAATGGTTTAGTGGTTACGGATCTTTTGAACCATACGGATCGGGTAGGAAATTTTTATGTCGATTACTACAGCTTTTCTCCGGATTCAGTTTATTTGGCTATAGTTAAGTATGAGGATCACACGCTTATGCCAAACCACGAAATAATTGCATGGGATCACAAAAATAATTCCGTGATCAAAATAATGGACAAAATACCCTATGGTAAGATCAGCAGCATAGATTGGAGATAGGGGGCGCGGCGCGAGGGACTTTTTCAGTAGTCTCGAGCCGTCCCCTGTCCTAGTCGGGACAGGGGTCAGACACCTGTCACCGACTAATTGCCGCCTCTGTTCCCTGTGTATGACAGTTTAAATGCTTTGCATAGAATTCATCACCGGTATTTCCGTATTTACCGGTAGTCGAGTCATAAAAATCCATAAGGGGAAATGTAATTTTTTTCATACTGTAAAAATATGCTTTACTTTCATATTCATCCATATTATAGTCGGGATAAACACTGTCTATATGTTCAAATGATGGAGCTTCGTTTTTTTTAGTAGTATAAAATATTACATTTTCCAATTTACGGCCAAAACTTATTATGTAATAATTGTTTTCAAAATCCAATTCTATTTCTTGAAATTGATTCGGTAATTCAAGGTTTTTACACAAATTTTTATAGCCTGCTTCACTGCGGATCTGCCAATACCAGCAAGCGTCATTGCGTTCCGTTCCCGTTATTCCCCAATAATTTTTTACTATACTATTTGCATCTGCATCTACTTCTTTGTAAAAATTTATATCCATTGTTCCGCCGTAATAAATTATTTCATGTTCACCATTGGAATTTTCTAAAAAGTTCCCGCTTTTCCAATACCAAAAAATTGTGTAAACGGATAAGAATATAACGCTTATAGCGCAAAAACATAGTAAAAAATTTTTATTTAATAAAATTTTTTTATTCATACCTATCCCTCTCTTTCTTGGACTGTAGCGTGACAGGGGTCAGACACCTGTTACCATTGTTTTGACCATTTCCAACAAGACAACGAAAAAACGGGTCCATATTCCCGGGCTATTTAAGCCTTTGGCAACACAGACCCGCCTCTTAAATATTTTCCGAAATTTCTATTATCTCCGACAAATCAAGCTCAAAACCCGGGACTATCCCCTTTATTATTTTGTTTCAAATTTATATCCGACGCCCCAAACGGTTTTAATGCTCCAGTTATCGGCATAGGGCATTTTTTCTCTTATACGCTTGATATGTACATCCACCGTTCTGGTATCGCCCATAAACTCATAGCCCCAAATTTTATCCAGCAGCTGCTCGCGGGTAAATACCTGATTAGGATGCTGTGCAAGGAAATTTAAAAGTTCAAATTCCTTGGGCGGCAATTCAAGCGCCGCATCGTGGTATGTTACCACATAGGTGGACTGATTGATATTAAGGTTTTGATAAACTATCTGCTTGGGCTCCTCGGCGGGCTTATTGTCATAGCGCCTTAAAACAGCCTTAACGCGCGCAATAAGCTCCTTGGGGTCAAAGGGCTTTATAATATAGTCGTCTGCGCCCAGTTCAAGGCCGAGGACCTTATCGAAAACCTCGCCCTTTGCGGTAAGCATAATTATAGGCACATTGCTCTGCTGTCTTATCTCGCGGCACACCTGGTAGCCGTCCAGTTCAGGAAGCATTATATCCAAAAGCACGATATTGGGCGCATAGTCCTTAAATACGTTTATTGCCGTGCGGCCCGAATATACCTCCCTTGTTTCATAGCCCTCCTTTTCAAGGTAAAGCGAAATAAGCTCCGCAATATGCTTGTCATCGTCAACTATCAATACTTTGTTTTTATCGCTCATTTTTAATATCCCCTTTTTACTTTAACTCTACTATGGTAACACCGCTCTCTCCCTCACCGTAAACGCCAAGTCTGTAGCTTTTAACGTGGGGATGTGTGCGTAAATGCTCGTGTACCGCGGCTCTTAAGGCACCCGTACCCTTGCCGTGGATAATTGTAACGGGTGTCAGTCCCGCCAGATATGCGTCATCAAGATACTTGTCAACGCGCTCTATCGCTTCAAGGCTCATCATACCGCGCAGGTCAAGCTCGGGCGAAACAGTCTGTGATTTTCTGAACTTGTTTGCCGACCTTTGCTGCTTTTCGGGCTTTTTATAGGTCACATCCTCGCTTGTATCAAGCGAAAGGTCCTTTATATTAAGCTTCATTTTCATTATACCCGCCGTTACGGTAAGATTGCCGCTGCTGTCGGGAAGTGAGGCCACAATACCCGTCTGGTCAAAGCTGTGTATATAGACCTTGTCGCCTATTTGAAGCTTTTTGGGCACCTTATGCTTTGGCCTGTTCTTTTCCGCAAGCTTTTCGTTCATAGCCTCCATTTTGGCCTTTAGCTTTTGACGCTGCTCGTCAAGGGTATTGCCCTCGATGCCCTCGCGCTGCATTTTCCTTATCTCTTTTATAATGGCATCGGCCTCGTCCTTGGCATCGGAAATTATGCTGCGCGCCTGCTCGTTTGCCTCGCGGATTATGCGCTCCTGCTGCTTTTGCAGTTTTTTGCGCTGCTCCTCGTTTTTTATCTTAAGCTCCTCGGCCTGTCTGCGGTAGCTTTCCGCGCGCTCCTGCTCGGCAATAAGGTTTTTCTTGCTTATCTCCATATCCGCAAGCACGGTGTCCAGCTTGACATCCTCGTGACTTAAAAATTCCCTTGCATCGTTTATGATATGGTCGGGCAGCCCCAGCCTTGACGATATGGCAAAGGCGTTGCTCTTGCCCGGCACGCCGATAAGCAGGCGATAGGTGGGCCTTAAGGTCTCCACATCAAACTCACAGCCTGCATTTTCCACCCCCTCGGATGTAAGGGCGTACAACTTAAGCTCGCTGTAGTGGGTGGTGACGGCCGTCCTTATCCCCAGTGCGTGCAGATATTTGATTATCGATACCGCAAGTGCAGCACCCTCGGTGGGGTCTGTACCCGCGCCAAGCTCGTCCATAAGCACCAGCGAATTATTGGTGACATTATTTAAAATATAAACTATATTGCTCATATGCGACGAGAATGTACTAAGGCTTTGCTCGATGCTCTGCTCATCGCCAATATCGGCAAAAACCTCGTCAAAAACGGCAAGCTCGGAATTGTCAAAGGCAGGTATATGCAGCCCCGCCTGACCCATAAGCGTAAACAGGCCGAGAGTTTTAAGGCTGACCGTTTTACCGCCCGTATTTGGGCCCGTAATAAGAAGTGTTGTAAAATCCTTACCTATATAAATATCGGTCGGCACCACCGTATCCTTGTTTAAAAGCGGATGTCTGCCCTTTTTGATATTGATATAGCCGTGGTTGTTAAATACGGGCTCGGTGGCGTTCATAGCTATTGAAAGCTCACCCTTTGCAAAAATAAAGTCCAGCTCGCCCATTATATCTATATTTTCCGAAAGCGGTATGCGGTTTTGATACACCCTGTCGGAAAGCTGTGCAAGTATGCGGTTTATTTCCGCCGTTTCCTGCGAATGAAGGTCCTTGATTTTATTATTAAGCTGAACAACGCTTATAGGCTCAATAAAAACAGTCGCTCCCGTTGCCGACTGGTCGTGTATCATACCCGAAAAGGTATTTTTGTACTCCTGCTTGACGGGTACGCAAAAACGCTCGTTCCTGATAGTGATAACGGGGTCCTGAAGCATATTTCTGTAGGTCTGGGAATGGATTATGCTGTTAAGCTGCTCCTTAATGCGGTTATTGGCCTGCAAAATAAGGCGGCGGATGTCGCGCAGGGTGCTGCTTGCCGCATCGTCTATCTCGCCCGAAACTATACAGCGCTCCAAATCGCGCTCCAGATCGGGCACAGAGGTTATTTTTTCAAATAACGGCTCCAGCTCCTCAAAAACATCGTTTTTACCCTCGCTTTTGGCATAGCCCTTGGCCTTGCGGCAGGAATACAGAAAATCCCGCACCTGCTCCAGCTCCTCAATGCTTAAAACGCCCGCCATTTCCACACGGCGAAGCTGCGGCGTGATATCGTGCAGGCCGCCCAGGCTTAACGAGCCCTTTTTAAGTATCATACTGACAGCCTCGGAGGTGCGTTTCTGTGCCTTTTTTATATCCTCTATATCGCTTACGGGCACCAATTCCTCCGCCATGGACTTTCCAAGCGGAGAAGCCGCATAACGCATAAGCTGTTCTTTTATTTTATTAAATTCAAGTGTTTGAAGTGCTTTTTTATCCATACGAATACTCCGTAAAATTTTCAATATCATTTTTTATTTTAACACAAATAATAAAAAAAATCTATATAAATTTTTGACTTTTCCTATTTTTTGAATTAATTTGAGAATTAAGGCACCTAATTTAAAAATAAAAAATCAAAATACTCATATTGACAATATTTAAACAAAGTAGTATAATAGTAATAATTTGATGTATATACAAATTTATCAATTTACAATATAAAAGAAAGAGGTTTTATCAATGAGCAGAGTTTACAATTTTTCAGCAGGCCCTTCCATGCTTCCCTTACCCGTGCTTGAGCAGGCACAAAGAGAGATGCTTGACTACAACGGTTCGGGTATGTCCGTTATGGAGATGAGCCACCGTTCAAAGGTTTACGACGAGATAATCAAAACAGCAGAGGCTGATATCCGCGAGCTTATGAACATTCCCGAAAACTACAAGGTAATGTTTTTACAGGGCGGCGGCCATACACAGTTTGCTATGGTTCCCCTTAACCTTAGAAGAAACGGCAAGGCCGACTATGTTAAGACAGGTCAGTGGGCTAAAAAGGCTGCTGCTGAGGCAGGCAAGTACCTTGATGTAAACGTAGTTGCATCAAGTGAGGACAAGACCTACAGCTATATCCCCGATCTTGACCCCGCAAAGTTTACAAAGGACGCAGACTATTTCTATATCTGCTACAACAACACAATTTACGGCACACGCTACACCAAGCTTCCCGAGGTTGGCAATGTACCCCTTGTAGCCGATATTTCTTCCAATATTATGTCAGAGGTAATGGATGTAAGCAAGTTCGGTCTTCTTTTTGCAGGCGCACAGAAGAACGTAGGACCCGCAGGTGTTACTATCGCTATCGTTCGTGAGGACCTTCTCGGCAACGCAATGGATATCACACCCACAATGCTTGACTACAAGATACACGCAGACGCCGAATCACTTTACAACACACCTCCCTGCTATGCTATCTATGTTGCGGGCCTTGTGTTCAAGTGGCTTAAAAAAGAGATTGGCGGCGTAGCTGCTATGCAGAAGATAAACGAAGAAAAGGCAGCTATCCTTTACAACTACCTTGACGAGAGCAAGATGTTCCGCGGTACAGTTGTTGCAAAGGACCGTTCACTTATGAACGTACCTTTCGTAACAGATGACGACGATCTTAACGCAAAATTCATCAAGGAAGCAACAGCAGCAGGCTTTGTAAACCTTAAGGGTCACAGGACCGTTGGCGGTATGCGTGCAAGTATCTACAACGCTATGCCTGTCGAGGGCGTAAAGGCGCTTGTTGAATTTATGAAGAAGTTTGAAACCGATAATAAATAATCCTTATTGGAGGCATATATAATGTATAATATTTTAACACTCAACAAAATTTCAAGTGTAGGCCTTGCAGAGCTTACATCGGACTATGCCGTTTCGGACGACTGCAAAAATCCCGACGGTATACTTTTAAGAAGCTTTAAAATGCACGATATGGAGCTGCCCGACAGCTTAAAGGCTGTTGCACGCTGCGGTGCGGGCGTAAACAATATCCCGCTTGACAAATGTGCGGAAAAGGGTATCGTTGTATTCAACACTCCCGGCGCAAATGCAAACGCAGTTAAGGAGCTTGTTTTAACAGGTCTTCTTATTTCTTCCAGAAAGATAGTTGACGGCTGCAACTGGGCACAGAGCTTAAAGGGCACAGAGGGCGTTGCCGCTGCTGTTGAAAAGGGCAAGGCACAGTTTGTAGGCCCCGAGATCTACGGCAAGACACTTGGTATCATCGGTCTTGGCGCTATCGGCGTGCTTGTTGCAAATGCAGCTGTAGCACTTGGCATGAAGGTTTACGGCTATGACCCCTACCTCAGCGTAAATGCAGCATGGAACCTTGACAGACACGTTGTTAAGGCAGCCAGCATGGACGAGATCTTCGCAGTAAGCGATTATATCACTGTTCACGTTCCTTTAACACCCGATACAAAGGAGACCTTTAACGCAGCTAACCTTGCAAAGTGCAAGGACGGCGTAAGAATATTGAACTTCTCACGCGGCGAGCTTGCCAACAACAAGGATATGATAGCAGCTATCGAAAGCGGCAAGGTCGCACGCTACGTTGTTGACTTCCCCAGCGAAGAAACAGTAGGTGTTGACGGCATTATCACACTTCCCCACCTTGGTGCATCCACACCCGAGGCAGAGGACAACTGTGCAGTTATGGCCGCTAAAGAGCTTATGGATTACCTTGAAAACGGTAATATCACCAACAGCGTAAATTACCCTAACTGCTCTTCACCCCGTCTTGAGGGCAAGTCAAGAATTTGTATCCTGCACAAGGATCTTCCCGCAATTATCGGGGCAGCCACAAGCGCACTTGGTGCAAAGGGCCTTAATATCTCACATATGACAAATAACGCAAAGGGCGATTACGCTTACACTATCCTCGATACCGCTCCCGTTGACGACGAGACTATCGAACAGATAAAGAAAATTGAAAATGTAATAAGCGTAAGAGTGCTCAGATAATTTGCATTTCATATCTTTCATACCAAAACCGCCGCAAGGGCTTAATGTCCAAGCGGCGGTTTTACTGTTGCGGCTATAATTTTTTGGCATATTCGAGCATATCCTCTTTATCGTATTTTATATCCGGCGCAATGCCCGTGCCGTTGATGCTTGCCCCCGAGGGTGTAAACATTTTCATTGCGGTAAACTTAAATGCATAGCCGTCGGCCAGATAATACTCATTTTGGCCTATGCCCTTGCCGTAGCTTTGCGTGCCTATCACGGTGACGTTATCAAGGTTTTCTTTAAGCGCCATAATAAACAGCTCGGAGGCGGAGGCGGTATATTTATCCTGCAAAATAATTATGCTTTTGGGCGACAGCACGGGATCCTTTTTATTTTTGACGATACGGTATTTCTTTTTGGTGGCATAGCTGTATATGGTATCTCCCTTACCGATAAAAAGCGAAGCCATCTTTTCCGCCGTACCGACCATACCGCCCGTATTGCCGCGCAGATCAATTATTATTTTATCGCAGCCGTCAAGTGTTTTAATATTTCTTTTTACATTTTTCATTGCCGCAGAGGTAAACAGGGTAAAGGTTATAAGGCCGTTTCCGTTTTCGTCCTTTTCGACCCTTGTATCCTTTCCTATATTTTCCATATCCTTTAATTCGCCGGAAAACTCTCCTCTTTTAAAAAGCTGAAAATACTTATCCTCTTTTTTTAGGCTCTCGCTGTATACGCCTATGGTAAGTGCATCAAAATCTCTTATGGAAAAGGGCTTATTAAGATGCTTTTGCGACAATGCCTCCAGCGTATCGCCATAAATATATTCGGTAGATGTTTTAATTTTAAACACGGTATAATTGTAGTTAAAATAAAACAAAAGCGTAAACAGGATAAAAATTGCCAGTATCTCATACTGCGAACGCTTGTAAAGTTTTTTTACATACTCCGGATCCTGCATCCTTTCATCCTGTTTTTTTAAAAATTCCTTTATTTTCTTCATATAATACCACCGTTGACTCTCAATATTTCACCCGTTATATAAGAAGCCTCGTCGCTTGCCAGAAAAAACACCGCTTTAGCCGTTTCCTCCGGTGTCCCGAGGCGCATCATGGGTATCTCGTCGATCAAAGCATCCATTTCCTCTTGGGTAAGCTGTGCATTCATTTTGGTATCTATGACCCCCGGGGCAACGGCATTTACCCTTATGCCGTTAGGCGCGCACTCCTTGGCAAGCGCGCGGGTAAAGCTGTCTACAGCGCCCTTTGCCGCCGAGTAGATGACCTCGCACGAGGCACCGACCTCCCCCCACATGGACGAAATGTTTATTATGCAGCCGCTGTGCCTTTTAAGCATCTCCTTTACCGCAATGTGTGAGCAATTTACGGTCGTTTCCAAATCTGCGGCAAAAATTTTTTTCCACATATCCGGTGTCATTGTATTAAAAAGACCTATATACGATATCCCCGCATTATTCACAAGGCAGTCTATATCGCCCATATCGCTTTGTATATCGGCAAAGACCCCGACGGCAGTATCATAACACGACAGATCGCCTTTATAAGCCCTGTATTTTCCGCCGTATTCCTTTAACCTCTCCATCAGCCCGCCCGGATCCGAGGTATTGTATCCAACCGCAACATTATATCCTTTTTTTGCAAATTCCAACGCACAGGCGCCGCCTATTCCTCCGGCAGCACCGGTTATAAAAACAGTTTTACCCATATCGGACACTCCTTTCATATACAATAATACCCCAAAACGCATCCTCACACAAGATTTTTTTATTTTTGATACGCACAAAATAATTAAAAAAACATTAATAAATATATTAACAAACTATGAACAAGCGTCATGGATTCTCATTATTTCATATATTTTAGTGTTTATACCACATAATTTTTCTGGAAAATTAACAAAATATTAACCTCGGTTATAAACCTGCACAAATTATCCCTCAAATCCACAATATTCTTATGCATTGTTTTTGTTAAAAATAATTATACGACAGATGTTTAAACGCGAATCCATTGTGCTTTATTGTTATTTATTAATTTTGTGTTAACAATTTTCAATATAATTAAAAAAAAATTAAAAAAGTGCTTGCATTTTGTTAATATCATGTGTATAATGTAATTACAACAAAACAAACAAACATAATTAAAAAATTAAAGGAGGAAAAAATTATGTTAAAGAATTTACAGGCTAAGTTAAAAGATCAGAAAGGTTTCTCATTAGTAGAACTTATCGTTGTTATCGCAATCATGGTTATCCTTATTGCTATGTTAGTACCCAACGTTGTTGGTTACATCAAGAAGGCTACATGGGCAACAGAGCAGAACGGTGCTTCCACAGTATTCTCTGCAGCTCAGACATACGCTACAGACCTTTACACACAGGGCAGCTGGACATCTGCAACTTCTATCAGCTCTACTGACCTTGTAAACGGTAAGCTTCTTACAAAGGCTCCTTCTATCAGCTACACTATCTACACAACAGGCGAGACTAACACTCCTGCTATCAGCTACGTTGCATGGTCTTCATCAAACGCTCCCGACGGCACAGCTCCTATGTATCCTATAGCTAAGTAATTGATCGCTTGTTTAGTGATATCAAAACAAATATTATAAAAAAGGGTCGGCATCTACGGATGCCGGCTTTTTTTGTTAAGCCGGCTCAAAAAAAAGACCGTATATACAAAACCGCAACAGCTTTACACGATCAAGGTCCCGTTTTTATGTAAGCATACCCAACGGAACGGTCAAGCGAATCGGCGCAATCATTAACAATTTGTAAACCCATTCATATTTTAAGGATAATATGCAATTTTTATTGCATTTTTACTTTGCGGATAATCTGGCCCTTTTCAAGCAAAAAAACAATATGCACTATCAATTTCATCATGCACCTTGCACCATTTGTGTCTTATGTATATTTATTGACCTGTTTTCTTAATTTTCAGACGTTATTTTGTGCAAACTATCCATGCTTTAATAATATATTAATAATACTAAACATAATTAAAAAAATATTAAAAAATAGCTTGCATTTTGTGAACAAATTATGTATAATGTAATTACAACAAAACAAACAAACATAATTAAAAAAAATTAAGGAGGAAAAAAATTATGTTAAAGAATTTACAGGCTAAGTTAAAAGATCAGAAAGGTTTCTCATTAGTAGAACTTATCGTTGTTATCGCAATCATGGTTATCCTTATTGCTATGTTAGTACCCAACGTTGTTGGTTACATCAAGAAGGCTACATGGGCAACAGAGCAGAACGGTGCTTCCACAGTATTCTCTGCAGCTCAGACATACGCTACAGACCTTTACACACAGGGCAGCTGGACATCTGCAACTTCTATCAGCTCTACTGACCTTGTAAACGGTAAGCTTCTTACAAAGGCTCCTTCTATCAGCTACACTATCTACACAACAGGCGAGGCTAACACTCCTGCTATCAGCTACGTTGCATGGTCTTCATCCAACGCTCCTACTGGTACAACTCCTCAGTATCCTGTAGCTAAGTAATTGATCGCTTGTTTAGTGATATCAATACAAATATTATAAAAAGGGTCGGCATCTACGGATGCCGGCTTTTTTTGTTGACCCCAAGATCGGCCGGAATATCCTGCAGTCAAATCATTAAACAACCATTAAAATAATCGTAAATAAATTGTAAATGCGTTCATATTTTATTGCATATTTATATATTATTATCGCATATATAACCCTCCAAAAATTAATACGACATTAAATTCAAAAGTAAAATTTGCCAACTATTGTCGATTTGATTTTTTTCGTTTTATCATATATGTACATTACAACGCTTAAAATCGCATTTATAAAAGCGGATTTTTATGTATATTGTCTGTTGATTAATTTTGTATTAATAATTTTAAATATAAATTCAAAAACTTAAAAAAAAGGCTTGCATTTTGTGAACAAATTATGTATAATGTAATTACAACAAAACAAAACATACTAAAAAAAAACAAGGAGGAAATTTTATTATGTTAAAGAATTTACAGGCTAAGTTAAAAGATCAGAAAGGTTTCTCATTAG
>CAMVJD010000033.1 GCA_947167715.1 uncultured Eubacteriaceae bacterium
GTTTAACTTTAATTCATCTTTGGTTTACATTGTAAACCTCAATGTCGTTGTGTTTGTATTCAGTTTTCAAAGTGCAAATTTTGTTGAAAACCCGATAAAATGCAGGTTTTCAAGCTGTTTTGTGTTGTCCTCTCGAACAGCACTCATTTATAATAACATACAGGTTCTTTTTTGTCAACACTTTTTTTCAATTTTTTCAAAAAAATTTTTTTAACATTTATATACCGCTTAAATACGCATAAACAAATTTTGACAGCATAAAATTTTTATGTTATTATATATAGAAAGAAAATTTTGCAAAGGAGCGTAAAAATATGAAAGTAATACTTTTTAACGGCAGCCGCCGTGAGCATGGCTGCACCTACACCGCATTAAACATTATAGCAAAGGCATTAAAGGAAAACGGCGTTGACAGCGAGATATTTTTTATAGGCGAACGCGCAGTAAACGGCGATGTTGACAAGCTGGTAGAGGAAGCTGTCGAGGCGGTAAACGGCGCTGACGGCATTGTTGTCGGCACCCCTGTTTACTATGCATCCCCCTCGGGCGAGGTCGTGTCCTTCCTTGACAGACTTTTTATTTCGCCAAAGGCAAACCTGCGTCTTAAGCCCGCAGCAGCCATAGCATCGGCAAGACGTGCAGGTACTACCGCATCGATAGATATGCTTTTAAAATACTTTACCATTAAGGAAATGCCCGTTGTTTCGTCGCGCTATTGGCCAATGGTACACGGCAACAGCCCCGAAGAGGTATTAAAGGACGAGGAGGGCGTACAGATAATGGAGGTCCTCGGCCGCAATATGGCATGGCTTTTAAAAAGCATTGAAGCAGGCAAGGCCGCAGGCATAGCAGCGCCCGAGCCCGTTAAGCAAATAAAGACCAATTTTATAAAGTAATGGAAAAGCATATTATAAAAAAGCTTGACAGCGAGCAGGTAAAGTCGCTTTATTACGAAAGAATGAAATATGATTTCCCCTCAAACGAGATCAAGCCCCTTTCCTCTATCGAGCGGGGCATAGCCGAGGACCGATACGACTGTATAGGCCTGTTTGAGGGTAATGATATTTTGGGCTATGCCTATTTTGCAATATTAAAGCAGAATAATATCACGGCTCATATGCTTGATTATTTTGCTATTGAAAAAAGCCGCCGCAATACGGGGCTTGGGTCGGAATTTTTCAGGCTGCTTTCCGTGTATTTAAAGGACTCCTCCATTGCCTTTCTCGAAACAGAGAACCCCGAATACGCCAAAAACGACACGGAAAGGCAGATACAAATTGCACGGCAAAATTTTTACAAGAAAAACAACTGCGCCGATACGGGCATAACAGCCTGTGTATCCGGCGCAGAGTACAACATTTACAAAATAACCTCGTCACGGGATTTTGACAAGGACGAGATACGCAGGCTCTATTTAGAGGTCTACCGCAGGCTTGTATCGCCGAAATTCTTTAAAACAGAAGTTCTGATACACGATTAGCCTACGGCGGCATATCTGTCGCTTGACAAAATATCGTTCATTACCTTTTCGGGGGATATATCTCCGCCCGATACCATATCAAAAAGCGCGGGTGAAAAGCCCGAAACAAGCGCGGCGCCTGTCTGTGAGCGCGTAACGGGCAAATTGCTTTGTCTTGCACTCACGTTCCAAAAGATTATTTTGGGCAGGCTGTAGCCGTGCTTTTTATATGCCTTTTGCATAGTATCAAACAGAGTATCGTTATTGCCGCCGATAACACAGCAGTCAAACTCCATATCGGATATGATATAAAGTCTTTCGGGCATTTCGCTTTGCTTTACGCGGTTTTTTACAGCCGTTTTAAGGATAAGCAGAAATACCGCCTCAAGGTTTGTGTTTGCCACCTCGTTAAAGCTTGCACAATAACGGGTCTTTTCATATATATCCCTGCCCTTTATCTCAACAAGCTGCGGAGTTTCGGAAAAGGTTATAAAATGGTTGGCAAAACGTCCCTTGTTGTGCTCGGCAAAGTAAATACCCAGCGACAGCGCCGCATCTATGGGCCTTACCGTGCTGTTCAAGCCCCAAGTCATAGAGCCCGAGCCGTCTATTACGGCAAGCGAATTGCCGCCCTCGCCGAAAGCGAGCAGATTTTTCCAAGCCGCATCGAGAGTTTTTCTTTCGCTCTCGTCAGCGTTGGTCAGGCAGGCGCGCACAATATCATAGGGATAAAGCGAGGATGTATTCATCTTTGCTTCGCCCTTTTGAGCGGCATCCAAATAGTCGGAGTAACGCTCGCTGTCATTTCTCCAAAATGCGGCTCTGTACTTAAACAGCGCGCCCGAGGTCTGTTTTTCGTAGTCAAAGGTGTAATCCTTAACTCTTAAACGGTTCTCTATTATATCGCAGTACGCCCTTAAGGCAGAGAGAGTTTTTCTGTACTCCTTTTCGGCCATACCAAGCTTTTTGCAAAGGTATTTGCCCTGCATCCTCGCCGTGTTGGAGGATGTATTTACAGAGGGGAGCCACTTTGCGATAAGACTCACCTTTTCGCCGTTTTTCATTGCCTCGATATCGGCGTAAAGAATTTTGCTTATTTCCTCTATTGCCGTTTTCTCGCAGTTGGTGTGCAGCAAAACAAGCAGGTCGTCAAAACGGCCGTACTCGGCAAAAAGGGGGATATTTCTATTTACCGCCTCGGGCGCGATATAGGCCAAAGTTTTTACCGCCGTTCTGAAAAAGCGTCTTTCGCCAAGGCCGCCGCGCACATCACGGGCAAAAAATACTATTTTAAGTGTCTTAACGGGGTCCTCCGCATAAGCGCGGATTACTGCCCTGCCTATCTCCTTTTCCTCTGTGCCGCGCATAGCACCCGCACCGAAAAACAGATCAAGACAAAAGCTTTCCGAGGTCGCGTGCGTTAAAGCACCGTTTTCGGTATATTTTAAATTAGCTTCTTTCTTCAAAAAGTTTAACATATTGATTCTCCTTTCAAAAAATCCGACCGCATGGCGCATTTTTTGTTCCTTAACCAAGCATTCCTATTTAATTTCTTCATATTTTATATGAACGCTTTCATAACAAGACAGATTTTTTCAGTATAGGGATTCGAACCCTGTTCTTTAAAAGAATGCCACCTGTACTGTTTTGCTGTATCTGTCTTTAAAAGCATTACCAAGACGCCAAGGTTTACAGTTAACAGCTGTATCTTGAACAGATTGCTGTAAGCGTCTTTAATACAAGGCACGATAGTCTTTTTCCCACAAAAAGTTAAAACTGCTGTATGTGCCTTTTAACACGGCTCATTTGCATTACGGCGCACGCCTTGATATACGAATATATCCGGCAGCTCTTCCGTACCCCCGTCGCAACCTTTGCTGTACGAGCCGTTATTTTTTATCCCTTTACCACGCCTACGGTAAAAAGTTTTTTGATCGGTTCGGTAAGGTCTTTTTGACATTCCATTACCTGATCTATATTTTTATACGCAAAGCGTGATTCCTCGGCCACATCGGCCTTGTTATTTTTTGCAAGAAAAACATTGTTTTCTTTAAGATCCACCATTACCTCGTCAATGCGGAAGTTTTCTACCGCCGCCTTGCGGGAATAGGCTCTTCCTGCGCCGTGGGAGGACGACATAAAGCTTTCGGGATCACCCTTGCCGCGCACTATGTAGCTGTAGCTGCCCATAGCACCCGGGATTATGCCAATATCACCCTCACGCGCCCTTATAGCGCCCTTGCGGTGTACCCATACATTTTTGCCATAGTGATGCTCTATCGCAGCGTAGTTGTGATGACAGTTGACCTCGCCCGAAAACCGAGGTTCAAGACCGAGATACTTAATTGTATATTTGGCAAAGGTCTCCTTTATTTTTTCAAGCATTATTGCACGGTTTTCGTAAGCAAAATCCATTGAAAGCTGCATCCAGTCAAGGTATCTTCTGCCCTCGTCGGTATCGGTGGGCAAAAACGGCAAATGCCATTCGGGAGACACGCTTGAATACCATTTTTCGTTTAAGGCAGCCGCTATTTTATTGAAATATTGGCCGACTATATTGCCGAAATGTCTGCTGCCCGAGTGGAGCATAATACAACACATCCCGTCCTCGTCCTGCTGCAGTTCTATAAAATGGTTGCCGCCGCCGAGAGTGCCCGCCTGATAATAGCCCTCGTCTATCTGTGGAAGAAGGTCCTTGTCAAATTCGTATTTATTGCCCTGCTCCTTTGCCATATCCAGCACCTTTGAGGGCTGGGGCTTTTTATAATGGTTAAAGCCCACGGGGATATTTCTTAAAATATCGCCGCATATAGTCTGAACAAGGGTCCCGCTGCCCGTCATGGTCTCTCTTAAAAGCGAAACGGGGATATCGGTCTGGACAAAGGCCATACCGCAGCCGATATCTACACCCACCGCATTTGGGATGATCGCACCCTCGCAGGCGATAACTCCGCCTATGGGCATACCCATTCCCGTATGTGTATCGGGCATCAGCGCTATCCATTTATATGCAAAAGGCAGTCTTGCAAGGTTCTCAGCCTGCTTTATGCAGCTTTCCTCTATAGCCTCGGGTGAGGACTGCCATATTTTAATAGGTAAATTCTCATTGTCGTAATGTACAAACATATCTGTCAACTCCTTCTTCGGTTGATTTTTTTCTTTGTTTTTTGTCTATGCCAAAAGTATAGCACCAAATTTTGGAATAATCATTTAAAAAAATCTGCGAACACTCAAAAATATCAAACAAGATATGTTGCAATCAGACATTATTTTTGATATTATATATAATAAGAAAATAAAAAAGGAAATTGCAAAATGAAGATACTTAATTTTATAAAAAAAGAGGCCGTATTTTTTATATCGGCACTTGTTGCACTTATCTCCGCATTTTTTGTGCCGCCGTCAAAGGAATATATAAACTATATAAATTTCAGCGTATTGGGCATACTTTTTTCGCTTATGTGTGTTGTAGAGGGGCTTTCGCGCCAAAATGTGCTTGACATTGCCGCAGAAAGGCTTATCTCGCGTACAAAGGGGCTGCGCTCGCTTGTTGCCGCGCTGTTTTCGCTCTGCTTTTTTACGGCTATGTTTATTACAAACGATGTGGCGCTTATAACCTTTGTCCCGCTGTCAATTACACTTTTGCAGGCAGTAAACAAGGGAAAATACATTATACCCACCGTTGCCATGCAAACATGCGCCGCAAATATGGGCAGTATGCTCACCCCAATGGGCAACCCGCAAAATTTGTTTATTTATGAGCATTACAATATGTCAATGTCGGAGTTTTTGCTCACTACCCTGCCTTATGTTGCATTCAGCTACATACTTCTTATAATTATGCTGTTTGTTTTTATTAAAAACGATGCACTTAATGTAAGCCTTGACAAGCCTGCATTAAAAAGCAAAAAATTACTTGCGCTTTACTGTATATTGGGTATTTTAAGTTTTTTGTCCGTTTTAAAAATATTGGATCACAGGATAACCGCTGCATTTACATTTATATCTTTACTGATAAGCGACAGAAAAACGCTTTGCACAATAGACTGGTTTTTGCTTTTGACCTTTGTTATGTTTTTTATTTTTGTGGGAAATATATCGGGAATAGATGCAGTAAGAGAGCATATCTCAAAAACCGTCAACGGACGTGAATATGCGGCAGCGACCATCATATCGCAGTTTATCTCAAACGTACCGTGCGCGGCAATGTTAAGCGGCTTTACCGATAACTATAAGGCTTTGCTTGTCGGCTGTGATATCGGCGGCTCGGGTACGTTGGTCGCTTCGCTGGCAAATCTTATTGCTTTCAGGCTTTATATGCAGCATTGCAAAAGCCCCAGCGCAAAAAAATTTATTCTTGGCTTCAGCATTTTAAGCATAGTATTTTTAACAATGCTTACGTTACTGTACATTATTATTTAAGAAAGGAAGGATAATATGAAAAGATTTATTTTTACCGCCCTTGCGGTGCTTATGACAGCCCAGCCCGTATTTTGCACGTCCGATGACGGCTTTATCCCCGATAACGGTATGTATCATCAACTAAGCCGCTTTGCGGATGTGCCCGAGGGTGCCTGGTACCTTGAATATGTGAATATCGCGGCAGATTTCGGCGTTTTAAACGGCAGAGAAAACGGGCTTTTTATGCCCAATGACGGCGTTACCTGCGCCGAGGCGATAAAAATGGCAGCCTGTGCCCACGCATCTATGCACCATTTTGAAATATCCGAAACAGGCGGCGACCATTGGTACGACAAATATTACAACTATTGCAGGGATTGGCAGATAATAGAGCCCCACGTTAAAATGGATATGACAAAAAAGGCCACCCGCGCCGAGGTAGCCTATCTTTTTGCCCGCGTGGATAAGACAGGGCCGCATATCAACGAGGTACCGATAACCGATATCCCCGATGTAGACGGCTTTACACCCTACTATCACGAAATTATGGATATGTACGAAACGGGCGCCGCCACAGGCGACAGCACTATGGCCTTTCACCCCAATGACAATGTAAAGCGCAGCGAGGCCGCCGCAATGATAACAAGAGTTATGTGCTATGATTTGAGGATAACCTTGCCAAAGGGCTGATACAAAAACCGAGAAAGAATTAGAATACGGGATGTGTGACGGTTCTGTGTCACAACCTCTGTTTAAGCGGCTTGCGGGGACAGAGGACAGTTAAAATTCGGAAAGGATGCTTTAATGTCATTTAAAAATTGTTTTAACAATATTTTTTCAAAAGATTTAGAAAAATACGGTTTTTTATATAATAAAAAATTAGGAAAACATATCAAAATAATAAATGGAGAAATTATCCAATTTATTTCTTATATTAAATCTAAATCTACAAAAAAAGGATACCAAGCGTTTAATGTTTTTTCCGGAATGGCATCTATATATTGCGAATCTCTTGATGATGAATGGTTAAGAAATTTGGGAATAGACTTACACACTATGGTTTACAATGTCTGCCCCGAAGAAAGACTTAATATTCAGCCAATAGATTATGAGTATAATAATGATACAATGGTTGAAGTCATAGAATTGGCTTTACAGCACACAAAGGAAATTATACTCCCGCTTTTTGATGAGGTAAACGACTTAAATACATATATATATAAGTATGTCACATACTGCAAGCGCAGCTGTATTTCCGGTGCCAATAGGTTTAATGCAGATTCCCTTGCTTTGATAGTTTCGGATAATCACGACAATTTTAACGATTGGCTGCAAAGGGATTACGACAGGGCGGAAAATTATTGTAAGAAATCAAACCGTCTTGATATACTTGATTCCGAACGAGAACTGCTGTATCGTGCTATCGTTACCAATATAGTTGAAAAGCGGGATGAAATTTATAATGATCCCGAGCTATACAGTAAAGCCATTGATGAAGCCAAAACAAGAAAGGCGAACAATACTTTTTACTTACGGGAAAAAGGGTTGATAATATGAGTGTGTAATATCTAACGTATAGGATGAAAAAAGTCCGGAAGAACTTAATGAAGTATTGCGGCAACAGCAGCCACTACTTTAATTTTATATTGATAAGAGCGATTTTATGGAGTTAATTTATGAATTTTAAAAAAACATTTATAACACACTACGGTAATGCGTTGGGCAATTACGGCTATAAATATGCAAAGAAGATCAATACATTCATTAAATTTGATAACCCCGAATTGTTTCGGTTTATTACATACAGGGCCGAGAAACCCGTAAAAAAAGGAGAAAGGACGTTTCAAATTTTTTCGGGTATCTTATCTTTATATTGTCATAACATAAACGAAATAATTATAAAAAATAATTCGGTGGGAATGAAATATTTCGGCTTATATTACCATAATATTCCATTTTCGGACGATAAGCTATATAAGTACAATTATAATGACGAAAACCTTTTAGAAACCATAAATTCATCCTTATATGATACAAAGAAATTTATAATTCCCGTTATAGATTCAATAACAAATTTGGAAGATTATATCAAGCATCAAAAAACAATGCGGGATATAAGTATATTTGGAAACGGAGAATTTTTTTATAATGATTCGCTTGCGCTCATTGCAGCAAATAATCACGAGTCCTTCTTGGATCTGTTTGAGGTATGGGATGAATATTTAAAGCAAATGTTTAACGAAAATAAAATGGGCGGTGATTACGAAGATATCCGTAAATTGTATTATGAAGGTATCACCGCAATACCCACATCAAGGGATAAGGTTTATAATGATCCCGAACTGTATAAAAAAGCTATTGCGGAAATTAAGACCCGAAAAACGGAAAATACCAAAACACTCTGCCATCTTATAGATAGGGAAAGCATTTAAGCTCTAAACATATTACTATATTATATAATATTATTCAAAAAGCCGACGTTTTCGCGTCGGCTTAATTGATTATCTATTCATTTCCTCCTGCGGACCGTCGGATTTATGCGTTTTAATTACGCTTTCTATCTCGCCAAGGCTGGCCGCGGGCATATCGCCGTAGGTGGTATTTTTAACGGCGCTCATTGCGTTGCCGTATTCCACGCATTTCTGCGGGTCGCCGAATTTAATTGCCGCAAACAGTGCGCCTGCAACATAAGCATCACCGCTGCCTATACGATCGACTACCTCGATATTTTCGTAGGGTGCCTCCTCGTAGAATTTACCGTCATAATACAGCTTGCTGCCGAAATTATGCTTTGTGGGGCTTACTACCTCGCGGCGGGTGGTGGCAACTATCTTACAGCCGTACTCGTCGGAGTAGCTTTTCATTATTTCCTCAAGAGTACCCGTTTTCTGCATCATTTTTCTTGATGTTTCCTCGGACACAAAAAGTATATCAATATAGGGCAAAACAGATTTGATAGTTTCCCTTGCCTCTTCCTCGCTCCAAAGCTTTGCACGGTAGTTTACATCAAAGCTGATAGCCGCACCCTGCTCCTTAAAGCGCTTGATAAGCTCGATAACAATGCTGCGAAGCTCCTTATTAAGCGCCATTGTAATGCCGCTGACATGGAAAACACGCGCCTTATCATATACCGATGGGCTTATCTCGTTAAGCTTAAGCGAGCATACGGAAGAATTTGCGCGGTCGTAAACCACGGATGATTTACGCGGATATGCGCCGCTCTCGTAGTAGTAGATACCAAGGCGCTTTTCATCCGAGGTGTCATTTACGATATAATCGTCACTAACATTACCGTAACGTATTTTGTAACGGATAAAACGTCCTATCTTGTTGTCGGGGAGCTTTGTGATAATAGCCGAGCGCACGCCAAGATACGCCGCACCCGATGCCACGTTAAGTTCCGAGCCGCCCGCCTTTTTCTCAAATGTTTCACATTGAGATATCTTCTCCTTGTCGGGCGGAGAAAGACGAAGCATGACCTCGCCCAAGCTGATAATGTCAAATTTTTTAGGTTCCTTTGTGATAAAATCCATCATATTGAAACACCTCTCTTTTTATAAATATATTAAATGCGAAGCTTACTCCGCAATTGTTTATTTCTATTTATAATCAAAAATATTATTCCTATCATATAAAACCCTTATAGTCTCATCAATGTTAACTCCAACAATAAAATCTACAAGTTTACAATTTTTAACAGCATCTCCTTTATATTTTGCGCAAGGGAATCCAATTCCGTAGTTAATTTTAAAAACCGTATATCCATGTAATAATTCATTAATTGAATCTGTATAGTTATTATCTGTAATTAGACGATATTGTTTTTCAAAATCGAAATAATAATATCTATCCTTATTTTCAAAAAAAAACACAAATACCATTTTTTATTGCAATTATATCTGGATTAATAGAATCCTTATTTTTTTCATGTGAATCATTGGGATGTAAGAATCTACCTGTTCCACTCTGTGGAAAATCAAAGCAAATTATATTCCAATTTTGTTCCAACAACCATTTTAAAATACATTTTGTAACCTTTTCTTCATTCATCAAGCATCCCTCCATAATGCACCGTCCGGAAACAAAATTGCATCAGCAAAATAGGAATATACGCGAATATGTTTTACTTTTGAATAAGTAGAACCATATCTTACCTGCATCAAATATCGTGGAATCTCATAGTTTTTTAGGCAATTATAATTTTTATTCAGCAAATTGTGTTTTCCAGAGCGTTTTACATCCTCAAAAAAATCATTTATTGAAGAATTATTCTCATTTGTTATTGATAAGATTTTCTGTTCTTCGTCAATATATAATTTGCCAAATACTAAAACCAAATTATCTCTCCTATCTTCATATGTTTTGCCCTCACGACACTTTAAATAATCTATTGCTGTTAAGGCACCTGGATAAGGATCTCCTCGAAATCCTGCATTAATTTGATAAATAGATGTATATTCTCTTGTTTTTAGCAATTCTCCAATATAATACTCTCTATTTTCATACTTAGAAAGATATTTTATTAAATAAGCTGTAGGTACTCTCTTTACAGCAGAGAGCGGAGACATTTCATCTACACTTCGCCCCTTTGATTTTACTGCAAATTGTTCTTGCATATAATATCGCTGTTCACAAATAAGCTTATTGCTCAATAATCTTTCCCTTGCATTTTTTACACCGTATTTTTCAGTAGCATTGATTATTTCATTTATGACACTAAACATATTCGACATACTTTGTGCATCAGATTCGGGACAACCCGGATAATTAATTATATTCTTATCATATCTAAGTCCTTTTTGTGCTAAATTTGGAGACCTCTCGGGACATTTTTCATATTCATTAATATCCGTTGGAAAATAATAAAGTAATGCAGGTATGCGATAAATATTCATTACAGCTTCAAGCGCCCTAAATATCAACGGATTAATTTTATCCCATTTTGGCATTGAATTTTTTCTTGTAATTATTGCTCCTTCGGGATATATGTATATAGCCGGGACTCCATTCTCAACAGAAGCAGCTATTCTGGCAAATCTTTGAACAACATTATGACCTGTCCCTGCTTCTGTTGTAACTTCAATTGTGAAAACAGGCTCGTTATCTTTTTCCACGATTAAATCACATGCATCCAAGTATAAGATTTTACGAATATGATCAGGCATCGAATGAAAATCACGCGGTCTATCGGCATCACTTTCATATAGCTTTCTTTTTATTGGTTTTTCATTTTTCAAAAAAGTATGAGCAATTATATAATCAGCAAAGCTTTCTGTGTTATACCAAACTCTATACAACTTTTTCTTTCTCCCTTCTGCAAATTTCTTCCGCAATTGGTTTTGAAATATAATATACCATAAGCGGAGGCACAGCATTACCCGTCTGTACTCTTTCTTGTACTATACCACCGCAAAACACATATGAATCCGGAAAGCTTTGAAGCCTTGCTCTTTCTCTAATTGTCAATCCTCTCGCTTGATTTGGATGTCCGAATTGAAACTGCGGACGGATACCACCAGCCAGCTGAGTAGGACTTGGTGCATCGTCACTTAATCGAATACGCTGCTTAAATTTTGCATACATCGGTTTTCCCGGCACAGTTGCAGAAATCTTGTCTATCGTTTCCTGCGGATGATTAGGCGCTACATGATTCCAAAGTTTTTCGGGAGAAGAAATCTCCCTTATTTTTCCTTTTCCTCTCATCAGTTTTTGATAATCATTTTTGGGCCAAGTTAAGTAACTCTCGGAACTTTTATTATTTTCAAGCGGAGGTAAATCCGATATAGCCTCTGATACTGTTCTAAACCTTCCAATAAAATCTCCCTTTGGAAATATGTATTCTTCAGACAAACCGACATTCTTACGCACACCGACAAAAATTAATCTTTGTCTAATTTGCGGTACCCCAAAATCGGCCGCATTAACCATATCGACTTTTGTTGAATACCCCAATTTTTCCATATGACTTTTTATATTTTCGGCAAACGCCCCCCCTGCAGTACTTTTCATCCCCGAAACATTTTCTAAAATTATATAATCAGGACTAAAAACCTCAACAAACCGCATATATTCAAGAAATAAAAAGTTTCTCTCGTCATTATCATTATGCTTTCTGTTAGCAATAGAAAATCCTTGACAAGGTACACCTCCGGTAATTAGATTTATATGATTAACACCCTTTTTTTTCAATAAATTCCTTATTTGAACAGGATCAACTTTCTTTATATCCCCAAGACAACCTATAGATTGTGGATGGTTATAACACCATGTTTTCATTGCAGGTTCAAAGTGATCAACGCCAAAAACAGGTTGAAATCCCGCCCATTTACATCCAACCGAAAATCCGCCGGCTCCGCAAAACAAGTCTAACATTGTTAATTTATCTTGCTCTATTTGAAAATTTTCTACATTAAAAAATTTTATATCTTCATCTTGAATATACGGACTTTTTTCAACCGGAACCGCTTTATCCCATATATTTTTATCCATTTTGCCACTCCATTTTTTATTTTAAATATCTTGATAGCTATTGATAATATACTTTTACAACAGCTTTCCTCTCATAACATGGCTATATATCCATATAAAAATCATAGTAACCGCCGTACCGACCGTATAGCAAACCAGATCGGCCCGGGAAAAGCTTGTCCCGATGACCGTCCTTAAAAAGGCGTTGTCCTGTACACCGAGTATCTCTACGATATTTACCGCCTGCAAAAACTCCACCGCAAAGGCAAATATCAAAACGCCAAGCGCAACGGCGTAATGGTTGTTTTTACCGTCCAAAACCGCCTGAACAAAGCAGTACACCACCCAAACGACTATAACATCGCCAAGATATGAGCGGATAAACCCACCGTGCAGAGTGAGCGCGATAAGCGTTTCAAGCGCAAACAAGGCGGCAAATATCAAAAAATAAATTATTCTTTGTTTCATTAGTTAGGATAACCGACTTTCTTTTTTACCTTTCTTAAGGTCTTGTTTGCAATATAGCCCGCCTTTTCGGCACCCTCTTTTATTACCTTGTCCACATAGGCCTTGTCGGCCGCGATACGCTTAAATTCCTCTTGAATGGGACGTATTTCCTCAACAACGGCATCGGCAACGGTCTTTTTAAAATCGCCGTAGCCCTTGCCCGCAAATTCAAGTGCGTTCTCCTCGGGCGTTTTGCCGTTTATAGCGGAATAAATGCTTAAAAGGTTGCTGACACCGGGCTTGTTTTCGGGGTCGTAGCGTACCTCTGTATCGCTGTCGGTAACGGCACGCTTAATTTTATTTGCAATTTGATTAAGGTCGTCAAGCACAAAAATAACATTGTTGTCGTTGTCGCTTTCGGACTTGCTCATTTTTCTTGTAGGCTCCTGCAGACCCATAATTCTTGCGCCCACCTTTGCAATATACGCATCGGGCACCTTGAAAACATCACCGTAAATATTGTCGAAGCGCTCCGCAAGGTCGCGGGTTATTTCAAGATGCTGGCGCTGATCCTCGCCAACGGGTACCATATCTGCCTGATATAAAAGGATATCAGCCGCCATAAGCGCGGGATAGGTGAAAAGACCGGCATTGATATTATCAGCGTGCTTTGCGGACTTGTCCTTGAACTGGGTCATACGGCTAAGCTCGCCCATATATGTAAAGCAGTTTAATATCCATGCAAGCTCCGCGTGCGCCGAAACATCACTTTGTACATATAAAATATTCTTTTCGGGGTCGATGCCAAGCGCCATAAACAAAATTATAAGGTTCCTTGTGCGCTGACGAAGCTCCGTCGGGTTCTGACGCACCGTCAAGGCATGCATATTTGCAATGCCGTAAATGCAGTTGTATTCATCCTGTAAATTTTTCCAGTTTTTCAATGCGCCCAGATAATTGCCCAGGGACGGTATACCCGAGGGCTGCATTGCCGAATAAATTACTTTCTTGTTCTCTTCCATTTTTTAACCTCTTATCCTCTTAAAGTGGCCACAATTACGGCCTTTATAGTGTGCATACGGTTTTCCGCCTCGTCAAAAACTATTGATGCGGGACTTTCAAAAACCTCATGCGTAACTTCCATTTCGTCTATATGGAATTTTTTGCTGATATCCCTGCCAATGCCCGTGTTAAGGTCGTGGAAAGCGGGAAGACAATGCATAAACAGTGCTTGCTCGCCTGCGGTGTCCATAACCTTTTTATTTACCTGATAAGGCAAAAGCTCTTTTATTCTCTCCGCCCATACTGCATCGGGCTCGCCCATAGATACCCAAACATCTGTGTAGATAACATCCGCGCCCTTGACTGCCTCCTCGACATTTTCGGTAAGCGTTATCTTAGCGCCCGACTCCTTGGCTATTTCAAGGCATCTATCCACAAGCTCTTTATTGGGGTGATATTCCTTGGGAGCGCAGGCGGTAAAATCCATACCCATTTTTGCCGAGGCTATCATAAGGCTGTTGCCCATATTATAGCGTGCATCGCCCATATATACAAGCTTTATGCCCTTAATTTTGCCCTTATGCTCCTTAATGGTAAGCATATCGGCAAGCACCTGCGTGGGGTGATATTCATTGGTAAGACCGTTCCAAACGGGTACGCCCGCATATTTTGCAAGCTCCTCCACTATCTCCTGACCGAAGCCTCGGTATTCAATACCGTCAAACATCCTGCCAAGCACACGCGCGGTATCGGCAATGCTTTCCTTTTTGCCTATCTGCGAGCCCGAGGGGTCAAGATATGTAACACCCATACCCAGATCGTGCGCTGCCACCTCAAACGAGCAGCGTGTACGGGTGCTTGTTTTTTCAAAAATAAGCGCGATATTCTTGCCGCGGAACATATCGTGCAGCTCGCCCGATTTTTTCTTGGCCTTAAGCTCGGCGGCAAGGTCAAGCAAATATTGTATCTCTTCGGGCGTATAGTCCAAAAGAGTAAGAAAATGTCTGTTTTTTAAATTTACACTCATAATTATTTCCTTTCCAAAAAAATATATATAAGGACACGATGGTTAAAAATGACATTATATCATAAATCGCATCCGTATAAGCTGTATAAGCATTACAAAGGCAGCTGCCAAAAAGAATATGCAAAACAAGGGCCATACTATACAAGATAGAATATTATACCCGTCAAACACCTTTTCCTCCTTTTCATAAAGCCATAGCCTGCAGCTTTTTGTTTTGGGATAAAAATACACGCCAAACAGACCCTCGGCAGGAAAAGCGGCCTGATACTCTTTGTTGCCGATTTTGTATACCGCCACCTTATATTTTATATTTTTGCCTATTTTAGAATTGTTATCCTTTACGTCATCAACCTTTACAAAGTCGCCCGTTTGCGGCTTTGAATGTAAAAGCTTGAATACCGACACCAAAAAATACAGGCTTATAAGAAAAACAAAACCGATAAAAATTGTAAGCACGGCAAAAACCAAGTAAAATAAGCTGCCGGTAAGTATGCATAAGATCACAGCAGCAATAATATACATAATAATAAATTCCATTATGATCTATCACCCCGCAAGATGCAGTACATTCAAAAGCAGTATCCAACTCATCCCGTAGTAAGTTACAACCGCCACAAGGTCGTTTACGGTAGTTATAAGCGGGCCGGAGGCTACCGCAGGGTCAATTTTTATCTTTTTAAAAAACAGGGGTATCACAGTACCCACCGCACTTGAAATAAGCATGGCCAACAGCAGGGATATGCCTATGCAGCCCGAAACAGCAAATGAAAACACGGGCTCTCTCTGCTTAAAAAGCATAATATAAAGCCCCACAAGCAAAAACGAAAGGCCGCCCAGAAGTGCGCCGTTGCAAAGGCCCACCCTCATTTCCTTAAAAACAAGCCCTACCTTTTGTTTTACACCCAGGTTTTCATCCATCAACACACGAATAGTGACCGCCAGCGACTGTGTGCCGACATTACCCGCCATATCCAGTATAAGCGACTGAAACGCCATAATAAGCGTAAGCTGTGCTATTACCTGCTCAAATATGCCAACCACGCTTGATACTATCATGCCCAGCACCAAAAGCACCAAAAGCCATGGCAAACGCTTTTTCATGCTTTCGCCCAAGGGCTCCTTTAAATCCTCCTCTGCGGTCAGACCGGCAAATTTAGCATAGTCCTCGCCCATCTCATCATCAACGACTTCAATTATACTTTTAGCCGTGATAACGCCAAGCAGTTTATTGCTGTTGTCCAGCACCGGTATGGAATCCTCCGAATATTCCTTTAGTCTTTCAAGACAATCGTCTATGGTCTCATGTGCATAGACATAAGGAAACGAGGTTATTATCAGTTCCTCCAGCTTATTACCGCTGCGTGCGGTAATAAGGTCCTTCAGATCGATAGCGCCGTAAAAAGCACCGTTTTCATCCACAACAAAAAGCGTAGCGATATTGTCGTTTTGCTCGGCCTGACGTATAAGCTCACTCATGGCCTCTTTTATGGTAAGGTTTTCGCGTATAACAATACAATTTGTTGTGGTATGGCTGCCTATCTCATCCTCGTCAAACGAGGCGACCAGCCTTATCTCCGCCTGAATATCGGGATTAAGTATGTCTATGATAAGCGCCCTTTTATTTTTTTCTATCTTGTGCAGTACATTAGCGGCCGTATCCGTTTCAAGCTGCGAGACCACGGCGGCCGCCTTGGGTACGTCCATTTCGTCCAGATAAATACCCGCTTCCTCGTCATCAAGGTACTCAAACGCCTCCGCAAGCATTTCCGCGCTGCACACGCGATACATTTTTTTACGCTCCTGCGAGGTAAGCTCATCCATTACCTGCGCAATATCATTACCGTGATAGTCGTCCAGTTTATCCTTTATCGCTTTTGGCGAAAAGTTGCCCCTTATAACATTGACTATCTCCTGTTCGTAATTTGGCTTTGCAGCAACATTTTCTGTTGTTTCTGCTATTGGTTCATTCGTTGTCTGCATTATCCTGCCTTCCTTTCATAGTATTTTCGGCAGAGCAGCAGAACCTATATACTTAAAAGCGGCAGACGGAACAGCTCGGCCGCAGTATATATGCATATATTATCTGCCACCATCGCCCGTCAGGTCCGCAACTGTCACCGTTTGTCACTTTTGTCACCTCTCTTGGATAAATAATTTTTTGCGCCGCAAAGGACATACCCCCGCAGCATACAAACTTACAGTTATATTTTAACATATTATGGCTGTTAAGTCAATTAATTGTTAAGAAGATATACCCCAAGGTTAAGATAGCCCGCAAAGCCCACCCACACAAGATAGGGTATAAGCAAATTTCGCGCGGTTTTGTTTATCCTGCCAAACGAACGTGCGGTAAGAAAAATAAAAAGCCACAGCACCGCAAGCCAGAAAAACGCAAACAAATACATACCGAATTTAAAGAAAAACAGCGACCAGAAAAAGTTTAGCCCAAGCTGAACGGCATATAATGTAAGGGCATTGTCCGCATCATCGCTTCCCGACTGTGCAACGATATAGCTTGCAATACCCATAAGAATATATAATATCGTCCATACCACGGGAAAAAGCGCGCTCGGCGGCGACAGCGGAGGCTGCGCCATAGTTTCAAATGCCTTCATCCCGTCCCTTGATATCCATGCCGATACAGCGCCCACCAAAAGCGGCAGCGCTATATTTACTGCCAGTTTTTTGTAATTTATACTTTTTTTCATATTATCACCTCGTATATAATATACGGCATATAGTATAAAAATATGTAAAAAAGCGGCTTGACAATATTGCCAAACCGCTTTTTGCTATTCAAAGCTTTTTTTAACTATAATATCCACCATACGGCCCTTTATGCCGACCAAAACATCATCGGCAAGGTTTGCCACAATGGATTTTTCAAGCTCGTCCCACTTTTCCTCGTCTTTTTTCTTTGCTTCTACCCTGTATTGGCTAAGTGTCCACGCACTTGCGTAATTATAGGGATCCAGCGCCATGCCCATACTGTAAAAATCCGTAGTGCATTCCACCGGCAGGGTCATATATTCAACAAACATCATTTCCGCAGCAGCTCGTATCTTGCCCATTATGCCCTTTGCGGCAATATTTTTGCCTGACTTTGAAACAGACATAAGCTGTTCGCGGTCTGCCGCAAGCATATCGTCAAGCTCTACGCTGACATGAAGCTCGTAATCCTTATTTTTACACTCCACCCAGAATTTGCCGCTGCAATATTCAAGCATTTCGGGCAGCATACCTATCAATTCCTCCGCAAGCAGTCTTAAGCGTATAGTCTGTTTGCTGTCAAGCCCGCCGTACTGCGCCGCTTTTTCGGTCTCCGTAAGTATGCCTTCAAGATTTTGTGAGCTTTCCGACAGTTCAAATATATCGGTTTTCATTTAATCACCTCTTTGATAATTATTCTATTGTCAGAATATCTACAAAGCCCGTAACCTCGAATATTTCCATCACGGCCTCATTAGCACCCGAAACCACCATTTTGCCCTGCTTGTTCATTGCCTTTTGTGCAGTAAGCAGCACACGAAGACCTGCAGAAGAAATATATGCAAGGTCCGAAATGTCAAAAACAAGCTCCTTCACACCATCAAGTGCGGTTTTAAGCTCTGCTTCAAGCTGCGGAGCGGTAGTCGTATCTAATCTGCCGTCGATTTTAACCGTAAGTTTATCGTTTTCCTGTGTTTTTGTAATTGTCATATCGAAATCTCCTTTTAGTTTAATATACGCTTATTGTAACATATATTGCAAAAAAAATCCAGACATATTTAAAAAAATATCGTTATATTTTTTTCCAAACGCTTTTCCTGTCAATATCCAAATCAAAGCGCACCGCCGTATAGCCATACCTTGCCGCAGCTGCCGCATTTTTGCGCATTGTAATACAATTTTCCGTCCTTTGTTCCTCTCATGCCGTCATCCGACGGAGCACCGACCTTGCAGTAAGGGCATACGGTTTGCTTGGCACCCTTGTTTTCAAAGTTTTCCGCAGGTGTGGAATCGCTGCAAATGCCGTCGGACACACCGCCCGTCACCGTTGTTATCTTGTCCTCGCTTAAATGTTTTCCCATTTTCATGTTCATAGTTACCATCCTTTCCATAAAATTAATTATTTAATTGCTGCCTTTTTACAAGCTCCGCAAAAATGCCTTTTTTTGCCATCAGTTCGTCATAGGTGCCGTCCTCGGCTATTTTGCCCTTATCAAGCACAATTATCCTGTCACACTGCATTATTGTCGAAAGCCTGTGTGCAACGACTATCCTTGTGCATTTAAGTTTGTCAAGCGCCTGTGAAACATGCTTTTGCGTAATATTGTCAAGCGCACTTGTGGCCTCGTCCAGCATCAGCACCTTTGGCTTTGGTGCTATAGCCCTTGCTATCATAAGTCTTTGCCGCTGACCGCCCGAAATGCCGCCCGAGCCCTCCGAAATAACTGTATGCATACCCATGGGCATTTTTCTGATATCATCCGCTATACCCGCAGTTTCCGCGGCCTCCCACGCCTGCTCATATGTAAGCTGGGGTGCGGATATGGTGATATTGGAGTATATATCGCCCTGAAACAATTTCCCGTCCTGCATTACAACGCCTATCTTGCGGCGCAGCGAACGCATATCGATACGCTGTATATCAACGCCGTCATAATAAACGGCACCCTTTTGCGGTTTTTCAAAGCCAAGCAAAAGTCTGATAAGCGTTGATTTACCGCAGCCCGTTTTCCCCACTATAGCCAGATATTGTCCCGGACGTATGCGAAGGGTAAGGCCGTCTATTACCTTTGGCATATCTTCGTTATACGCAAAGGATACATTGCTTAATTCAATACTTCCGCTTATTCTTGTTACCGGCTGCTTTTTTTCCGATACCTCCGGCTCTGCCTCAAGTATCGGCCTGCACATTTCAAGTATCGGCTTTGCATCGGCAATAATAAGCGCTACGCCTGCAAGTGCCATAAATGCACCCTGAACCATGCCGTATGATGCAAAAAAAGCATAATAATCCGCCGCCGATACCTTTGTTGCAACGGCCATATAATAAAACACCATTGTGCCTATAAGCGATACCGCAATATTTAAAGCGGAATTTATCTTTAAAAACAGCGGCGGATCATAGGTAAGCCGTGCCTCCTCGGAATATATGTCGGCCCATTTTGCAAACGCCCTTTTTTCGGCGCCGGCAAGCCTTATTTTTTGTATACCCGAAACAAGGGCAAACCCCAATCCGTTTTCCTTGGCCATATATTCCATACGCTCGCGGCTTATTTTCATTTGCCACAGCGAAGATACAAAAGTCAGTATCAAAGTGACCGCTATTATTGCCAGAGCGCTTGTTACAAGCCCGGGTGCATAAATAAATATCTGACCCACATAAATTATAGAAAACAAGCTTGTCAGACCAATCGAAAACACCGAGTTTACCAGCATGGAACACAATGCTTTTATGTAGCCTATCCTGTTTGCCAGCTCGCCTGCGCCGTATTTTTTAAAGAAATCGGGGCTTAAAGAAAGCACACGCATCATAGACGCCGCCTCCACCGAAGTGCCGACCTTTGCGTTTATACCCGCCGTGACCATTTCCTCGATTATCTCAAAAAGTATCTTGGATACGGAAACACAAACCATAAAAAACGCTATCGAGCCAAGCGCAGCCATCGAGCCGGAGCCTATAACGCCGGTAAACAGCCTTTTTGTCAGGGCAGGCATAAATGTACCTACCATTGTCACACAAAAGGTCGCCAATATCATCATTGTAATATCGTAACGATCCACCCTGCCCGCAATATATTTTACAAGCTCACCAATATCCAGCTTTTTCAGCGGAAAAGGCTCGTAAAACAAAATAGCACGTTCCGACAAAAGCCCCTCGTTTTTTTTGCTTACCCGTACATTACGGCCTGCCTGTTCGTCATAAAAATAATACTTCCCGTTTTTAAGCAAAAGCGCCGTCGGGGCATCCGTATCCTCACGCCAAGTCAGCATAGGACCGTACGCCTCTTTATACCAGCCCTTTTCCAGCCTTACATCACGGTACATAATACCTTCCGGTCTGAAATAATATTCAATTTTTTCATATATATCCGTTATACTTGTCGGCAGTTCGGCAGCCTTTTTGCCGTAATAATTCAATATTGCCTTTAAAGCATCCTGAACATTCGGATTTTTGCCGCTTAAACCCACGGCCTCGTCCTCTCCGAGCACCGCACCCGCAAGTTTTATAAACGAATCCTCAAAAACATCCCGATCGTGCTTTTTTCTTTGCGCGATCTGTTCGCTAAACCAACCCATTTAACAGCCTCATATAATTTATTCATTTGAAACCAGCTTCGCATACCGACCGTTCTTTTTCATCAGCTCGGTATGTGTACCACGCTCTTTTATAACACCGTCATCCATAACGATTATCTCGTCGCAATCCCTTATTGCCGATAGTCTGTGCGCTATTACCACACAAGTTATCCCGCGCATATTTATTGCGTTTACGACCTCGTTTTCGGTTTTTGCATCAAGCGCGCCGGTCGCCTCGTCAAGTATCACTATAGTCGGATCCTGCGCCAGCACCCTTGCTATTTCCAGCCTTTGACGCTGACCGCCCGAAAGATCCTTTCCTCCCTCGCAAAGCTTATACTGATATCCGCCCGGGCGCTGCATAATATCATCATGCAGCTGTGCATCCCTTGCTGCCAGTATAACTTCAAAATCCGCAATACTTTCGTCCCACATTTTTATATTGTTTGATATGGTATCCTCAAACAGCGTTATATCCTGATCTACCACCGCCACGGACCCGGTAAAAACACTTCTGTCTATTTCGTCAATGGTTTTCCCGTCAAAAAGTATTTCCCCCTGCCACGGCTTATAAAGGCCCGATATAAGCTTTGACAGCGTGGACTTGCCGCAGCCCGAAGCCCCGACTATCGCCACGCGGCTGCCGCGTTTGATATTAAGGTCAAAATCCTTTATGATCGGCTTATCAAGCCTTGAATATCCAAAGGTAACATTTTTTATCTCTATGCTGCCGCCAAGCTTATCATATTCCGCCGAGTCATCCTCATTGTCACTATGGGTATCCGACCTATAGGTCTTATACTTCATTACATCGTCTATACGTTCCATATCGGTACGCATTTCCACAAATTTCCTGCTTACGCTTATAAGCGAATTGGCCGGTGCGGTAAAGTTGCCCAAAAAGCTTTGGAAAATATATATCATACCCAGCGTAAACTTATTTTGCATAACAAAATAAGCGCCCAGTATAAATATTGCCGTATTTGCAAGCTGTGTCACCAGTACGGGTATCATTCCCCAATAATAATTGCTGCGTTCGTATGCCTCGTTTTGAGTATTTGCCGCAGCCTGATAACCTGCCCAGCGTTCAAAATAACCGTTTTCCGCACCGCTTGACTTTATTGTTTCCATCATTTCAATGCCGGAGACCCTTGATGACTCCAGCTTGCTTTGCTCGCGCATCAAGACCCTTGTTATATTCAATCTTTTATGCGAGATATACCTTGAAACAAACACATTTAAAACTACCGCAGCCACGCCCACAAAAGTAAGTGCGCAGCTGTAGCGCAGCATTACAACAAAATAAAAAACAAGCATACCCGTGTTCAGCAGCAGCGGCGCCACGCTGTTTACCATGCTTGACGCTATTGTTGCATTTGTTTTTTGCCTTAACAAGATATCCCCTGCCGAGCGCTGCGAGAAAAACTCCATGGGCAGTCTTAAAACGTGCCACATATATGAAGAATTGCCGATAACAGACAATTTGCCGTTAAGCTTTAAGGAATTTACGCCTTTTAAAGCCTCAACAAATATTATTATTGCGGTTATAAGCCCAAGTCCTGACATAAACGGCATAAACCAATCAGGCGACCTGCCCGTAAGCAGATGATCCATAAACACGCGCGAAAAGCCTGTTTGCGCCACATTGGCAAGCGTACCCGTCAAAGCTATCAAAAACATACTCATAACCGCTGCCGCCGTTCCGACGGTATGCTCTTTTATAAAACCGATAATACTTTTGGGACTTCCCTCGGGTTCAAAACCTTCATCGGGCTCAAACATTATGCACACACCCGTAAATGTCCTGTCCATTTCCTCCATATCTATTACGATCGCGCCCCTTGAGGGATCGTTTATATATACCTTATCGCCTTTAAAGCCGCAGCATACAACAAAATGGTTAAAATCCCAATGCAAAATACACGGAAACTGTCCATCTTTTTTTATCTGCTCGGGCTCCGCTTTAAAGCCCTCCGCAACAAGACCGTAATTTCTTGCTGCCATAATTATATTTTTTGCATTTGAGCCGTCACGCGAAACGCCGCAGTCTGCACGCACCTGTTCAAGCGGTATCCACTTTTCGTAATATGCAAGTATCATTGCAAGCGCAGCTGCACCGCATTCCAATGCCTCCATCTGCATAATTACGGGCACCTTTGCAACGGCATCCGTAGTCGGCTGTTTTATCTTTTTACTGATCATATCAATTTACCACAAATTCTATCGGATGAATATACTCGATATTCCCGTTTTCGTCTTTTATCTCAACCATGCCAAAGGCCGCCCATACCGCCATACCCGCCAATAATATAAGTATTGCGGCAATAGCAAGCCACAAACTCGGCCTTGCCACCTTTATAAAATCGTTAAGTTCTTCCGGAGATGATACTCTTTTGATGCTTTTTTCTCTGTAAATGTTCTTGTCCATTTAAACTGCCTCTATGTATTTTGTTAAAAATCTTCACTGTCCATATCACAATACAATCAAAACAATTAAGCCTGTTTTTTCTGTATATTTATATCTTATCATATTTGCCATTATTAATCAAGCCTTGTTTACTTTTTTGCACTTCCTTGATTTTTGTATGATTTTTGCTTAAAATACGGTAAATATTTTTTGTGATATATAATTTTCAAAATTTCAATTTATCGGAACAGAAAATTCGGCAAGCCCCGCAATCAACGTATCGCATGAATATGTTATTAAGTCAAAAGCAAGAATATATTGAAATTTATATTGCTTTTATGATAAAATATAAGCAGTACAAAATTGGAGAGGATAATATGCAAAAAATACAAATCCGGCTTGAAAGCTACTTTCATTTATCAAAACATAATACCACGATACGCAGTGAATTTATCGCCGCCATAACAAATTATTTTACGCTTTTATATCTTTTGTCGCTGGTACCCGAGGTGATCGTCGGCTCCTTTCCCGGCGTTATTGACGCAAACGGAGAAATAGTATACACAGCCGTGTTGTTTAACGGCGTTACAGCCGGACAATTTTTAACTGCGCTGACGGCGGCCGCATTCTGGGCTGCAGGCATAGGCTCGATAATAATGGGGCTTACGGTAAATATGCCGTTTATACAGGGGCCAAGCCTTGCAATAGCCGCTTTTGTGGTATATACCGTATGCCAGAACTTCGGCTACACCTATTACCAGGCACTTGCGATAATTTTTTTATCGGGTATAGTGTTTTTTATACTTTCTGCCACGGGCGCGGAAGAAAAAATACACAGATCCATACCGCTTAACCTTAAATATGCCGTAACGGCAGGTATCGGTATGTTTATTACATATACAGGCCTTCAAAAGGCGCATATAATAAGCTTTGACAGCGGCAGCATCGCCATTTTCGATATGCTTGCCGTATATTCGCACGATACGCGCACAGCCTGGCTTGCAATACTGGGTGTTATACTTATAACCATATTGCTTGACAAGCATATACACGGTGCGGTATTTATAGGCAAAATAGTATGTATAATACTTGCCGTTCCGCTTGGACTGCTGCATTTCGGGCATAAGGTCAATTTTTTTGACATTCCCTTTGGTTCCGTGCTGTTCAAGCCCGATTTCCGCGGCCTTATAACAGGCGAAACGCCTACGGAAAAGCTGTTTTCCCTATCAACGCTTTTAATTATAATATTTGCCATATGTATTATGGATATTTTTGAAACAATGTCAATGCTGCTTGCAACAAGACATTTGTTAAGAAAGGAAAATGCAAGAATAGCCGAACGCACGCCGCGCATACTGGAGGTAGATGCGGTCACCACCTCTGTAGGCGCACTTTTGGGTACAACAAATGTTTCCACCTATATAGAAAGCACAGCAGGTATAATAGAAGGCGCGCGCACGGGTCTTACCGCAGTCCTTACGGGCATTATGTTTATTGTGACCTCTGTTTCGGCGCCGCTTGCAAGCTTTGTGCCATCTGCCGCAACGGCAACAACGCTGATAATATCCGGCGTTTTAATGATGAATGTAATAAACGATGTTGATTTTGACAAGCCCACCGAGGCTGTCCCTGCCGTATTTACCATAATACTTATGCCGTTGACGGGCAGTCTGCTTACGGGCATAGCCTTTGGCATAATAGCATATCTGGTAATACATATTTTTACCGGCCGCGCACACAAGATAAACTATGTTATATACATACTTGCGCTTTTGCTTGCGATATTTTTGATATTTATACCGCGAACACATTAAAAAGCGGAGCAGCGCGGACCCGTATGGTCTATTTCACGCTTGCCTCGCTGTTCATATCGTAAAAGCCCACCGTATTTCTGTCGGAAACCACACTTATATCCACGGCGCGGTACAATCTGTGATATACCACAAATTCTCCGTCACGAAAGCCCGTACAGCCAAAGCTGATAAGATACTCTCCGCCCTGGATATCTATTTTTTGCCTGAATGTGGCAGTGCGCACCTCGCCTTTTTTCACAAGGCCCGTATCTATCCCCTCGTACATGGTGTTTGTGCCGGTTATATCCGTTCCTTGTAAATTAACTATGGTAAAGGCAAATATCGGGTCCTTTACATCGGCATTAAATTTTATTTTCATTTTTATCGTACAGTATTCGCCCTTTGTGACGTGACTGCCAAGCCTGCCCTTTTCGTCCAGTATCGCAAAATCTGTTATCTCTGCATCACCGTTTCCGTAGCTGTCTATATTGGGGTTAAGGGAAAGCTTGGTTTTCCATTCCTCGCCCGCGGCGGGAACATCATCGTTTTCAACTTCCTCTTCTATAGGTGCCGTCGCACCGCGGTCGTTTACAAGCAGCTTTTTATAAAGGTCTATCATCTCGGACGGCTCGCCCTCGTCAAGCTTTTGTCCCGCATCAAGCACCACAACGCGGTCACAGTATTTGCTTACGGAAGAAAGGCTGTGCGTTACCAAAAGAATGGTCTTGCCGCTTTTTTTAAAATCATCGAATTTTTTATAGCATTTTGCCTGAAAAAATACATCACCTACGGAAAGTGCCTCGTCAACTATAAGTATCTCCGGGTCAATATTTATTGCCACGGCAAAGGCAAGCCTTACAAACATACCGCTGCTGTATGTCTTTACGGGCTGATAAACAAAATCGCCTATATCCGCAAAGGCAAGTATCTCGTCTATGCGCGCATCTATCTCTTCCCTTGTAAAGCCCAAAAGCGTGCCGTTTAAATAAATATTTTCTATACCCGTATACTCCGGGTTAAAGCCCGCGCCAAGCTCCAACAGGGCCGAAATTTTGCCGTTCACCTCAACCTCTCCCGATGTCGGATTAAGCACGCCCGTTATTATTTTAAGCACAGTAGACTTGCCCGCGCCGTTTACGCCCAAAAGGCCGACACATTCGCCCCTTTTTACATCAAAGCTTAAATTTTTAAGCGCATAATATTCTTTATGATAAATTTTTTTAAAGGGCGAAAGGCTTTCCTTTAATCGGTCGGCGGGCTTGTTGTAAAGCCTGTACACCTTGCTTACGTCCTTTACTCTTAATGCGTATTCCATATGGAAACTCCTTTATAATATATCCGAAAAATGCGGCTTTAATTTTGTGTATATATGTCCGCCTATTACCGCAAGCACCAATATCAGCGACCAAAAATAGACCGTCTGCAAAGAGTTGTGCCAAAACGGCACACCGTATATCATGGAATTGCGGTAGCCCTGAACAATATAAAACATAGGGTTAAGCTTAAATATATTTATAAGCGGCCCCATCCCCGCAGGCAGACTGTCCACCGACCACATTATCGGGGTAAGCCACATGCCAAACTGCAAAATTATGCTCATTATCTGCGATATATCGCGGAAAAAGATCACAAGCGGAGCAGTTATAAAGCTTAACACACCCACAAGCACTATCATGCAAAGCATATAGTAAAACACCTGTATCCAGCTTACCATCGGTATTTGTTGATACAGCATAAAGCATACCATCATAAAAACAACAAAAAACAAATGCACAAAAAGCGACGAAATAATTTTTATCATCGGCAATATATTTATTTTAAAAACTACCTTTTTTACAAGATAAGAATATTCTATAAATGCATTTGTTGCCCCGTTCCATGCCTCCGAAAAGAAAAACCAGGGGATAAGGCCCGCCATAAACCACAAAACATAGGGTACATTGCCTACATTGGGGTTGCGAAAGCCTATCTGAAACACAAACCAAAATACAAGTATGGTGCAGACAGGCTGTACAAACGCCCATATTATACCAAAGTACGAGCCCGCAAAGCGTGTCTTGAAATCATTTTTGGCAAGTGAAAATATAAGCTTTTTCTGTGCAAGCGTATCCGCAACGGCAGCCGCTATCCTGCGCAGATGCACATATTTATAAAGTACGACCGTGACCGTAAGCGACAGCACCGCCGAAATAAGCAGATAAAAATATATATCGGCCGATTCGGTATTGCTGTCCGGCAGGGAATGGATATCCCTTATTATAATATAAGGGTCCGTACCCGTTGTGTTAAATACGGTCTCCCCGTTCTCAAGGCAGTCTGTCCGCTGTAATTCATGTGTTTGATAATTTTCCGCATTATTCGCGGTCAGCACCTTGTCTGTATAGCCCTTTACAGCGCTGCCCTCGATATATTCCAGCCTTGCAAACACTACCTTCTTGTTTGCTCGGCTGCCAAAGTCTATTCTTATATCCTTTATATCCTCATTCGGCAGCCTGAAAACATACTCGCGTAAGGAATATTCCTTTTTATCTTCAAAGGCCTGCAGCGACCTTTCCTGTGTAAAATCATCATCGCTTGAATACGGTATATAAAAAACCTCTATCGGCGAGCTTTTGCTTACCTCATCGGTCATTACATAAAGATGCAGCTCATGTTTTCTTACCGTGCCGAATATCTGCAAAAACAGGCACATTAAGCCCAAAAATATTAAAATGTAAAAAAGAAGTCTTATTATGCGCTTCATTTCTTGTTTCCTCTGTTCGTTAATTTAGCCTTTATGTTCCAAAAAACAGACATAAACCTCCAGCCCTTCGACCTTCTTATCCTGTCGTTTTCGCTGCGATAATATTCAAGCTGCGTATTAAGCGTATCAATATCGCGCTGCCTGGCATCAAGCTCGCTTTGTTTATTTATAAGCTGCGAAAAATATGCATTCATCCTGTTTTCGCAGGCCCTGATATACTTTGCGTCAAGGCGCAGGTCTGTCTGTTTTTCGTTAAGCAGCTCATCCTTTTGGCTTATTGTTTTTTCTTTTTCGCAAAGCGTTTTTGCAAAGCCCGCTTCGGTCGCCTGTGCAGCATCATAGGCCTCTCTTGCCGTAAAATTTTTGATTTTTCCCTTAATGGTAAAGCTGTTTCCTACAAGCCCCGTTATGGTGTAATGCGGATCGGTCGTATAAAATATATCATAGCCGTCATCGCATTTTTCGGCATTATCCGGAATGATGCTTGCATCTCCTTTGTTTTCGATACTATCCACACGGCATTTTAACAGCCTGCCCTCGGCAATATCCCAGCGCACGCTTTTGGCCGCATCGGGTATGGGAAATGTTACCTCAAAACCACCGTCTATATTTGTATAAATATCTGTGTATACCTTGTTTTCCTCGGAATATCCGTTTCCCGTATCGTAATAGCAGGCGGTATTTACAGCCCTTTCCACCGCACGCTCATTGTAAATATCAAGCAAAGAAAGCTGATTCAGCGGCATTATATACGGCATAAGATAATTCATGCCAACATAATTATCGGCAAAATGCACCGCCCAATTTACAAAAGCGCGGGACATTTTTTCATCTATGCCAAACAGCTCAAAAACGGAGCTTTTTGTTTCCCTTTCTTCCAACACGGGGTTTTTGTAATATAATTCGTTTATACAGCGCCACACCACAAACTGCAGCGGTATATCCATATCAAAACACCATTCATTATCTATTATTACATATTTGCCGTTGTCGAAAAAAATATTATCACAAATTAGGTCTATATTGGCAGGTCTGATACAATCAAGCGGCATTTCATAGGCAAAGCTGCCGAAAACCGCTTTAAATTTGTCATTAAAAAAGCTTTTTTTCTGTGTTTCAAACCTGTCAAAAAACGCTTTAAGTGCTGTACTTACAGGCTTTTCACCCGTATCCTCGGTTATTATTTCGTTAAGGCTTTTATGCTCCAGAAATTCGTATTTTGCCCCGCCTTTATACGGTGCTGCATTTAATGCCAAAATGCCGTCGGGATAAATATCCGTATTTTGCAGCATTTTTTCTATATGCCCATGCGCGCTTTGCAAGACAGGTAATTTAAGCGCAAATTTATCTTTATCCCTGCATATTGCCGTCATAATTTGATATTCGGGCTTTCGCAGAGAATTTATCTTTACATAATCTATGGTATCACAGCATTTCCCCTGCGACAGCTCAAGCAAAAACGAGTTTGCAAAATGCCCCATAACGCCCTCTTTGCAAAGCGATGCCGACATTTTCTGCTCGCTGTAAAGGCCGAAGCTGCGCATATTAAGGTTCATATATGGTGCGCCAAAGCCGTGATTTACAGTATTATCCGTAAATATTTCAAACGGGAACTTATAATCCGGATAGGGATAATAAAAGCGCACGGAATTAAAGCCTGCTTTTTCGGCAAGCTCCGACAATTCCCCTTTTGTAAATGTACGCACGGAGTCATTGCCCTCATAATCGTTCATACCCAAAAAATAATTGTCGGTATGATCCTCGGCCGCGCCGTTAAGATATTTAAGACCCATGCGGTTTTCAATGGCGATAAATACCCTGCCGTCGGGATTTAAAAAGCTTTTTGCAAGCCGCAGCAGGCTTTCATACGGCGTATTTGTATGTATAAAGCTCAACGCATATTCAAAAACACCGTTAAGCACTACCACATCAAACTTTTTGTCAAAGCTTATTTTTTGTATATTTCCCGCCATAATTTTTAAATTATCGCAGTTTTTATGCCGCGCATAGTTTATCCTTGACCGCCTTTCGGATATATCCACCGAAACGACCTCGGCACATTTTTCGCAAAGCATACCCGTTATTGCGCCGCAGCCCGCTCCTATTTCAAGACAGCGGCAGTTTTCGGCAAAGGGATACCAGTTTAAAATATTTTCGCGCTGCGGGGAAAAATGATAAGCGGCCGCAAACGGATATACCTTATCGCTTTTTGTAATATCAAAGCCGCTTTCCGCAAGCTGCAGCAATGTTTCTTCTATGTCACCGTCAGAATATGTGTCGGTATTTTCGTAAAATTTTAAATCAAGTTCAGCCATTTACAGCTCCGCCTTTTTTAATAAATTCACTTATCGCTTTTAATGCAGCCTCCGCCGTCATTTCGGGTATCACAAGACCCTTGTCGTATTTTGCCACGCGCTCCGCGGGTGCGCCTATATCAAAGCAGGCCACAGGTATACCCATATTTATTACCTCCTGCGTAGTATACGAAAAGGTCTCGGGCCATATAGAGGCAATAAAAACTATATCTATTTTGTTTTCCCTAAAAATCTCGGGTATATCATCGGGCTTGTAACGTCCAAGTATTTTAAGTGAGCTGTGTGTTACGGTATCGATATTCTCACCTATTACTATTATATCTGCGGGCAATTGGTTTTTATCTATTATTTCCTGCATCTGTATGACCATACGCGAGCCCTTTGTGCGCATAAAATTGCCCAATATACCTATCTTAAGCCTGTCATTGTCCTTTTCATACGGCTGTATCTTTGGTATATAGTCCACAGTATGCGGCAGCACCCTGATATTATCAAGCTCGGGATACCAATGCATAAAATAGCCCTTGCTGTTTTGCGAAAAAACGGTTATCTCGTCGCAGTCTGCCAAAAATCTGCCCCAAGCCTCGCGCCATTTGCCAATAGACACATAATTTTTATTAAAGCTGTCATCGTTTGTTTTAATACAGCTTTCGCACACGGCGCTGTCGGGCTTAAAGCAATGCTTTCCCTCGTTGTTGATAAGATAAATAGACGGACAGCAGGAATAAAAATCGTGGCCAAGCATATAAAGCCTTGCACCAAGCCTTGTTTTTAAGCCCCTAATATACTCCAGTGTCTTGTAAATATCCGTACAGGAAACAAGCTCGTTTATGATTATGCTCTCTGCGCCGCCCACAATATCAGTAAGACTGTCAAGCGCATCAAAGCCGTTAAGCGTAAAGCCCGCTTGTGCATATTTTGTAATATATTTTGCATACATGCCGTCTGCCTCAAAAATAACATTTATTACGCCCACGCCCTTTTCATTCTCGGCCTTTATGCGGCGTTTACTGTATGAATTTGCGCCGCCGCCCCAGGCATGGTCAAATATGATCATATTTTTTTCGGTATTTCCGGCCATAAGCAAAAGCTTTGCAAACTCCCTGTATGCCGAGGCGGGATCGGCCTTGATATATGCCTGCACGTCCGCATCATAATCGGGATATCTTTCGTTGATAAGCTTTAGATTTCTTGCAATATAGCGTTTCTTATCCTCCGACGGAAAGCTTGCACCATGCTTGTGATAAACAAAAAGGTTTTCGGTGATAACATTTTTATAGCCCGCTTTTATGGCGCGCTGACACCAATCATTCTCTTCGCCGTAGCCCTTGTAAAAGGTCTCGGCATCCAATATGCCGATTTTTTCGATAGCATTTCTGTTCATGCCCATACAAAATCCAACACCCGTGGGCATAGCGTTATACTGCGGCTTAAAATGTCTGAACACGCTGTCTGCTTCATCCACGGTAAGCCCCATAAAAATTTCGTTATCTTCACAAAAATTCGGAAAACTGCATATAGTGCCGCAGGTAGTAAACGGTGTCGAGGATGCTATGCGATCGTTTTTAACAATTGGCAGCATAAGCCTTTCAAGCCACAAATCGGGTAAAAACACATCGCTGTTAACTATGGCGCAATGCATTTCACCCAGCATAAGCGCCTTGTTTACCGACTGTACAAAGCCAAGGTTTTCCTTATTGTCGATAAGCACCGTGTTTTCGTGTTCCGCCGCATATTTTCTTAAAAGCGGAAGCACTCGTTCATCCGTACTGGCATCATTTATAAGTATCAATCGGTAGTTAAGCTTTGTTTTTTGCACCGAAGAAAGCAGCGGCGCCAAAAAGTCGTAGCCGTTGTATACCGGCACTATCACATCAAAGCTATGGTCGTATATCTCCTTTGGTATTTCAATATCGCCGCGGCAGTAATATCTGTCTTTAAATTCGGTAAGATCCGACAATCCCGCAATAATGCGGTTTACCGAAAAGCCGCTCCCAAAGGGCTTAAGCACTGCAAGCCCGGTATTCTCCGTGCCGTCTGTGCCCGAGCATCTTATATATACTTTTACGTTTTTTTCGGCAGTATATTCCGCCGAAAAATCAAATCCGCTGAAAAGCGCATTTTCATTTTCAAATGCATCCCTTACATCGCTGCGCTCCGTAAGCCTTATCGGAAAAGTACGCACCTCTTCCCCGCATTCAAAGCATATCTCGGCCGCAGTAAAAGCGGCATGTTTGTTGAATATCCAGCCCCTCAATACAATACGTCTGCCGTTAACTTCCTTTTGGTCTATATAATATTTTACGTTATTATCTGTTGCAGCCTTATAAATGCCGCCTAATAGTTTTTTTATAAAATCCATATCTTATATCATCCCATTATGTTTATCAGGTACTTATATTTTTTATTTTATCATAACACAAAGCAAATATCAATCCTGTTTTTATTTTGACCTTCTCCATTTTTTGTATGATTTTTGTTTTAAATTCGGTAAACATTTGCGGGGCATGTCGAAAAAAAATGGTAAAAAAATGGGCGAATTCAAAAAAACAAAATTAGTCTTGAAAATTTTGTTTAATAATGCTATAATATTCGTATACTATAAGGACACTTTTAAAAAGTCCAAATCGGAAAGGAGACTTTAATATGAGCAAATACGCAGGAACACAAACAGAGAAAAATTTACAGGCGGCTTTTGCGGGCGAATCACAGGCGCGCAATAAATACACCTACTTTGCATCTGTTGCAAAAAAAGAGGGTTATGAGCAAATAGCGGCAATTTTCCTTCAAACGGCAGATAACGAAAAAGAGCATGCAAAGCTTTGGTTAAAGGAGCTTGAGGGTATAGGCACAACTGCCGAAAACCTTGGTGCAGCGGCAGACGGCGAAAATTACGAATGGACGGATATGTACGAAAGCTTCGCCAAAACCGCAGAGGAAGAGGGCTTTAAGGCACTTGCCGCAAAATTCCGTATGGTAGGCGAAATTGAAAAGCATCACGAGGAACGCTACCGCGCACTTCTTAAAAACGTAGAGACTGCACAGGTATTTGAAAAAAGCGAGGTAAAGGTTTGGGAATGCCGCAACTGCGGACATCTTGTAATAGGCACAAAGGCTCCCGCAGCCTGTCCCGTATGTGCGCATAAGCAAAGCTTCTTTGAGGTACGCAGCGAAAACTATTAATAAAGGTTCTTTGTCAACTGGTGTGGTTGACAATTAACACAAACTTAACAAACGGT
>CAMVJD010000034.1 GCA_947167715.1 uncultured Eubacteriaceae bacterium
TTATCCTCCGCCTTATCATTCTGAGGGAGAGGATATTCTTTATCAGCAGAAAGACAGGAATTTCGATAACAATGCTGTTATTGAAGAAGTTTTCCGCAAACTCTGCCGATTTGGAATTGCCGAAAAAGTAAAAGCTCAGCTCCGATGCCACAAACACGAACACCACCGCAAACAGCAGAGCTATGCCATTGAGAAGACGCTTTGCATACTTGTCGCTTCGGGTACGAAGATATTTGTATGAATCGGTATCGTATTTGCTCCACTCGGCAGATTTCTCGGTTTTCAGATATTTGCGGAACGGGAACGATGCTAAAACTAAATCAACTGCTATAACTAACACATTTCCGATAACTGCAACGGGCTTTGCAGTGATGTTGTAGATCAGCCAGAACACCTGCAACAGCGCAAACACCGCAAATGCCGAAGTGAAATATATCCTCAGGCGCTGTTTCCATATTTCCTTTTTCAGCGGACGAATATCAACAGCCTGTGTTTCGCCCCGCCATTTTTCCGCACTGTCCGCAGGGTAGCCTGCAAGCTCTGCCATTTGCGAAAGCTTGCTGTATCTGCCGAGCAGCTCCTCCAAAGCCTCGTCCTCGTGGCGGTCAGCCTTTATCTTGTCAAACTCCGAATTGAGAGCAGTTTCAATTTTCTCCTGTGCCTGCGTGACCTCCTCGGAATAAGGAATGTCATCAAACATCATATCAACGACCGCTTTTATCTTGCGGTTTGGTGCAGTCTGTTCATTCTGCCTTTTTATCAGCTTCATTCGCACCCTTCCTTTCTTTGGGTCATACAGGGGACGGTTCTCTGTATGACTTGATTTTTTTTCATCGGTAATCATCATCCTTTCTGTGCTATCCAATGTGAAATACCTGTCAACCGCTCTATTTGTCTTACACTAAGTTCCTTTTGCTTTAACACCGCCGAAATATCATATTGCTGCTGTTTGCTGCATTGGTTCAGGTCACTTATTAGATACTCGTTGAAACCATACAGGGGACGGTTCTGTGTATGAGTTGGAATAATGCGAAATGAATACAAATGAACCGCCCCTCAAAAGGAGTACATTATGCCAAGAACAGCAAGAAAGCAAGGTAAAACAGGTGTTTACTACATTACGCTACATAACAGTAAAAGTCATACAGAGAACCGTCCCCTGTATGACTCTAAACTGTGTATTATCCTCGGCATCAAAAAATATCTGCTGTTTGTTGTTGCCACTTAATATAACGTGATATATATTTGTACTGCTTTAAGTTCTCGCCGTCCTTGACATATAGATCACCTTTTTAACAACTATCCTTTTAAAAAATTTATAACATAAGTATATAATTTCTGTCAATAAAAGGCGGTAACGAAGAACCGTCCCCCGTTACCTATAATATTTAAGCCCGAAATATCCGTTTTATTAAAGTATTTTTCTATTGCATCCTTCATAGCGGCCTTGTTTTGATCCTCCCCTGTATGACTTATGACTCTTGACTTGGCACCAACACATTAAATGGCAACCGTTTTTTAAGAACATTAAATTTATCATTAAAATATTCTTCATCATAATAAGTTGGAATTTTAAGCCATTCATAACCTATTATGTCTTCAATTTCCTCTATATTTGTTAATAAATTTATATCTGTAACACCTTGAATGTGCAAATTTCCCATAATTAGATCCATATCCATTTTTTCTTCCTGTAGAGAAAATTCACCCAATCCATCACCGCATTGAAAGCTTGTTATTATTTTTCCATTGCTTATTAAACCTACCATAAAAATGTCATATTCAAAATTGGAAATATAAATAGTATTCAAATTTAATTCACGCGAAAGTTTACAAGCTTTTTCTTTAATAGATTCAAAACTTAGGCTTTCATCAAATATCGAAATTATTTTATTGTGTAGAACTACAAATATATCACCATTTATAGTATTAATGTCAACTATATCACCTAGTAATGTTTGTAACTTTTTATATGACAAATTTGTTTCATTTTGGTATACAGACATGATTTTTTCAATAAGTTCATTGTTGGAATCAGATATAATGTGTAGACTCCCATATTTTTTGCTCATAAATAAACTCCTCCTTGTTAAAATCACTATGCAAATACTGCAACTGCAGCTGCAAGAGCAGCTACAAAACTTGGAAAATCATCTGCCACTCCTACACCGGCAGTACGGTAACGGGGGACGGTTCTCCGTTACTCAAATCATACAGGGGACGGTTCTCTGTATGACTTGATTTTTTTTCATCGGTAATCATCCTCCTTTCTGTGCTATCCAATGTGAAATACCTGTCAACCGCTCTATTTGTCTTACACTAAGTTCCTTTTGCTTTAACACCGCCGAAATATCATATTGCTGCTGTTTGCTGCATTGGTTCAGGTCACTTATTAGATACTCGTTGTATACTTCTTTTACTGTTTTTACAGCTTCCTGTTCCGTTACACGCTTTTTACTTACCGAAACATCAATGAAATTAATGCCGTTATCCGATCGTTTGTGAAACTCCTCTAATTGCGGTTTTGGCATTATGCTCAAAACAAATTCCGTATCGGTCACTTCAATTTCGGCTTGTCCATACATATATTCATTATAGCTTGAAAAAACATAGTCTCCGGGCTTTGCGCACATTCCTGCTTTGACAGGATTTTGGTGTATGTACCTGACAGCTTGAAGCAAGTATTCATCATCTTCCACAGGTTCGCTTTTATATCTGTCCTGAAACAAATGCCCTATCCGTGCATACTTTGTGTTGTAAAAATATACAAACTTTGTTATTATCCTTTTCATTACACTTTCAAGCGGCGTTTCATTAATTTTAAGCAGCAGATGTAAGTGGTTGCCCATAAGACAATATGCGTATATCTTATAACCGCATATTTCCTTATATTCCAACAAAATTCTTAAAAATTGTTTGCTGTTCTTGGCATAGCTTACTCCTTGTAGGGCGGTTCATACATATTCATTTCGCATTACTCCAACTCATACACAGAACCGTCCCCTGTATGACTCTTCACCAAGTATACCACAATATCCGCCCCCAAACAATACCCCTGCCCGTAAATTTTCGGTGAACAATATTGTCCGAAATACACAAAAACGGCAGGGTCGATCTGCACCTTGCCGTTTATTGGTTATTTATTTAATTTAAAATATTTTTACCGGATCTTTTACTTTTTTGCAATATTTAATATTGCTATTACATCAAGCATATCCTTGTATCCGTCGCCGTTTACATCTGCTCTTGCATACTGCTCATCGTCAAGCTGTGCGCCGCCGCTTATGTGCTTTAACAGCATTTTTGCGTCTTCCTCGTCAAGCTTGCCGTTTTTGTTAAAATCACCCTGCTTGTATATAACGATCAGGGCTATTTTAACTGCACCTGAGTATGTTGCGTATATGCCTGCACCGATTTTTGCAGTTGTTGACACATTATTCGGATTTAATATAACAGAATAATTCTCATCCTCACTTGAATATATAACAGGAACGTCGCCTTTTATAAGCTTAGTTTTTATTTGAGTTTCGCCGCTTGGAATATATTCAAGCCAAAGCTTATACTTATCATCCGTTGGAGCTAAACTATCGGAAAACTCAAATTTTAAATCATCTCCATAATAGATCACAGCTGTTTTTTCGTTTCCGTCAACGGTTATTACCGAAGCTATTTCCTCCCACTTTGCATACAAGGTCATATCATCCGTTATGCGCGTTTCAAAGGAGAATATATTTTCACAGTTCTTGTCCGTATACCAGCCCGAAACCGCATATCCGTTCACAGGCTGCACGGAAGGACACGAAGCATATAGATTATAAGTCACATCCTGTGTTTCGGGTGCGGCACCCATTCCGTTTGTATCGAATACAACCTTGCAAACCTTTGTTTCAAACCTTGAAAGGAATGTCATATCGCCGTTTACGGTTATCTTATCGCCTGCGTAAACGGGAATATTGAGATTTGCGTTATCCTCCCAATATGCAAACTGCTTGCCTGTCGGTAATGAGCCCTTATATTCGGGCATTGTAAGTTCTTCTCCCTCACCTGCATAAACATAATCGATCAATTGATTATCAATAGTGCTGCAATCCAAAAACTGAACTATGCGTTTTCTGCCCCAGACTGCCTTAACAATGGTATCGGCAGAAACCGTATATTCATCACCCTCGTTAAAGAGTTTGCCGCCTATGCTCCAATACGTAAATATGTAGTTATCGGGCGGAGTAAATGTACATTTGGGCAAAACAATATCTTTTCCATCCACAGCAATAACACTTTTCATCGTTCCCGTACCCGCTGCAGGGTCAAAGCTGACTGTATATTCGGGCTTCCATACGGATTTAACAACAGTATCGACCTTTATTATGACCTTAGCGCCTTCATTGTAAGACTTGCCTCCAATTTCCCAATGTGAAAACTCAGTAATGTCATCGGGCGGGGTAAACGTACATTTCGGCAGTGTTATCTCCGTACCCGAGGGAACAGCATAATTATCAATATTTACACCGCCTCCGTCTGCATCAAATATAACACTGCAGCTGCCTATTTTGACAGGCTCGCTGTCTATATAATCCTTATCTGTGTAAAATGCTCTTATAAAACAGGTCTTGCCCTCTGCGCCCGTAATTACACAGCCTTCATAGCCGCCGTTTGTGCTAATACAGTTTTCTGTGCGGTATTCCCAAAGCTGCGTATTTTTTGGGGGTATATAATTCAATTTATAAAGAAGCATTTTGCCCCCTTCGTAATACGGCTGCGTTGAAAATTTATAGTTTACGGTAAACGGCTCGCTGTTTACATATCCGTTATCTTCGGTATTATAATACGCCCTGATGTAATACTGCTTTTCGTTTAAGGTGCCGTTCAAATAGCAATATGCCGAGCCGGAATTATCTGTAATAAGTATATCTGTGCCGTATTCGCGCAGCTCCGATTTTTTTGCCGGAATAAAACTCAATTTAAAGGTGCATACCATACCATCATCTACGGGCGAGCTATCCAAGTCACACTGCACCGGCTGTTCTATAAATCTGTGGTTTACGGTAAAGGGATCGCTGTCTATATATCCGTTATTTTCGGTATTATAATACGCCCTGATGTAATACTGTTTTCCGTTTACGGTACCGTTCAATTCGCAATATTCCGCACCGGTGGCATTTGAGATAAGAGTATTTGTGCCGTATTCGCGCAATTCCGATTTTTTTGCCGGAGCAAAACTCAATTTAAAGATGCATACTTCAGCATCCTTTAACGGTGAGCTGTCCAAGTCACACTGATACGGTTGTTCCAAAAACATCGGACCTGCAGTTATTGCAAATTGCTCGCTTGCGATATAACCTGTACTCAGATTGTTGTAATAAGCCCTTAAATAGCAGGTCTCGCCTATTGCCTTGTCTATGGGGCAGCTTGTTGCGGTACCCTCATCGGTTATTCGGACATTTGAGGAAGTCCAGAGCTCCACCCTTACGGGCTCAAAATTCAAGGCATAAGTAACAACGTTGCCGCCGGGTTTTGTTACGTATACATCCTGCGGCTGTTGGGTAAACGCAAAATTTGCTGTTACCTTAAATGTATCGCTTTGTATATAATAACTACCGGATGATGTATTGTAATTAGCTCTTAAAAAGCAGGTCTGACCCAATACACCGTCTACGTTACAGCTTGTGGCATCGGCAGCATTTGGGATACCAACAATGTCCTCGCCGACTATGCAGTAAAGCACTACAAAGGACGGAGTAAAATTAAGTTGATAATAAACCTTGTTGCCCGTAGGCTGTGTTACCGTCAGATCCTGCGGCTGTTGGATAAACGCCCTATTAATGGATACTTTAAAATTATTGCTTTGAGCATATTGGCTGCTTCCGGTCACATAAGCTCTTAAAAAACAGGTTTTGCCTATTGCTTCCGAAACGGGACAAGCCGTACTGCTGCCAAGCGCGTTAATACAGCTTGTGCCGCCGACCTCCCAAAGCTCGACACGCACATCGCTGCGGTTCAACTTGTAATATACGCTGCCTTCTGTAGTCGATGAAAGAACAACATCCGTCGGCTGCTGGGTAAACACAGGCACATCCGCATAAACTGCGGTCTGTATCAGCATAACAGCCATAACCGTAAATATTATGGCAAATATCTTTTTAATGCTACTCATAGCTTGTTTTCCCCCTTTTTCATTGGTAGATCTGTTTATATTAAAGTATTTTCTTATGGATATACCATATTAATTTACAGTATACCACATTATCCGCCCGCAAACAATACATTTATCCGTAAATTTTCTGTAAATAGTTTATTATTACTTTTCAAAAACAGCTATATCCACATCATAGGGTCTGTCTTTTGGCACTATAATATCGTTTATACCTGCGCAGTTTATAACATAGGCCTTTTTAAGCGGCGTATTCATGCGTTTTACATCCGTGCCTTTAAAGCCCTTTTCGCCGTTTACAAAGGTATACACTCTTCCGCCCGCGCCGTGGTTTACCGTCAGTACATTATTCTTTATCCTTATGGACACCATATCTATATCATTGCTTTCCCAAAGCGTACTGCCGCCTGTCTGTGCGCCGTTTTCTGCAGCCTTGACATAAACAAGCCTTGACAAAATGCTTCCTCTTACCGCAAGAGCAAAATGTGTGAACGCGCCGTCGTTTACAAGGGCACAGTCCGAAATGCGCCCGCCCGTGGTATAAACGGTTTTAAAATCACCTATATTGCCGTTTTTATCTATTATGCGAAAGCCAAGCAGCTGCTTTGCGTTATTTTTTTTGTAAACGAGCATAAGCCTGCCGTCGCTTAATTTTAATGTGCGGTAAACACAGTCGTAAAACGGGATAAAGCTGTCTATCATAACCGATTTTTCCCACCTGCCGTCCCTTTGCTTTTGCACAACAAGGGTCTGCTCCCTGCCGTTTGGCAGGGTATAAATTATGCTGTCCCCCGATTTTACCATACGCATATCGGGCGGCGACATTCCCTTTCCCTCAAGTATAACGCTGTTTTGCCAGCTGTCCTGCGCCTGTCTGCACAAAATTATGTTTCCGCCCGTTTCCTGACAGATGATGCAGGGCTTTTCGTCGTTTATGACCGAATACTTGGGCCTTGCATCGGATATAAGGCAGACAGCCCTGCTCCATTTGCCGTTTTGATACCGCCGTCCGTATATGCTTTTGTCCGCACCGTAGTAAATGCACAAAAGCGAGTCGCTGTGTACAATAAAATAATTCAAGGCTCAAATCCCCTTTAAAATAACTATTTTCTCCCCGGGATAGATAAGGTCGGGGTCTTCTATACCGTTCACCCTTACTATCTCCGATACGGAGGTATTGAATTTTTTGGCAAGCTTCCAGAGCGTATCGCCCTTTTGCACGATATAAACGGTAACACTCGGAACGGAATCAAAATACCCCTCGGGCAGCTCCTTTTCCTTTATATCGGTGATAAATTCCAGCTCGGTATTATCAAAAACTATACAGTTTACCGCTATCATACCGCGTATTTCAATTTCCCTTTGCGACAGCATATTAAAGCCCGTATGCTGCGGCGCCGCAAATACTACCGCCGTCATACCCTCCTTGCTGCCCCTTGTTTCAAGTATATGCTCAAAGGGTATTGTACCTGTAAAGCTGCACACAGGCTGTTCGTCGCTGCCCGTCACATACAGTACGCTTACCTCGGTAACGCCCTCAACGGTGGTCTTATCCTCGCCCACGCTAACATTATCCACCATAACGCGGCTCTGCGCCGAATAAATTTGAAGCATATCCGCCCCGTCCGTTTCTATGGGCTGTTTTATGGGACACTGGCTTTTATTGCAGCAAACGCTTTTAAAGCCCGTTATTTTTTCACAGGTAATATCAAAAAGCTTATTGTGGCAATATGCATCATTTAAAACGGGGATATCCATATTTTCAAATACATTAGGATATACGCAAAGCTCACATTCTATCTCCAAAACACGGCTTTCTCCGTCCTCGTCCTCCAAAACATTATAAAAAACATTTTTTATCATTATATTCGGACAGCAGATCATCCCCTCCTCTGCACCGTCTGCCGATACGCTGCCGTTTATCTCTATTTCGTTTGTATAGGTCTCAAGCGGGTTGTCACCCTCCTGTCCGTTATAAAGCGCAGTAATTTTAAGCTCGCCTTTGATATTTACATTATCCTTTATACATTCGGATGTAATATTTATTGGCTGTACGTTTATATCGGCAATGCTTTCGATATTTGGCATATCCCGGCCTATTGTAAGGCTGTCCTTTATTTTAAACGAAACGGGTGCAAGCGTTACAAGGTTTGTATACACGGCGTTTTTTTCAAGAAGATTCTCATTGTCTATCCCCTCTATATCAACAACAGCCTGTGTATTATATGTATCAAAAACAAGACAGCATACATCTATGATCAGCTTATAAGCTATTTTTCTTTCATTTACTATCCTGCATTCAATACTTGACACATTACAGTTGACCTGCGCGGCACAGCTTGATGTAAGGCCGTCCGCCGTTATGTCCTCGTTAAAGCTTTTACTTGCCGATACCCCCTGTACACCGCCGTTTTTATCCAGACACAAAAGCGATATGTCAATATTGCCGTTAAGTGCAAGTTTGTCCTTGTCTATCTCACACCCCATAGCAAAGCAGTCTGCGCGCTGTGAAACAATACGCTCTATATCTGCCTTTGTATCGGGTACAAGCATTTCCCCCTCAAACATAAACTGTGCCTTTTCATTTGCTGCTATTCTGTCTGCGGATATTTCTTTTTTTATAAGCTCCATAATTGCCCTCCTTAAAATTATAGTACACATAATAATATGCAATAATTTTATTTATTAGAATAAGGGCAAAAAAATAAAGCACCAACACGATGCTTTATTTTAGTTTATTTTTTTAGTACGGCAAATTTTATAAGCAGACTGCCGCCCATTACGGCGATCACCGCGCTGACTATCATACTTACCGGAAAGCTGCCTATCATAAGGCTGTCTGTGCGCAGGCTTTCGATAAAAAACCTGCCTATGCCGTAAAACAAAAGATAAATACAGGATATTTGTCCGTCAAACTTTTTGTTTTTACGGGATAAAAGCATAATTATTATTGTCATAAGGTTCCAGCTTAACTCATACAAAAATGTCGGATGCACGGAAATATATGCAACATCCTCAACAAAGGTAAGCGGATATTCCGAAGCGCCGCGGTATATGCCAACATCGCCGTTTATTTTAAGGTGATTTACCCCGTCTGCCCTGTACATAAGCGCAAACAAGCCGTCATACGCTTTTCCGAATGCCTCGCGGTTTACAAAGTTTCCGAGCCTGCCCACTACCTGTCCCATCATAAGCGGCGGCGCATATGTATCGATATATCTTAAAAAAGGTATTTTTTTAATTTTGGTATATACACATACCGCAATAAAAGCACCCAGAATACCGCCGTATATTGCAAGCCCGCCCTCACGAAAGGCAAAAAAGTTTTTCAGGCTTTTGTCAAAAAATATTATATAATACAGCCTTGCACCTATTATGCCGCTGATAAGGCCGTAAAACAAAAAATCTATGTAAGGCTCCGGGTCCTGTCCGGTAGACTTTGCGTTATAAACAAGCAAACTTAAGCCGCTGATAACGCCAAGACAAATAAATACCCCGTACCAGTATACCTCAAAGCCAAATACCGTAAAGGCTACCCTATGCAAATTTTGAAATACAATGCCAAGATTTGGAAAACACGCATCGGGAAGCGATTGTAATTTATCCATAAGCTTAATATGACCCCTTTAATTTTGTTTTGAACGACTGCCTTTGACCACGCTTGCCGCCATAAACTGCGGTTTTTGCAAAGACAGACCGTCAATATCTATTGTATCATATAATTTTAAAATGTCAAGAAAATCAATATTTTTTGAAAAACAGTCCGCTATGGGCATACAAATGCCGTTTACGCTTTCTGTTTGCATTATAAGCTCGCCGCGCTGTTTTTTTACAACGGCCTCCGCATTTACAAAACCGTTTTTCACAGAATTTTCAATTTCCTTTAAAATACATTCCGCTGTTTTTTCGGGGGCCTTGCTCTCGCCGAAAAACAGCCCTGCGCCGTAATTTCTGCCCTTTAAATATTCAAACCCAAACGGCGTATCTACGCTTTCTTCCTTTAACAATCTGCCAAAAAGCGGCGAGCATTCCCCCGCCATACACTCCAGCATAATACGCATTTTTACTGTATTTTCAGCCGAAACGGAAGTATTGTTCTCCTTAAAGCCCGCATATAAAAACGGGGTCGAGATATCCATATACTTTTCGGTATAAGCATTTTCGGGCGTATTTTCGGCAACGCTTTCAATTTCGGGCAGTTCCCCGACTTTTGATACAGAGTTTTTTTCCACAGTCTCGCATATTTTATCGCAGTCTATATCCCCTGCGGCTATCACGGCTATATTTTCAGGGCGATAAAAGGCATCATAGCAGGCATTTAATATATTTTCGTCGATCGTGTTTATATCCTTGATACTGCCCGCAATTTCATTTGATACCGCAAGCCCCGGATAAAGGCATTTAAGAAGCGAAAAATAGCATTGCCACCTTGCATCATCTCTGTACATATTTATCTCTTCCGCTATTATTTTTCTTTCCGCATCAATATCCGTGCATGTAAACTGTCTTGTAAAAACCATTTTTATCAATCTTTCAAGGTTTTCGTAAAAATGCTCGGCACAGGTGAAATAATACGCCGTTTTGTCAAAGGCGGTAAAGGCATTTGCCTCCGCTCCAAGCCTTGAAAAGCTGTCCATTAAATTGCCCTGCGGTGATGAGAACATAAGATGCTCGATAAAATGCGCAGTTCCGGCAGGAATTTTAAATGCAGCGCTTTGTGTTTTAAATCCTGCCGTATCCGAGCCAAAACGCACTACTGCCATAGCCTGTTTTTGTATAAAGCCTTTTTTGGGCACAATAAAGCAGCTTATGCCGTTTATCGTTTTTTTTACTATCAATTTTCCTCACCCCCGAGAAGATATACAACGCTTATTTTCGGTTCAAGTGACAGCTTATCCACAGCATTTATTTTTTCGGCCGCGGTTTCGACCGTTACTCCGTCGTCAAATATGCCCTGCGTCAAATAAAAATCCATAAGTGCCGTAGGATAATCGCCCATGATCTTCAGCGTATCCGTTACAGATGCCTTTGCATTTTTTATCTCATCATCGGTTGGCGGGTCGTTAAGTCGGCTTTTTACTATATCTACCGTTTTTTCAAAATTTTCCTCATCTATGCCCGCCTGCACGATAACAGCATTTGCCAGACTTAAATATTTGCTGGATATATAATAGCAAAGCCCGTTTTGCTCCCTGACGCTGCGAAAAAGCCTTGACGATGGCCCCACGCCGAAAAGCTCGTTAAAAATTATTTTTTCAAAGCGGCTGCCCTTTCCCATATCTATACCTATGCAAAGCTTTGCCTGCTTGCCCTGCGACCGCTCTACCACACTTTTAAACTCCGCCGCCTTTGCATCCGAGCGCGAAAGCTTATTTGTCTTTAAAGCAGGAAAGTATTTTTTTAACAGCTCCTGCGCACGTTCACGGTTTATATCACCCAAAATAAAAACATCGGTCTGCGAATTTTCATAAACCTGCCTGTAGTATCCGTACAGATCCCTTATACCGCAAAGGTCTCTTAAGATACCGTCGCCGTCTATGCCAAAGCCTGTTTTTTCAAACATAAGCTCCACACAGCGGTCGTAGGCATAATTTTTCTTGTCGGCTATTTTATTTTCAATAATATTTTTAAGATGCTTTTTTCTTGATATGGCAAAATCATCCGCCTTTAAATACGGATGATTCATTATCTCGCTTAAAATACGAAATTGCTCTTCCTCGCTGCCCTTTGGGGCTGCAATAAGAAATTGCAGTATTATCCTGTCGCCTTTTTTTACTGACTGAATGCTAAGCTGTGCGCCGTCACACTCGGCAAGTGCGGTATTCAGCTCCGTCTGTGTTTTGTACATCTCACACCCGCTTGAAAGCACCAATGACAAAAGCCTGTTTTTTGTTACCGTGTTTTCGTTAAGCGGCTGATGCAGGCATATACAAAGATAAAACCCCTTAAATTTTTTATTTTCATCTATATACAAGTTTACTCTGTCCCTGATAACTTCCATAACATCACCCTACACATACTTTCTCATATTTTTTAAGGCTCCCTTTTCAAGGCGACTTACCTGCGCCTGTGAGATACCTATTTCATTTGCTACCTCCATTTGCGTTTTACCCCTGAAAAAACGCAGTTTTATTATATATCTCTCCCTGTCGCTTAATTTTGCTATTGCCTCCTTAAGCGCAAGGTTTTCAAGCCACGCCTCGTCCGTGTTTTTTTCGTCGCTTACCTGATCCATTACAAAAAGCGCATCCGTGCCGTCGTGATAGACGGGCTCAAAAAGCGAAACGGGCGTTTGTATTGCCTCTATTGCAAAAACTATATCTGTTTTGTCCATATTCAGCTCTTTTGCAATTTCTTCCGCAGTAGGTTCTTTATTGTTGGCTGCTGTCAGCTTTTCCTTGGCCTGCAAGGCCTTGTACGCCGTATCACGCAGGGAGCGGCTGACCCTGATCGCGCTGTAGTCCCTTAAATATCGTCTTACCTCGCCTATTATCATGGGCACGGCATAGGTAGAGAATTTTACCCCGTGCGAGGTATCAAAGTTATCTATGGCCTTTATCAGTCCTATACAGCCCACCTGAAATATATCGTCTATATTCTCGCCGCGGTTTGTAAAACGCTGTATAACGCTTAATACAAGCCTTAAATTGCCATATATATACCTTTGCCGAGCCTCCGCATCGCCCTGCTTTAAACGCAAAAAAAGTTCTTCCTTTTCACTTTCCTTTAATACGGGCAGCTTGCTTGTGTTTACACCGCAAATTTCGACCTTTGTGACTGCCATATTATCATCCCCTTATACAGTAAACAAATTTTATATACAAATATTTTTACCGTATAAGGAAATGCTATACCGTAAATTAATTGTTAAATTTCGGCAAAAAAATACCCCCTTTAAATCAAGGGGGAGTAACTTTATCTTGTTTCTATTTTTTGGTGGCGGCAAAACTCTATGACCTCGTTGTTTTGGTTAGCCATAATGCCGAAGGTCTGTATCAGATCACTGTATCTTTCCTCGTAAAGGCATACGCAGTACCAGCCCTCGTCACTTTCGGTCAGCTTTAACGCAATGGGCTTTATCCTGTCCCTGTAAATGTCAAAGGACTCAATATCCCGTGTTTCCTCTCTGTCGCTTGGGTATATATAAGAAAATGCCATAGAGCCGGAGGGACGTTTCTTCATTGTCGTTTTTAACCACTTGGGGTCGTAATATCCTATAAGCGCCGAGGTCCCGTATTCCCGCTCCAGCCTGTCGCGCATCCGCAGAATATCGTCCTTATCGTCAACAGTACAATAATATGCCTTTTGGCTTGTCATACCGTGGCGGTAGTAATACTTTACATTGTGACAGTATTCGGGCAGTTTTTTTGGCATCGTAAGGTCGTGATCCACATCATAAAAGCTTTGATAGCTTTTAAAACGTGTCCGCTCATACGGCACAAAGGGCTCTATAACGGTAAAATATACAACCGTGACGCTGATAATAAAATACAAGGCAAAAAAGCGCAATAACAAATTGAATTTTCTTTTTTTCCTCATATCATTTTATCTCCAAAACTCAAAAAGCCTTGCAAAGGAGTACAGCGCAGCCTGTTGGTCTGCATTGACCGCATTCACTATCCAGTTATACATATCGCCCATAGTAAATACCAGCGCCGCGACAGCACTTACGCGCATAAACCTGTCAAGCATTGCCCTTAACTCACTGCCGCTTTTGCGGTAAAGCGTAAAGGCAATTATCAGGGCGCCCGTTATCATCTGCCATGCAAAGTCAACGCTGTATCTTGCGCCGTAGCCGCTTTCCCATATAGAGAAAATAATTATAAACGGGCAGATAACACAGCTTACAAGTATAAGCAGGGCATTTGTGATTTTATTTTTATCCTCCGATACGATATAGGCCTTTCCTGCCTTTGCATAGGACAAAAGCGGAAGCGCACGCCACAAAAGTCCCACCGTTGCGCTTGTTGCAACAAAGTAATAGCCCTGCGGCGAAAACTGCAGCACACCCGGCACGCTGTAAAACGGAAAGCTGTCAAAGGCGCCCGGGAAAAGCAGCAGATAATTATAAAAGCCTATTGCCGCAAGCTGGCTGTGAAACTCGGTAGCGGTAAAGTCGTTTATTGTAAGCGAATACTGTATACCAAAATCGAAAAACGATTTAAAACGCACATAATTATATATCATCTGCACAAGACCTATGCACACAAAGGGCAGCAGCGCCGCGGCAAAATATGATATATAAGTTTTTTTAAGCTGTTTTTTATTGGTCTTTATGCCCTTAAGCTTTTGCATAAAGCCCGCGTAAATATAAAACAGCGCCGCTATGCAGTAAACCGCAAGCGTAGGCCTGCACAATACGCCAATGCTTAAAAATACGGCCGATATTGCAAGATATCTGTTTTTTATACTGCCCTCGCCAAGTACGTTTGACTTAAGCATATAGTAAGCGCCCGACGGCAGGCACGCAAAGCCCGATGCCTGCGCTATCTCGTAAAAGTTTGCATAATTAAAGCAAAGGTAGATACCGCTTGTAAGCTGCAGTATCAAAAGACCCAGCACGGTCTGCGAGGCCTTGATATCCGCAAAAAACTTTTTAATAAACAAAAGATAAAATTTGGTGAGATATATTATGCCCACAACGCCGAAAAGCCACGTTGCCCACGACGACGGGAAATAATAGCCCGTAATTAAATGGTACGGTAAAAACAGCAATATCACAGGTGCTATGCCATAGTAGGAATATATCTTGCCGTTAAAATACAAATGATCCCATGGATAGGCAATATTGTCACGCTGACTCCAGTCGTAGGGGTTGTCAAGCTCGGCAAGCTGCGGATTAGGCTCGTCCTGTATTACCGTGGTCTTATTCTTAAAGGCATCCACCAGCTCCTTTGTCATCTGGTTGCCGCCATCAAGATGAAATTCCTTTGAAAGCGAGTTTTCCTTGTCTTTATATCTTCCCGCATTGGTCAGCGAAAGAGCAAATAAAACCATTGCCGCAGTTATAATATATGCACAAAGCCTTACTGTCTTTTCCGCCCTTGAAAAAGGCTTTTGCATTATATCGGCATTTTTAAGCAGATAAAGCGCAAAAAGCAATAAATAAATGATAAAAAACCTTAAAGGCGAAAAAGCAAACCGGACGGGCTTATTAACACTTATGCTTTTGATTGTAATGCTCTCGTCATTGTCCGCCGAAAAGCTGAACTTTAAATCGCGGGTGTTTCCGAAGAAATTGCAAATAACGGTTTTGCTGCGCTCGCTGCCGCGTATTACAAACGCCTTTGCAAGCCCCGTGTAATAATGCGCCGAATGTGTATCGTCCGTATAATCTATACTTATATTTACATTGCTTTTTTTATCCGACTGCGCATCGACCGTTATTGTGCCTACGGGTATGTTTATATCCTTATACTCGATATACGCGCTGCCGCTGCCCTGATTTTTCGAGCTTATCACATCAAAATTTGAGCAGCTTGCATCGGCAAAGGAAAGCTGTTTTTGCGGATATTCGTGTAAAAATAAATGCGTTGAATTAAAATTAAATACAGCGGTTTCCAAAAGCAGGCAAACTGCACCTATCTTAAGTGCATTTTCGACAGTTTTGCTTACCCTGTTATTTTTTTTGTAATAAATAAAATAGCTTACGATGCCTGCAAGTATAAGTGCAGCAAAGCTCATATTTTTTACACCGCCCGACGGTATGGCACCGCCCGCATCGATAAGCGTGATCGCTGTGGCCGCAGCTGTCACAGCATAATTAAATTTAATAAGCTTTTTTTGTACTTCGTTTTTTATAAACAGTATGACCGTAAAATATATGATCATAGTTATAACAACGATATAATATACCATCCCGTTCAACTTACTTTACCTCTTGCTGTACATTTATTACACCGATATACGGAAGATTTCTGTACTGCTGGTCATAATCAAGGCCATAGCCCACAACAAATTTGTCGGGTATAGTAAAGCCTACAATATCACATTGGATATCCGTTACTCTTCTGTCAGGCTTGTCAAGCAAGGTAACAAACATAAGTGACTTGGGCTGCTGCTTTTTAAAATATTCCGACAAATGCTTTAAGGTACGTCCCGTGTCAAGGATATCCTCCACCACAATAACATTTTCATTTGTTATGGGCTTATCAACAGACTGCTTCATAACAAGTGTACCCGTAGACTCCGTGCCTTTATAGCTTGATGCGGAAATAAACTCCATTCTTATGTCAATATCCAGTTCTCTTACAAGATCGGCCGTGAAAACAAAGGCGCCTTTAAGTGTACAAACTATTGTCACCTTTTCGCCCTTATACTTTTCGTTAAGCTGCATTGCAATTTCGTGTATACGATTTTTTATTTTTTCTTCGGATATCAATACAGAAATATTTTCACTCATTTTTTGTCCTCCCATACATTTAAATAATAATTCTCTTCTTTAAATTTATTTTTAAGGCCTTCGGCCCAATAAACATATTCTCCGCAGGCAAGCAAGGCAAGGCTGCCGCGTAATGATACGGGTATTTTTTTATCGATAAACACCTTTTTAAGCTTTATTTGTCTGCCGTCGCCGCGCATATATATATCGCCGTCACGGCGGTTTCTGATATAAAACGTATCGCTGTCGGCATAAATACCGTAATTTTTATATCCCTGCTTTTTTTCGCGGGATAAAATATATTTTTTGCCGCAGACCTCAAGCTCACATTCGGGCTTTAGCAAAACACAAAAATGCTCGCTTTTTTTTGAAAATACCAGTCTGCCGTTTTCCTTTACAACGCAAAGACCCTTTGGCAGATCGACCCGCTTGCCGCTTGACTTATCAAGCATTTCCTCGATTATTTCTATATGCTCAAGCGCTATATCCTTAAGGCCCACCGCATCCTCGCAAGCCAGTCTGAAAACCCTGCTTCGTATAACGGTATCAAGCCCTTTAAGGCGGTCTATGCAAAGGCAGTTTTGGTCTTTGCACTCGCTGTAAGCCTTTTTTGCTATATTTTCTATATATTCGTTTTCCTGTCTGAACAAGTAAGCATTTTTGCCAAGGCTCCCTACCGCGCCGGGGTTTATCTCTTCAAGCACAGGCAAAATAAGGTGTCTTATTTTGTTTCGGGTATAATCGTTTTCAAAATTAGTCTCGTCCGTACAAAATTCAAGGCCGTTTTGCGCGCAGTATTTCTCTATTTCGGCACGGCTGCACATAATAAGCGGCCTTATTATATTATCCCTTACGGGAAGTATACCGCCCATTCCCTTAAGACCCGTGCCGCGGCACAGGCGCATTATCATGGTCTCCGCATTGTCGTTTAAGTTATGGGCTACGGCAATTTTATCAGCACCTAAACCCTCAAAGGCAAGATAACGCTGCTGTCTGCCCGCCTCTTCAAGCGTAAGAGAATTTTTTTTTGCAATCCCCTTTATATCAAGGCTGAATACCTTAAGCGGCAGGGAATTTTTTTTGCAGAAATCCTCCACAAAATGCTGGTCGTTCACCGCACCCTCTTTGCGTATATTGTGATTTATATGCACCGCCGTAAGCTTCAGCGAATACCTGTCCTTAAGCCTTAATAGTATATGCGAAAGCGCAATACTGTCCGCGCCGCCCGAAAGGCCGATAACAACACTATCGTCCTTTTCAAGCATATTAAAACGCTGTATCGAATCTATGACTTTTTCTATCATAATTTAAACTGTATATCCTTTTATGTAAAATTTTCATCCGCTTATCTTTCCATATTATAACATAAAAACAACCAAAATGCAATATTAATTAAAAGCCCTTGTCGTATTCACGGAAAAAGGCTTTCAAATTCGGACAAAGCCGCAGGTTCCCTGTATATTAATGCAATGCCAAAAAATTGTCAATGCCAAATACAAGGCATTATTGAAATCCGGGGCATAATGTTGTATACTGTAAACAAGCCATAATATATTCGGGAAAGGACAAACGCAATGTTAAGCCAAAGGATAAGCACACTTTTTAATACATTGGGTGCAACAAATGCCAATATAGCCGCTTATGCGGGGCTTGACCCCTCAAATATAAGCAGGATCAAAAGCGGCAGCCGTACACCCGGTCCGTCAAGCACCACTATAAAAAAGATGATATACGGCATTTATATATATGCGGACAACAGCGGCACGACCGATCTGCTTGCAAAGACCGTTATGTATACCGGCACGGATTTTAAAAACGAATATGCGGAATATATATTGCTTTGGCTGTACGAGGGCTGTGCCGTCAAGAAAAAGCAGGAGAAAAAAAGCAGGGAAAATATGCCCTACAACACCTACGGTAAAAAGCTTAATTCGGTTATGAATATTGCGGATGTTTCCAATGTGCGCATAAGCAGACAGCTGCATATTGATGTTTCGACCGTAAGCCGTTTCCGTAACGGTGTACGTTCCCCAAAATCAAACCCAAAGCTTGCAAACGAAATATGCGCCTTTTTATTTGAACGTATAGTACGGCTTAACAGGCTTGATACACTATTGCTGCTGATAGGCACGCCAAAGGATGCATCAAAAGAGGAGCAGTATGAAATGTTTAAAAGCTGGCTTTGCGATTTTACGCAAAGCGACAACCGCAGCCGTATAGAGCAGCTGCTTGAGAGCATTTCGACCTTTTCCGGCACTACACCGCCCCTGCCCGCGTTTTCCGATGTGGTTTCGGACACGGTGCTGTCGGATACAAAAGCCTTATATTATGGCACAAACGGGTTTCAAAATGCTGTTATCCGTTTTTTGGCAAATGTTGCCGAAAGCGATGCAAAAGAGGTTTTGCTGTATTCCGACCAGCCTATGAATTGGATAACAGACTCGACCGATTTTTATTTTAAATGGTCGCTGCTTATGCGCGAATGTGTAAAGCATGGCACAAGGATACGCATTATACATAATATAGACCGCGATTTTAGCGAGATGACGGATGCGATAAACGCCTGGCTACCGCTTTATATGTCGGGTCTTGTTGAATCGTATTACTGCAAAAAAACAAAAGACAATCGTTTTACGCATACGCTTTTTATTTGTCCGGGTCACTCATGTATATCCGCTGCTCACATTTCGGGCTGCGAAACGCACGGCGTATACCGCTATGACACAGACAGCACAATTATAGGCATTTTGTCAAGGGAATATAAAAAGCTGCTTGAAAACTCCAATCCATTGGTAGTGATAGACAGTCGGGAAAAAATTGAAAAAAACGTATATTGCGGCAAAAATGTTACCGTACTTTCAAGCGGCGACAAGGATATGCCCTTTGGAAATACCAATATTGTTTTTTCGGATAAGGCTGTAGCCGTAACAAGGCTCTCTTCCCCGACGATAACATTTTCGTTTTCACATCCCGATATGTGCGAAGCATTTTATGCATATTACAAATACTTAAAAGGAATATAAAAAAAATTATGTTTTAAATTAAAAAAACTGCCGTGCGGCAGTTTTTTTAATGTTGTGATGTTATATTTATTATCCTGTTTACTCCGTCCCATTCCACCTTACAATTATATGCCTCGGAGATCGCTCTTAACGGCACAAGTGTACGGGATGAAACTATTTTTGGCGGCACGTCCATTTCAATTATTTTGCCATCGGCGGTCATTACCTTGTCGCCTATCGTCATTATTATCAGGGTACCCTCGGCATCGGTGGCGGTTATCCTGCGTTTTGCGTTGTTCCACTCCACCTCCATACCAAGCGCCTCAAATATGGCGCGCATGGGCACAAGTGTCCTGCCGTTTTCTATAATCGGTTTCTGGTCAAAAATAACCATTTCGTTGTCAAGGTATACCACTATATCGTCCTTTGATATTGTGGGTACGGACGGCTGTGCCTGTGTTGTGGGTACAGAAACAGGCGCCTGTGTTGTGGCAACGGTAGGTTCCTCTATTTTGACCGGCGCCGACGTAACAGGCTGCGCAGCCTGTGTAACGGGCTGAATCTGTTCCTGCGGCACCGCTCCCCCGTTAAAGGAGGCAAGTATTTTTTTAAGCGCTTCGTTTTTGATTATGGAGCCGTATCTGAAATTTATCTCGCCGCCCACCTTGGGTATAGTCTTATTCATTTCAAACTGTCGCCTTATCTCGGCGCCGTTATACCATACGCTGTCGCTGTCGGCATCGTCACAGCGATACTCCCCTATGCCGATATAAAGCTTTGTACCCGAGGATGCAAGCGTATCCGCCCACCATTTTGTGACGGTCTCGTAATCCGCTAAATTATGGCCTATCTGCCAATATACCTGCGGTGCGATATAATCTATCCAGCCGTTTAACGCCCATTTTCTTGTATCTGCAAATATTGACGAGTACGACTCAAACCCGCGCGTATCGCTGCCCAGGGGATTATTGCCCTTATTTGCCCAAATACCGCTGGGGCTTATGCCAAAGGCAACATTTTTGCCCGCAAGCGAGTCGTGTATGCCCTTTACAAGCAGGTCACAGTTGTTTCTGCGCCAATCGTCCTTGTTGTCAAAGGCGGTATTGTATTTTGCATAATCGGCATCATCCTCAATATCCGAGCCGGGATAAAAATAATCGTCCATATGTATGCCGTCTACATCATAATTGTTCACTATCTCCATAACGCCGTCGATAACCAGCTGTCTTACCTCGGGCATAGCGGGATTATAGTAGTAATTGCCGTTTGTATAGTGTATGGTATAGTTTTTGTTTAGCCTTGCGGGGTTGTTAAATGCAAGCGAATCAAGCGAAATACCGTTTGTGGTTATCCTGTAGGGGTTTATCCATGCGTGCAGCTCCATACCGCGCTTATGTGCCCCGTCCACCCAATAAGCAAGGGGATCAAAGCCGTTTTCGGGCGCAGTCCCCTGCGAGCCCGTCAGCCATTGACTGTAAGGAAAAATATTTGACTTATAAAAGGCATCGCCCGCAGGACGTACCTGAAAAAACACGGCGTTAAAGCCAAGCGACTTGCAGTTGTCAAGTATCTCGTCCGCCTCTTTCATCAGCTGCGCCGAATTTACCGTACCCGATTTGGGATAATCCAGATTTGATACCGTGCATACCCAAACGCCTCTCATTCTTTCGGCGGCATCCGCCCTTTTTGTATTAAATACGGGCATTAAAGCCAAAGCAAGGATAAAGGCAATTATTCTTTTTGTCATTTAATCCTCCCCTTTCTTTATCTTGTCAAACCAATTTTTAAGCTTTAGTTCATAGCCGTTCTGGAAGGTATAATACTGCTTTCCCACAAGCTCGTCGGGCAGATACTGCTGCTCTACATAGTTGTTCGGGAAATCGTGTGCATACTTATAGCCCGTGCCGTGACCCATTTTTTCCGCGCCCGGGTAATGGCTGTCGCGCAGATGATTGGGTACGCCCGAGGTCTGTATATGCTTAACATCGTTCATGGCATCAAAAATAGCGTTTACGCTTGCATTGCTTTTAGGCGCGCATGCCACATATGCCGCCGCCTGCGAAAGATTTATCTGACATTCGGGCAGGCCGATAAAATTTACCGCCTCCGCAGCGGCCACAGCCACCATAAGAGCGCGGGGGTCGGCATTTCCGACATCCTCCGAGGCACAGATAACAATTCTTCTTGCAATAAATTTCGGGTCCTCGCCCGCATAAAGCATTTTTGCAAGATAATACACCGCCGCATCGGGATCGCTGCCGCGCATGCTTTTAATAAAGGCGGAAATTGTATCGTAATGATTGTCACCGTCCTTGTCATAATTAAGCGAGCGTTTTTGTATACATTGCTCCGCCGTTTCAAGGTCGATATGTATTATATTTTCGCCGTCGGGTGCGGTGGTAAGCACAGCCAGCTCCAAGGCATTAAGCGCCACACGCGCATCCCCGCTGCTGACATCGGCAATAAAATCCTTTGCCTCTTCGCTCATATCTATATTAAAATTTCCGTAGCCCTTGTTGTCGTCATTTAATGCGCGGTTTAAAAGCCCCTTTATATTCTCCCTTGTAAGGTGTTTCAGCTCAAAAATGATACTGCGGCTCACAAGCGCCTTGTTTACCTCAAAATACGGGTTTTCGGTGGTCGCGCCTATAAGTATGACCGTCCCGTCCTCCACATAGGGCAAAAGCGCATCCTGCTGTGCCTTATTAAAGCGGTGTATCTCGTCTATAAAAAGTATGGTGCGTCTGCCGCTTACCGCAATTTTGTCCTTTGCCTCGGACACAATGTCGGTTATATCCTTTTTGCCCGCGGTCGTCGCATTTATCTGCCTGAACTCCGCCGCGGTCGTATGCGCTATAACGTGTGCAAGCGTAGTTTTTCCCGTCCCCGGGGGGCCGTATAAAATTATGGACGAAAGCTTGTCCGCCTTTATAGACCTGTATAAAAGGGTATTTTTGCCGATGATATGCTCCTGTCCGACAAAATCCTCCAAACGCTCGGGACGCATACGCGCAGCCAAGGGCGCCTCACGGCTCATATTTTTTTGTCTGCTTAAGTCAAATAAGTCCATAGCTGTTCTCCGTTAAATGAATATACTTATTATTTATAATACCATAAAACCGAGTGTTTTTATATTACAGGTTTGTTACCTTTTTGTTTCGTGCAGGTTAAAAAAAATTTGCCGCCCTTTGACTTCCGTCCAAGCGATACGGTAAATACGTCAAGCATATCTTTATTTTCGCCGCCGTTTAAATCCGCTCTTGCATACTGCTCCTCGTCAAGCTGTGCACTGCCGCTTAAATGCAAATGTTTTTCGGCGGCAAATGCTATGCCAAGATCCCTGCCTAAATTCAAGCGGCAAAGCTTCATAAAACATTCATAAAACATTAATAATATTTTTAACAAAATTACTGGACAAAACAAAAGTTCTATTGTATAATATTATAGAGAAATATAAAATAATGATTTTTCAAATATAAATATTATTAAGACGAGGTGGGAAAAATGGAAAATTTTTATGCAATTACCATAGCGAGACAGTTTTGCAGCGGCGGCAATGCCGTTGGCGAATTACTTGCGGAAAAGCTTGGCATTAAAATGTACGATAAGCAACTTATTACCCTTGCCGCAAAGAAAAGCGGTTATCATGAGGCAATATTTGAGCAGGCGGACGAGGTAGCATCAAACAGTCTTCTTTACTCGGTCGTTATGGGGTCTTCGCCCATGGGTTCGCTGCTTTTTCCAAATAACAATATGGTCACAAACGATTCGCTTTTCACTCTACAATCAAATATTATCAAAGAAACTGCCGAAAAGGAAAGCTGCATTATAATAGGCCGCTGTGCAAACTATGTTTTAAGAAAGCATCCGCGCCTGTTAAGCGTTTATCTTTGGGCGGATACCGATTACCGCATAAAGCGTTTTGAAGAGCTTTATAAGGAGCCAAAGGAAAAGGATATCGAGACCGAGCTTATAAAGGCCGATAAAAAGCGCCGCAATTACTACAACTATTATTCCGGAAAGGAATGGGATAGTGCCACAAGCTACGATCTGGTCATAAATGTTGCCAAAGCGGGTGTTGAGGGGACGGTCAAGCAGATAATCGATCTTAAAGATATACTCGGATACTGATACGGGGACTGTCGCTTAATGCGACAGCCTCTTTTTTTGTTCTTAAAGCGGAATTTTTGCATAAACTGATAAAAAACAAAATTCAGCGGAGGAAATTATGCGAAAAATACTATATGCCTTTATTTTTACCGTCATGCTTTCGGGATGTTCTGCCAATTCAAGCAAGGAAAGCGCACAGCTTCCCTTTATTGACAAAAATCTGCCCATAACACGCGGACAAGCTGTAAAAATGCTTGCTTTAAGCCGATATACACCGGACGAGATAAACGCCCTGCCGCGTACTGTTGCGCTTGACGACAGCGATGTAAGCAATATTTACGATAAATACATAAATGCTGCCACAGCGGCGGGACTTATAAGCGGTACGCAGGAAAATACTTTTTTGGCGGGCGAGAACCTGACGCTGGAGCAGGCAAATTTTATTTTAAAAAATGCTGCGGGCGGCAAAAACCTTGTGTTGCAGTATTCACAGCAGGACAGAAAAAAACCTATCAGCCTTGATGTATGGCTTCAGGCCTTTGACGCCATAGACGACAAGGCCGAGGAAAAGGAGATAGTTATACTTGCCGACAACAGCCTTTGCACAGATCTTTCGGAAAACTATGTTTTATCGAGCGAGGGGCTTTTAAACCGCGAGGGCATAGATATCCCGCCCGAATATATCGGCTGTGGCATAAAAGCGCTTTTACGCGGCAACAGTATACTCGCGCTTAAGGATATAACCACAGACACGCCCGTAATAAAAAACGCCGAGGTCATGGATATACTGGACAACGGCATAATTTTTAATATAAACGGCTGTCATATTTTTTACGCCTGCGCGCCCGAAACACTTGCGGCAAGCATGGGCGACAAATTAAATATAAAGGTATCGGACGGCCGCGTTATCAGCCTTGCGGCATAATCCCCGCCCTGTCCCGCATAAAATTATATGAGGTGATATTAATGAAATTTTGCATCATAGGCGGAGATATGCGATTCAACTATTTAAAACAGCTGCTTGAACAGGACGGCTTTAAGGTAACGGCCTACTGCTGCCGCGCCATAGAAAACTGCGAAGAGAGCCTTGAAAAAGCTCTTGACCAAAGCAATGTGGTATTAGGCCCCATACCCTGCTCGCGCAATAAAAAAACCTTGGCCTTGAACGACTGCAGCGAGATAGAGTTTAAAGCATTTTTCGGCAAACTGCCGCAAGACTGCATATTTTTCGGCGGTGCGATACCGTCCGGGATATATGAAATTTCGGGGAACATACCCGTTTTTGATTATTTATCGTTTGAGGATGTTGCCATAAGAAACGCCGTACCGACAGCCGAGGGCGCCATACAAACCGCCATGTCCGAAAGCGACAGGACAATTTTTGGCAGCAAGGCGCTTGTTATTGGCTGCGGGCGCTGCGGCAAGGCGCTTGCGCTAATGTTAAAGGGTATGGGCGCCAATGTTACGCTTACCTACCGCAAAAGCGCCGATTTTGCCATAATACGCGGTTTAAGCATAACGCCCGCCCCTGCCCGCGAATTAAAAAACATTATTTCAAGCTTTGATTTTATTTTCAACACCGTTCCCGCCCCGATAATCGACAGGGCAATAATAGATGCCGCAGACAAAAAAAGTCTGTTTATCGATATTGCACAGGCACCGGGCGGCATAGATTATCCTTACGCTGCGGAAACGGGCATCAAAGCGCTGTACTGTCCCGGTCTGCCCGGACGGGTCGCACCGTATACCGCAGCCGTTATTTTAAAAGATGCAATACTTCGCACAGTTGATTCACACTTTTAAATACCGTGTATATACTGGTTTTGAGGGGGTGATGTTAATGCTGTCGGGTATTAAGATAGGCTATTGCCTTTGCGGCTCGTTCTGCACGATAAATTCGGCCTTGGGACAGATAGATGTGCTTAACACACTTGGCGCGGAGGTAGTACCTATAATAAGCGAAAGCGTACAAAAAACAGAATGTCGTTTCTGCACACCGTCGGGTATAGCAGACAGATTGCAGCTTATGTGCAAAAGTCCGCCTATTACGGATATTGTCACGGCCGAGCCGATAGGCCCTAAAAATTATCTGGATATTATGGTCGTTGCACCCTGCACAAGCAATATGCTCGGCAAGCTTGCCAACGGCATAAACGACTGTGTTGCAACAATGGCCTGCAAAGCGCATCTGCGCAATAATAAACCGCTGGTGTTGGCGCCCGCCACAAACGATGCTCTCGGCGCCAGCCTTAAAAATATCGGCGAACTGATAGTACGCAAAAATATTTATATGGTACCCTTTAAGCAGGACGATCATATAAATAAGCCGCTGTCTATGGTCGCGGATTTTAATAAGCTTGCAGATACAGTTATACTTGCGCTTGAAGGCAAACAGCTTCAGCCTGTAATTCTGTAAAAAACAAGGTCGGAGATACTCTCCGGCCTTATTTGCGTGGGTTTAATTCAGCATTAAAAAAATCCTGCAATACGCGGTTTTTTTTGTCAAAAATAGTCAAATTAAAATTTATATTGAAATACGACCGTATATTTGATATACTATTATAGGTCACCTAAAAACAAATTTTAGGTACCCCGAAAAAGTTTAACTCCGTAAATTTATGAGGTGGATTTATGCCCAATATACTTGACTATATAGACTGGCGCGGCGACCTTTCCTTTGAAAAGGACCCCTTTAACGAGGTGGACGGTTTGATACTTGCGCAGTTAAGCTACATTATTTTTGACAATGTTCTTCCCGAAGGCTTTGATACATCCATAACTATACGCAAGGCCGCCGCACTTTATGACCCGGACAAGGTGGATCAAAAGCTTAAATTTTACAGCTTTGAAAAGGATATGCTTTTATTGGCTGCACTTGCGGCGTCAAAGCGTTTTGGAAATATTTTGCTGACAGGCTACATCGACCGCACGGACCTGAAAACAGCGCTGCAGTTTTCGGCACTTACCTGCATTTTCCCCGACGGGAGAAAATATATCTCCTTTCGCGGCACAGACGGCAGTATTGCGGGCTGGCGCGAGGATTTTAATTTAAGCTATATGACGGGCAGTCCGTCACAGCTTTGCGCGGCGGAGTATCTTGACAACAATTTTACCACCGATGACAGGCTGCTTTTGGGCGGACATTCAAAGGGCGCAAATCTGGCCATTTACGCCTCGGTTTTCTGCCGTGACGAGCTTGTAAACTGTATAGAAAAAATATATGACTACGACGGACCCGGGTTCCGCGAGGATGTAACAAAAACACTTCGCTACAAAAAAATAATGAACAAGATCACAGCCATCGTGCCGCAGACCTCAATGGTAGGCCAGCTTTTGGACACCTATGTGGAAAACAAAATTGTAAACAGCGACGAAAACGGCATTTTCCAGCACTTTTCCTATTCGTGGCAGGTAAGGCGCACAAGGTTTGATTATGCCGACGAATATTCAAGGATGGGCAAATATCTGAATAAGGTAATGGATACCTGGCTTGCCGAGCTTGACGACAAAACAAGAAAAATAGTCACCGATTCGCTTTTTGATGTTATCCAGGCATCCCAAAAGGAGACCCTTACCGAAATAGAAAACAACAAGTTTTCATCCTATACAGCTATTTTAAAGGCGATAGCAAAGCTTTCACCCGAGCGGCAAAAGGTTGTAAGGCGCGCATTGTCGCTGCTTTTTGCATCGGGCCGCGAAACTTTAAAGGAAAATATAGAAAGCGCAGCGCAAAATGTGAAATTTCGGCCATCACAGTTTTTGCCTACGCTTAAAAAGAATTGATAAGCCGCCGCAACAGGTACAAGCCCGAATACGGCGGCTTTATTTTTAAAGCATTTTATCAAAAAAAGCCCTTGCATTATCAAAAAATATCTTATCCGATACCGTTTTACCGAAATTTTCGCAAAAGGCCGAGTATACCTTATACATATCGGCGGTACACTCAATATCCCGCGGGGTATGCGTTATTCCGTCCATATCACAGCCAAGACACAAAACATCACCGCAGCCCTTATCAAGAAAATATGAGGTATGCTTTAAAATATCGTATATATCGGCCTTACCGCTTTCGTTAAGAAAGGGCGGGTACAAATTAAGGCCTATCAGTCCCCCGCAGGCTTTTATTTCGTCTATCTGCCAATCACGCAGATTACGCCCATGCGCACAAAGCGTAAAGCTGTTTGAATGGCTTGCAACAAACGGCCTTTCGCTTAATTTTGATACATCCTCAAAGCCCCTTAAATTAAGGTGAGATACATCAATTATCATACCCTTTTTATTCATTTTTCTTACTACCTGTCTGCCAAACTGCGTCAGGCCGTCCTCGCTGCCGCTTGTCATGCCGCTGCCTATTTTATTTACCCTGTTCCATGTAAGTGTCATAAGCCGCACGCCAAGCATGTAAAACTCATCCAGCGCCTCAATGCTGTCTACGGGCTCACCGCCCTCTATGGACAGTATTGCGCCAACCGCATTTTGTTTTGCTGTCTTGTCATAGATATACAGACAGTCCCCATATTTATCCTTTTGTGCATAAAAATATTCAATTGCGCTTTTTGCATATTTATAAGCATACGGCACAAACTCGTCATCGGTAAATACGGCAAACAACTGTACGGGTGTTTCAAAGCCCAAAAGCTGTTCAAGACTGTTTTGCTTTGTGTTTTTGTATAATTCCTCTTTGGTGTCCATACACTTAGTAAGTGTGTCACAATGCAGGTCAAAAAATTTCATAGATACACTCCTTCAGCCGACGGACAATAATAGACAAGCATCAGCATTTATCACACGCCTGCCGCGTTTAAAAAAGCTATTTTATTAAGACGCGGCAGATCTTTTTAATGAAACAAATATCAGAGCAATGACCGCAAACACAAACAAAACAGCATATGCAGCGGTATGGTGTGCAATATCCGTGGGAACTATCGTTTCAAGCGTATTTGTGACCTCAACAGACGTACTGTCCGTAAGTGTAAAGGTAATGCTGTTTCCGGTTATTTCCGCATCACTGCCCTTTTTAAAGGTCGTTGTATAGCCCTCGGCGTTTTTGCTCACGGTTACTTTTTTTTCCCGCGGGTATGACTATAACCGCAGTATCGTTGTGCTTTAGCGTAAATACATCGCCCGAGTGCAGCGCCGTTTGTTCCACACCGTTTTTGCTCCAGTTAAAAATCTCCGCGGCCGCAGCACCCTCAACAATAAATTCAAATGTAAAGTCCTTGTTTTTATCGCCCATATTACCTGTTACTGTTTTATGCACGGTAAGGCTTGCATATGATGAATCCCTTTTATTTGGTATGTTTAGATCAAGTGTTTTTAAGCCGTCCTCACTGCTGCTTTCGTTCAGTTCTACCCCCTCGGGTGCCGATACAAGGGTGACACCGCCAAGCTTGGTAACGGTAAATACAATATCTCCAAGAAGGTTTTTAAAGCCCGCAAGCGGCGAGACCTCCGTAAGGTAATATGTACCCACGGCAAGCTGCCGATCTATTTTATCAATAACACCCGACGTATCGGTCTCAAGATGCTCAAACCCGCTTATAGGTTTGTAATCTTTCACCGGTGCGCCGTTTCCGCCCTTTACCTGTCTGTACAATGCAAAAACTACATTGCCAAGCGTATTTGCGGAATTTCCCGCTTCAAACTTGATAGCGCGGAAATTAAACGGTTTGTTGAAAATATTAATATGTGCAATAAGTACATCATCATCTTCTGTTTTGGACGATAATGCCTTCCAATCGCCGTTTTGATCGTCATACACAGTGACAACATCATCGCCGTTTAATTTTTCAATATCAAATTTTACCGGATGCAAAAGGCCTACATAGCCGACAGGAGACTCTGTTTCCTCCAGCAAATAATAAGCATCCATCGCATCGGTCTTGCGCATAAAGTTATATAATATGGTGACTACGCCCGAGCTTTCGGTAACAAAGCTATAGCTTGCCTGCTCTGTATAAACCGTCTTTTCCGGGTCGGTCGTGCGGTAAAGCGTAAGCTTGAATTTACCGCCCGCAAGCGGAGAAGCAACAGTATTTGTAGCAGCATTTACAGCCTTGTACAAGCCCAGATCTATCATTATACCGCCGCTTCGCGTATTTTTTACAATATCGCTGCGAACATTATCAAGCGGTTTTGCACCCTGTCCGCCGACAGCCGTACCCTGCTCGTATGTAACGGCATATTCATAATTATATATGTTTGTATCCGATAAATTTACCTGCTGTACATCAACATTTGCAAAGCCCCCGTTTTCTACCCTTGTGGGGGTGCCGTTATACAGCAGTTCGCCGCTGCCGCTGTAGTGCGGATCGTCAAGTATAACTTCGCGTACACAGTAATCGTCAAACGTATGGCCGCTTTCCAGACTGTCAAAATAGTAATAAGCCGACAGCGAATCCTTTGTTATCTCCCTTACCGTTCCCGAAAGCAGTTCTTCCGTGCCGCCGTTTTTAACATACACGGCAATATATATCGGATAATGCCAGCCGATATATCCGTCATCCGACCATTTTTTCTGTGCCGTAAGTCCCCAGCCGCGTCTGTTTTTAATTGTCATTTGCGGAGAAGAATTTGCGCGTATTATACCCGAGTTGGGTTCGTCGCCCTCGGCCAAGATATAGGTGCCGTCTATACGCTCGTACTGCATCAATCTGTAGCCGCGAGGGAGCTCGTCTTCTCTTTCTATTACCTTAAATTTTGTTCCTACCAGCAGATCCGGCACCTCAACGGTAAACCCTGCCGGTATCATTGATATAGAGCCGTTCATAGAGGTCTCAAAGGTCGCGGAGATTTTTTCGTCATCGGTAAGCTGTGAGAATACATTTTTACCAATAGAAACAAAGCCCGTTCCTCTTACCCATTTACAGTAATTTCCCTCCGGATCCTTTACCCTGTATTTATGCATATGGGCATATGCCAGCGAGTCCATACTGCTTTCGCTGTCACCGAGGTAAAGCCTGTAACTGAAGGTCGTGCCGTCGTCCTCTCTGCTTAATAAGCACGCTGCCGCCCTGCCGTCTTTTTCCGCATCCCTTGCGCCGCTGTAAATTACATCATTTTCGTCCACAAGTTCGCTGTATAGATTCTTTTTGATCGAAAGCGTGCGCAATGCCGCTTGATCCACCTCGTTTTTAATTACAACGCTGGGTCTTTCCTTTACCGACTTTTTGCTTACCGCATAATTTTTATAATACGAATTTCCCGTATCAATGGGGCTCAATTCAATGTCATTGCCGTAAACCTTTGTATAAACATCCTTGTTTACGCCACATTCCACAATATAGTATCCTATCAGCTCACTTGGGAATGTTATAGCCATCTTTTTGCCCGGGCTCAAGAAATATACATTATTATATGTAAGATCTCCGTTTGTATTGTCATGTATTGTGTAAGTAGGTTGAAAATCGACAGGCGCATTTGACGTGGGATCGGTTACATATATCTTGCCCGCATCTTCTCCGCTTGCGGGAACATTGCCAAGCAGTATGTATCCGTCGTTTTCCTGCGAGGTCGAATTTTCGGGTTTATACCATATCTGATACGGATAGCGCACAAAATTGAAATCCGCATCGCCCGAACCTATAAGCTCTTTTGAAAGCACTACCTGTCCGGGCTTTACATCACTTAAAGTCAATGATATTCGTATTCCGCAGAAATAAATTTCTGCTACACAAGCCGAAACGCGCGACAAGCGCGTACAGGCTCATCCTCTGTAGGCTATACACGCCTTTGGCGTGTTACGCCATAACTCATAACCAACGGAATTGCAAGCAATTCCAAATTTAGTGGGAGCTTGGACTCCCACTGAATTTTAAGTAAGCACCCCCGCTTTAGAAGCGGGGGACTTCCTTAGTTGGTTAAAACGCATATGCAGATTTGATGCACCTGCGCCGCGCTCCATATAGAATATCTTCATTTCATGTGTGGAATAATCCTTGAAAATATCCTCATAGCCGTATGTTCCGTTTGCGTCTGTTTCAAAATACCCGCCGATAAACACACAGACCTCTGCATAAGCCTCGGCTTAAGATGCAGTCGGATGACTTTCAAAATAGCGCGAAAGGAAGTTTGCCGCGAATATTGCCTTTAATGTAAGGATATTGGGCTGCGGGTCATCCACTCCGCCCGGCTTATAAAGCATATTTCTGAAAGCGTTAAGCTGTTCGGTCGTTGCGTTTTCGTTGTGCGTCAAATAGATGGTATCATATATCCTGTCTATCTCCGAGCTTATACCGGTACAGTTGTTTACATTTACCTCTCCCGTTTTAAAGTTTACGCTGCCGGGAATAGCCGAATGTATACCGCCAAGGTCGATAACAAGCTCGCCGTCAACGTACAGCCAGAAATCGTCGTCACCCGTAAACTCAAATATGATATCGTGATCCCATGCATCCTTGCCGCTCGGGGTCTGAACAAAGCCCGCCGAAAGCTCCATTCCGAAATAATAGTTGGGATCGGTTATCTTGCACAGCTGCTCGTATTTTCGCGGGTCGGACTCGGGCAAAAGTCTTTGCTCGGCATCATAAAGGTTTTCCGGGTTTCTTTCGGCCAAAACATCGGGAGATATGGTATTATACGGCATAAACTGTCCGTGCTTATAGGTGATTTTTTCCGTACTGTCAACAGTACCCAGCTCCTTATAGACGGTAAAGTTATAATAATTATCTCCGTCTGCATCGGTCAGTAAATTGTTGTTAGTACCGCCCTTTCTCCATACCCTGTCATAGGTTTTCAAAACCTCTCAAACAGCAGCTTTGGAAAGGGC
>CAMVJD010000035.1 GCA_947167715.1 uncultured Eubacteriaceae bacterium
ACCGTTTGTTAAGTTTGTGTTAATTGTCAACCACACCAGTTGACAAAGAACCTTTTTTTGCAAAAAGGGGCTTGCCGCTTAATGCGGCAGCCCCTTTAAATTTTTTATTCAACCACCGGCTCGACTATAATGTCCTCGCCGCCGTCATCCTCATAGTCCACGCTGCTGTCGTAGCCTACCTCACCATCGTCATCATCATCATCATTGCCCTCGTCGTAATCCTCGCCGCCGTCGTCATCATCCGTTCCCGAATCGTCGTCGGTCTCCTCGCTGCTTTCGCTGCTTTCGGAATTATCGTTTGATGTCTCCTCGTCCTCGTCATTACTATTGCCGTTTTCATCATATGATGTGTATTTCCAATGGTTTGTACAGTAATCCGGCTCCGTGCCCTTTACAAATACTTCCTCGTAAGACGGGCATCCGTCGTTTGCACGCATACCCGACCGTTTGCAAACCTGAAGCTTAACAACATCCTCGGGCATTTCAAAGTCCTTGACTTCAAGACCCTCGTGTATCTGCTCCATACACTTGCGCCATACGGTCAAATGTGCATGCTGGTTGATATTATTCATATTTTTAACGGTATCGTCATAGCGGTCGTAGCCAAGCCATATACTTGCCGCATAATAAGGCGTATATCCCACAAATGTAAGGTCCTTTGAATTTGTGGTGGTACCCGTTTTGCCGACAACGGGCATTTCGCTGTTTCTGAACTTCGCCTCGGTACCCGTACCGCTTTTAACAACATCACGCATAATATCCGTAAGGACATAGGCTGCGCCCGTGCTTAATACCTGACGGGGCTCGTAGTTGTTTTCAAGCAGAACATTGCCGCTGTGGTCCTTTACCATAGAATAGAACATAGGTCTTCTGTACTCACCGCCGTTTGCTATGGTACCGTAAGCCGCACATACCTCGGTCTGCTTAACGCCGTTTGTAAGACCGCCCAGCGCGGTAGCCGCATGGTTGTCGTCCTCCAGCGTTGTAAAGCCAAAATTAAGCAGATAGTCGTAAGCGGTATCTATACCTACCCCGACACCGCCGTCAACATCCTTGGGGCTTACTATAGCCTTGACCGCAAGGATATTCATTGAATCCCTGATGGCAGTTCTTACGGAGCAGTCGCCGCGGTAGCTTTCGCCCCACCAGTTTTTGGGCGTATACTTTTTCGGGCCGTTGCCTATGCTGAAAGGTTCGTCCCTTATCATAGAAGACGCCGTAAGCGTACCCGTATCTATATTTGCCGCATAAGCCGCAAGCACCTTAAATACCGAACCCGGCTGTCTTACCGCATCCGTTGCGCGGTTAAATGCACGGTTGACCTTTTTTTCGCCGCGGCCGCCTGCGATAGCCTTTATTTCGCCGGTACGGTAATCAATGACTACCATAGCACACTGCGGCTGTACATTATATGTTGCCTTGTCCGCAAGTATTTCCTGGTCGGGAGTAAGGTTATCTTCGTACTGCTTTTTAAGCTGTGCGACCCATGCCTGTGCATCCTCGTAGTTTGTAAAGAATTTGCTGTTTGACGGGTTTATCTGTTCGCCCGTAGCATTGTTTATTATAGATATAACATAATTTGCATCAATACCGTAGTAAGGTGACGGGAAATTGCTGTTATCCGCAAATTCCTTATCGAGTATCGCCTGCATTTTGGTATCGATAGTCGCCGTTATTTCAAGGCCGCCGTTATAAAGGATATAATTGGCCTGTGTTGCAGTCATATTGTATTTATTCTGAAGATCCTGCGATATCTGATCGAAAAGCGCATCTATAAAATAGCTGTGTACATTCGATGTATCGTCCTCCAGACGGATATCGGCATTGCCGGCCTTGACCCTTGAAAAAACATCGTCCGCAAGTGCCGCATCACATTGCTCCTGTGTGATATAGCCCTGATCGAGCATATATTTAAGAATTATAGTCTGTCTGTTTTTGCAGCCCTCGGGGTTTGAGCGCGGCGAATACAAGCTGGGGTTATTGGTAATAGCCGCTATTACCGCACACTCCGAAAGCGTAAGCTCCTCAACATTTTTGCCAAAGTAGCCAAGCGCCGCCGCCTGTACGCCGTTATAGCCGTGACCCAGGCCTATGGTATTAAGGTAAAGCTCCAGAATATAATTTTTTGCGGCCTCCTTGCTGCCAAGCTTATCGGTCAGTTCGCGCTCATAGTTTTCGGCAAGGTACTGCTCCTGTATCTTTGTCTGCCAAATATTACCGCCGTACATTTTGGTAACATTGTTTTTGATAAGCTGCTGTGTAAGCGTAGAACCGCCCTGTGTCTTGCCGCTGCTGAGCTTTGTTGCCACCGCACGCGCAAGGCCGCGCATATCCACGCCGTCATGCGTATAAAAACGCGAATCCTCTATGGCTATAAAGGCATGCTGAAGATCCGGCGGGATCTTATCAAGCGCAGCATATTCACGGTTTTCATCGCCGTGCAATCTGTCAAGCTCGTTTCCCATGCTGTCATAGATGATGGAAGTATAGGTCGCAGGCTCTATGGCTACCAGCTCCATCGCAGGCGCATATTTGATAAGCGCAACATAAACGCCCACACCCGCTGCCATTACCACGACCGCACCAATAAAGCATATCGCAAAAAACACCCTTAACATTTGCGTAAACGGCCGCGGCTCCGGCTTAAGCCTGTTTTTTTGTTTTGCCTTTGGTTTTGCCGCAGGTTTTTTTTGACGCTTTTCGGCCTTTGCGGACTTATCCGTCTCTTGGGGTGTATTTACGGACGTCCTTTTAGGCTCTGTCTTTTTATCCATTTTCATATCTCCTGTTTTTGCAAAATTATTATTATCGGTTTTGGATGACCCGATCATTTCAGCCTACTATTAACTATTATACCAAATATTTTCAAAATAATAAAGCATAATTTTATAAAATTTATTATAAATTATTTTAAAAGTAATAAAAAAGCCGCGCAAACGGCTTAAAACCAAGGCTTTTTCATGAAAAAATATTTTTGGCTCAAATTTTTTATGCGTTTACTGCTGTTATGCGGTGCGTTTTTTGCATTTTTCTCATTTTACGATCATTTTATACTGCCCAGGGCGGAGCTGCTTACAAAAAATGCCGTTTTAACATACGCCAACAGCTGTATAAACAAGGCCGTCGAGACCGCCGCCCGCGATGCGGGAAACGACTTAAAAAGCATATGCGATATAAAATACGCTTCGGACGGAAGCATATCTTCGATAACGGCCGACGGTATAGCCGTAAACCGTTTTTGCGGCATTACTGCCGATGAATTGTCGAAAATGCTCGAAAGCGGCCAAAGCACGGTGTACATAAATCTCGGCAGCTTTACGGGCATACCTTTTTTGTCGGACAAAGGACCGCCCGTACCCGTAAACATCGGCTGTACAGGCGGTGTTACCGCAAATTACGCCGTTGATATAAAAAACGCCGGCATAAACCAGGTCTCATTTGGGCTGTATATAAATATACACACGGATATACACACCTACAACCCCCTTATAAACAGCATAATAAGCCTTGACAGGCGCGTTATGCTTGCCCATACCGTATACGCCGGCGCCGTGCCCGAAGCATACGGCACGGCAATAGCGCCCGCACTTAACGAAAAATAATTTCCGAAATTTCGGCAGAAACGCAAATGTTTTTTCGGTGTCGGCGTATACTATCGAAGCAAGACATCCGCCGTAAGCCCAAATTATTTGCGGGTTTGCCGATAAAACAGGCGTTACGCCGCATTTTGCAGCGTTTTAAACAATAATTGCGTGTAAAAGGCGGGGAAAGTCAAAGATTAAAATTACTCTTGCATTTTTAACTTATATGTTGTATAATGTATCGTAGTAAAATATTTAATGGAGATAATCATGGAAGAGCAAGAAATTGAAATTGACCTCAAACAACTGTTGGATGCCTTGCTTTCAAGGATATGGCTGATCGTTATCGTAACTGCCATGTTTGGCGTGTTTGCGTATTTTTACAGCATATTGGCTATAACCCCCTTGTACAGGGCAGATTCTACCATATATGTAAACAGCAGTCAGAATATTATTTCAAACAACATTGAAACAAACGAAATATCCGCCTCAAGCATGATGGCCACGGTTTTTGCCGAAATGCTCAAAAGCAACGCCATTATCGAGGAAGTCAGGGATAAGGCGGGCGTATCATACGAGCTTGACACCTTAAGAAGTATGATAAGCGCCTCTCCGGTAGAGGAAACACCGCTTATGCGCATTACCGTCATGTCCCCCAACCCCAAGGAGGCCGTGCTGATATCCAATGTTTTGCTTGAGGTCGCGCCGGACAAAATGACTAACATCGTTGACGGCGGTTCGGTAAAAATAGTTGACCGTCCCCTCGAGCCGACAGCGCCTTCATCACCCAACATTTTAAAAAACACCTTTTTGGGGCTTGTTTTGGGCTTTGTTTTGGTCGCAGGCATAGTAGTTCTTATGGAGCTGCTCGACACCCGTGTAAAGGACGAGGAGCAGCTGCGCGAAATGTTTGACCTGCCCGTATTGGCTGTGATCCCCGAGATCGAAACAATACAAGAATAAACGAAAGAGGTATCCGGATTGTTTGGCAAAAAGAAAACTGCCGCTATTACCGATGCGGTGCAAAACAAAATAAATTCACAAAGAATACTTAATGACAAAACCACCTTTAACGTGCGCGAATCCTTTAACGAGCTGCGTACAAATATAGTTTTTTCCATGCCCGCAAAGGGCACAAAAAAAGTGCTTGTAACAAGCTCTATCGCAAGCGAGGGCAAAAGCACCACCTGTCTTAACATGGCCATAACCTTTGCCGAGGCGGGCAGCAAAACGCTTGTTATAGACTGTGACCTGCGCTGTCCCAATATCGGAAATCTGCTTGAACAAAACGAAAAAAAAGGGCTTTCAAACATACTTGTAAACGATTGCAGCATAAAAGAGGCCGTGTTCGAGACCAAATACCAAAATCTGGATGTTATTCTTTCGGGCTCGATACCGCCAAACCCCACTGAGCTTTTGGCATCGGATTCAATGCAGTCGCTTATTGACGAGCTTTCAAAGGAATATGACTATATATTTTTTGATGCCCCGCCCGTAAACGTGGTTACGGATGCGGTCATTATATCAAGGATATCCAGCGGCGTTGTAGTAGTATGCCGTCAATATGTTGCAGATAAGAAAATGCTGTCCGCAGCAATAGACAAGCTTAAATTTGCGGATGCCAAAATACTCGGCATCGTTCTTAACGATGTTTCCGTTTCAAAATCCGGTTACGGACGTTACGGAAAATACAGTGTTTACAGCAGTTACGCCTATAACAGCTATCCTTCCCGGAATGATAGTGTATAATTGACAGCAGGTGATTTGATGATAGATTTTCATTCCCATATACTTCCGCGCATGGACGACGGCAGCAAAAGCAGCGAAATGTCCGTTTCAATGCTGGAAGCAAGTTATGAATACGGCGTAAAAACAATGGTCGCCACACCGCATTTTTATATAACGCATGACACGGCGGACAAATTTATTACAAGGCGCAGCGCATCTTATGATGCACTTAAAAGCCACATTGCACAGCACAGCGCCCCGCTGCCCGATATAATACTCGGGGCGGAGGTCTACTTTTTTCGCGGCATATCAAAATATGACGGTCTGCCCAAGCTTGCAATAGGCGACACAAAATACATACTGCTTGAAATGCCGTTTGAAAGATGGCCCGAAAAATACCTTACGGAAATATCCGATATAACGGAGGAAACGGGTCTTATACCAATAATGGCACATATAGACAGATACCTTGATTTTCAAAAGGGCACAGACAATATCGAGCGTGTTATATCCATGGGTCTGCCCATGCAAATGAACGCCGAATTTATAAATGCGTTTTTTACGCGCTCAAAAGCTTTAAAACTGATAAAGGACGGTGTTGTCACACTTCTCGGCTCCGATTGTCACAATATGGACAACCGCAGACCGAATCTGGGACAGGCCCTCGGCATTATAACAAAAAAATGCGGCGGGGACACCGTTGACAATATAATAAGCGAAAGCAAAAGACTGCTTGGCTTATAATTATTCCTGAAAGAAAGGAGTAATGCATATTTCGGGACAAACCAAACCAAAGAAAAAACATACCGTGCTGAAGGTCATCCTTACACTTATTGCCGTTGTTGCGGTCATTGCAGGTATTTTTGCATATAAGCAAAGGGAGAATATAAAGGCGCTGATAGATTCGCGCACCTATTCTTCCGAAGAAATATCAAACCGCATAACCGAATCAAAGCAGCAGGTGCAGGAGGCCATATCGGTATACGATCTGCCCATCACCCGCGATTTTACTCTTGAAGAAGAGGAAAAACTGCGCAAGGGAGAGCTTTCGGCAGAGGAAGCAATGAAGCTGATAATGGCGCCAAGTACAACGGATGGTACGGGCACCGCATCGGCAGATAATGCGTCCTCGCCCGAACAGAGCAACGCACAAAGTGATACCACCGCCGCTTCTGTTCAGCAAAATCCGGCAGATAAAATAGTCGCAAACTATATTCAGCAGGTTTACGGCCTTAAAGCCTATTACATAGGGGCGCTTGGTCAGCTTGAGGGCGAGATGCGCGCTGTCTATGTAAATTCGGGTCGCGACAAAACAAAAATTGCGGGCATAGTGCAAAGCTATTTGCCGCGTGTAGGCGCCCTTGAAAGCGAATGCGACGGCAAGATAGAAACGCTGCTTGCAGGTATGCGCTCCGAATTGTCGGCCATTGGCGCCGACACCTCGATCGCCGACACCATTTACAATGCTTATATAAACGAAAAAGCACTTAAAAAAGCGTACTATTTAAGCATGTATTAAAAGAATTAAAAATGTGTTGACAAAACACCTGTTTTATTGGTATAATAATTAGGGTGAAAACTTATTTTGTCTATAAAAATAAATAAGTTAATAAAAATATAAAAAATGGAGGACATAATATGAAAAAGAAAATCTTATTATTTGCAAGCTCCGTACTTGCAACAATGGCTTTAGCTGTTTCTGCTTATGCAGCCGATCTTCCTTCGGTTGACGGCAACACTCTTGAAGATTCAAGACTTATCCTTCAGGAAGCATTACAGCATACATTACAGCCTACAGATGCTAACTATTCACTGTACGATATCGACGGCAACAAGCCCGGCCTTTCTGTTGATGTAACTGCAAACGATGCTGCTTTGGCATTCAAGCGTTCTTTAACAACAACTCAGTTCTACCTTGAGGTGAAGGCAGGCAAGTTCTCTAAAGATATTGTTTTAACACCTTACAGCGGCTCTGTTGATTCCGACGAAGCAGGCTTAAAGGACATGGTAGAAAGTTATCTTGCGCTTGACAGTGATTCTCAGGCACACAAAGCTGTTGCAAATGCGAAAGAAAAAGCATATAATAAGTCTGTAAAGAGCAAGATAATGACATACATCGATAAGATCCACTTCAACTCCGCAAAGGGTGAGGTTTATCTTAGGGACAACGAAGGCTGGGCAATCTTTGCCGATGCTATCGCTCCTATGCTTACAGGTAAGGATGCTACTCTTATCGCTGCAAAGTGGGACAAGGATACAAAGACAGCAAGCGGCTCCGCTCAGATCGCTGATCTTTACCTTCCCGATGTTGCTGCTGACGATGAGATCTCATTCTCCGAGCTTCAGAAAGCTTATGTTGCAGCACGCGATAACGCTGTAAATCTTAACGAAGGCGAAGTTCCCGCTAACCTTAAGGAAACTGCTTCAAACGCTATGAAGGTTGGCAACGCTGCTTCCAAGTACGGCGCAGTACTTACACTTAACGAAGGCACAGCTTTTGAAAAGGTTTACACATACAACAAGGACGGCGACCTTACAGACTTTAACAAGCTTGTTGATGATGCAAACGGTATCTATGATTACAACACAGTTACTATCGGCAAGATCAACGATGTACTCGGTACAGGCGACACAGCTGTTGAAAAGGACGTTAACGGCGAAACAGTAGAAGTTTACGGTACAGCTAAGCTTCAGATCTCCGGTGCTGTTAAGACACAGACAGGTACTATCCAACTTGTAAAGAAGAAATAATTTAAAATTTATAAAAATTAAATTATATAAAAAATATAAAAGACTGTTCATACCGGGCAGTCTTTTATACTATTAAAAGGAGACAAAAAAAATGAAAAAATTTACCAAACTTGCAGCCATTGCGTTGTCCTTTACAATGCTTTTTGGCAATACGGTATTTGCCGCAGATGCGGAAAAAGCTGCCGATGCAGCCGAAACGACCGAAGCGGCCGAAACAGCCGAGGACACAGCTGCTGCCGAAGAAGAGGCCGAAGCTGCTCCCGTATCCCCGTTTGAGGATGTGGATATCACAACACAAACAGGCAAAAACATTTTAAAGCTTTACAATGCAGGCATACTTGCAGGCTACAATGAGGACGGCAAGCTTATCTTCAAGCCCGACGGCAATATTACCCGTGCCGAGCTTTCACGCATCTTCAACGGCGTTTTTAAATACGCTCCAAGTGAAGAGCAGCTTGCAAACGTAACCGATTTTGCGGATAACCAAGACAGCGCAGCATGGTACTACAATGATGTTCGTATTGCACAGGTAGCAGGCTATATCAACGGTTTTGAGGACAATACCTTCCGCGCAAAGGAAAACTTCACACGTCAGCAGGCTTGTGTTGTCATTGACCTTATAACAGGCGTAAACACATACAACAACGACCTTAAAATAACCGACGAGGTTTCCGAATGGGCAGACAAATATGTAAACTGGGCTGTTACGGCAGGCCTTTTCCCTCTTGAAGAAAACAACACCTTCCGCGCAACACAAAATATCACACGCGCCGAGGTATGCGATCTTCTCGAAATATTTGTTGACGAGGCAAAGGCCGACGATACCGAAAAAGAAACCACCGATTCGGATGCTTCAACAGAGGCAACTACAGAAGAAGTTACCGTAAAAACATCAAACGGTACAGTCGTTAAGGTCACACGCGGCGGCAGCGGCGGTGGTTCAGGCAGCTCCGGCAGCTCAAGCGGCTCTAAAAGCTCCGATTCGTCAAACACAACTGCAGAAACAACTACCGTTAATGCAGAAGGCTCTACCGAAACGACAACCAAAGCATCTTCAAGCGGCAGCGGTTCGACCATTAAGCCCAGCACTTCGGGCGAAACAAAGGTGACTACGGCACCCGTTAAGGAAACCACCACAGAATCCACTACGGAAACAACAACCAAGGATGTAACGCCCAAGCAGGTCGATGAGCCCAGCGCAGATGTATTAAAAAGCATCGACAGCGTATATCTTTCGCTTGTAAACCGTGTTATCCCCGCTTGCTCAACAAGCGCACAAAAGGCCGTTGCGGTTAAAATAAGCAATGCACTTACAAGATACTCAAACAACCACTCATACGATATCTCTCCTGCCGCAGACGAAGCGATAAGCGATTACAGGGCTCTCTCTGATGCCGAAAAGAAGGAGCTTCGCAACCTTATAGTTCAGTATACAAACGTAAACGACTTATTGCTGCTGCAGCAGACGTATTTCCCTGGTCTGTTATAAAATGAGGGCAAAAGTTATTTTTCCCGTATTGACCGTTGCAATGATACTTTTAATATGGGGACATTCTTTTATGCCTGCCGACCTTTCCGCCAACGAAAGCGGCATAATAACCGAGATAATAAAAAAGCTGTTTCATATATCACAGGACAATACGGAGCATATAGTCCGTAAATGCGCACATTTCAGCGAATATTTCATATTGGGTACGCTTATTTCGGCCGACTGTATTTTGTATATTCGCCGTCCGGTATCCTTATTTTCATTATTTGCCGGACTTTTGACACCGCAGATAGACGAGAGCATACAGCTTTTCTCTCCCGGCAGAAGCGGCGAATTATTTGATGTATGGCTTGATTTTACCGGTTTTTTGACCGGAACGATATTTTTATCTGTCATATTTTATATAGTTTCCAAAAACAAAGGCATAAAACCAAAACAAATTTAATAATATAAAAAGGGGTCCGATAAAACCGTCGGATCCCTTTTTTATATTACAGGGAGGGCTGTTTTATGCTTATACATACAGTCAAGGACGGTGAAACATTAACGGATATAGCGGCAATATACGGGCTTTCGGCGGAATATATCGCCAAAGTCAATTCCTACTATCAAAAGCTTGTGCCCGGTCAGGAGCTTATAATAGTCTATCCCGCCGTAACACATACGGTAAAAGCAGGCGAATCATTGTTTTCCGTTGCCCGTGACTATAACACCGATATTTCCGCACTTTTAAGGAACAATCCTTTTCTTAACAACGGGCTTAACGCAGGCGACGAAATAACAATAGCCTACAGCAGCAAAAAACAGGGCAATATTACGCTTAACGGCTATTGCTACACCTTTATAGGGTTTGAGCTTTTCAGGCGTATTTTGCCCTATTTAAGCTATGTAACTATATTTACCTACGGCTTTGACGAATCGGGCAAGCTTATTCCGCCCTACCCTGCCGACGATATTTATATAAAAACTGCGTCGGAGTACGGCACGGCGCCTCTTATGCACCTCTCCACCCTTACCTCTGCCGGCAGCTTTTCAAGCGCCCTGGCTGCATTTTTGCTTTCAAACGAGGGACTATGGGACGAACTTGCCGACAATATCCTGGCCAATATAGAAGAAAAGGGCTACAAGGGTCTTGATATTGATTTTGAATATCTCTCCGCCGAATATGCCGAGCCTTATGCGGCATTTACGGCCCTGCTGCGCCGCCGCTTAAATGAAAGGGGATATATACTTATAACCGCGCTGGCCCCCAAAACCTCTGCCGCACAGCAGGGACTTCTCTACGAAGGGCACAGCTATAAGCTTTTGGGACAGAGCAGCGATCTTGTTATGCCCATGACATACGAATGGGGCTATGCATACAGCGAGCCCATGGCCGTTGCGCCGATAAACAGCGTAAATAGGGTAATAGAATATGCCTTATCCGAAATACCGTCAAATAAAATACTGCTTGGACTGCCCTTTTACGGCTACGACTGGCAGCTGCCCTACGAAAAGGGCATTACCGTAGGCCGTTCGCTTTCGCCCGAATTTGCATTGCAGCTCGGCCGTGAATACAATGGGATAATAAAATTTGACGAAATCTCCGCCTCGCCCTTTATGACCTATTTTAACGGCAATACGGAGCATATAGTATGGTTTGAAAGTCCCAAAAGCATTCAAGCCAAAACAGCGCTTATAGCCCGATATTCCCTTGCAGGAGCGGGCATATGGAGTATTGACCGTCCGTTTTGGCAGGGATATATGACAATAAATTTAATGTACGATATAAAAAAATTTTATTGACAACGACACAAAATTTACTTATACTATTATATTAGAGGGATAATGACTAAATGTCCCTATTTACAATTAGGAAGTGTATTAAATGAGTGATACAAAAGTTAAAAAAATAGGCGTACTTACCAGCGGCGGCGATGCGCCGGGTATGAACGCCGCTATCCGCAGCGTGGTAAGAACAGCCAATGACTGCGGCATTAAGGTAGTTGGGATACAGCGCGGTTTTGAGGGTCTTTTGCACGGCGAATTAAACGAGTTGAGCGGAAAAGATGTTTCAAATATCATGAACCGCGGCGGTACCATACTTTATACGGCAAGAAGCGCCGAAATGCGTACACCCGAGGGTGTAGAAAAGGCTGCACAGGTCTGTAAGGTGCTTCAGCTTGATGCGCTGGTAATAATCGGCGGCAACGGCTCGCTTGCGGGCGGCCTTGATCTGTCTGCATACGGCATAAATATTATGGGTATACCGGGTACTATCGACCTTGATCTGGACTGCACCGAATATACGGTGGGCTTTGATACCGCGGTAAATACCTCGCTTGACGCAATAAATAAAATTCGCGATACCTCCTGCTCGCACGAGCGCTGCTCGGTCGTTGAGGTAATGGGCAGAGATGCGGGACATATTGCGCTTTGGACAGGCCTTGCGGGCGGTGCCGAGGAGGTTCTTGTGCCCGAAGATCCCGTCAATAAGGACGCAGTTGTCGAGCAGATACTTGAAAACCGCAGCCACGGCAAAAATCACAACCTTATTGTGGTTGCCGAGGGCGTCGGCCACAGCCAGGAGCTTGCGGAATATATTGAAAAAATAACGGGCATACAGACCCGCGCCACTATTTTAGGCCATCTTCAGCGCGGCGGCTCGCCTACGGCCAAGGACAGACTTGCGGCAGGTATTATGGGCTACAACGCGGTAAAGCTTATCGCGGAGGGTGCAAGAAACCGCATTATGATAGTAAAAGACGGTAAATTTACCGACATAGACCTTAAAGAAGGCCTTAGTTACAAAAGAGCTTATGACAAGACACTTTATAATATTATAAAGGTGCTTGCCATTTGATACATTTAATTGAAAAAGGAGTAAAAATTTATGCGCAAAACAAAAATAGTTGCAACACTCGGTCCCGCTTCAAACGAAGTGGACATCATTAAAAAGCTTATTAAAGCGGGCATCAATGCCGCACGCTTTAACTTTTCTCACGGTGACTATGAGGAACACGGCCAGCGTATCAAAAACTTAAAGCAAGCACGCGAGGAGCTTGGTGCGCCCATCCCCATTATTCTTGACACAAAGGGCCCCGAGATCCGTACACGCAACGTAGAGGGCGGCAGCGTAGAGCTTGTAAAGGGCAGCACATTTACCCTTACAACCGACGAGATAGTAGGTGACAGCACAAAGGTTGCCGTTACATATAAGGATCTTCCCAATGATTTAAGCATAGGCTCTACCGTGCTTATCGACGACGGCCTTATCGAGCTTACCGTTACCGAAATAAACGGCAGCAATGTTATCTGCCGCGTTGAAAACAACGGTACGCTTGGCTGCAAAAAGGGTGTAAACCTCCCCAACGTACACGTTAATCTTCCCGCGCTTACCGAAAAGGACAAGGAGGATATCAAATTCGGTATCAAAATGGGTATCGATTATATCGCCGCTTCCTTTATCCGCACAGCACGCGATGTACTTGAAATAAGAAAGGTGCTTGAAGAAAACGACGGTCTCGGCATAAGCATCATTGCTAAAATAGAAAGCCGTGACGGTGTTGACAATATTGACGAGATACTTGAGGTATCAAACGCAATTATGGTCGCAAGAGGTGACCTTGGTGTTGAAATACCGCTTGAAGAGGTGCCTATCGTTCAGAAATACCTTATCCAGAAGGCTCGTGAAAAGGGCAAAACAGTTATCACAGCTACCCAGATGCTTGAAAGCATGACACACAGCCCCCGCCCCACACGCGCAGAGGCAAACGACGTTGCAAACGCTATTTTTGACTTTACCGATGCAATAATGCTTTCGGGCGAGAGCGCAAAGGGCGAATATCCCGTTCAGGCAGTTGAAACAATGGTTAAAATTGCCGAAAAGATCGAGGCAAATATCGACTATGTGGAAAACTTTGACCGCAACAACACAGTTGCAATGACAAGCATTACAAACGCAATAAGCCATTCTGCATGTACAACGGCTCACGACCTCAACGCCGCTTGCATAGGTGCTGTTACAATGACCGGTACCGCTATCAAGAAAATTGCAAAATACCGTCCCGCAAACCCCATAGTGGGCTGTACACCCGTTGACCGTACATTAAGACAGCTTAACCTTGTATGGGGCGTAACACCCGTTAAGGTAGAAATGGAGCAGCATCACTTTGTTACGCTGTTTGACTCGGTTGCCAAAAAGGCTATCGAAAAGGGTCTTTGCAATATCGGCGATACAATGGTATTTGTCGGCGGTACACCCCTTGGCACAACAGGTACCACAAACACACTTAAGGTAGGTATCGTTGGTGATGTTATCCTTGAGGGCAAGATAAAGGCAGGCAACAATACTACCGTTACCGCCGCCACAAAGGTTATAAAGAGCGCCGCAGAGGCAGAGATACATTTTGAAAAGGGCGATATTTTCGTTACCGACAGCACAAACGCAGACCTTGCCGAATATATGAAAAAGGCAAGCGCGATTATTGTCGGCAACGGCAAGCACGATGACTTTTCAACGGCAATTAATGTGGGCAAGGAAATGAATATCCCCGTGCTTACATCCAAAAAGAATGTTGCGGAGGTAGTTCCCAACGCAATAGTTGTAACACTTGATGCAAAATACGGCATCGTGCTTAACAAAAGTCACTAAAATTCAAGGCCGGGCCATTTTGGTCCGGTTTTTTTGAGGTATTTATATGGGCGTAAAATTAAAAAATATTTATAAAAGTGAATATTTTTTGTCCTTTGCAATTGCGGGGCTTTTTGCGCTTATCGGCTTTGCCGTTTGGGGCGCATGGCCGTTTGGTGAATACTCCGTATCCTGCTCGGATATGCGTATTCAGTTTCTCGACCTTTTAACGGGTTTTATACGAAAGCTTAAAAACGGCGAAAGCCTTTTTATTGCCTATGAGGGCTTGGGAACAAACCTTTACGCCTGGGCGACATATATGATGTTTGACCCGCTTAATGTAATTTTTTTATTTTTTGACGAGCTTTATCATCAGGATGCATATTTGCTGCTGCTTATAATAAAATATGCTTTTATTGCACTCGGAGCCTCCGTTTACCTGAAAAAAAGCAGCTATACGGGACTGGGCGGCAGTATTAATATTGCGCTTTCCGTGCTTTATGCCTTCAGCGGCTACTGCATTAAAAATGCCATAAATTTTATGTGGCTCGGAAATGTTGCACTATTGCCCATTGTTTTGCTTGGCATAGAATATGCCGTGGACAAAAAAAGACCGCATCTGCTTGCAGGCGCGTATTTTATGTGCCTTTTAAGCTGTTATTACCTTGCATATACCGTCGGGATATTTGCGGCGCTTTATTGTATTTATTACTGTGTTGTAAGCGGCCGCAGCCTTAAAGACTCTTTTAAGGGCATTGCGGTCTGTGCTACGGGAGCGCTGTTCGCGGCAGCACTTTGCGCGGTTATTTTACTGCCCGCGTTTAAAAATATATCCTCGGGCTACAGCAATATGTTCGCGGCAAGCTCATCGGTAAGACTGTACGGCTGGGACCCGGTAAATATAGCCCGCTCGTTTGCATCACTTCAAAATACGGGCGCATCCTCTGCTGTTATACACGGCTTTTACGGCTTTGCGGCGCTTTATCTCCCGCTGCTGCTTATCTGCAATTCTTCCGTGCCGTTAAAGGAACGCATCGCAGCACTTTTGTTTATTGTGTTTATGATATTAAGTCTTGCGCTGTGGCCGATATATGTTATGTGGCATATATTCAGAGAGCCTATGGGCTTTTTCGGCAGGTTTGTTTATACTACGGGCTTTTTGCTTATACTGCTTTCCGCGCGCTGTTTTAAAATATACAGGCCAAAAAGCAAAATACTGCTGTATATCCCCGCAGCAGCAATAATAGCCGTTGTTTTTTATTCAAACGACCCCCACCGCGCATGGGAGCTGCGCACGATATTGCTTGCACTTGCTTTTGTGTGCTTTTACGCAGTATTATATTATTATACCGATAAACCGCGGTTCAGAACGGTATTTGCTGCGCTTATACTTGCCGAAGGCTTTATTATATGCACAGCGGGCATATATGTGCTTAAAACCGCCGATCAATGGTATTCCCGCGATTATCGATCGAAGTATATGCAGGATACAAAGCTGCTGATGTCGCAGCTAAACGACAGCGGCTTTTACCGAATGACGGATGTTTCGTCAGCCAATTCAAATCTGCCGCTGGGTATTGGCTATAATTCGCTTGAGACCTTTTCCTCGCAGACAAATCAAAAAAGCCTTGAAAAAATGTCGCAGCTTGGCCTTTGGTGTCCCTATGACTACCGCGCCAGTGCAAATTATTTTAACAATACAGTCGCCGAAGGGCTGTTTGGCGTAAAATATGTAATGGCCACGGATTCGGGAAAGGTTTTGCCCGGCAAAAACGGCAAACCGATACACCTGCTTAACGGCATGACCACCGCTTTCAGGCTTATGTCCGACAATTACAAGCTTATCGCCCAAAACAGCGGCGGTTATCTTTACGAAAATACGCATGCCTTTCCGCTTATGTTTGCTGCCGAGGAAAAAGCAATAGATGCCGACAAAGCATTTTACAAAAAAGAGGAAACTCTTTCCGGCAGCTATAAAAATCAGGCAATATTCTTAAATGCGCTTTTAGGTAAAAATTACAAGCTATATGACGAATATAAGCCCGAAATGCTGCCGCCGTATAACGCAAGGATAACCAACGACCCCCAAAACGACTGGGACCTGCTTGACATTGAGCTTACCAACCTGCCGGAGGGGCAGACCGATGCAAGCCTTGATATATCACAATTAGGCTTTATCGGCTATGAGATGACCGCGGATAAAGCTGGCGAATACTTTATAGACGGACGATATGTTTATCTGCCGTCGGATGTTGTATACCAAAAAATACTTTATGCCGTAAACGGCGCATCTATGCTTTGTCTTTACAACGACTTTTCAAACATTATCGCAAACGATATAGGTCCGTTTGAAGCGGGAGAGAAAATAAACGTACAACTACAGCTTCAGCGCAGCTGTACCTTACAAAGGCCGCTTATTTTAAGATTAAGGCAGGAGGAATATGACGATTATTATAAAACGGCCCTTAATAATTCGCTTTTGAATATACGCGAGAACAAGGGCGATATAACGGCAGAAAGCAGCTTCGACAAGGAACAGCTTGTATTTTGCTCCCTTTCCTACGACGACGGCTTCCACGTTTATATAGACAAAAAGGAATGTGAAAAAATAAAAATAGCCGATGCCTTTCTGGGTTTCAGGGTACCCGCAGGCAAGCATGATATATCCGTAAAATATATCAGCCCCGGCTTTAAAACAGGCGCAGTCATATCGCTGATAAGCTTGATTTTGGGTATCGCCCTTATGACCGCAAATAAAACAGGCTGTCGCAAATAGCGTTATAGTGAACGTCAAAAATATTTGGACGTTCACTATAGGATGGGGCTCATAAATAATCCGCCTTAAGCAAGCTTAAGTCCGATTATTTAATTCGCTTACTATAAATTGCTATTGCGTCAGCCTGTTTGTTATTTATTATTGCTTTGTGCAAGCGTAAGTGTAAATGTAAATGCACAGCCCTTGCCGACATCACTTTTAAGCGTGACTATTTCGTTATGTGCCTTTATAAATTCACGGACTATGCTAAGTCCAAGGCCCGTACCCTTTTTATCCATGCCTCGTGAGGTATCGACCTTATAAAGTCTGTCAAATATCTTTTTCTGATCCTCTTTTGATACGCCCTTACCGTTATCCTTTACGGTAACAAATATTTTGCGTCCGTCCTTGCAGGGCTCGGTAATGACACGGATTATGCCGTATTTATGCGTAAATTTAAGGGCATTGTCAACAAGGTTGTATATAACGCGCTGTATTTTTTCCTCGTCCGCGGCAACGATACAGTTTTCCGTAAAAAAATCGGTGCCAAGGTCTATAAACATTTTACCCGCGCGTTCCTCAAAGGTGCTAACCGTTTTAAGGATAAGCTCATTAATATCAAAGTTTCTGATATTTAATTTGGAGCTTTCCTCCAGCTTGTTTATTTCAAGAATATTATTGGCAAGCTTGGACAAACGCTCTGTCTCGTCCAAAACTATTTTTAAATATCTGTCGCGCTTATCCTCCGGTATGGTACCGTCAAGTATAGCCTGTAAAAAGCCGCGCATGGACGTAAGCGGAGAGCGCAGGTCGTGCGAGATGTTTGACAAAAACTCTCGCCTTGATTTTTCCTGAAGATAAAGGCTTGATGCCATTTCGTTAAAGCTTGATGCCAGCTGACCTATTTCATCGTCCTGGTCTATCCTTATCCTTTTTTCAAAGTCGCCGCTTGCTATCACCTTTGCGGCCTCGTTAAGCTCGCGCAGGGGGGCCGCAAACGACCTTGATGACATATATACCATCATAAACGCAACAAGCACGGTAATACATAAAAATACAATAAATATCCAATAGCACGAGCGCATAGTCTGGGACATATCCTCCACCGAGGCGCTTATGCACGCAACGGCACATACCGTACCAACAGCATTTTTAAGCGGATAGCATTTTGTATACATGGCCGAATCATAAATGCCAATGTCGTTTTTCTTTAGCTCCACCGTTTCTCCCTCAAGGGTATTGTCCAGCTTTTTTATGCTTAAACGGCTTTTCAGATTTTCCGGGTTGACATTTGACGATGCCCAGAACACATTTAAATCGGCATCCATAATTATAAACGACTTGTCGGAGTACGAATCCAAAAGGCGCAGCGCCTCCATAAAGCCTGCCGTATCCAGCGCGCCGGTATCATCGGTAGCATTGTCAAAAAACACCTGTACCCTCTCTGCCCAGCTGTCTATATCCCGTCCCATCTGTTTGTAGCCAAAGCTGCTTATCGATTGTATTATACCGATACTCATAAGACCCAGACAAAGCACTATTGTAAATGTAAAGCTGTAAAATTGTCTTTTAAAAATTGAGTTCATACATAACCCCACTTATTATTTTTTAAGAAAATCCTCTCTCTGCGGTGAAAAAATATCAAGTAATCTGCCCTTTGGTGTAAGCACCTTGCAGCTATGCGGCACATCCGACGGCATATATATCGTGTCGCCCACACCTATTTTCTTTATCTCTCCGCCCACGTTAAATTCAAATTCGCCCTCAAGGCAGTATGTAGCCTGCTCGTGCGGGTGCGTATGCTCGCTGCCGAAGCCGCCGTTTTCAAAAATGACCTCCACCAGCATAAGGCCGCCGTCATGAGCCTTTATTTTTCTGTAATTCTGACCCGGAACAAGCACTTCAAGCTCCGCATCCTTATCGTAATAAAAATTTGACATAATACTTTTCCTCTCGTTTAAAAATTATTTTGCAAAGGCATATTCGCCCATAAACAGTATTTCCTTTGTGTCGTTGTCTATTATATAATAGCCAAACGGCTTATCCGCGATAAATTCCTTTATAACGGGCTCTTCGGGGTCTGCTATGCATGCAGCCTCCAGCATCATTGCCGTGACCGCAGCGGCCTCGGTGCCGTTTTCGTCAACATCGATATAGGTCTTGTGCAGCACCTTGCTTATGTAAAACTCGTTTGTGCCGCCTTGGAGCATTTTGGTAAAATCCGCCTTGCCGCCGACAAATGCCTTTTCAATGCCAAGCTTATTAAGCATTGAATTAATCGTTTCGGAGTATTCAATTTTAAATTTGGGCATTTTTATATGCACCGTTTCAACATTCATTTTTTCGATATAAGGGGTTATATCCACCCTTTTGTCACCCGAAAGCACAACATACATAGATGCCCTGCCGCCGCTGTACGGCATTTTTACCAGCTGTATATCATTATCCTCGTAGTATGCAAAATCCTCGGTCTGCTGCATAAAGTCCACGGTCTGCGTGCTGCCGTTTCTGTCTGTGAACTTGTCCTCGCGTGTGGCATATTCGTCAAACTGATTTACCCACTCGGCCTTAAAATAAACAGCGTTTACAAGGGCTGCCAAAAATTCGGGACTGTCTATTACAGAGGGTATCTTGCCCTTTGTTTTGGCGCTGCACCAGGAGTTTATTTTGTTTACCGCATCGGTATTATCTACTGCGGAGGCCTCGGCATAGTAGTATTTTTGCACACCATTTATGTAGCTGTCCAAAAAGCTTATGTCATTTGCCTTATCCTTGTTCAGCCATACGCTGTTTGCGATAGAAAGCTGTGTTTTTTCGTGCTTTTCCTCATACATTTCGTATTCGTCGGATTTTTTGGGCTTTTCCTCCTCATCGGATACGGCCGCATATGCCGTTATAAGGTTTTGGGCATATTCGTTGTATTTTTCAAGGTCGTCAATTCCCGCAGCGTTTAAGATCTCGGTGCGGGTCTCGCCGTCCGCGCCGTTTGCCGCAAGCGCAAGCGCCATTTTAATGCTTACCGGAGAAAACATATAGTTTTTGTCCGTGGGCATAAGCTCGTTAAGGCTGTATGCCAATTTGTTGTCACCCTTCATATCTGTAAGATCCACCTCCAAACGTGTCGGCTCCGACGGCTGTGCCGGCTCTGTATAAGCAGGGGGCTGTGTCTGTGCTATCTGCTGCGCACAGCCTATACCGCCCGCAGTTGCAAAAGCAATGGCCGCGGTAAGCAATATTTGTGCAAATTTCATTTTAACCCTTCCCTTCGTAAAAAAACCACTATTTAATATAAATATAACATATAATCATGTATATGTCAATTTGGCTTTATATTTGACTTTCATCATTTTTTTGCGGGGCTTGCCGTTGTTGCAAAGCCGCTTATGCTTTAATGTCCCCTCGGTTTCCTGTCAAGCTGACCCTTTTCCGTCTTCAGATCCGCATAAAGCAAATCGACAAAGCCTATAAACAGCACTATTGCCGCTCCCCATACCGCTTTGCCCAAAAACAGATCACACATACAAGCGCTCAGCACTCCCCCAAAGACAAAGGCGGCAAGCATAAGCGCATGTCTTGAAAAGCGCTTTAGGCTTTCGGGATTTTTGTTTTTTGCCCATTTTACAAGATGCACGCTTGTCTGGCGGACATGATTTGTACAAAAGGTGGTAGCCATAGGTATGCCCTGTGCCTGCCTGAATGTATTGTACTGCATAGAGCAAATAAAATTAATAGCCACCTGCGATATCTGATACGGTGCGGATTCGGGCAAAAAGCCCAGGGCAACTATAACAGCTATTTCTACACCTATCAAAATCGTGTCCCAGCGCAGTATATTGGTTTTTTTCACCAAATTGGGCAGTATTTCGGAAATTACGGTGCCTAAAAAATACGAGCTTATCGGTATAAGCAAATATCCTGCCCTGCCCCATTGTGCATTGCCGATAGCCATGGCAAGCAATACAAAATTACCCGTCTGCGCATTACAAAACACATTTCCGCGAAGCGTATAGGTAAACGCGCCCAACCACCCCGCAGCTATCATTAATATTACAAATATCCACCAACGCTCACATTCCAAAAATGAAACTTCGCTGTTTTCCGCCGTCGGATCATTGCTGTTTTTCATTTGGGCGCCCTCTCCTTTTTTTCTTAAAGTCTGCTTATATGCATAAACACATAGTACTTATATAATATCACTCATTGTTTTTTCAGTCAATAATATTTTTTATTTTGAGTATCCCCGTTTTTACGCCATTTTTTCGGCGGGGCTTGCCGAATTATTCAACATATCGCAGGCGATATAATAAACAAAACTTGACTAATAGACAAAAAAAATGTATTATACTTTTATAAACATCTATCGATACTAAAATAAATTTAATGATATTCGGGAGGCAGACAATGAATAAGCTATCGGGCATATACCTGATTTTGTTTGCGGTAATAATTGCTGCACACGCAGTCACCATCACCGTAAAATACAAAAATTTGCAAAACGGCGCCGGCAAAGCGATGGGCATTGTAACAAATGTAACGACCGATCGCAAAACGGGCAGCACAGGGCGTTCTTATATCGTCCGTAAGGCATATATCAGTTACGAGGTAAACGGCGAGCCTCACAGCGCAGCCATTTCACTTGCAAACAAAGCCGTACAAGCGGGCGACAAGATGCCTGTTTTATATGACAAAAACAACCCCGACAAGGTACTGAATACCCCCGCAAGCGTAACTACATATTATTTTTTGGCAACCATCGTCTTTCTTATCGGGCTTTCGATAATTGTATGGAAACGAAATGATTAAAAAGCAGCAGACAGCAAAAAGCGTGCCCGAATAAGGGCACGCTTAAAGTTTTTTAAGGTGATTCTATCCGAATTATTCTTCTGCGGGAGCTTCTTCAGCCTCGGCAGGAGCCTCTGTCTTTTCCGGCTTGGGAAGAGTTTCCTTAATGCTAAGGCTTATCTTCTTACTGTCAAGGTCAAGCTCTGTTACCTTTGCGGAGATCTCCTGACCAACGGTAAGAACATCCTCGGGCTTTTCAACATGCTCGTAAGCTATCTGTGAAATATGAACAAGGCCGTCAATACCCTCTTCAAGCTCGATAAATGCGCCAAAAGGTACCATTCTTACAACCTTGCCGCTAACTACATTGCCAACCGCATACTTTTCGGCAGCAAGCTTCCACGGGTCTGCATCAAGATCCTTAAGAGAAAGGCTTATCTTGCCCTTTTCGGAGTTAACGTCAAGTACGGTTACCTTGACCTTATCGCCCTCTTTTAATACATCCGAAACCTTCTTAATGCGGCCCCAGCTCATTTCGGAGATATGGATAAGACCGTCTACGCCGCCCAAATCAACAAATGCACCAAAATCAACTATACGGCTTACCGTACCGTCGATCCTGTCGCCAACATTGATAGTATCAAATACAGCCTTGCGTTTTTCATCGATCTCCTTTTGTGCAAGTGCCTTACGGCCTGCAACTATCTTGCGGCGCTTAACATTATCATATTCAAGAATATTAAAGTCAAACTCCTGACCGATAAAGGACTTAAGATCCTCAACATATCTGTTTGATATCTGTGAAGAGGGAACAAATACGCGGATACCGTTGATAAGCGCAATAAGGCCGCCCTTTACCTGCTCTACGATCTTGCCCTTGATGGTGGTGCCCTCGTTGAAAGCAGCCTCGATATCATCATAGCCCTTTACTGCATCTATCTTCTTCTTTGACAGCTGAACATAACCTTCGCCGTCATTTACTCTTACTACATAAACATCAATAACATCGCCTGCTTTTACAACATCGGCAGGATTGGTGTTAGGATCGTCAGAAAAATCACTGCGGCTGATTACGCCATCCGATTTAAAGCCAAGATTAACAGTTACATCACCTGTTTCGGATACCTGCATAACAGTACCCTTTACAATGTCGCCTGTACGCAAAGTCACAATAGACTCGTCAAGCATTTCCTCAAAAGATTTGTTTTCGTTTTCGCTCATAGTGTTTACAGCCTCCTTAATTATGGCCGGTGGTGTTGATGCACCTGCCGTTATACCAATTTTACCATACTTTAAAACAGATTTCAAGTCTAAATCTACAAATGTTTCACATAAAAATGTATTTTTACAATATTTTTTACTAATTTCGTACAATTTTCGGGTGTTAGAACTCTTTTTATCCCCCAAAATTATCATACACTCGACCTGCTTTGCAATTTCGACAGCCTCATGCTGACGCTCGGCAGTTGCAAGACAAATTGTCCTGTTAAGCTCCAAATCTGTTTTATCGCATAAAATTTTTACTATTTCTTCATATATATCTGTCTGAAATGTAGTCTGCGATACCAGCGCATATTTTTTCCCGTCCTCGGGGACAAAGGCCTTGGCCTCCTCAATGCTTGAAATTATTACGGCGCTGTTTTCGCACCAGCCGTTTATGCCGACCACCTCGGGATGGTCGGGACTGCCGGTTATTATTATATCCATACCGTTTTTATGCCTGTCGCTGACTATGCCGTGTATTTTTTTAACAAACGGGCAGGTGCAGTCAAAATATTTAAGCTTTTTTTCCTCCAGTTCCTTGTATACATCGGGCGGTACGCCGTGCGAGCGGATTATTATTTTGCCGTCGGGCGGTGCCTCGTCAAGGCTTTCTATAATATGTACACCCTTTTTCTCCAGATCGCCCGTTACGGTTTTGTTATGTATTATCGGGCCGTAGGTATAAAGCTTGTTTTCACTTTCCGCCTTTTCATACGCGGTCTGTACGGCATTTTTTACGCCAAAGCAAAAGCCCGCGGTCTTTGCAAGTATAATTTCCACTTGATATCACCTTCTTTTAAAGCAGCGCCTGCCTTATAAGCTCGGCAATTTCCTGCTTTACCTGCACTATTTTCATATTTGTGGTATCTATTATGGTCGCATCCTCGGCTATGACAAGGGGGTTTACCGTGCGCTCCCTGTCCTGCTTGTCACGCGCCATTATCTCATCAAGCACCTTGTAAAAGTCTGCCTCTATGCCCTTTTGTGCCAGCTCGCCGCAGCGGCGCTTTGCACGCTCGGCAACATCCGCATCAAGGTACACCTTTACCTGTGCATCAGGCAGTACGTTGCTGCCGATATCGCGGCCGTCCATAATAACATTGTTGTTTTTGGCTATCTCGCGCTGAAGCTTGACAAGTATGCGGCGCACCTCGGGTATTTTGGCAACTGCTGATGCCGCATCTGCGACCTCCTGCGTGCGGATATCATCGGTAATATCCACGGCATCTGCAAATATCCTCTGTCTGCCGTCAATATAGCATATCTCCATATTTACATTGCCCGCAAGCTCCGCCGCGCGCTCGGCATTGTTGGGGTCTATGCCGTTTTCAAGGCATTTATAGCCGATACTGCGGTACATAGCGCCCGTATCCACATATATAAAACCAAGCTCCGCCGCAAGCTCCTTTGCGACCGTGCTTTTGCCGCTGCCCGCAGGACCGTCTATAGCTACAGCCACATTTTTGCCCTTGCCCGCAATATCGGGGCGCAGCTTAACGGCATCCTTTAAATACACAAACCGGACATCGGCCTGTGATTTTACGGTCTCGGCCTCCACCTGCACACGGATGCACTTTTCAAGGCTGTCGCGCACATACATTTCCTGTGCGCACATAAGCGATGCCGAAACAATGCCCAGCTCCCTTGCCGCAACAGCGGGATAGGCCGCATCAAGATCGCGTGTGGCGGTAAATAAAACGGAAACTATATCCTCTATTTTAAGTGAATTTTGGTTTATTATCTCCTTTAAAAGGTTTCTTGTGTTAAGTAAAATATCCTCGCGCGTGTTGGCATCCACCGTTACCGCGCCTCTTATGCAGCATCTCATATCGGTTACTCCTTATAATTATATGTAATTTCCCGCCAAAAAAGCGGTAGAAAAAGCTATTTGCAAATTAAACCCGCCCGTAAAGGCATCCGCATCTATCACCTCGCCGCAAAACGACAGCCCCTCGACTATTTTCGAGCGCATGGTGGACGGGTCTATCTCGTCAACATTTACCCCACCCGAGGTTATGACCGCCTCGTTAAAGCCCGTAGGCCCCGTAAGGGTCAATTTAAAGCATTTTAAAAGGCTTAAAATCCGTCTGCGCTCCTCCTTGGTAATGCCGTTTACCTTTTTATCGCCGTCAATACCGCTTAATTGAACGATCACGGGTATCAGCTTTTGCGGCAAAAGGTCATCAAGTGCATTTTTAAAGGCCTTGTTTGCGTATTTTGAAAAATCCTTTAAAATCCTTTGGTCAAGCTCCTTTTCGTCAAGGGCAGGCTTAAGGTCGATCTCCAGCTCTACCCTGTCCTTTTCAAAGGCGCGCATAACATAGGCGCTGCCCGAAAGCACCAGCGGCCCCGTTACGCCAAAGTGAGCAAACATCAGCTCGCCCTGCTCGGAATATACGGTCTTGCCGTTTACCAAAAACCTTGCACCTATGTTTTTAAGGCTAAGCCCCATAAGCTTTGCACAAATATCCTCTTTTACCTTTAAGGGGACAAGGGACGGATAAAGCCTTGTAACGCTGTGGCCGCACTTTTTTGCAAACCTGTAGCCATCGCCGTCCGAGCCCGTAGAGCGGTAGCTCATACCGCCGGTAGCGATAATAACGCCGTCACAGCTTAATTTTTTTTCGCCAAGGTCAACACCCGTAATTTTGCCGTTTTTCATAATAAGGCCCTTAACCTTGGTGTTGAGCATGATTTTTACATTTTGCTGCTCCAAAAAGCGCTTAAGCCCCTTTATAATATCGCTTGATTTGTCGCTTACGGGAAAAACACGGCTGCCGCGCTCGGTTTTAAGCGGTATGCCCATATCCTCAAAAAACGCCATGGTGTCCTGCGAGGTAAAGCTGTAAAAAGCGCTGTACAAAAAGTACGGGTTGCTTACCGTGTTTGCGATAAGCCCCTCGGGGTCGGTGTTGTTGGTAACATTACAGCGCCCCTTGCCCGTTATAAACAGCTTTTTGCCAAGCTTTTCGTTTTTTTCTATAAGTATGGTGTCATTCCCGTTTTTGGCCGACATCCCCGCCGCCAGCATACCTGCGGGGCCGCCGCCTATAACGATAACCTTTTTCATAATATCAGACCTTTTTTTCGGTATTGCCCGTGGGGGCGTATACCTGATACTCGCCCCAAAGCTCCTCCAGCCTGTCAAGGCTGTGCTCCAGCTCGTCCTGCTTGTTAAGGCTTATTGCGACCAAAAGCGCATTTATTACGCTTAAGGGCGCCACCAGCGAATCTATAAAGCTTAACATATCGCTGCGCGCCGTTAAAAGATAATCCGCATACTGCGCAAGCGGTGAGTGCTTGCCGTCGGTAAGGGCAACAGTCTTGGCGCCGTTTTTGCTTGCATACTGCATAGCCTTGACTGTACGGCTTGAATAGCGCGGAAAGCTGATAGCTATAAACACATCGTTTTCGTCTATCCTGAATATACCCTCAAATATTTCGGTAAGATTACTGCCGCTGACATTCACTACATTGTCAAGCATCAAATTAAGATAAAATGCCAAAAACGATGACAGCGGTGCCGAGCTGCGGCCGCCCACAATATATATCTTTTTTGCCTTTAAAAGCACTTTTACCGCATCCTCAAACACATTTTCCTCTATCTCGTCAAGGGTCGAGAAAATGCGGTCGCTGTCGCTTTGCAATATTGTCTGTAAAAGTGTTTTATCCTTTTTTATTATCTGTTCGGTCGAAACACGCATACGCTGCGCCGCGGTAAGGCGGTTTTTGACCAATTCCTCCAAGGCGCGCTGCAGCTTGGGATAACCGTCAAAGCCCAGCTCGTTTGCAAAACGCACTACCGTTGACTCGCTGACACCGGCTATCTCGCCAAGCCTTGCCGCGGTAAGGTATACCGCCTGGTCATAATGCTCGGTCAAAAAGGCGGCAATACGCTTTTGCCCCTTGCTGAACCCCGACATTCTGCTTTCTATAATATCCAAAAGATCCGTTGCTTCCGTCATTTTAAATTTCCCTCTTTTATTTTGGATTAGAGCGATATGCGCCCTGTAAATACATATTTTTATTATTATATCACATAAAAAACAAAAATGCAAATAATGAATTTTCATAGGCCCCGTAAAGTTTTATGCTCCCACCCGGCAAGCCCCGCAAATGTTTTTCGGCGTCAGCTCACAACTTTTGGCATAGCCAAAAGCCAATTGCTTTGCAATTTTCCGCATCTATCTTTGCGGTTGAATGTATATCCGCTGTAAGCCGAAATTATTTGCGGGGCTTGACGAAAAACAAAAAAACGAAAAAAATGGGGAAGCTCAAAAATCATTACATATTGATAATATAAAAAAAAAGTGTTAAAATAAAATATAGTTATCTATAAAAAATTTTAAAACGCCTGTAATAATTACAGCCAAATATCACATGACCAAAGGAAGAAAGCATATGGAAAATTCGGGAAAGCGAATAAAACGAAGCCTGCTGCGCATCATTTTGGGCCGTGCGGGGTTTACCGCCGTTGCCCTTATAGCACAGCTTATGATAATAATTTCATATTTCAGCTATTTACAGGCTTATTCCGAGGCGGTAACTGCCGTACTTTACATCCTGACCTTCGGCGTGCTTTTGCACATAATAAACAAGGACGAAAACCCCAGCTATAAAATAGCGTGGCTTTTGCCGGTGGCTATTTTCCCCGTTTTTGGGGCAATGCTGTTTTTATTTTTTAAGCTTCAGCCGACAGTAGTGCTTACAAATAAAATATTAAGGCATAATATCGCAGTTTCGGCGCCCTGTTTAAAGCAGGATAAAAAAGTGCGCACCGCCTTTGAGCAAGAATGGAAAAACGCCCGCGGCTTTATCCACTATATGAACAAATACGCAGGCTACCCCGTCTGCGCAAATACCGAAGTAAAATATTTTTCGCTTGGTGACGAGTTTATACCCGCCCTTTTAGATGAGCTTGAAAAGGCGCGCGAATATATTTTTTTGGAATATTTTATAATTGACCGCGGCGAAGTATGGGGCAAGGTACTTGACATACTTAAAAGAAAGGCTGCGCAGGGGGTAGAGATAAGGCTGATGTATGACGGCCTTTGCTCGGTGGCTATGCTGCCGTACAACTATCCGCGCATACTTGCGGATATGGACATAGCCTGCCGTGTTTTCAACCCCGTAAGGCCGTTTTTATCCAGCGCGCAGAACAACCGCGACCACCGCAAGATCTGTGTTATTGACGGCAAAACGGGCTTTACTGGCGGCATCAATCTGGCCGATGAATACGCCAATATAATAGACCGCTTCGGGCATTGGAAGGATACGGGCGTAATGCTTAAGGGCGATGCGGTAAACAATCTTACGATGATGTTTTTGCAAATGTGGCATATAAGCGACAGCCCGCAGGCCGATTACGAAAAATATATGTCAAAGCCGTCCGATATAACGGCACGCGGCTTTGTGCTGCCATACGGTGACAGCCCGCTCGATAACGAGCCGGTAGGCAAAACCGTTTATATGCATATTTTAAATACCGCATCGGATTATGTGCATATAATGACACCTTATCTTATACTTGATTACGAAATGGAACAATGCATTATATCCGCCGCCAAGCGCGGTGTGGAGGTAAGCCTTATCCTGCCGCACAAGCCCGACAAAAAATATGCCTTTTATCTTGCGCACTCACACTATCCCACGCTTTTAAAGGCGGGTGTAAAAATTTATGAGTACAGCCCCGGCTTTGTACACGCAAAAAATTATACCTCGGACGATAAAAAGGCCGTTGTCGGCTCTATAAATATGGATTTCAGAAGCCTGTATCTGCATTGGGAATGTGCCTGCTATATGTACGACACCCCCTGTGTTGCCGATATAGAGCAGGATTTTAAAAATACACTTAAACAATGTCAGCGTATAACCGAAGCCGATCTGAAAAATATTTCTTTGTTTGAGCATATTGCGGAAAGGCTTTTAAGTATTATTGCCCCGCTTATGTAAAAAAGATCCCGCACCCCGGATGCCGCATCATGCGACAGCCCCAAGGCCGGGATCTTTTTTTATAAAATATATAAAATAACAAACATTATTGCAAAATACAAGATGCTGAGTGCCAGCAGTACCTTATCGCCAAGCAGCACTTCGACCGGGTCACCGTCGCCGCCGCTATCCACGTCAAGGCCGTATTTCATTGTAATTATAAACACAAGCGGAACGGTAAAAACTATACAGTTGCTTCTGTAATGATCAACGGTAGTTCCTTCCATGCTCCAAAGCGCATAAAAAACATTTGCAAGCGTAAGACAGATATACATATATTTGTCCAAAAAATTTATGGAGTAATATTTTAAGACTGCGCGCGTTTCCGTCCCCGCCTTAAGCTCGTTGCGGCGTTTGCCGAGCGCAAAGTAAAACGCCATAAAAAGCACTATAAGGTACAGCCAGTTTGATATAACTATTTCCGTTACATATGCGCCATACAAAACACGGATGAAAAAGCCCGCCGTAAGTATGGCAATATCCAATACGGGCTTATTTTTAAGGCCGCAGCTGTAGGCAATATTTATAAACAAATATATAAGCGGAAACAGCAGAGACGCGGGCTCCAAAAACAAAAGGTCAAGCACCAACGCTGCGGCTATAAACAGCACGGCCGTAACCGCCGCAGTTTTTACCGATATTGCCCCGCTTGCTATAGGCCGCTTGCATTTAGTGGGGTGCAGCCTGTCCTTTTCCCTGTCCCTTATATCGTTTACAATATATATGCAGGAAGAAAACAGGCAAAATGCCACAAAAGCGACCGTCCCGTCAAATATTTTTTTTGTATCAAAAAACTGTCCGCTGCAAATAAGCGCCACATACACCAACAAATTTTTTATGTAATGGCGCACCCTTATCATGGAAAGAAAATTTCTTATCCGAACGGTCATTTTGTACTCCTTTCTGTTTTATACAAAACAGCTTTAGCATATTACGGGCTTTTATTTATTATTCAGCATCAAGATCACATCAAGCATATCAATTTTTCCGTCATTGTTCATATCTGCGTTTTTGGCATCGGAAAGCTTTTGTAAATCAGATATATGCTTGATAACAAGCCTTACATCCGTATCGTCAACACCTCCGTCGCCGTCTGCATCGCCCTTTACGGTATTTGCAAGCGTTCTTAATTCTATACCCGATATCTGCGATACATCGACCGTTTTTTGAAGAGCTTTTTCCTCGTCCGTACCCTTTTCCGCTTTATAGGTGTAAAGACTTGCGGCCGCACACACAAGGCAGGCATTATAGTCAAGCGCTACCTCGTTCTGGCAGTAATCATTCACATCATCGGTATAATTTGATGCCATATCGCCGGGGCCGCCGACAAGCGCGCCCAAAAGTATATGCTTGGCATTGTTCTGACAACCGTTGGGGAAGCTGCTTACCCCGTAAACAGCCCTGTGATGCGGATTTTTAACACTAAATTGATTATAGCCCACCACAAAACAATGCTTGCCGCTGTTATTTCCCAAAAGATAGGACATCTGACCCTCGGCCCAGCTTCCGAATTGATCCGTACCCATTCTTCTGTCCGACAAAAGGCCGATAAACTGCAATGATGCATTATATCTTGCACTGCCCCAGCCGTCAACATTCACATAGCCGTCGGATTTTTTTGCATAGTTGGCCTTGTCGTTTACATAATTTGAAACGCTGTCATTGGCAGCGCCGCCGTTTGGCGAATACAGTACCGCAAGTGATTTTACATCATCCCAGGATGCAGGCCAGCCGCAGTAAAGCCCGCCGCTGTTGTTTATGCTGTTATATGCGGCCTTATACTTATTATCTCCCGTTGCCTTGTAAAGAATTGCCGCCGCAAAGGCATATTCGTCCTTATAGTCGCCCGAATCGTAAAACTTGCCATCGCGGCCCTTGCTTACGCCCTTATTGCCGCTGTCTGCATATTCAAAAAGCGCCTTTGCATATTCAAGCGATCTTTCGTCATTAAAATTAATGCTGTAAAGCGCAAGTGCGGCCGCCGTCTGGCAAACGATATCCGTGCAGGGATCGGAGGCGCTTGTGAAATATACGGGTCTTTCACCCGTTTGATCTTCGGGTATGCCGCCAAAGCCATGGTCTTGATTGCCCTCGCCTACTTGGTAGCAAAAGGCCTGTACCTTGCCGTTTTCCATAACGGTGCATCTTTCAAAATAATCGGCAAACCTGTCCATAATGCGCTTGTAGTGCGCTGTCTGACCCAAATCGTCATAGGCGGACTTGTATTCAAGATAGCTTACGCCCAGCATTGATGCCGCAAAAGCCGCAGGCAGTCCGAATTTAACGTGATCGCCCGCATCGTGGTAGCCGCCGCTTACATCTATTGTTTTGCCGTTATATACGGCCCTCGCATCATCCGTATGGCAATCACTTCTCCAGCTGAAAAGGCTGTTTTCGTCCACATCCGAGCCACACATATTTGCATCATAAAAATAGAGTGATTCCTGAAGGAGCTTTGCATAATTAAGCTCTACCTCGCCGTTTACATCCTCAACGGTGTTTCCCGCCTGTGAGCCGCCCGAAGAGGACGAGCCGCCCGAGCTGCCGTCCTTTACAAGCCTTGCGGATGTTATTTTATAGGATATGGTACCCGTTATATTTGTAAACTGTACGCCAAAATAGACCTGATTTTTGCCGTCGTCCCAGCTGCTGTCAAATGCCTTGTCAACGCTGCCCGTGCTGCTTTTTAAATCGTTCCACTCGCCGTCCCACGTCTTGTCAAAGGTTACAAAGGGCTGTACACCCGGGGCGCCGTTTGCCGTATATGCGGATATCTCATAGCTTATTTCAAGCTTGGTAAAGCCCGCATTTTTAATCGCGTTTATATTCTGATAGCCGGGCGCCGTAAAACGCACCTCGTATTTTCCGTCGGAAACGGCGGCATTTGTCGCCTGCATACCGCCCGACGAGCAGTTAAGCTCAAGCGCTTCCTCTGCGTATACGCTTACCGCCGATACACCCGTGTATACGCACAGACTTCCCGCAGCAACACAGGCCGCAAGCGCAATAGCCGCAAAGCTTTTAAACAATTTTTTCATTTTAATTTTACCTCTTCTTATTTTTTCAACAGATTATCGTGAACATCAAAAATACTTCGACATTTACGATAAGAATTGTCCACGGTAGATTATACCATATTGACAAAATAAATTAATTAAAAAAATGTCATTTTTAGGTAAACATTTTATGAACAAAAAGCAGGCGGAAACCTCTGTTTCCGCCCCAGACTGTCAAAAAAGTTATTTTATACTATATTTTATGAATTATTTAAAGCTA
>CAMVJD010000036.1 GCA_947167715.1 uncultured Eubacteriaceae bacterium
GCGTAGGGGTTCGGTCATTACCCCGCGTAGGGGTTCGGTCATTACCCCGCGTAGGGGTTCGGTCATTACCCCGCGCAGGGGTTAAAAAGGGGGCGTAAGACAAAGTGAAACAATATCATACAAACCTCCATTATAGTGAGACAAGTGCAAAAAATGCAAGAAAACTCCGTAAAGATATGACACAGCAGGAGCGAAAACTGTGGTACACATTTTTAAGAAACTATCCTGTTAAATTTTACCGTCAACGTACAATAGATAACTATATAGCGGATTTCTATTGTGCCGAGGCAAAACTTATAATTGAATTGGACGGTTCACAGCATTACTCGGAAGAGGGGGAAAAATACGACCTTAAAAGAACACAACATTTTGAATCACTTTCTATTAAAGTTATACGTTTTACAAATCCGCAAGTTGATTTTAGGTTTGAGGAAGTATGTATTGCGATAGATGATGAAGTTAAAAAACGTATCCGTGTAGGCTGAACGTTTAACCCCTCAGTCACCGCAAGCGGTGACAGCTCCCCTAATATGGGAGCCAAGTGCCTGCGGCGCTGAGTTACTGCGGTAAAAGCAGGACACACGGTTAACATAACAATTTCGCAAAAGAGTGAGCGTTGCATTAGCCGAGGGAACGAAGTGACCCTCTGCGCGAGGCAATGGACGAACGCGTCTCCCCTTCGTTCAGGGGAGGGGGACCAAACGCAGTTTGGTGGAGGGGTCACTGTCTGGCGATAACGATTGGCAAAGTGCAGTTAAACAACAATTTAACCAATTAAGGAAGTCCCCCGCTTCTAAAGCGGGGGTGCTTACTTAAAATTCAGTGGGAGTCCAAGCTCCCACTGAATTTGGAATTGCTTGCAATTCCGTTGGTTATGAGTATGTAGCAGAAATTTATTTCTGCGGAATACGAATATCGTTGACCAAAAGGAGTATAAAATGCCGACAAATACAAAAAGCGAAAAGAACAATATGCGCACCAAAAAGAAAAAGCCCTTTTTGCCGGTCGTCATTACGGTATGCTTTTATGCGGTGGTGGTTTTTACAATTCCCGCTGTTAATGATATCCGTGCAAACCGTATAGTTCACGAACTGACGGAATATCACACACCGCCAAACTCAAAGGTCGTCGAGATGTGTGCATATTCGGGCAAACTTATCGGAAACGGCGACGGAATGGATTATTTCGGTGCGATACTTATAAAATGCGATGCGGAGTTTGATGAGGTAAAGCAAAACTATGCAAATTCGGGATTTTCCGTTGAAAAACAGGAAAGCCGGCTTATAGAACAACTCGATAAAAAAACATATTTCAAGACCAATATAACAGGCGGTAATTATTACATAGTGTATAAATTAAAATGGGCTGAAAATCCACTGTTTTGGGTCTTTGATTTAAGAGGAGCATAAAATGATAGCAATTATAGATTACGGAATGGGCAATCTGCGCTCGGTGCAGAAAGCCTTTGAATATCTTGGCTTTGAGGCTGTCGTAACGGACGATATATCTGTTATGGAGCAGGCCGATAAGCTTGTTTTGCCCGGTGTGGGGGCATTTGCGGATGCCATAGCCACTATAAGGGAAAAGGGCTTTGACAAGGTGATATACAGCGCAGTCAAGGCGGGAAAGCCGTTTTTGGGCATTTGCCTTGGTATGCAGCTGGTGTTTGACAAAAGCTATGAATACGGTGAGTATGACGGACTTGGGCTTATCCCGGGCAGGGTAGTGCTTTTGCCCGATAACGTAAAAAAGCCGCATATAGGCTGGAACGACCTAAATGTAAAAATGCGTTCCCCGCTGTTTGACGGCCTTGACGAAAAGCCCTATGTTTATTTTGTACATTCGTACTATCTGGAGACCGATGCGCCCGTTGTTTCGGCAACTACCTTCTACGGCAAGGAAATACAGGTGGCTGTGCAGAAGGATAATATTTTTGCGTTGCAGTTCCACCCCGAAAAAAGCGGCGATACGGGCTTACAGATACTTAAAAATTTTGCAGAGCTTTAAAAAAACGGCATACCCGATCTTTCGGATATGCCGCGTTTTTTTATTCCTTTTTCTTGCTTTTGCCCAAATCGCCTGTGGTGTACTGTCCCCATATTTTATCATACATAAAAATATGCTGCATAAACCAGTTTTTAATAACATTTTCTACCTGAGCGGCGGTGGTGCTGCCAAAGTAGTCCGAGCTGAACTGGCTTGCTATATCGTCAAGCTTATCGATAAACTGTTCGTGGTGGTGCTTATGTTGATAGTACTGTGGGTACTTTTGCTGCATCATCATAACTTCCTGGTAGGAAAAAAGATTAATAAACTCCATTTTGATGGCCTCAACGTGTCTGCGGTAATCCGTCACCGTGCGGCTTGAAGCAAGCAAGCGTAAAATTGCCTCTACATTTTCTATCAAAACAGGGTACATTTTGTCAAATTCCTCGACCCCCGTTGCCAAGCTTTTATTCCATTCCATAAATGCACATCTCCTTCCGGGGTAAAATCCCTCAATATCTACCAATTTTATTATATAATTTTTTTATTCCTATGTCAATATCATTTATGTTTCAATTTCTTAAAATAGTCCTTGCTTTCCTTTACTATTACCCCGTTAAGGGCAAAAATTGCTATCATATTGGGCAGCGCCATAAGTCCGTTAAATATATCCGCAACTGTCCATACGGCGGTAACTGTCATATAAGGGCCTATAAAAACAGCCAATATGTATAAAATGCGGTATGTAAGCAAAACGCCTGCTTTTCTGCCGCAAAGGTATTCAAGACAGCGCTCGGAGTAGTAGTCCCAGCCCAAAATAGTGGTAAAGGCAAAAAATACCAGGCAAAGCATAAGCGCAAAGCTTGAAATAACGGCGGGTATGGGCAGACCTGTGTTAAAGGCATAGGTGGTTATTTCAACGCCCTCAAGGCCGACCTGCCAGGCGCCAGTTATAACTATGCTAAACCCCGTCATTGTACAGATGATTATGGTATCTATAAAGGTGCCCGTCATAGATACAAGGCCCTGCCTTGCGGGCTGCTTTGTCTGTGCCGCCGCTGCCGCGATAGGCGCCGAGCCAAGGCCCGCCTCGTTTGAGAAAATACCGCGGGCAATACCGTTTTGCATAGCTATTATAATACTGCCGACCGCTCCGCCCGTTACGGCCTTGGGGTCAAATGCACCGCGTATCACCAGCATAACGGCCTCGGGTATCCTTGATATATTGTACAAAAGCAAAAATAACGTAAGCATAACGTAAATTACCGCCATAAACGGCACCACCACCTGCGAAACCGATGCTATACGCTTTATGCCGCCCAAAAGCACCAACGCAACGCAGATAGTCAAAACAAGCGATGCAAAAATTACTGTTATGGAGTATTCGCCTATCCCCGCAAAGTTTACGGTCATTTTCATATCGGGGTCAAAAAAATTATTAATTGCGGATGAAATGCCGTTTACCTGCGAAAATGTACCTATACCCAAAAGTCCCACGCAGGCGCCGAAAAAGGCAAAGGTCTTGGCAAGCCATTTCCATTTTGCGCCCATACCGCGCTCTATATAATAAAACGGACCGCCCAGCGCGTGGCCCTTTTCGTCCACCGTCCTGAATTTTACCGCCAAAAGCCCCTCGGAATATTTGGTCGCCATACCCAAAAAAGCGGCTATCTCCATCCAGAACAGCGCCCCGGGGCCGCCTGCGCTTATCGCGGTAGCAACACCGACTATATTTCCCGTGCCGATGGTGGCCGAAAGTGCGGTACACAGCGCTGCAAAGCTTGTTACCTCGCCGTGACCGTCCTCCTCGTTTTTAAACATATATTTAAGCGCAAGGGGCAGCCTGAATACCTGTAAAAGCCCCAGCCTTAAAGTAAGCAGCAGACCGCCCGCCAAAATAAGCACCATTAGCGGAGGTCCCCATACTATATTGTCTATTTTTGCAAGAATTTCGTTCATAATATACTCCGTTTATATTGATTTTATGTAACTGAAAAATTATATCATAAATGTAAAAAAATTACAAGTGATATTTGCGTTTTTGCCGCGCAAGGATATTTCCTGTGGGATGTTTTTATAGTGCAAATTTGGCGTTGTTAAAAAAAAGTTTACAATTTGCGAGTTTTAATGCTTCTAATCAAATTTTAATTTAATTAGGCAACATTGACATAGTGTCAGGTTTTTGTTAAAAATCTCATTTTTATGCTGTAACTGCGCCAAAAGCGGGGCAAAACGGCATTGTCAACTAATTATCAATATACCTGCTTTGTGACTTTTTACAATATGTAACAAACTTTTGTGCAGTATGCACAAACAGAAAAGCTGTTGTTTAGGTGCTTTTGTATATTTACAAGCGGTTTATTTTGTGATAAATTGATTCCAATGTTTGATTTTTACAAGCAGCGAGAAAGAGGAAGAGTAAAAAGTTAAAAAATGAGGAGGATCACTTAAAATGAAAAGATTTAAAAGACCACTTTCTTTGGCACTCAGCGTAATGGTCATTGCAGCAAGCGGAATGATGCCCGCAAACGAGAGCATCAATTTCCCTACTGCCGCAGTAGTACAGGCAGCAACTACAAGCTGGAACTTCGGTGATTCAAGCTTTAAGAGTCTTGGCAATATCACAAAGGCATTCACCGTGGACGGATTAAGGTTCCATGCAACAGACAGCAAAACAATGCAGATAAAGGCAGAGACTGTTGAAGCCGATGGTCAGACATTTAAGTATGCACTTGCACTTGGCGGCGCAGGCGCAGCATCATATCGTTCGGTTTCATTTGAAAATAGCGGATCTTCCACTATAAAGGTAACAGCAAGATCCACAGGCTCCGATACAAGAACGCTTATTATAGCTGACGGCAGCGGCAACAAGCTTGGCACTATCAATGCAGGCACATCGGCAGCCCGCGGCAGCGTTACCATCAACTATACGGGTACGGTATTTATCTATTCCGCAGGCAGCGGCATAAATCTTTATAAAATACAGGTCGATTCAAGCTCGTCAAGCAGCAGCTCGTCAAGCTCTTCAAGCAGCTCATCAAGCAGCAGCTCGTCAAGCTCTTCAAGCTCGTCAAGCACATCGACCTCGGAAACAACTTCTTCAAAAAGCTGGAATATGGGCAACTCGGGCTTTAAGGATCTCGGTACCATTTCCTCAAATAAAACGGTTGACGGTTTGCAGTTTGTTGCTACATCCTCAAAGACCATGAATGTTAAATCGGAATCTGTTACCGTAAGCGGTACGGAATATAAATATACCCTTGCTTTGGGCGGCAGCGGCTCTACATCCTATAGGGCTGTGGCACTTCCTATCAGCGGTAAATCTACTATTAAAGTAGTTTCGCGTTCATCGGGCTCCGATTCAAGGACACTTAATGTTACAGATGCAAGCGGCAAGGTACTCGGCACTATCACAGCGGGCACCGCAGCTTCTCTCGGCAGCGTAACACTTAACTATTCGGGTACCGTATATATTTATTCCGCAGGCAGCGGCATCAATATTTATAAGATACAGCTTGACACAACGGGCTCACTTCCGGGCGGCTCTTCAAGCAGCAGCTCAAGCTCTTCAAGCAGCTCCGGCTCTTCAAGCAGCAGTTCAAGCTCTTCAAGCAGCTCAAGCTCATCAAGCAGCTCCAGCTCTTCAAGCAGCTCCAGCTCTTCAAGCAGTTCAAGCTCGTCAAGCAGCGGCACGGTAATTTCGGGCGGTATCGCTACAATTACAAGCAACAGCGAATCACAGCTCACCTCTGCTATCAAGACACTTAACAGCAGCGGCGGCACAATTTACATCAACACACCCGAGATCACTATCAGCTCGACATCCACATTAAAGCTTTCGGGCAGCAAATCGGGCGGTATCGTAGGCGTTAAGCAGTCCGATGGTACATATCCCCGCATTAACTTTAAGAATGCGCGCAACAACGGTTCTACCGCAAGAGGTTTTACTATCAGCGGCCAGAATCAGTATATGAAGTACCTTATCATTGAGAACGCAGGCGACAACGGTATTTGGGTATCGGGTGCAAAGAATACACTTGACCACATCATCGCACGCTATAACAATGACTCGGGTATCCAGCTTTCCGATAATGCAGACAGCAATACAGTAAAGTACTGCTATGCTTACAGAAACTGTGACGTTCCTACATATGGCGCAAATGCAGACGGTTTTGCACCTAAACTTGGTGCTTCCAATACGGTATTTGAATACTGCTACGCTTGGGACAACAGCGATGACGGCTGGGACAGCTACGACAAGGAAGGCGACAAGTCCGCAACCGTTACCTATAAGCATTCCGCTTGCTGGAACAACGGTAACCCCGATGTATTCACAGGTAAGTACGACTTATCCAGAGGCAAGTCACTCGATAAGAATATGTGGACTATCCAGCAGCTTTGCTCGTCCGATTCAAGCTACGAGAGCAACTACAAGAGCGGTAAAATTGACCTTTCAAAGGGCAAGATAAACGGCAAGAGCGCATCAAGCTGGTACTCGACAGCCGAGGGCGAAATGAACGGCAACGGCTTTAAGTTTGGCTCCAAGACAACGGAAAAGAGCACATCCGTTAAGAGAACAGCAGATTACTGCGTAGCATTTGACCACAAGTCAAAGGGCTTTGACAATAATAACAGCGAGGGCTGCACAGGCTACATTTCAAACTGCGCATCCTTCAATAACAATATCAACTATCAGCTTCCTTATGTATTTGCAACCTGGACAAATAACTGGAGCTGGGGCGCAAAGAAGAGCGACCAGTCCAAGCAGAGCCAGACGCTTAAAAAACCGAGCAATACATCATCGGCTACAAACAGCTTCTACTCTGTAAGAAATACTATCGAAAACACAGTTGCATCCAATAAGTTCCCCGACAGCACAAACTTTGACAGCGCTATCAAGGGCTTAAGCTGATAATTTTAAAAATTACCGCCGTGAAATATCGGCGGTTTTTTTGCCCGTGATAAAATAATTGTAATTGCATAAAATATATGGTATACTTTTGATATTAAACAGCAAAGGAGCGTTTTATGTATTCTTACACCCCCGAACTATGGATAATATTTTTTCTGATATACGGCTTTGCGGGCTGGGTGTACGAGGAGATATTTTACCTTGTCACCGAAAAAAAGCTTGTAAACCGCGGCTTTATACACGGCCCCGTACTGCCTATATACGGCACGGGGGCGATACTGATACTTTTTGCGGTGATACCCGTAAGCTCCAACCCCGTTTTGGTCTGCCTTGTCGGCGGCTTTGCCGCAACCGTGCTGGAATACTTTACCGGCGCGGCCATGCAGTCGCTTTTTCATGTAAGATACTGGGATTATACGGGGCTGTTTTTAAATTTAAAGGGACATATCTGTTTCAGAGCCACTCTTACCTGGTGCATAGCCTCCGTGCTTTTGGTATACTGCGTACATTTTCCGCTTGCGGCGTTTCTGGGTACGCTTGATACCCGTTTGGTCTATGCCCTTGCGCATATAGGCGCGCTGTGCTTCGCGGCGGACTTTGCCGTTTCGTTCCGCGAAGCTATGGATCTTCGCGCGATACTGGACAAGCTTACCGCCGAAAACGAGGAGCTTGCCAAAATGGTAAACGAATTTAACGAAAAGCTTAACGAGGCCGAAAAACAGCTGAAACAGGCCAAGGCCGAGCTTAAGGCGGATGCGGAGCGCAGGCGCAGCGAAATAAACGATAGCATAGAGCAGCTTCACGCCTTAAGGCGAAATGCCGAAACGGAGCTTGAACGCCTTAAATTTAATGCCGAGGGCGATCTGGAACAGCTGCTTTTGACCGCCGAGCTTAAAACAAGAAGGCTTAAGACCGAGACCGAGGACAGCCTTGAATATCTTAAGGAAAAAATAGAGCGGCAGTATATATACATACACACACGCCTGCACAGGCGCAGACACGACCGCAGTTTTATGCGTATACGCGGTATTCTTCGCCGCAACCATATAGTCAGCGGCGAAAAATACCGCAAGGCGCTGGAGCAGATAAAGGATAAATGGCGGGATACGGGTGATTGACCGCCCTGTCCTGCGCAAAAATATTTATGCGTAATACAAAAACCAATTACCAAAATTTATAGGCAATAATTGTTAAATTTAACGAAAATTTACGATTATAATATAAATGTATTGATTTTGTAACAATAATGTTATATAATAAATACGAATATGGGGATTTGTCAAAATAAGATAAAAAGCCCTAAAAAACAAATTTTCAAGGAGGAAAAATAAAAAATGAGAAAATCATTATTAAAGACTGTTGTAGCAGGTATTTTAACTGCAACAGCAATGTTAGCTTTTTCTGTGCCGGTGGCGGCAGCGACAGATTACACAAAATTTACCGCAAAAAATGGAACATTCGGAACTGACGGAACAGCTGATTTGAGCATTTGTGATGCGGATAAGAGTTTTTGCACTTTCGGGGATTCAGATAATTATGTGTCACTATATGCCGATAAGTATGATAGTAACAACAAAAGAATGAAAGTTTACGGTGCTGGAGATGCAAAAATAACTATTAAAGTATCAAAAGCTTCTGTTGTTGAGTTTAAAGGATATACGTCATCGAATGGAACTGCGAGAACAGTAAAGAATATAAGCGATTCAAAACTGTCGTTTGATCCGAGTTCAGGTTTTTCCGGTAATACAACTGCCGAAACATTAACGGCAACTGCCTCGGAAGCAGGAACATATACATTTACATTTAGTGGCAATGTTCAGCTTACAGGATTAAAGCTTACCGAAAAAGCATCAAGCAGCAGCGGTGTGGTTACGTTGACTGTAAATGGCGGAGAAAACGGTTCTGCAAGCGTAAAGGTAAATGATGAAGCACTTGTTTCGGGTAATACTTATGCCGGTGATTCGGATGTTGTTCTTACGGTTACACCCGATGAAAATTGTGTTGCAAGTCTTACTGTAAATGGTACAGCAGCTACACTTACAAACGGTTCATATACAAAGAAAATAAATGGTGATCTTGCACTTGCTGTAACATTTACAAAAAACACAATACGTTCTGATATAACAGAGAGTTTAAGTGTGACCTTGAAAAAGGGCGAAAGCGGATTCGGAAAAGTTGGAGAAGTTATAACCGAAGAACATTATTTTACATTAGGTTCAGGCGTTGGTATAGGTAGTGATTATGTTACAGTAAGTGGTGCTGATGAAAACAGTGTAACATTTAAAACAGGCGATTTAGAAAATAAGACAGCAAAAATCAAAGTAAAATTTGCAAGCGGATCCAATGGTAGTGAAAGAGAAATGGCTCTTTATAAAGGTACTGAACAGTTTGCTTCTTTTGGAAAATCAAGTGTTAAAGATCTCGTTGAATCAGCAGAGGTTGAAATTGAAGGCAACACCGAATATATTATTAGAAGTGTAGCCAGCAATATGTACCTTTCAGATGTTGTTATAACAGTTGAAGAAGCTGCCGAAGAAGAAACTTTCCTTGCAGGTGTATTAGACAAAAAGCCTGCAGTTGCAAAGGTTAACGGCAAATATTACGCTATCTTACCTATCTCTGAAGATGCAGCAGATAGCAAAACTTCCCTTAAGGTTGCAGGGGAAGAGGCAGAGTATATTTATCAGAACGTTTCGATAACCGGTCTTAATAAGAGCGCAGCTGCTGATTTTGGCGGCTCCTATGTATACGGTATCGAGGTCGTTCCCGCTGCAAGTGGCGCGACCACAGAACCTACACTTGCACAGGTACAGGATGCAGTAACAGTTGCATTTTCGTAATAACCAAGATAGATCGGAGGTAAAATAAAAATGAAAAAGTATGATACACCTGTGATGACTATCACAGTTATTAAATCGGAAGAAATAATGATAGTAAGCGGCGCCCTTTCAACAAAGGCACAGCAAAATCAGGGAAGCTTTCCCCGGAAAGAAATCACATTCTAATAAACCTAAAAACCCCGCGGAAAACCGCGGGGTTTTTATATGTCCGATAATGCGGAGACAGGTGCCGGAATTTCCGGCCTTTTTATGTGCTTTATATCATTCGGCCGGACACGCACGCAATTGCTCTATATCTTCCTCCGACATCCTCATAAAATCAACCTCCACAAATTTTGTTTGTTGTATATTATTTTTTACCCCAAAACCTTTTTTGCGATATCCACGGTCTCCTTGGCGTCCTTTGCGTAGTAGTCCGCACCTATCTCCTTGGCGTAATCGGGGGTAAGGACAGCGCCGCCCACCACGACCTCGCAGTCAAGCTGATTTTGTCTTATAAGCTCTATCGTTTCCGCCATGGAAACAAGGGTAGTTGTCATAAGGGCGCTTAAGCCTACCAATTTTGCATCGTGCTCTATAACGGCCTCGACAACGGCCTCGTAGGGTACGTCCTTGCCCAGATCCACAACGGTATAGCCGTAATTTTCCAATAAAACCTTAACGATATTTTTGCCTATATCGTGTATATCGCCCTTGACGGTGGCAAGAATTACCTTGCCCTTGCTGACGGGGGCGTTATTTGATTCTATCATTTTTTTCTTGATGACCTCAAAGGCCTCCTGTGCCACGCCTGCGGAAAGGATAAGCTGTGGCAGGAAAATTTTGCCCTTTTCAAACAGCGCACCTATGCTGTCAAGCGCGGGGACGATAATGCCGTTTACCACTTCCATTGAATCCTGCGTTTCAAGCAGTTTTTCGGTTATTCTGCGGGCATCCTCCTTCAAGCCCTTGTGTATGGCGTAATCAAGGGTCATATCCGTGCTTGCGGCGGCGGGCTTGGGGGCATCCTCGATCTCGCTGTAGGCCTCGATAAAGTCAACGGAGTTTTTGTCATAGCCCTTTAACAGCCTGAAAGCGCGTACTGCGCCCGTCATTTCTTTGATATTGGGGTTTATTATGCCAAGATCAAGGCCGTAGCTCATGGCCATAGTTAAAAATGTGCTGTTTACAAGCCCCCTCTGCGGCAGACCGAAGGAGATATTCGATACACCCAGTACGGTTTTAAGGCCAAGCTCGTCCTTTACCATTTTTATCGCCTTAAGCGTTTCCATAACGGCCTCCTGCTGTGCCGAGGCGGTCAGGCAAAGGCAGTCGATATAGATATCCTCTTTCGGGATGCCTATGGCAAGCGCACGCTCCATAATTTTTTTCGCAATTTCAAAGCGCTGCTCGGCCTTTGGCGGGATGCCGCCCTCGTCAAGGGCAAGACCCAGCACCGCCGCACCGTATTTTTTGACTATCGGCAAAATTTTATTTAAGGACTCCTCCTCGCCGTTTACGCTGTTTACAAGCGGCTTGCCGTTGTATACGCGAAGACCCGCCTCCAGAACCTCGGGTATGGTGGAGTCTATTTGCAGCGGCAGATCAGTCACGCTTTGCACGGCCTTTACGGCGCGTTTCATCATTTCCTTTTCGTCAATGCCGGGCAGACCCACGTTTACGTCCAAAAGGTCTGCGCCCGCCTGCGCCTGCGAAATTGCAAGGTTTAAAATATAGTTTATATCGTTGTTTTTAAGTGCCTCTTTTAAAAGCTTTTTGCCCGTGGGGTTGATGCGCTCGCCGATAATGCGGGGTCTGTCCACCAAAACGGTATTGCTGTAGGAGCAGAGCGCGGTCGGGAGCGATTTTTGCGGCGCTGTTGCAGCGGTGTTTTCAAGACGGGCTATTGTGGCGCGGATATAGTCGGGGTCGGTGCCGCAGCAGCCGCCTACTATTTTAAGGCCGAAATTTGCCATTTGCGCCACATAATCGGCAAATTGGTCCTTTGTGATATTGTATGCGCCCGTGGCGGGGTCGGGCAGACCTGCGTTTGGTTTTACCGCCATAGGTATTTTGCACCATTTATGCAGCTCTTCCACAACGGGCAAAAGCTCCTTGGGGCCGAGCGAGCAGTTTATGCCTATGGCATCAACGCCCAGACCCTGCAATGTAAGCGCCATTGCGGAAACGCTGCAGCCCGTGAACGTGCGGTGATTTTCCTCAAAGGTCATAGTGACGATGATGGGCAGGTCACAGTTTTCCTTTGCCGCAAGCACAGCGGCCTTTACCTCGTAAAGGTCGGTCATGGTTTCAAATACTATTAAATCGGCGTCCTTGCCCGCTTCAATCTGTTCTTTAAAAATATCATAGGCCGCTTCAAAGGTCAGACTGCCCGTGGGCTCCAAAAGCTGGCCTATGGGGCCTATATCAAGTGCAACAAGGGTATCGGTGCCTGCACAGGCCTTTTTTGCGTTTTGGATGCCTGCGCCGATGACTTCTGCAACGGAGTGGCCGCAGCCCTTTAATTTATAGCCGTTTGCTCCGAATGTATTGGCATAGATGATGTTGCTGCCTGCATTGATATACTGTTTGTGGATATCAAAAACCACCTCGGGCGAGGTAAGGTTTAAAAGCTCGGGGATGTCACCCGTTTTAAGGCCTGCGCGCTGGAGCATGGTGCCCATTGCGCCGTCCAGATATACAAATTTATTTTTTAATAGTTCATTGAATGTCATATACATTTCTCCTTTCCTTTTTTGGGGGCTAACGCCGTCCTCTGCGCGGTAATATTGTCAACTTAACGATAAATTTCAATTTGGCGGGGTGATTTTGAGCGGACGGACACATAGGTCCGTCCCTACAACGAATAATCTGACATATCACCGTTTTGTAGGGAACGACCTATGTGTCGTTCCGCTGTTTCGTTTCACAATAACACCCCGTCAAATGAAAATTTATCCTTCAACATTCTTAAGTTGATAACATTATTCCACACCCGGCATACGTTTAACAATGCGTTCCGTGTTTTCTGTAATTGCAGCTCTTGCACATAGTGCAGGCCGCACAGCCTTTTCTCTTTTGCTCTATCGGCCTGTCGGATATGCCTATAAATGCGGTCACGCTTTTCCTCGGCAGCATAATAAGGCTGTCATTTATCGTCAGCCCTATCACCTTTTCGGCATTTAACACTCTTAAAATAAGGGGCTGAATATCAAGCGGCAAATCTCCGTAGCCCGCCGAAAACCGCCAGGTATAGTGATTTTTCGCATCAAGCGCCGATATTATCTCACTCTCGGCAATATCGCAGACCTGCTCTATCGCAGCCGTACATAAGCTGTCGGCAATGAGTGCCTTTGCCATATCGCTTATTTCCGCAGTTTGGATAAACCTGTCGGCAAAGCCCGAAAGCGTAGCCGCCATTACAATGACCGAGTGACAGCCCGAAAAATGCTCACTTGCCGACTTTCCTGTCAGCACAAGGCTTGTCCCCGAAAGCAAAATACCGCTTTCGCTGAACTCTATCGGGAAAATTTTGTAAGTATATACGGGCTTGATGATCTTTAAAAGCTCCGCCGCCGTAGCCTCGACCTTTTGTATCAAAATCGGGTCGGCCGCATCCGCCGCGCACATATACCGCAGCGCCTCGGCCGTGTTTATTCTATCTAATTTTATCAATTTTTGTAAACCTTCTTTTTGTATTTTGCAAATACCTGTACTTTTATAGCATAACATATTTTTCTTTGCAGGTAAATAGTATCTTTACAGTTTTTTAAAATGTGGTATAATTAATATAGATAGTTTTACCCAAGGGAAAGGGGCGGTAAAAATGAAACGCTACATATTTACACTTACGCTTGCGGCAATGCTTGCCTTTACGGGCTGCAGCGCAGCGGACGACTCAAACGGCGCACAAACCGAAAGCATACAGATGGAGGAAGAGGACGATATTGAAGAGCCCGAGGGCGAGATAGACGTTCCCTTTAAGGAATTAAAGCTAAAGACCATAGACGGAAATGTGCTGAACTTTTATACAAAATCGGGCGATACGACTATCAGGCGTGAGGCGATACTCTCCGAGGAAGAGGCCGAGGAGGTATTGAAAATGATAAATCTTACCCCCAAGGAGATAGGCTGCACCACGGGTGAAGATATTGTATGGTTTACGGACGGCGATACAAACGTATATATACAGACTATGCCCGACGGCAAAATTTATGCCAACATATACGCCGATCAGCAAAAGTCGGCAGAGCTTACCGAGGAGCAGAAAAACAGAATTTACGAAATAATAAAGGCGGAAACGGGGGCTGATCCGCTGTAATTTTGAGATTGGAGTGAGAGGTATGAAAAAAAGGATATCAACGGGTATGGCGGCACTTGTCGTACTGCTTGCGTTTACGGGCTGCGGCGGGAATACCGCACAGCCGCCCGAGCCTGCACAGCCGACGGCAAATATTGAAACGGCGGCGCCCGAAACGGATTTTGTATCTGCGGGCATAAGGGACAACGAAATTTACTACAGCTCGCCCGAAACGGATTATTACTATGCAAAGCTTGAGGTATCCGATGAGGACGTGGCGGAGATAATAAGCACCTTAAATGCCGACCTTACACAGCTTAATGCGGAGGCCGAGGCGAAAAAGGCGGAGATAGAGGCATCAAATGACGAAAACAAGGATCATGCCGAGGAGATAGGCCTTGACTTTGATATACAGTTTAACACGGCAGGCTGCGATATCGGCATATACGGTCGGGATATAGTTATGCTGAAATACAATCTTGCCACCTCCCGACGTTTGGAGGAGAGTGCCTCAAAGCAGATATACGATATTATCAAGCCCTATGCCGACAAAATAGTCGGCGATGAAAAGGCGGTCAACGAGGGCAGCGATATCAGCACACTTACGGGCATTGACGACAATACCTTAAACTATACCACAAGCGACTATGACAAGGCGCCAAAGACCGCTGTTTTAAGCGATGACGAGGCAAAGGAGATAGTCGATATCATCAATTCCGCGCCCAAAACAAGGGGTACGGCCGCAAGCATTGACAATCTGTGGTTTAAAAACGGCGATACGGATGTTTATATGGACACCTACGGCGAGGAAAGCGCCTTTGTCAATATCACAAACGGCATAACCACCTGCGCCGAGCTTACCAAGAAGCAAAAGAACAGAATAAACGAAATTATTTTGACAAAAACGGGTGACGATCTGTCAAAATATTCCGAAAACACCCAAAAAGCAGAATAAAAACAAGGAGAATTGATATGAAAGCAGGATATTTAGGTCCGCTGGGGACTTTTTCGCACCAGGCGGCGCTGGAGGTTTTTAAAGAGGACGAGATAAGGCCGTATGACAGCATTTATCAGGTGCTTATGGCGGTTGAAAAGGGCGAGCTGGACTGCGGCATAGTGCCGATAGAAAATTCCACCGAGGGCACGGTAAATGCCACGGTGGATGCGCTTATCTTTGATTTGAATTTATACATACAGCAGCTTGTGGTGCTGCCCATAAGGCAGAATTTAATGCTTAAAAAGGGCGCGGACAGGGGAAGCATAAGCGCGGTGTATTCACATCCTCACGCGCTTGCACAGTGCAGGCATTATTTGTACGAGAATTATGAAAATGTGCCGGAAATAGCGGCGCAGTCCACGGCGGCTGCGGCCAAAATGGCGGCCGAAAGCAAGGAAAATATAGCCGCTGTTGCGCCCGCCGTTGCAGCAAAGGTATACGATCTGGAGATAGCTGCGGAGAATATTCAGGACAGCAAGATAAATTTTACCGAGTTTGTGGTGGTGAGCAAAAAAAGCACCGAGCAGCCCATAGCCGCCGAAAATTACAAGACGACTATCTGCTTTTCTACTGTGCATGAGCCGGGTTCGCTGTACAAGCTTTTGGATATACTGGCTATCTGGGATGTCAATATGTCCAGAATAGTGTCGAGACCGATGAAAAATCACCCGAATGAGTATGTTTTTTATATTGATATAGAAAAGTCCGATAATTGGAAGGATCTTCAGGATGCGCTTGTTATGCTTAAAAGAAAGACCTCGTTTTTTAAGGTGCTGGGGTCGTATCCCGTGCTTGACAGACGAGGAAACGGGGAATGATGGATGAATTTCAATTTAACGGGGTGTTGTTGTGAAACGAGGCAACGGAACGACACATAGGTCGTTCCCTACAAAATGGTGATATGTTAGATCATTTGTTGTAGGGACGGACCTATGTGTCCGTCCGCTCAAAATCCTCTCGTCAAATTGAATATAAATCAAAAAACGACATTTAAATTTTTTTCTTGTATATGTGGAGGGTAATGTGGTATAATGGTAAATAATAGTGCGGACATCAGCCCCGACATTGTGGGCTATGCCGCTAAAACAGAACAGCTTAAGGCAGAATTGCTGTTAAGCATCGCAAATGTGTTTAAGGAGACTGCCATGGGCAGCCGCGCATCTGCGTGCGAGGAGCAGTTTGCGCAGGCGCTTTCGCTGATGCTTATGCTTGCCAACCGCCGCGGGATAGAGCCCGGAAGGCTGGGCGCGCTTATCAGGCAAAATGCAAGGACGGGGCTTGTGCGCGGCGATGCCTACAGCAATGATTACAGGGCAGTTTTGGCCTTTATCGGAAATTTTTAAGGCCTTTGCCTGTGTAGGAGGAAATAGAGACTATGGACGATCGTGCTTTTCCGCTTGCGTATGTACAAGTAAATGCAAATTTAGATATACTTTTCTGCAACAATTTGTTTAGAGAAACCTTTGTTCCCGGTGAGGGGAAAAGTCTTTTTAAGCTTACAGACCTGTATGAGGGCTATGACATTACGGCAAGGGTACAGGAAGCGGTGATAGAAGATAAGAATTACCGTTTTATTACGGATGTTGCACGCGACGGCAAAACAGATGTATATATTTTAAGCGCCGATGAAGAGGTGGACTGCGGAAATAACATAATGGCCGCTCTTTTGGTGCTGGATAATTATATCGAGGTAAAGGAAAATATAGAGGAAGTGCGTTATCCGCATGCCATGGCAGTCGTAGACCGAAGAATAAACGAGTATTTTACCGAGCTTGGCGGCATAGTGCGCAAATTTGAGCAGGACAAGTATATTTTTATTCTTAACCGCAGCCAGCTTGATGAATTAAAGCAAAATAAGTTTTCGATAATGGAGCAGATAAGCAAGGTGGATGTAGGCAGTATACCTATGTCAATGAGTATAGGCATAGGCATAAACGGCACTACGCTTGCGCAGTGTATGGAATATGCCCGCGGCGCGGCGGATCTTGCGCTTGCAAGGGGCGGCGGACAGGTCGTTGTAAAAGAGGGCGAGGATAAATATCAGTTTATAGGCGGAAGCAGCCGCGAAATAACCACAAATACGGGCGTTCGTGCGCGTATGAAGGCCTACGGCTTTGTCGAGCTTATAAAGACCTGCACCGATGTTATAGTTATGGGACATAAAAGCCCCGATCTGGACAGCCTTGGCAGCTGTGCGGCTATTTTCTCCATATGCGAATTTTTCGGCAGAAAATGTCATATAGTCCTGGGAAATATCAATTCAAGCATATCCGCGCTTTATAAGCGCCTTATGGAAGACCAGCGCTATGAAAGCGTATTTATAAATGCCGATACAGCTATAAAGCAGTTTAAAAGACGTACCCTTGTGGTAGTTGTGGATACACATAAAAAGGCTATAGTAGAGTGTCCCGAATTGGTTGAAAGGGCAAGACAGCTTGTTGTTATCGACCACCACAGAAAGGGCACGGGTGCAATAGAAAATTATTCGCTTACATACCATGAGTCCTTTGGCTCGTCTGCAAGCGAGCTTATTACGGAAATGCTTATGTATATGAACAAGGGCATCCGCCTTACCAAAACCGAGGCAGAGGGCCTTTTGGCGGGCATTACCGTGGATACAAAAAACTTTGCTTTTAAAACAAGCTCTATGACATTCCGCGCGGCGGCGTATTTAAAACAGCTTGGCGCCGATACCGTAGCGGTAAGACGTCTTTTCCAAAATACGCTTGATGCCTATGTTGCAAAGGCATCTGTGGTTTGTGATGCGGAATTTTACAATAAAAATATGGCTATTTCCGTGCTGCGCATAAGGGTGGATAATCCGGTCGTGCTTATTGCGCAGTCGGCGGACGAGCTTTTGGGCATACGCGGCATAGAGGCAAGCTTTGTGCTTAACGAAATGGACGGTATAGTTTATATCAGCGCGCGCAGTCTCGGTGCGGTAAATGTGCAGCTTATTATGGAAAAAATGGGCGGCGGCGGACATTTAAGCGGTGCGGCCTGCCAGCTTAAGGATATGACTATAGACGAAGCCTTAAATTTATTAAAAGATACAATAGATGAATACTTGGAGGGAAAACGATGAAAGTTATACTGTTACAGGATATTAAAGGGGTCGGAAAAAAGGACCAGATAATAAACGCAAACGACGGCTATGCAAAGAATTTTTTGTTCCCGCGCAAATTAGCCGTTGAGGCAGAGGGCAACAACCTTAAAAAGCTGGATAATCAAAAAAAGGCCGAGGCGGCGCAGGCACAGGCTGTGCTTGAACAGGCGCAGGAGCTTGGCGAAAAGATAAAAAAGATAACGGTTAAAATACCCGTTAAGCTTGGCGAAAACGGCAAGCTTTTCGGCGCAGTCACAAATAAGGAGATCGCGGCGGCTTTAAAGGAGCAGTCGGGGCTTGAGATAGATAAAAAGAAAATTTCGGCAGAGTCCATAAAAACATTGGGTGAAAAAACCGTTACGGTAAAGCTTCATCCCAAGGTAAGCGTTGATTTAAAGGTAGTTGTTGAGCAGGCGTAATTATGGCTGAAAACGAAAAAGAAAACAAGTATTTACATCGTATACCGCCGCACGACGAGGACGCGGAGCAGGCCGTACTGGGCTGTATGATATGCGACTCAAACGGTGTGCGCGCTGCGGTGGAAATGGGCATAAGCGGTGAGGATTTTTACAGTCCCGCGCATAAGGAAATATACTATGCCATTGAAGAGCTTTATAACGCAGGCAAGCCCATAAATTACATAACGCTTAAAAACAGGCTTACGGAAAAAGATATGCTTGAAAAGGCACAGGGGCAAAAATATATTGCACATCTGTCGGCACTTGTAAGCACATCCGTACAGACCCCGCATTATGTGAAAATAGTGCAGGATATGGCTGTGCGCCGCAGGCTGATAAATGCAAGCGGAGAAATAAGCGATGCAAGCTTCGGCGGCGCGGAAAATGTGGATGATGCGCTTGATATTGCCGAAAAGCTCGTGTTTGACATAAGGCAGCAGCGCAAAAATCAGGATTTTGTATCAATAAACGATGTTATGGCGGAAGTGCTTGAAAATATAGAGCAGGCAAACCGCTCCACCGACAGCATAACGGGCATAGCAACGGGCTTTCGCGATTTTGATGCAAGAACAAGCGGCTTGCAAAACTCCGACCTGGTGCTTGTGGCCGCGCGCCCCGCTATGGGCAAAACGGCATTTGCGCTTAATATTGCACAGTATGCGGCAGTTTACGGCAAGATACCTACGGCTATATTTTCGCTGGAAATGTCCGCAGAGCAGCTGGGTCACAGATTGCTTTGCAGTATCTCACACGTTGATTCGCAAAGGGTACGCACGGGCAACCTTTCCGACGAGGACTGGGAAAAGCTTATCCACGGTATGGGCGTTATGTCCGAGGCACCGATATATATTGACGATACGGCGGGTATTACCCCCACGGAGCTGCGCGCAAAGTGCAGAAAACTGAAAATGGAACACGGCCTTGGGCTGATAGTTTTGGATTACCTGCAGCTTATGAACGGCGGCACGGGCAGAAGAAGCGATTCGGCGCAGCAGGAGGTGGCTTTTGTTTCAAAGTCACTTAAGGCGATAGCGCGTGAGCTTGATATCCCCGTTATTGCGCTTTCACAGTTAAGCCGAAGCCCCGACAGCCGTACAGACCACCGCCCCGTTTTGTCCGACCTTCGAGACAGCGGTGCCATAGAGCAGGATGCGGATATGGTTTGCTTTTTATACAGAGACGAGTATTACACAAAGGAGCGTTGCGAGGTCCCCGGTCAGGCGGAGGTCATTATCGCAAAGCACAGACACGGCCCAACGGGCACTATAAACCTTGCATGGCTGGGCCAGTATACCCAGTTTGCAAACCTTGAGACCCAAAATCTGGATATCCCGTCGGATATGTTTGAGGATGAGGGTGATGACGACAGTATTTTTTAAATCAAAAGGGGACCGCTTTGACGATCCCCTTTATTTTATTGCGTATTTTCACTTTTCAATTTTTCCTGCTCTTTTTTCTTATCTTCGGAAAGCTCCACAAAGGAACGTATAGAAGCCCTTGCGGAGTTGCGGTATTCGTCCGTGGTGCTTGTGGTTATATGCCCAAACCGCGATATTGCCGTTAAAGCTTCGCTTGCCTTTACCTCGCTTGGATAGGATATTTCATATTCCCTGCCTTTTTTATCGGTCAATACTATTGAAAACAGGTTTTGTTTAAACATCGGTATAAAGTTAAACGATACCTTTTCGACCGTATGGTGGATGTAAGCAAGCACCACATCGTCGGCGGCAACTGCATTTACGGGCTTTTGGGTCACTATAAAATACTTTTTGCCTATACTTAATCTGCCGTATTTTTCCGCTGTTTCAAAATCATTGCCGATATCCTCAAGCTCATAGCCAAACTTACGGCAGTTTCTTTTTATATTACCGTAGGAGCCATACATAAGGCTTCTTATCATAAAAAATATTATCAAAAGCAAAATAACTGCCGTAAGACTGTTTATGATCGGGTGAAGCTTCCAATATGCCGTAAAGCTTAAAGGGGAAAATACGTTGTTTCTTATAAGATTTACCTCGTAGCCGTATTGTATAAAATACGGGAGATATTTATTTTTTTCGGCCTCGTCAAGTGCTGTTGAGGTACCGCGCAGATCGATCGTCTTACCGCTTTCCAGCTTTTTGTTTATTTTTTCGGCGGTCTTTTCGTCCGTTTTCAAAAGAAAGCTGCTGCGTCCGTCGGGACAAAGCACGGCAAAATAAGCGTTTTCGCTTTCGCTGCCTGCGCTTATCATACGCGCGGTATCAAAATGCGCCTTGGCATAGGTCGGGCTTTCGCCTGCGGGACCGAGTGACAGGTCGGTTTGTGTCAAAAAGTAATTAAGACCAAAAACGGTTATAATATGATAAAAAAGAAGTATTATAAACATCAGCAAAAAAAGCGAAAAAAATGTGCCTATACCGCCTTTGCGTATTATTTTGTCAAGCTTTTTCATGGTTTGTCCCCCTTGTTTATGTTGATATATCAATTATATACTTGAATGGCGTTTTTGTCAAATTTTATACGCTTTATTTTTTTGCGCGGGGCACACATAGACTTTGGCTGTCGCTTATGTGCTTCGGGGCTGTTTTTTCGGGGGAAAACGTATAACAAAAAATGTCGTATGCAGACTAAAAAAATACTGGTAATTTATATGCAAATATGGTATCATATAAGTACCATTATGTATACAAAGGGGTGTTTTTATGGAAAAACTGAATTTTGATGTTATTATTCCAAAATTTAAAAACGAGGAATATAAAATAACCGATTTCGGCGCTGTTTCGGGCGGAAGGGTAAAAAATACCGATGCCTTTAACAAGGCGATAAACGAATGCTCCGCAGGGGGCGGCGGCAGGGTCATAGTACCGCGCGGCATATGGCTTACGGGGCCGATAGCGCTTAAAAGCAATGTTGACCTGCATCTTGAAAAGGGCGCGGTCATACAATTTTCGGCCGATTTTAACGACTATCCGCTTATAAACACAAGCTTTGAGGGCTTTTTCACCTACCGCTGTGTTTCGCCCATATACGGGCTGGAGCTTGAAAACGTGGCAATAACGGGCGAGGGCGTTATTGACGGAAACGGCGGCGCATGGCGTCCCGTAAAGCATTTTAAGCTGCCCGAAAGACAGTGGACAAGCCTTGTGGAGGGGGGCGGCACCGTGCTTGACGGCAAGGAGGAAAGCTGGTGGCCCACCGAGGCGGCAAAGCAGGGCAATCTTATACTTGTTAAAAACCCCGAGCTTTTGCGCAATAAGGAGGAGTGTGAGAAATACCGCGATTTTCTCCGCCCCGCCATGGTCAATTTTACCAACTGCAAAAAGGTGCTGCTTGACGGCGTTACCTTCCAGAATTCCCCCGCGTGGAACCTGCATCCGTGGTGCTGTGAGCATGTTACCATACGCAATGTAAATGTGCGCAATCCGTGGTTTTCGCAAAATGGCGACGGCCTTGATGTGGACAGCTGTAAATTTGTCAAGGTTTATGACAGCGTTTTTGATGTTGGCGATGATGCACTTTGCGTAAAATCGGGCAAGAACGAGGACGGCAGAAAGCTTGGCAAGCCCTGTGAGTATGTCGAATTTAAAAACTGCACCGTTTACCACGGCCACGGCGGCTTTGTAATAGGCAGCGAAATGTCGGGCGGCGTTAAAAATATACAGATAACCGACTGTACCTTTATCGGTACGGATACGGGGCTTCGTTTTAAAAGCTGCATAGGCCGCGGCGGCGTGGTCGAGGATATCTATGTTGACAATATAGATATGACCGAGATACCCAAGGAGGCCATTATTTTCACCATGGGTTATGATATGGACACAAAGGCGGGCACGGAGGTCGCTCCCGAGGAAATACCCGAGTTTAAAAACATAACCATAGAAAATATAAGGTGCGCAAAGGCGGGCACACCTATTTCAATAAGCGGCTTGAGTGCTATGCCCGTACACGATATAACGCTTAAAAACGTGAGCATTGCATCGCCAAAGGACATTAAGACCGAGCATGCCGAAAATATTGCAATGGAAAACGTAAATATAGAAAAAATATGAAAAATTTGCCTCGCGGGATTGATTTTTGACATCCTGCGTGGTATAATAAATTTTATCTATAATATGCGCAAAAACCTAAATAATGCGCAAAAAAATTTAATTTAAGAGAGTGATTTTTTTATGAAAAAAAGTATAAAAGTATTATTGGCAGGTGCAATAACCGCAATAGCAGGCGTTGTATGCGCGATCAGCTTATTTGCATCAACGGCACCGAGCAAAGATTCGGATGACTATTATGTAATAAAAAGCAAGGATGACCTTATTTGGCTGTCAAACGAGGTAAACCAAAACAAAAATCAGTATATCAAGGCAAAATTGGCAAATGATATCGTATTTAACAGCGGCGTTATGACAAGCGGCTCCACGGGCGCAACGGTTTGGGTGCCTTTGGGCGGCACGGGAACGACCAACAACGGTAAAATAATTAATTTCCGCGGTGTAATAGACGGACAGGGACATACAATAAGCGGCCTGTATTGCACCGATACATATCTTGCCGGCATAGTTTCGATGAATTTGGGTACTATAAGAAATCTCGGCGTAGTAAATTCATATTTCTATTCAAAGATCGATCCGTCCGATGATACTGCGTTCTCGGGCAGCTTTGCCGCACAAAATCAGGGCGTGATCGAAAACTGCTATGCAATTAATACAAAGGTAGACGGCGAATATGTATGCGGCGGTATTGCGGCTATGGGTGATCCAAACGCAAGAATAGCAAACTGCTATACCTCCTGCGATGTATCGTCTACGTTGGCGTCATCTGCATCCAAATACAGAAAATATGCCGATGCTATATGTTATTACGGTGACTGCGGCAGCGTTTCAAATGTTTTTTGGGAGGAAGGCAAAAAAACCAGCTATATAGGTGCCGCAGCAAGCTATACAAAAGCAATGGCGGCATCCGGAGCGCTTTGCTACAATCTTAATAAGGGCGGCGGCCAGTATTATCAAAATGTAGACAGCGGCCAAAAAGACCAGTATCCCGTACTTGATCCGTCACACAGCGCGGTCATGTATAAAGACGGCTCTTATACAAACGGCGGTTCGGGCAGCGTGGTAACAACAGAGGCGCCTACACAGCCCACAACAGAGTTTGTTACGGAAACAACAACACAGTCGCAGGGCGGCGGCCAGACCGGTGAGTTTATTTACGGCAGCGCAAATGCCGAAAGCAAGCTTACCGCATCCGATGCGGCGCTGATACTGCAAAAGGTATTAAATGACGGCTTTAAGATGCCTATAGAATACCGTACATCCAATTATCAAAAATATATAGATGTTGATAATGACGGTATGATAACTGCTTCCGATGCGTTACTGGTGCTTCAGAAAGTTTTGGATGAAAATGTTAAATTTCCCGTTGAAAAATGACCTTTAAGCGAGTGATCTTCATGGATAGATTTATAAGAATATTATTGGCGGGTCTTATGACCGCCGTGCTTGGCCTTATGTACACGGCAAATGTGTTTGCGTGGGACGAGCCCTTAAAGGATATAGATGATTATTATGTGATAGAAACAAAGGAGCATCTTTTGTGGCTGTCAAATGCCGTAAACGAAAATAAAATGCAGGATATAAAGGCCAAACTGGTAAATGACATTGTTTTTAACGACGGCGTTATGACAAAGGAGTCGGAAAATGTTACCATTTGGGAGCCTTTAGGCGGTAACGGCAAGATAAATAAAGGAAAAATTTATAATTTTCGCGGCGTAATCGACGGTCAGGGTCATACAATAAGCGGTTTATACTGCACGGATACCTATGTTGCGGGGCTTGTTTCCGTAAATATAGGTACTATAAGAAACCTTGGCATAATCAATTCATATTTTTACGCGCAGCCCAATAATCAGGATGATTGGGGATATTCCGGCAGCTTTGCCGGGGAAAACCTTGATAACGGCGCAATAGAAAACTGCTTTGCAAGAAACAATATTGTTGACGGCGAGTATATATCCGGCGGCATAACCGCTATCGGAGATACGAGCGCAAGAATAGAAAACTGCTATACATCCTGCAATGTGTCGTCTGCGTTGGCGTCGTCTGCATCCAAATACAGAAAATATGCCGATGCGATCTGCTATTATGATGATTGCGGCACCGTAACAAATGTATACTGGGAAAACGGCAAGACAGTAAGCTATGTTAGCGGCGCATTAAGCTTTGATACGGAATTTGCCGCACGCGGCGCCCTTTGCTACAAGCTTAATCAGGACGGCGTACTTACCTCCTGGCGACAGAATATTACGGATTTTTGCGCACCGTTTGACGACTATCCCGTGTTGAATACCTCACATTACTGTGTGTATCTGGATGACGGTGTTTATACCAACCGCACCGACGATCCGTCGGTATATCACGGCGGCGAAGGCGGAGGCGGTGAGGTTACAGGCGATATAGAGATGAACGAGGACGGATTTTACGAGATATATAATACGGAACATCTTTATCAGTTTTCGGATCTTGTAAATGATAATCCCGATAAAAAGGATGCCAAAGCTATCCTTAAAAACGATATTACGGTAAACTATGACAAAATCACGGATCAGGGCTCTTACAGACAGTGGGTCCCCATTGGCAATGTAAATGCCGAGTATAAGGGTATATTTGACGGCGATTGCCATACGATAAGCGGCCTGTACGGGGACAATATGTTAAATGAGCTTGAATATTCGGGCTTGTTTGGCTGTATAGGCGAGGGCGCGGATATAAGAAATGTCGGCGTTATCAATTCGTATTTTTATTCAAGCATTTCTACCGGCGCAATATCGGCAGCCTGTCACGGCGGCAGCATAATAAATTGTTTTGCACGCGATGATGTTATACTGGGTGAAGCTTATATGGGCGGCATAGCGGGACAGACGGACCAAGGCACAATGATAGCGGACTGCTTTTTTGTACGCGGCAGTATAAATAAAAACAAAAGCAGCAAGTATTACCCGGTAAATGCAATAGTTGCCGGCAATATGGGAAATAACGGCAATATATACGAATATACCGGCGCCTCCGAATGTTATTATTACAGGATAGACGGTACGACAAACGTAACGTGGAGCGGCGTGACAAAGCTTAACGGCGGCGATGTGGATATGAACGGACAGGTCAATGTTGTTGATGCCATAAGAGCCATGAATATGCTGTATGAAATAGACGAAAACCGTCTTGCGTATTTCCTTGCCGATTTTGACTGCGAAGGAAATGTGACCGAAACGGATGTTGCGCTTATATTAAGGGCGGCTGCGGGCCTGCCAAATTAAAATTTATATCAGGGGCTGCGTTTTGCAGCCCTCTATTGATTTTTACACAAATGTGTGATACAATTTAAACATACAAAAAAATTAAGGAATGATGTGTAATGCCTATTAAGGTAGCCGATGCATTGCCGGCAAAAAAAATATTAAAAAAAGAAAGTATATTTGTAATGGATGAAAGCCGTGCTTTTCATCAGGATATAAGGCCGCTTAAAATACTTATTTTAAACCTTATGCCAAACAAGCAGCAGACGGAGGTACAGCTTTTAAGGCTTTTAAGTAACTCCCCGCTTCAGGTTGAGGTAAGCTTTATGCATATGGAAAGCCATATATCCAAAAATACATCCCGCGCTTATCTGGATACTTTTTATCTTACCTTTGCGGATGTCAGGGACCAAAAGTTTGATGGTATGATAATAACGGGTGCGCCCGTTGAGACCATGCCCTTTGAGGAAGTAAATTACTGGGATGAGCTTAAGCAGATAATGGAATGGACAAAAACCAATGTAACAAGCACCTTTCATATTTGCTGGGGGGCGCAGGCAGGCCTTTACTATCATTACGGCATAAACAAGTATCCGCTTGAAAAAAAGATGTTCGGTGTTTTTGCACACACAAAAATATATGACCATATAGACCTTTTACGCGGCTTTGACGACGTGTTTTATGCGCCACATTCCCGCCATACCGAGGTACGCGCCGAGGATATCGAAAAGGCCGAGGGTATACGCATTATCGCATCGGGCAAAGAAGCGGGCGTTTATATAGTGGCAAGTAGTGATATGCGCCAGTTTTTTGTTATGGGTCACAGCGAGTATGAAAGAAATACACTTGCCAATGAATATTTCAGGGATAAGGAAAAGGGCCTTGAAATAGACATTCCCAAAAATTATTTTGAGGATGACGACCCGACAAAACAGCCTATCTCGCTTTGGAAGGCCCACAGCAGCCTGCTTTATACAAATTGGCTCAATTACTATGTATATCAGCTTACGCCTTATGATATCAACAGCATTGGCGGCACGCATGAAATGCCGCAAAACTTTGATGATTGATATAAAACAGAAATAAAACCGAAATAAAAAAGCAATCCAATTGCATTGATTTTTTTTCGCAGTTATGTTATATTAAAAGAAAGTATATTTTACCGAAAGGAGATATGATACAGATGAAAAGTAAATTATTTTGCGCAGCTGCGCTGACGCTTGCTATGTCTGTTGGTTTAAGCACCTTTGCATATGCGGGCAATTCAAAATATTTTACCGATGTAAATGAAAACAGCTATGGCTGGGCTTCCGATGCGGTGGATTACCTTTGGGCAAACAATATCGCAAAAGGCACAGGCGATAATAATTATTCTCCCGAGCTTTATATCGAACGCGGTGATTTTGTGCTGCTTTTGAGCAATAGTTTTGATTTTGGACAGTTCAGCAGCTATATGTACGGGTTCAGCGATGTTCCCGATGATTCCTACTACCACGATGCCATTATAAATGCAAAGGGTGCGGGCATTGTAAAGGATAATTTTTCTTTCTATCCCGAACAGCCTATTATGCGCGGCGATGCAATGAATATGCTTTACAGGGCGCTGGATCTTAACGGCTATATCAAAAATGCGACCACAGACCTTTCAATGTACCGCGATGCGGATGCAATAAGGGATGTAAATTCGCAGATGGCAGTCGCTACGCTTACGCAAATGGGCATAATAAGCGGTAATGACGGCAAAATACTTTATACGGATTATATGTCACGCGCCGAAATGGCTATGGTATTTTACAAAACGCTTACCTATACGCAGGCTAATCCGACAGAAAAGCCAAAGACAACCACGGAGTCCGAAAAAACGGTCGTAGTTGCAAATAAGCCGCAGAAGGATAACAAAGATACCGAAACTACCGCAACCGATCCCGAGATATTATCGGGCGAAACAACAAAGGGTACGATAGTTATTGACGGCGAAAAAATATCCGGCATTGAAAATGTAGAAGTCAGGATGCAGGATTCTACAAAGAGCGGTGTCGAGGTTTCCAAAAAAGCCAACGGCACAATAACCAATTCAAGCATACACGCAAAAAGCGTTAATTCAAACGGTGTATTTGTAAACTCAAAGGCATCCGCTAATATCACAGGCTCGCATTTGTATAATACAGGCTCGGGCTCTTCGGCATTAAAGGGCGCAGACGGCTCTGTTATAAATGCATCCGAATGTGATATCACCACCAACGGCAAGGGCGGCTTTGCTGTTAAAACCGGCGGCGAGGCTAAAATTGAAAATTCGCAGATATATTTAAGCGACTCAAAGGGTATTGCTGCCGAGGATAAGGGCAAAATAAATATAATCGGTTGTGATATAACGGCCGGCGGTATTTCAAACGGTCTTTTTGTCAGCACAAAGGGCTCAAACCCCGATGACAATAACGAAGCTTATATAAGTGTATCAAAATCCAATATAATCGGCGACCGCAAGACCACCTTGTTCTATTCGGATAAAAATAACCTTGAGGCTTTGCTTAAAGGCTGCAGCGTTGAAAAGATAGGCTATCTTGTAAACAGCCGTGCAAGTGCAGTCGAGACCGAAAACACTATAGAGATAACCCTTGATGCACAGGAACTTGAAGCCGATGTTGTAGCAGAGGAATATACCCGTGTTATAATCAACCTTAAAAACGGCAGCCTTTTAAAGGGCAGCATAAACGAGCAGAATACCGCAAAGTATATTGAGGTAAATGTTGAAAGCGGCAGCCAGCTTGAGCTTACATCAAACAGCTATATCGACGTACTTAAATATAATGATGTTATAGATATTTATGAAAACGGCTATACCATTTATTATGATAAGGAGAATTCAAAGAACGATTGGCTGTTTAGCGACGATTATCAGCTTGCCAACGGCGGCATGCTTTCTCCCGAGTAAAATTTGGGCTTGACAATTTTAAATTAAGGGTTTATAATCCTTATATACAGTTAAAGCATTGAAAAGGACAGTAGCCTTGCAGTCTTATCCACAGAGAGGGCGGATGATGGGAAAGCCCGATAAGCGCAAACGTGAAAACCACCTTGGAGCGGCCTTAATGCGGCCCGTGTAACTTACGTTATAAAGTTTTAAAGCGGTGCTTTGCACAATTTGGGTGGAACCGCGGAGTTGGATTATAAGAAATATAGTTTCTTGTGATTAAAAAATTTCGTCCCTTATCGTACTTTTTGTACGGTAAGGGGCTTTTTGTTTTATTTGCGAAATCACAACGCAAAAATGTGATAATGTCAATATTATTACTACCAAAGGAGTGTAATAAATATGAGCCGGGTAGAATTGATAGCTGCCTTTATTGTTTTTGCGGCTGCAGCGGTTATGATGCTTTTGGCAATAAGTCATTTTATGCAAAAAGGCTTTTTGTTTAATAATGCTTATATTTATGCCTCAAAAAATGAAAGGGAAACAATGGATAAAAAGCCGTATTATCGGCAGTCTGCCGTTGTTTTCAGCCTTGTGAGCACGGTGTTTGTTATTATAGGGATATCCCTTGTGTGGCATAACAGCAAAATAGCTTTGCTTGAAATACCGTTTATTATCATAGCTGTTATTTATGCAATAGTATCGACGGTCCATATTAAATCAAATAAGTAAAAAATAAAATACATCAGTACAAAGAAAGGAAGAAGAAAAATGATCAATGTAACTTTAAAGGATGGCTCTTCAAAGCAGTATGACAGCGGTATCACGGTTTTGGATATCGCAAAGGACTTAAGCGAGGGTCTTGCGCGCAACGCCTGCTGCGGCAAGGTAAACGGCAAGGTAGTGGACTTAAGAAAGCCCGTTACCGAGGACTGCGAGCTTGAGATCTGCACCTTTGACTCTCCCGAGGGCAAGCGTGCATTCAGACACACCGCATCGCACATTATGGCACAGGCCGTAAAGCGCCTTTATCCCGAGGCTAAATTGGCTATCGGTCCCGCAACGGACGACGGCTTCTACTACGATTTTGACAGAGCGCCCTTTACACAGGAGGAATTTGCCGAAATAGAAAAGGAAATGAAGAAGATCGTCAAGGAGAATATCCCCCTTGAATATTTCGAGCTTCCCCGCGCGGATGCGCTTAAATTAATGGAAGAAGCGGGCGAGCCCTACAAGGTAGAGCTTATCAACGACCTGCCAGAGGATGCGATAATTTCCTTCTACAAGCAGGGCGATTTTACCGACCTTTGCGCGGGCCCTCACCTTATGAGCACAAAAAATATCAAGGCATTCAAGATAACCAACGAGGCAGGTTCTTCGGGTGCTTACTGGCGCGGCAACGAAAAGAACAAAATGCTTGCGCGTATCTACGCTACGGCATTTACGAAGGCAAGCGACCTTGAAGAATTTATCGCACAGCGCGAGGAGGCCAAAAAGCGCGACCACAACAAGCTTGGCCGTGAGCTTAATATCTTTACCACCACGGATGTTATCGGTCAGGGTCTTCCCCTGCTTATGCCCAAGGGTACAAAGATTGTTCAGACACTTCAGCGCTTTGTTGAGGACGAGGAGGAGCGCCGCGGCTATGTTCGCACCAAAACTCCCCTTATGGCAAAGAGTGACCTTTACAAGATAAGCGGTCACTGGGATCACTACAAAGAGGGTATGTTTGTAATGGGCGATGAGGAAAAGGACAGCGAGGTCTATGCACTTCGTCCTATGACTTGTCCCTTCCAGTACTATGTTTACAAGGCAACACAGCACAGCTACCGCGACCTGCCCTACAGAATGGGCGAGACCTCGACTCTTTTCAGAAACGAGTCCTCGGGCGAGATGCACGGCCTTATCCGTGTACGTCAGTTCACTATCAGCGAGGGTCATCTTATCCTGCGTCCAGACCAGCTTGAAGAGGAATTTAAGGGCTGCTTGCAGCTTGCAAACGATATGCTTACAACTTTAGGCCTTATTGAGGATGTAAGCTACAGATTTTCACAGTGGGATCCCGACGACAAGGAAAAATATATCGGCACAAAGGAGCAGTGGGACGAGGCTCAAGGCTCTATGAAGAAAATTCTCGACCACCTTGGTGTTGAATATAAGGTAGGTATCGGCGAGGCTGCGTTCTACGGTCCCAAGCTGGATATCCAGATAAAGAACGTATTCGGCAAGGAGGATACGCTTATCACCATACAGATAGACCAGATGCTTGCAGAGCAGTTTGATATGTACTATATCGACAAGGACGGTCAGAAAAAGCGCCCCTATATCATCCACAGAACATCTATCGGCTGCTACGAAAGAACGCTTGCGCTTCTTATCGAAAAGTATGCGGGTCACTTCCCGACCTGGCTTGCACCCGTACAGATAAAGGTACTGCCTATCTCCGAAAAGTATCAGGAATATGCGGACAAGGTATTTGCACAATTCAAGGATGCGGGCTTGCTTGTTGAAATGGACGACCGCGCAGAAAAGATAGGCTACAAGATAAGAGAGGCGCGTAACGAAAGAGTGCCTTATATCGTTATAGTCGGCGAGAAAGAGGCCGAAACAAACACCGTTTCGGTACGCTGCAAGGCAGAGGACCTCGGAAGCTACGAGGTAGATAAATTTATTGCCGAAATTAAGGAAGAAATTAAAAACAAAACAAAAAGATGGTAATATCTACGGGCGGAAACAGAGGTTTCCGCCTCTGGCTGTCGATAAAGTCGACAGCCTTGACAGAAAACCTATGGTTTTCTGTCAAATTGCATTCGGGCTGCGCGCATCAAAGATACACTTGCCCGAATATCTGTAGCAAAAACA
>CAMVJD010000037.1 GCA_947167715.1 uncultured Eubacteriaceae bacterium
TAACAAGGTAGCCGTATCGGAAGGTGCGGCTGGATCACCTCCTTTCTAAGGATAAGCGACGTCGCCGAACGAAGTGGCGACTAGCAAGCGACGTCATTGAACGAAGTGAGATGACTAGCATAAGCGAATTTTTTTACAGAGTAAAAAAAATCGCGACGTCGAAGCGCGGCAGCTATTATCCGAAGGATAACAGCGAGAGCGATTTGACAAAGGTAGAGAGTACGAAAATTTGATTATTTAGTTTTGAGTGTTAGCGGAATTTGCGAAGCAAAACCGCGACCTTATACGCGTCAGCTATTTTCCGAAGGAAAACAGCGAGAGCGTGTAAGCCACAAGCATGTTTTACCGACAGGCGGCGTCAGCAATACGATTCCAAATATTTGTTGTTTTTTTCTTCACAATATCATTTGATATTGTTTTTTTTTGCCTATAATTACATCAAAGCTTAAAATAAGTAACATATTTTATAAATTTGTCCGTTAAGTAACATAATGTGTTTTTTTGCCCATTGAAAAATACTTTGATAAATATTAAAATATATATAAATAAAAGTATATAGTTAACTGATCAAGGAGAGCGATAACTATGAAAAGAAAGATATTCATATTGCTGGCTGTGCTTATGACGCTGTCTTTTGTTGGCTGCGGTCAAAAAAGCGTGGTGGAGCCAAATACTGCAAAAATAGTAAAGGTTAGGCAGATAGATGTTAAAAGCGTAGATGAGGGTTTGGAGTATATAGGTTTTGTAAAAGCCAAGGAAACCAAAAAATATTCCTTTCTTATGGCGGGGAAAATTGAAAAAATAAATGTCAAAAAAGGTGACAGCTTTAAAAAGGGCGATGTACTTGCAAGCCTTGATACAACTGCGCTTCAGTTTTCGGCAGGCGTAGGCTCAAATACAACGGACGAAGCAAAGGCGGGCCTTGAAAAAGCTATAAGTACATATGATACAAATATTAAATCTGCGCAGACTGCACTTGAAACCATAGATACATCTATAGATGCCATGAAAACAGGCATATCGGCTATGGAAAATGCGCTTGTTGCCGCACAGCAAAACATAGATGCAGGCCAGAATGCATTGGATACACTTTATTCAAGGCTTGACGGAACAAGAAAGCTGCACGAAAACGGCCTTGTTACCGATAAAGATATGGAAGCGCTGGAGGCGCAGTATATTTCGCAGCAGGCAAGCCTTGAACAGGCCCGCGCCACATATCGCGGCACCGAGGCGGAATTAAAGGCAAAGCGTGCCGAGCTGCAAAGCCTTTATGATAAACGAAAGACTACACAGGATACACTTGAAAATTTAAAGGTATCAAAGGCAGAAGATATAAAAAGCATAGAATCCAAGATAAGCAGCGCACAGATAGGTGAAAGCGTAACGCAGAAAAACATTAACGATGCTACTATAACCGCGGAAAGTGACGGCTATGTAATGGAATTACCGTTTAAGGAGGGTGAGGTAGCAGGCGCAGGCTATCCCGTTGTGGTTGCCAAAAGCCGCTCCAGCGTTGTTTCTATCGGTGTGCCCGGCAGCGAATACGATAAAATACAAATAGGCCAAAAGGCTGTGATAAATGACGATATAGAGGGCGTTATATCTACCATAGCCCAGTATCCCGACGAGACCACAAGGACATATCAGGTAGAGATAGAGGTGGACTCCGAAAAGGTGACTATGGGCGACACGGTGAGCGTTAAGATAATAACCGGCAAAAAGGAGGGCTATTATATCCCCGTAAATGCTGCATTTAACTTAAACGGCGTAGATTATGTTTATATGGTAAACAGCGAAAATCACGTTATACGCAAAAGGATAACACTTGGCGAGATAAACGGCGCCGAAGTAAGAATAGATATTGACGACCCCAATATCAAAATAGTTACCGAGGGTATAAAGACCCTGCATGAAAATGACGAAGTAAGAGTGCAAAGCGAGGTAAGTACAAATGAAAGATAATACTTTTATAGGGAATGTCCTCAAGCGCCGCACCCTTATTATCATAATGATGCTGCTTTGCTTTGTGACGGGCATAATATGCTATATCATCATTCCAAAACAGCATTTCCCAAAGGTAGTTGTACCTGTAGGTATAGTAAAGGTGATTTATCCCGGTGCAAGCGCGGAGGAGATAGAGGAGCAGGTAGCAGGCAAAGTGGAGCATGCTGTTATGGAAATGAACGGCTATGACAAAAGCGAGACCACAATTGTCGATAACGGCTTTATGATAAAGGCCGTGCTTAATATGGACCTTCCGCAAAAGGATGTGGACGATTCCTTTGACGACCTGCGTAAAAGGCTTGAGCTTCTTGATTTGCCGTCGGGCGTTACAAGCGTTTCGGTAGATGACGATATAATGGAAATAAGCGAGGCCGTTTATGCCATGACGGGCGAAAACATATCGCATGACGAGCTTTCGCAGCGCTGCGAGGAGGCCGCCGATATACTGCGCGAGGTGGACGGCGTAAGAAAGGTCAAGCTTTTCGGCGATCTTAAATCCGAGGTGCATATCACCGTAGATACATCAAAGCTTAATGATCTTCCCGTTTCTATGGCGGAGGTTGCCGCAATAGTGCAAAACCAGAACAGCGCAATACCTACGGGCAGTATAAAGGTAAACGGCTCGGATATAGATGTTACAACAAGCTGCCGTTTTGCAAGCCTTAAGGATATTGAAAATTTAGTTGTCAATATTACCGATGACGGCATTGTGACTACGCTTAAGGATATTGCCGATGTAAGGATAGAGCTTCCCGATGATGAGGAATACTATATTTTAAATAACCAAAATGCAACGGTAATAGGCGTTTATTTCAAGGACGGCCTTAACAGCGTGGATGTGGGCAAAAGGGTCAATGCGGCGGTTGAAAAATACAGCAAGACCCTGCCGTCAAATATTACCCTGTCGCCTATAGCGCTTCAGCAGGAGGATGTTGAAAAGTCGGTAAATGACTTTGTTATAAACCTTATCGAATCCGTGGTGCTGGTAATACTGGTCATTATGATAGGTATGAACCGCAATAACGCTTTTGTGGTAAGCTTTGCGATACCGCTTGCTATTTTTGTAAACTTTATTTGTATGTACATTTTTAAGGTGGATATACAGTTTGTTTCGCTTTGCGGCCTTATAGTAGTGCTGGGTATGCTGGTGGACAATGCCATAGTTGTAAGCGATTCCATACAAAAAAAGCTTGATGCGGGCGTGGATAGACTTCAGGCCGTTATAGAGGGTACCGAAAGCGTTATAGTACCCGTATTTGTGTCTATGCTGACTACAATTTCGGGCTTTGCATCGCTGTTTACGTTGCCCGGCGCATATCATCAGCTTTGCTTTTCCTTCCCCTGTGTTATTGTTTTTTCGCTTATAGCAAGCTTTTTGATATCAATATTAGTTACCCCGCTTATGAGCCTGTTTTTCCTTAAGGTAACGCAGAAAAAGGATCAAAAGCCGGGTCTTGCGGTAAGGGTATACAACAAGGTATTCGGCTTTGCCTTTAAATACAGACTGCTGACCGTGGCGCTTGCGGCGGTATTTATAGTTATATGCGGCAGTACGTTTTTCCTTATCGACTTTCAGGTTAAGCCAAAGGCATTTAAGGATGTAGTTACGATAGAAATTTCGGGCGATGTGGACGATATGGCGGCTACAAGAAAAATAGTGGACGATATACAGAAAATACTTGACCAACAGCCCGAGACCAAATATTATTTAAGCTGTGTTGGCGGCGGCATACCGCGTTATGACTATGCTATACTGCCAAAGGTAACGGCAAAAAATGTCGGTGATATCTATGTTAAAATAGACCTGTCAAACAGCGACAGATTCAAGGCGACATGGCAAATGGTGGATTATCTGCAAAACGAGGTAAACAAAAGCATCAGCGGCGGTACGATACTTGTGGATGAAATAGATATCTTCAAGCTGACCACAAAGCCTGTCGAGGTGACTATAAAGGGCGACGATCTGGAGGACCTTAACGATGCCGAGGGTATTATAAACAATGTTTTAAGCGGTATGGAGGGCACAAAGGGCATAGGAAACTACGGCCAGCTTTCCACTTACGATTATTTTGTTGATGTAGATGATCTTAAAATTAATACAATAGGTCTGTTTAATGCCGAGGTACAAAACGAGTTGAGTCTGGCACTTATGGGCCGTGATATATCATATTTTAAAAACGGCGGCTCGGAATATCCCATAGTTATCGATAGCGATATCGATAACGAGACCCAGCTTAAGGAATTTAAGATAAAGGCCTCCACCACAAAGACAAAGCATCCGTTAAGACAGTTTGCGGATATCTCGCTGACAAATCAGGTGCCCAAGATCACGCATATCGACGGACGCCGCGGCAGAACGGTGGGCTGCTACAATGCAAGCAGCTATAGCTATTTTGAAATGCAAAATCAGCTTGAAAAGGCGCTTGATAAGACCGACCTTCCCGCAAGCGTTACAGTCGAGCAGACGGGTGCAAGAAAGGATTTCCTTGACCTTGCGCTGGATATCGTCAAGGCGGGCGTTGTATCCCTGTTTCTTATATTTATTATTTTGCTTATACAGTTCAGCTCGATCAAAAAAGTGCTTCTGGTATTTATATCAATACCCTTCGGCGCATTGGCGGGCGTGGCGTTTTTGTATCTTACCGGACAAAAGCTTACGTTTTTTGCCATGGTAGGTTCAATAAGTCTTTTGGGCTGTGTGCTTGCAAATGCTATAGTGCTTGTGGATTATATCGATAACGAGATAGCAAGCGGTATCAGCGTAAGAGAAGCCTGCATAACAGCGGGCGAACAGCGTTTCCGCCCTATCCGTATGAGTACCATGACTACCGTGCTTGGTCTTGCGCCGCTTGCTCTGTTTGGCGATGCGCTGTTTGTGCCTATGGCCTCGCTGATGATAGCGGGCTTGTTTGTGGCGATGATAGTTAATTTAATAATGGTGCCTATGCTTTATGATACGATCTATAACAGAAAAAAGCAAAAAGCACAGGAAGAATAAAAATATGGGGTTGCCGCAGACAGCGTTTAAATTTGCTGTTTGCGGCAGCCCCTTTTTTGTTTCAGTATTCAAGTGAAAGTACATTAAGCTGCATATCCTTGATGCTTTCGGTGATGTTTCGGCGCAGGGTGTATTTTACACCGTTTTTCGTGCCGCCCAAATCATTGTTTTGGCTGTACAGGCTGTTTAAAAGCTCGGCCGCAAGAGGGTCAAAGGAAAGCTGCTTTAAATTATTTTCGGTCAGCGTTTTGTTTTGCTCGTTTGTCAGGAAAAATATATTTACATATTTTGTTTTGTCCCCGTCCGTATAAAGATCAACGCGCATAGGCAGATCCTTGTACTGCGTGTTTTCATTGCCCTTTGGGTCGAAGGAGTCCCGCAGCAAAAAATCAAATTTTATTGACCGATCACCGCTTAACAGGCAGTAGGCGGGGGTTGAAAAGGACAGCTTATTTCTGCCTGTGCATAGCTCTTTAGGGGAAGCATATTTGTCACCAAGCACCATACCGCTGAATAAAAGCCCCGTTTTTGCCGTAATATCGTCTATAAAGGGGCGGTGCTCCGTTGTGAAATTAAGTACCTCGTAGGAAAGCGCATAGCCGTTGGAGTCGCCGTCGTCCTTTTGGGCGCTGTAATATACCATAAGCCTCGGGTCCTTTCTGTCGCGGTAAACACGGCTGTCCGCAGCGCCCTTTGTAAATATCTCGTCCGTGATATCGTCCATTTCCGCTATAGTCCCGACGGGGTCGGTCTTTAGATTTTGGCTGTATGTTTTTAAAAGCGTACTTTGGGGCTCGATATCCGCCAAATGATATGTTATGCCTTCGTTTGCGGGCTTTGCGGCGCTGCAGCCCGTAAGCCACAAAACAAGCAGAACAGAAATTAATTTTTTCATTGTCCGCACCTCTTTACAATTAATTTGTTGAGCACAGCCCCCAGACTTATGCCTATCGCACCGCCTATCACAAGTGCAAGCGGGATATTGTCGCGCATATTTGCTATATCGGGAAAATAAAATGCCAGCGAAAGCCCTATAAATATCTGCATAGCCTTTGCCGCGCCCGAATATCTGAACGCGGGATGCGCCGAATTGCCGCCGCCGTACAGCTTAAGCACCAAGGGTATTGTAATTAAAAGCAGTACAAGGGCGAAAAGTATAATAAAAATACTTATGGTATAGTTTTCAAGCCCCAATACCTTAAGGCCTGACCTTAAAAACACGGTGGGGTCGGGGGAATCGAAATAGTTTGACAGCTCCATAAAGCCCGCAAAGGTCAAAAACCCGAAAAACGCAAGCCACAGCCCCGCATATACGCGCCTGCTTACACAGCAGCAAAGGGAAATGTACCAATACATCGCCAAAGCAAGCATAAATGCCGCCGCAGCGCTTATTAAAATAAAATCAACATCAAATACATCAATATACGGGTCTGTGCCCGTCCAGCTTTCCGTTTGGACAAGCCACGAATATTTGCGCAGTATCCCGAGCATAAACAAAATATAGACCGCACTTATTACCGCGCCGATAAATACAGCCGCTGCGGCCTTGCTTAAAATAAGCTGCCTTGATGTGTAGGGCAGGGCTTTTGCAAAATCGGGACGGTCATTTACATATTGCACATATACAAGCAGAGCCGCCCATAAAACGCTGAATGTCCCCAGAGTTTCAAGCACATCTCCCGTTACAAACAGCTCGCCCTCAAGATACATGGATGCATAATATGCGCTGTTGCTCATATCGTTTGCCGCACGGCCTATACAGGCGGGGATGATCACAAACAGCGCGATCCACAGCACCCAGGCGCTGCGTTTAAATTCCGCCTTTATAATGGGTAAAGTTTTCATTTAACGCTCCCCCCTTAAAATAAGCTTGTTAAACATCAGTACGGTCAGCGCCGCACCCGCCGCAAGTATACCGATAACATATAAAATATTTTGCGGATGTATGCTGCACTGATGATAAATAAAGTTAAAAAAGGTAAATGCGCCCTCTGCCGCAAACAAGGCTACGGTAATATATTTTACGGGCTGGAAAATAAATGCCTCGCCCGCGCGTTCAAGGTGTGTATGCTTGTCGGCAAGGTATGCGGCGGCAAGAAAAATAAGTGTAAATATCAATATCAGCACTATCTGCGACAAGTGCTCCGAACCGAGCATCTCGGTAAATTCCGAAAGCCAAGCGCGCAGTTTTGCCGCTATAGGGCTGTTTAAGGCTATGCATACATCCGCCGCGCCGTCGATCGCAGCGTGTCCGAATATCAAGGCGCCGCAGGCCATAATGCAGGCCGATGCGGTGTTTCCGAATATGGTGTGTGCAAACAGCATAATTGCATAAAACAAAAGCGCCGCCAATGCGTTTATAAATATATCCGTACCTATATATTTTAAATGCTCCGTCTGCCAAGAATACTCCGCGCCCATAGCAAGCCTTTCGTTTAAAGATCCGACTGCGGGAGTGTAATGCCTTATATAAAGCGCAAGTATAATATAATGTATAAGGAAAAAAACGGATATCGCAGCTATGCCGCTTGATGCCCTTTCAAAAAACAGACGGCTGCGCTTGTAGGGCAGGGCGTTTACAAAGCTTTGCTTTTTTCTGCCCCTTTCATCGGCAAAGGCGTAGGCCGCGCAGACTGCGGCAAGGGCAAAGCCCATACCCGCCGAAAAATCCATAGTTCTTGACCGTATGTTCAAAAGCTCTCCAAGCATATCGGGCACCACAACGTCAAATTTATTGTTTGCGGCGGTAAAACCGTAATTACGTTTTTTATCTGTCCAAACACCTTGAAGCAGCTCTGCCGTTTTTTCTGCCTTTGCTTTTTCGGCAAAGCTTTCCGCCGTAATATTGTTTGTGCTTACTATGCTTTCAAGATCTCTTATTTCTGACGAAAAACCCGATGTTCTGCCAAGAAGATCAAGTATTGCGATCAGCAGCATTACTGCCGCGATAAATGCGGTTTTCTTTAAATATCTTTTAAATAACGGTGTCATAAACTCACCTGCTTTCAGCCGTTATAACAAATAGCTCTTCAAGGCTTATGCCTACCTCTTCCACTATGGAGGCGCCCATAAGCTTTAAGGCGGGTATAGTGTTTTCGTCATAGTTTGTGGTGGTAAGATAATACACGCTGCCAAGCTTTTCTACCCCGAAGCTTTCTTTTAAGGTGTCCATATCGGGCGTTTTGTCAAATACCGCCTGCAATTTTTTTACCCTGCTTTTCAGATCGTCTATATTGCTTTGATATTCGGTCTCGCCGTTTTGTATTATGGTTATCTCGTCGCAAAGCCTTTCAAGCTCGCTTAAATGGTGTGATGATATAACGACGGCAAGGCCGTTTTGCTCCACCTCGTCAATAACTATATCCAAAAGCTGCTTTTTTGCAAGTGCGTCCAGACCGCTTGTGGGCTCGTCAAGTATAAGCAGCTCGGGATTGGATGCTATTGCAAGCATAAACGAAAGCCGCATTTGCTGACCCTTTGAAAGTCTGCCGACCCTGCGGCTTTGGTCCAGCTTAAAGATATCGTTGAGCGAGGCGTATTTTTCCCTGTCAAAATCGGGATATACCTCGGCAAAAAAATCGCGCATCTGTGCGGGGGTGTAGTCCTCAAACATAGTGTTGCTGTCGGCCACATAGCCTATTTTGACCTTTGCGGCGGGGTTTTCGTAAACGCTTTGCCCGTCAAGAAGTATCTCGCCTTTGTCGGGCTTGTATATGCCCGCTATACATTTTATTATTGTGGTCTTGCCTGCGCCGTTTTCGCCTATAATGCCGTGTATGGTGCCTTTTTCGGCCTTAAGCGAAAAGTTTTTAACGGCACGGAATTTACCGAAGTTTTTTGTTAAATTTTTTATTTCAAGCATTGTTCTGCCCCTTTCGTATCTCGTCGTAAATGGCGGCGACTGTTTCAAGTATCTCCTGCTTTGTCTTGCCCGCGTATATAAGCTCGGTAATAAAGGGCCGCATTTTTTCGGCTGCATTTGTGGTAAATGTGGCGGGTATGTCGTTTATTATCGTGCCCTTGCCCCTTACGGTTATTATTACCTGCTGACGCTCCAGCTCCTGATAGGCCTTGGCGACCGTATTTGGGTTTACGCCTATATCGGCGGCAAGCCTGCGTACCGATGGGAGCGAATCCCCGGGCTTTAGCATGCCTTGTATAACACCGCGCTTTACCTGCTCGGCAAGCTGTTCGTAAATAGGGCTGCTGCTGCGAAGATCTATATTGAACATTTACACCTCTCCTTTCAAATGTACTAACTGTACTATATATAATAATACACTTAAAACAGTTTGTCAATAGTCTTTTTCAAATTATTTTTGTTATTTTTTTATCAAATTTAAGATTATAATACTTTTTTTGAAAAAATATCTATTTTTTACTTTACAATTTTAAATTAATTTGATAAAATAACTATTAGGGAAATTAATTATTAATGGATAAATTCCAATATTTAAACCGGAGGTGTATTATGAAACCAATTGGCGTGACCCGCCCGATAGATAACCTGGGACGCATTGTCATCCCGAAAGAATTAAGAACAAATCTTGACTTGAATGTTGGGGACAGCGTGGAGTTTTTTACCAGCGGCGACAAAATAGTTTTAAGAAAGTATCAGCCGGCCGATATTTTTACCGGCGAAATGAATGATCTTATAGAATATATGGGAAAAAAGGTATCTCGTTCTACCATTCGTGAGCTTAACAAGCTTGCGGGTTTTGAAATAACAAGTGTTAAAAACGAGTTTGATATTGATATGGATATTGATGATATTTAAGCAAAAAACACCGTCTTTGCATACGGTGTTTTTTTGTGTCTTAAATTCGGTTTAAAAGCTTTCCGTTCTAAAGGCGGTGTCCTTCCATTTGCAGACAAGGCCGCCGTAGACGGTGCGCAGCTTCTGCTCGGCGTAAATATCGTAGTTTCTGCCGTTTGCGCGGATATTTATATAGTTTATGCCAAACAGCTTGTCGGGCATATTTGCCTTGATATCGTAAATATAATTAAGCGCCTTTATTGCGTCAAAGGTGTGGTAGCTGTGGTCTTTTTCGGTATAGCCGCAGACGGCAAGGTTAAGCATAACGGGTACATCCGCGCCCGAAATGGCGGGGTAAAGGCTTGCGTAATCGCTGTTTTCGTTTACGGTGGCGGTTATTGCCAAAAGGTCGGCGTAGTCCCTGCCCGCAAATTCATAGCAGGTGTCCGACAGCATAACGCTTTGCACAAACTTTGTTCTTTTGGTCTTTTGACGGAACATATCCACGCAGTATTTGTAATATGTCATATCGCCCTTTATGCAGATGTACATAGGCAGGTCGTATTCGCCCGCGGCCTGTGCAAGGGCGGCTATGCTGCCTAAATTATATCGCCTGCTTATCAAAAGCATAGGTATTTTGCCGTTTGCGTAGCACTCCAGTATCTTGTCCTTGGGATAGGTATTTTTTATGCTTATAAGATAAATATTGCTGCTCGCGCCGCAGAGCCTTTCATAGCCCGCTATCGATGCCGCCTCGCCCGTGTTTTTTTCGATATAGGCGCCGCAAACCAGCTTTTTGTCGTCGGCACGGCAAATAACGGAGTTAAGCATAACGGCAAGTATTAAAATAATGGCTTTAGCTGTGTTTTTCCTTTTCGGCAAGGTATGTGTTCACTCCCTCAAGATAATTAAGGGGGTAGCCCTCGCTTGATGTCAAAAGGTACTTTTCCTCAAACGCGGAGTAGGGTATGGACTTTCTGCCGCCGTTTTGCGCGGCATCCCAGTATTTTTTCAAAACCTCAAAGGGCAGGAAAAAATATTTGTCCTCGTTAAAAAAATGCACCAGCAAAAACGCTATGCCGCATTGGTGCATAAAATGCTCCATAAATTCCATTTGGTGCGCATGTATATTTTGCAGCGGCAGCCGCTTTTCGCGTGTTTCCTTTGCATCAAAGCAAATGGCTATTCCCTGTACTACCCCTATATAATCCACCGTGGACTGGCGGTCAAAGTAGGCAAGTGTTATCTGACCGTGCTCCTTGTCAAGCTTGACGGGGGTTATCGGTGTTGGTATCTTCTGTATTATTGCCACATAACGCTGCTTGTATACATCGTTTGTCATATTTATAAGCTCTTCAAATGCGCTGCCGCGAAGCCCGCGCGTGTTCCAGTATCCCATAGCTTTCTCCTGTTAAAATTAAAATGCAATAGTATTATACCACATAGCCGGACAAAGCACAATTATAAAAAACGGGAAAACTAAATTATGTAAATTTTTGCTTTTCATTTTTGGAAAAGGTGTATGCCGGATAAATTTCAATTTGACGAGAGGATTTTGAGCGGACGGACACATAGGTCCGTCCCTACAACAAATGATCTAACATATCACCATTTTGTAGGGAACGACCTATGTGTCGTTCCGTTGCCTCGTTTCACAACAACACCCCGTCAAATTGAAATTTGTGTGGTATACCCATTTCCGAAAAAACGCGCAAAAAAATTAATTTGACAGTAAAACAAATTTGAAGTATAATCTGTTTAAGAAAATGAATTTTTAACGGAGGTGTACGGTACTGTTGTGAAAAAAATATTTATCGGTATTATACTAATGTATTGCTTATCAATAAACACCTATGCCCAAAGTGTTCAATTAACAGACTACAATTATACATACGGCAGAAGAATGTTGGATGGATATAATTATGTGGAATATTCGGCTGCTTTTAAATATAAATCCGATACACACGGGGCTGTTGAAACAAATATTTTAAAAAATGACGGAACAGAGCTGTTTGTGCCTGCGGAATATGATGTACAATATGGATATGGTGAACACGGGAGTTACAAGACACCCGAATCAACGATGTATTGGTCATATATTTATCCCCAATCTTATGACGGAAAATATTTTGTGGTTCGTACTAACAGAGGCAAAGCACTGTTAAATACGGACGGACAAGTTGTACTTGATTCTGAAGTGATCGACTTTCCCTCGGTTCCGTTTATGCCGGGAAATTATTATTATTTCAAATATCCTAACCATGACCGTGAAGGGACATACACAGCGGGGATATTTGACAGTACCACAAAAAAACGATTTACAATTACGGAAAAGACACCTACAACCGATATAGGAATGAAATACTATAATGCGAAAAAAGACGAATTTGCTATAGTATACATCATCAACGAAAAGCTGCCGGAAACTGCGAAAATAACATTGGAAATATATAACAAAACCGTTCTGATCAAAACCTATGATATGGAAGTGAAAATGAATCGTCAAGATCACAGCTTTAGTAATGACGTGATCAGCGGAGATTATGACAGTATTATTTTTGACGGAGAAGAATATATTTGGCTGCCTGTATATACGGGTGTTACAATCAATGAAGATGTTCCAAAGCCGGATTTTTTAAAAATCAATCGTAAAACAGAAGAATCCGAGTCCGAAAGGGTCGATAGATCCTATACTTTTAAGGAAAAGGAAATAAACGGCGTGAAATATTATGCCTTATTCAAGGAACTTAAAGACGGCGAAACGGCGGCGGATTTTGCACCAACCGAACGACCCTACGAGCAATATGCCGAAAATATTGATAAAATGGCGGCAGATAAGCTGCTATACAACAACGAGCTTTGCTTTTTTGATAAGGGTATAACCAAGCTTGATTTTGGTATTGTTCTTGGGCGGGCTTATAGTAAAACAATGGTTTATAATGTTGGCAATTATACTCCAAAAGCTCATTTTGCGGATGTAAACAACCCGTATTGTGTATTTTTGGCAGATAAGGGGATATTAGGCTCTGACAATGATTTTTACATCAATGAAAAAACAATATCTCAAAGGGAGATTTTTAATGAGTTAAACAAAATTGCAGTTCATAACCGTGTTTTCTCAGAATGGAGAAAGGTGAGAGAGGTGCGGGACACGGATGATGAATGTTCAAGAGAATTGGCGTATTCCGAAATTTATAAGCTGTACGGACTTTTGCAAAACCCCGATACGCCCAAGGACTTTAATGAAGTAATATATATTACAATAGGCTCGCTTTTGATTTTATTTGTCGGGGCGTTTATAAATGATAAGCTGAAAACCGAATCAGGCAAAATAATGGACATTTTGAATTATGATCTGTTTCAAGAAAGGTGAATTTTTAACGGATCATAAATGACTGAAAAAGGACTGTTCAAACGAACGGTCCTTTTTAGGTGCAGCTATTATCCGTTTTTAAAAGCTCCTTGGCCGTATAGCTTAAAACCTCGTTTTTATCGGTCAAAAACCTTTCTATATCCCTTTTGCTGCCGCCCGTATTGATATGGGCGATAAGGGCGTTTCTTACTATGGTGGCTCTTCCGCGCCAGGCTATACCCGTATGGCCGTATTTCTCCTTGAACTGCTTATTGGTAAGGTCAAAAAAGTGGGTATAGTCTTTTTCGTTAAATGTGATTTTTATTTTGCCCTTATTTTTGGGACAGGAAAGCTGGCAGATATCACAGCCGTATACGCTGCCGCCTATCATTTTCATTTGCTCCGCCGTCAATTTGCCCTTTATCTGCGTTAAATACGACACACATTTTATATGGTCCATTTTTCCGCCGTTTATTGCGCCGTAGGGACAGGCATCAAGGCATTTTCTGCAATCGCCGCAGCTTCCCTTGACGGGCTCGGAATAGGCATCAAAGGCCTTATCGGTAATAATATAGCCTATAAAAAACATAGTGCCGAATTTTTCGTTTATAATAAACCCGCTTTTGCCGTAGTACCCAAGGCCGCAAAGGTAGGCGGTATATCTGTCAACAAGAGGTCCTGTATCGGTAAAGTAAAGCCCCGTTATATCAAGACTTTTTTGCAGCCTTTCAAGCATTTGGCTGATAGTGGTGTGGTAGTCCGTGCCCGCTGCGGCAATGGAAATGCCCCTGTCCGTCAAAATGCTTTCGGGGTAGGGGCAGCCTATGCAGACGACGGAACGAGCGTTTTCAAGCGTAAGACTTGGGTCTGTACGCTGCTCCCGTGTATATTCCACAAAGGGCACGGGGTCGGAAAGCGCCTCCTTAAGCTCCGTAAACTCCCGCGCGGGGGTCACGCCTGCCAATATGTTATTTTCAAGTGCAAATTTTTTAAGCTCGGATAAGTTTATCATCTTTTTATATGCAGCTTTCTTGGGGTAAGGTCAACCAGCATAGCCTTTAACAGTTCGGGCTTTGGCTCTATTACAAAGCGGCAGCGCTTGCCGTTGTAAACGGTAACAAAGGTGTAGGTGTTGTCAAGTACATCGCCGCTTGCCATATTTATCTCGGGCAGCTCCTTATAGGGGGAGAGATGCTCGGTGTCATTTATATGCGCCATTATCTCAAAATCGGCAACGGCGGCGGAGAATATCTGCTTTCTGCGGGAGCGGTTTCGTATAATGTCGATATCGAGGATGCCGTCGGTGTATGAATACTCAAATTCGATATTAAGCCCCGTTATCTGCCGCCACGCAAGTGCGGCTATGCCCGATGCAAAAATAAGCCCAAGCACAAAAATGCCTATCTCCTTGTGCATACCCGCGCGCACGATAAAATTAAAAATAATATATATGATTATTGCGCCGTACACGCCAAGATATATTGCCTGAAGCTTTTTGTCCTTGTCCGTGGGGTTATGCTTTACAAGCTGTTCCGTAAAAAAATCTTTCATTCTTCCGTGTCGTCCTTTTTGTCGGTTATTATCTCGTCCTCAAACTTGTGCCTTGCGCCTGCCGAAAAATTAAGCTTGTTCATAATGCCGGGCGCCATATTTACTATCTTGTCGATAGCAGTCTGGTTGCTGACGTTAAGTATCTGCACACCGTTGTTTTGTATTATCATAATTGCGGTGGGGGATATCTTTGCGCCAAGTCCGCCCGCAGCGCCGCCGCCCTTTTCCTCCCTTGCCTTTACGGAGCTTTTGGAGCCTGCGCCAAGACCGAATGAAACATCCACCAAGGGTATAATGGTCATATTGCCTACCTTAATCGGCTCGCCAACAACTGTTTTTGTGGAAACAAAGTTTTCCATTTTGCTGAACAAGGTCTCAAAGTTTTCGTTTAAGTTACTCATTTCTTACTCCCCTTTTTAAATAAAATATCGTAAAGTATCGTTCTTACGGGTTTTTTTAATATAAGCTTTAATATCGGCAGCAAAAGCTTAAGCAAATATGTCTTGCCGTATAGGCTGCCGTTAAGGGCGATATATTTTTTTTCAAAATCGCCCGAAATATCCACATCTATAGGCACAAAGGCGCCTATCACGCCTGCGCCGCCGAGCATCAGACCCGTTTGCGACGGGTCGCCGAGCCCCACAATGCCGTCAACGCTGCCGCCCTTTATGCCAAGCGATTTAAGCTGCTGAAAGACATATATTTTTAAATTGCGCAAAAGCAAGGGTATATCGTACCTTTCGCGAAATTCGTCAAAGGAGCGGACCTTGCTTTTCAACCTTTGCAGCGTACTGCTTTCCCGCGGCTTTGATGCATTTTCTTTTTTTTGCTTTTGCGTGGTTTCTTCTTTTTTTTCTTTCTGTACTGCTTTTTTCGGTGCATCGGGTATGTCGGCCTCTTCGGCGCTCTCCGACGGGTCGTCCACGGGTACAGCTTCCGCCGTATCCGCGCTTATTTCCTCTTCGGCGGGTATATCCACCTCTTCGTCGCCGTAAAAATCGTACTCATCGTCGGTGCCGCTGTCCTCTCGGGGCTGCTTTTTCTTTTTGGCTCGGCCGAATATCCGCACCTCAAGCCCCTCGTCCCCGTCACCAAAGCGGTATATTGCCTTTAGCGCGCCAAACAGCACACTAAGCTGTGCCTCTGCATCAAGCCCCTCATCATACTCTGCCGAAACGCTGTATTTAAGGCGCATTAAAAGCAGGGCCGCAAGCAAAAGCAAAATTATCAAAAGAAGTATCAATATTATTTTAAGTATTACCTTAAGTACGGTAAATATTATCAATCCTTTTCACCTGCTATCCGATGATATCGGCAAAGCCGTCAAGTGTGCCGTGTATTTTAAGCCAAGCGGCGCACATTTCGGCAAGCAGCGCATAAGCGGCGTCCTTGCCCTTTGCCGCGCCTATTACCCTTAAGCCAAGCGGGACATTTATCTGCTTGAACGCCTCGGACATGGACATTACCTCGGTTTTGCCGAATTTTGTGTTGCATATAAGATAAATGCCGCGTACAGCCCGTTTTTCGGATATTGCCTTTTCAATTTCCGCGCGTTTTGTGATACTTTCGTCCCATCTCATTTTTTATTCCTCTATTTTATCGCGTGTCATAAGACGGTAAACAGCCTCTTTAACATCCAGCCCGTTGTATAAAACATCGTTTATTACGGTGGTTATGGGCATTTCAACATTATATTTCTGTGCAAGCTTGTAGGCAGCCCTTGCATTTACAACGCCCTCAACTACCATGTGTACCTCTTCAAGTGCCTCGTCAAGGCTCTTGCCCTGACCCAAAAGCACGCCCGCATGACGGTTGCGGCTGTGAACGCTGGTACAGGTAACGATAAGGTCGCCGATGCCCGTAAGGCCCGCAAAGGTCTTTTCGTTTGCGCCCATAGCGGTGCCGAGCCTTGCTATTTCGGCAATACCGCGTGTCATAAGCGCAGCCTTTGTGTTGTCGCCGAAGCCGCAGCCGTCTGCCGCGCCCGCAGCAAGCGCAATAAGGTTTTTAAGCGCCGAACCAAGCTCTACGCCAATAACATCACTGCTTGTATATACCCTGAACATAGGCGACATAAAGGTGTTTTGGACCTCCTTTGCCGTTTCGGGGTCCTTTGATGCCGCAACAACTGCCGTTGCCATACCGCGGCCTACCTCCTCGGCGTGGCTGGGGCCGCATAAAACAGCTACCTTTGCCTGCGGAGCCTCCTGTTCTATTACCTCGGAAAGGCGCATAAGGGTATCTTCTTCCAGACCCTTTGCAACATTTACCACCACCTGACCGTCCTTGATGTAGCTTTTGAACCTTGTCACCATATTTCTGGTAAACTTTGACGGTGTGGCAAATACAATTATATCCGCATACGAAACATCCTCGTCCTTACAGGTAACAACAATATCGGACGGAATGGTTATGCCGGGCAAAAATTCTTTATTTTCGTGCTCGGAAAGTATGGCCTGCGCCTCGCTCTCCTTAAACGACCAAAGAATTACCTTGTTTCCTGCGGTATGCAGCTGTATTGCAAGCGCTGTACCCCAGCTTCCCGAACCGATGACTGCAACTGTTTTCATAAAAAACACCTCTCTCAAATAGAAATTTATTGATTTTGTACGCTGTTGTCCTTTGCGTTTTTATCGTAGCCGAATTTGCTTTCGGTGCCGTTTAAAAGCCTTTTGATATTTGGGATATGCTTTATGTAGGTCAATACCGAAAATGCAATTATAAGTGCGACCACTTCCCGATCAAACCCGACAATTATAAGTGTTATGGGGTATATCGCAAGCATAACAAGCGATGTAAGGGAAATGATTTTTGTCAATAAAACTATGGTTATGCCGACGATATAGGTTATAAGCGCTACCTTCCAGTTTATGCAAAGCATAAGCGCAAGCGAGCTTGCTATGCCCTTGCCGCCGCGAAAGCCCAGATAAAACGGGAAAATATGGCCTAAAATTGCACCGATGCCCGCATATGCACAGGGCAAAACGCCGACCGGCGAGCCCGCAAAGCCGTGTGTAAAGGTGCTGTCGCCTTGAAAAACAAGGCTTGCCGTTATGCAGGCCAAAAGCACCTTAAATGTATCCAGAAAAAATACAAGATATCCAAGGTCCTTGCCAAGGACACGGGTGGTGTTGGTAAAGCCTGCGTTGCCGCTGCCGTGCTCGCGTATATCTATGCCCTTAAGCCTGCCGATAATGTAGGCCGACTGAAAGCAACCGAATAAATAGCCTATCAGTAAAGAATATAATCTGAACATTTTAATTTTATTCCTTTCTGTTATGCGCTATAAAGTGTATGGGCGTTCCGTCAAAGCCAAACGCCTCGCGCAGCTGATTTTCAATATATCTTTTATACGAAAAATGCAAAAGCTCCGTATCGTTTACAAACAAAACAAATGTAGGCGGGCGCACAGATACCTGCGTCATGTAATAAATGCGCAGCGGACGGCCCTTGTCTGCGGGCGGCTGATTCATAGCCATAGCCTCGATAAGCACATCGTTTAAAACACCCGTGGCAACGCGGCGCGCATTGTTTTCGTTTACGGCCTTTATCATATTAAAAAGCTTTGATACGCGCTGACCCGTAAGCGCCGAAATAAAAATTTTGGGCGCATAGGGCATATATTTAAGCTCCGTGTCGATATCCTTTATAAATTTGTTCATGGTGTGGTTGTCCTTTTCCACGGTGTCCCACTTGTTTACCGCAATAATAACAGCCTTGCCCGCCTCGTGGGCGATACCCGCTATTTTTGTGTCCTGGTCGGTAATGCCCTCCTCGGCGTTTATCATTAAAATACAGACGTCTGCACGCTCAACGGCGGCAACGGCGCGTATTATGGAAAACTTTTCGATATTTTCCTTTATTTTTGATTTGCGGCGCATACCCGCTGTATCGATAAAGACGTATTTTTGGCCCTCGTATTCGTAATTTGAGTCTATCGCATCGCGCGTGGTGCCCGCAATATCGCTGACTATAACGCGCTCCTCACCCAAAATGCGGTTGATGAGCGAGGATTTTCCGACATTTGGCTTGCCGATAACGGCAACCTTTATAACGTCCTCTTCCTCTTGTCCGCGGGAGTCCTTGGGGAAATACGATACTATGGTGTCCAAAAGCTCGCCAAGGCCGAGCATCTGACCTGCGGAAACACCGATAGGGTCACCAAGACCAAGCGAGTAAAACTCGTACACATCCATGGAGTATTTTGCCAGATCGTCCACCTTGTTTACCGCAACTATAACGGGTTTGCCCGCCTTTCTTAAAATGTTTGCGACATTCATATCGCTGTCCGTTACACCCGTTTTTACATCGGTAACAAAAACAATGACATCCGCCGCGCCAATGGCTATTTCCGCCTGCGCGTACATACTTTTAAGTATCAGATCGTCACTTTCGGGCTCAAGACCGCCCGTATCTATTATTGTAAAATTATAATCAAGCCATTCCGCATCGGCATAAATACGGTCGCGGGTAACGCCGGGCGTGTCCTCTACTATTGAGATACGCTCTCCCGCCAGTCGGTTAAAAAGTGTTGATTTGCCGACATTGGGACGGCCAATTATTGCAACTATGGGCTTTGCCATTTTGGTTTACGCTCCTTTTTCATTTGTCAAAAAACAGTTTTTTACATTATAACATAAAATTATTATAAAGTCCAATATAATTTTTTTGACTTTACCCATTTTTACTTGCAAAAATTCAAATACTTTGTTGACATTCTTTTAAATATATACTAAAATCAATATATAAAGGGAAATTTGATACGGTTGATCTTATTTAAGAAAAGGGTATTGTATATGGTGATGTTATGAGAATATTGGTCGTTAGTGATACACATCGCAATACAGGCAGGTTTGTGGAGCTTATGCAGGAATTTTCAAAAAAAATCGAGGCTGTCATACACCTTGGCGACAATGTTGAAGATGTGGATTTTGTAAAGAGAAATTACAGACTGCCCGTGTATGTTGTTGCAGGCAACTGCGATTACGGCGGCAATGTACCGCATGAGGTGCTGCTGCATATAGGCGGCAAAAGGTTGTTTTTTACACACGGACATTATTATAATGTAAGATACAACAGCGTTGATACTCTTGCAAAGCGTGCGGCGGAGGTCCAGGCGGATATCTGCCTTTTCGGGCATACACATATACCGACCGTGCAGGTGCAAAACGGTATTATTTTTTTTAATCCCGGCAGCCTGACCGAACCGCGCGGAAGCTCAAGGCCCAGTTATGGCATAATTAAAATAGAAAACGACAGGATCTGCCCCATGGCAGTACCCTATATCTGATCTGAAAGGAGGGGCTTTATGAAAAAATATGCAGTTTACAAAGGAGAAACGGGATATTATTTTTATGAGTATTGCGATACACCGCAAAGTCTTAAAGGCTCGTCCTTTGAAAACATTATACCCGATGACCGCCTTCCCGTAGTTTTGGACGGAAAAGGCGGCTATTATTCGTTTGACGGCGATACAGACCCGAATTTTACCGAAATAATAGAATCCGATGAGGAATACCCCCTTCCTGTCGAAAAAATGTTTTTTAAAAACGACGAAAATTTTAAATTGGGTTGGATGTCGCCGGACGGAGACACTTATTCCTGTGATTATACCGGACATACAAAAGCCGCCAAAGCACTTGCAAGCAAGTTCTTTCCCGAGACGGAGTATTTTGAACGTGCGCTTGGCAGGGCGGGCTGGATAAAAATAATAGACTCGTGGGACGGCACGCAAAGGACCCACGGTCAGTTTGTTTATTCCATGAGCGGTAAAATAACCAATCGTCAGGCCGATAAATTGTTTGACCTGGGTCTGTATGACAACCCCGAGGTCAAAAACATGATAGAGGGCTGCGAAAATTATTGGTGATTTTTTTTGCGCCGCAGCTGTGTGGTGAAAACCGTTTTCGGCAGTTGCAAAACTGTAAAAGTATACATTTTAATAGTGAAGTTTACTTGAAAAATTGTTAAAATAGTAGATTTTTACAAAACGCATCAAGTTTTTTTCACTATATTGTTGAATTTTTTGTGATTTTGTTGTATTATATTAACATAGCTTATCATTGTTTTTTGTGAAAGATAAGAAAATATATTCGCTTATTGCGAAAAGGAGGAATTACAAATGCCCGAAACAAAATTTATGAAGACCGTTACATACGGCGGCTATGACAAGGACGATGTATTAAAACAGATCGCATCGTATAACCTGCGCGTATCCGAATTAAAAAATCAGCTTGACGAAGCCAAGGCACAGCTTAACGTATATAAATCCGGCGGCAGCACGGATGATGCCTATGCGGCTGCAATGGCCGAGGAAAGGGCTAAGCTGTCGGAGGCTATGGCTAAAAACGAAACTTTTGATGCTATGCTCAGAAGCTATGAGGATCAGATAAATGCAAAAGACGAGGAGATCAAGACACTTCATGCTGCTGCGGCTGAATTAAGCGCAAGCCTTGCAGATGCAAATGCAAAGATCAATGCACTTCAGTCCGGGGATGAGGCTGCCTCACTCAGCAGTATTTTCCTTGAAGCACAAAAATCGGGTAACAGCCTTAAGGCGGCTGCCAAAGCCGAAGCCGACAAGACAAAGGAGGACGCTTTGGCACTTGCGGAGGATATAGTAAGAGATGCTAATAACGAGGCCGCAAAAATTGTCTACGAGGCAGAAAAGAATGCGGCTGTTGCAACCGCAAATGCACAAAATGACGTTGAACAGATGAATGTTGCGACAAATAATATGCGCGCAGCTATGCTTGAAAATATCGAAGGCCTTACAACCGAGGTCTTAAATATCAAAACAGTCCTTGAGGAATTCAGCAAAAACGGTCTTAACGACCTTATTAAGGCTCAGGAGCTTATCTCGGGTACGGAAAATACGCTTAAAAGCGGCGGTGTACCCAAGTTCCAGCAGGCAAAATCCTTTGCACCGAAGCTTCCTCCGGAGCCCAAATATACTCCTGCACCGCAAAAGCAGGCTAAAGCTGCACAGCAGCCCGAAAAGAAAAAGAACAACGGCCTTGAAAACCTTCAGAAAATGGCTAATTCCATCGGCGGCGAAAACAAAAAACCGGGTCTTGATCTTTCGGCTTTACAAAAGCAGGCTGATTCACTTGGCGGCAAAAAGCAAAACAAGGGCGGCATAGACCTTTCCGCACTTCAAAAGCAGGCAGAATCACTTGGTAAAAAATAATTTAAATGCGTTTTACCGGTGGATAAATAAAGGAGTGTAAGTTATGAATGAAATTATTGTAGTAAATTCCGACAAGTGCGTGGGCTGTAATGCTTGTGTAAGAAACTGCCCCGCACCCGAAGCGAATATAACAAAACAGCTTGACGACGGGCGCTTTGTTACGACCGTAAACCCTGACAGATGTATAACCTGCGGTGAGTGTGTCCGTTCATGTAACCATGGCGCAAGAGATTATATCGACGATACGGAGGCAGCTATATCCCGCATGAAACGCGACAAGATGATAGTGCTTGCCACACCAGCCATCAAGACTGTATTCCCGACACAGTGGAAGGGTATATTGGATTGGTTCAGAAAACAGGGATGTATTATTTACGATGTATCTTTTGGTGCGGATATTTGTACATGGGCGCATGTGCGTGCGCTTGAAAACAAAATGGTGGGCAATGTTATAACACAGCCTTGTGCGGCAATAGTAAAATATATTGAAATATATCAGCCAAAGCTGTTAAATAACCTTTCGCCCATACACAGCCCCATAAGCTGCGCGGTTACTTATATCAAAAATTATCTGCTTAAAATGAATCCCATTGCGGTGCTTACGCCCTGTATTGCTAAAAAGACCGAGTTTATGGAAACAAAGCTTGTAGACTATAATGTTACCTTCAAAAAATTAAATGAATATTTTGAAAAGAACAATATAAGGATACCGTCCAATGCGATAGATGATTTCGAGTATAAGTTTGATGACCAGCAGGGTCAGGTGGGTGCTGTTTATCCACGTCCCGGCGGACTTCGCGATAATATCTGGCTGCATGATCCCGATATAAATATTACGACCTCCGAGGGTGTTCACAAGGTATATCCCGAGCTTGATATGTATGCCGAGATGCCCGAATTTAAGCATCCCGAGGTATTTGATGTGCTTTCGTGCGAGTTTGGCTGTAACGTAGGCCCCGCATCGGGTACAAATCAAACCGTATTTGATGTTATGGCAACAATGCGTGAGGTTGAAAAAGAGGCTAAAAAGCGCCGTAAAACAGGTCTGTTTGGCAAGGGCGAGGACAGATTGTTCAAAAAATTTGACGAAGAGCTTAATATTCAGGACTTTATGAGAACCTACCGCCCCGTTACGCCTACCCCCATGCCTTCGGAAAGACAGCTTGATCCTATTTATGAAAAGATGGGCAAGCATACAGTTGCGGACAGAACATTTAACTGTCATGCCTGTGGCTACCGTTCATGCCGCGATATGGCCATTGCTATTTACAGGGGTCTTAATACGCCCGATAACTGTATAGTACATGCAAAGACCGTACTTGTTGCCCGCCATTCACAATTGCAGGAACAGCATGAAAAGCTTGCGGAGATCACTACGGAATGTCTTCGACTTTCCGATCAGCTTAGAAACGATGTTAAAAATATCAATGAAAATATGGGTACTATTGATAATTCCACAACGGCAACAAGCGAAAGAGCTGCTGTCGTAAACGATCTTCTTAAAAATATCGTTGCATTTTGTAATGCAAACGACACTATGGATGCAGATACCGTTAAGCAGCTTGTAAGTATACTGGAAACCACTATCCAGGCCTTCAGCGCGTTGGATGACAACGTAAATACAACAAACGAAAGCTCTAACCTTATCCAAAAGTCTATTGTGGAAATAACAAAGCTGGTAGACGATATAAACGAGACGCTGCATAAAACAGCAGTATAAAATATAAAAACGGCGTTGCTGTTTATGCGGCGCCGTTTTTTGCAACAAGTACATTTTGCGGGGGGTCTTTATGGAAAACACGGGTATTGACGAAAAGATAAACGCTTTGGCGGCAAAAATACTTGATACATCCGGAAATGTTATTTTTCTTAATCTGCGTTTTTTAACAAGGTCCGTTACAATGCTTGCGCCCGCCGTATTTGACGGAGATTATGCAACAGACGGGAAAAGACTGTACTATTGCCCCAAATATCTTATTAAACGCTATATGCTCGCGGAGCGTCTGCCCGTGCATGATATTTTGCATGTTATATTGCATTGCGTATTCAGGCATTGGTATCTTGGCTTTGGCGTTGATAAGAAACGCTGGGATGCGGCCTGCGATATTGCCGTTGAAAGCCTTATTATGGATCTGGACGGAGATTTTTTCTCAAACGAAAATATCTCCGAAAAAAAGGATGTTATATATAAGCTCTCATCTCTTATGCGCCCGCTCACCGCGGAAAGGCTTTATTCATATTTTAAAAAGCTTGACGATACAAGGGTGGACGAATATGCGGCGGCATTTCGCACCGATGACCACAAGGGCTGGTACAAGCCCGAACAGCGTGAGTATGAGCCGGAGGAAAAACAAAAGACCCTTGGCCTGCCCGAGGTAAAGCAAACGGATGAAACGGGCAATAATGAAGACGGCGAAGACGGCGGAAACGGCGGAGACCAAAAGGACGAAAACCGTAAAGAAAAGGAAGAAAACAGCCGTGACGGCGAAAACACGGACGGCGGCAGCGGCGAGGGCGGAGATGCCGGAGAAAACGATGACGCATCCGATATTTTTGATATGCTCGACTTCCCCGATATAAGCGACGAGACCCGACAGCAGGCCTTGAAACAGCTTGAAAAGCTTTGGCGTGAAACGGCAAGGCAGATACAGACGGAGCTGGGGCTTTTCCAAAAAAAGGCGGGGAAGCACAGCGATAATATGATACAGGCGCTTGAGGAAATAAACCGCGAGCGTTATGACTATACCGATTTTTTAAGAAAATTTGCTGTTATGGGCGAAACAATGCGCCTTGATACAGACAGCTTTGATATCAATTATTACACTTACGGCCTTTCGCTTTATGGCGATACTGCGCTAATAGAACCGCTTGAATATAAAGAAGAAAAGCGTATACGCGATTTTGTTATTGCGATAGATACCTCGGGCTCTGTCAGCGGAGCAACAGTTCAGGCCTTTGTGCAAAAAACTTATAATATACTTTGCAGCGAAAACAGCTTTTTTAAAAAAGTAAATATATATATTATACAATGCGATACCGAGGTAAGAGAGGCGGTAAAAATAACCTGCCGCAAGGAATTTGAACGGTATTTAAAAAATATGGAGCTTCGAGGCCTGGGCGGCACCGATTTTAAGCCGGTGTTTGATTATGTAAACGGCCTTATAGCCGAAAAAGAATTTAATAATTTAAAGGGACTTATTTACTTTACCGATGGTTTTGGCGAATTTCCGCAAAAAAAACCTCCGTATGAAACGGCCTTTATATTTATGCGCAGCGATTTTGATGCCGCGCAAAGTCCCGATGTACCGTCGTGGGCCATAAAAATTATTTTGGAGGACGGTGATATTTAATGGCGTTTGAAATAGAAAATAAGGTCCTTGTAAGATACGAGGACGAGGGCGCGGAAACGGTAACTGTACCGGGCGGCGTTGAAATAATAGGGGAATACGCCTTTACGGGTGCGGAAAACCTAAAAAGCGTTATACTGCCCGAGGGCATTGTTAAAATCGAGCAGTACGCTTTTTGGAACTGCTTGCAGCTTAAAAATATCTGTTTTCCCAAAAGCCTTGAAAGCGTGGCAAGGTTTGCCTTTTGGGGCTGTGAAAGCCTTGAGGCTGTCAAGTTTTACAATAACCTGAAAACGCTTGGAAATGCGGTATTCAGGGAATGCGATATGCTGAAGACAGCGGAGCTTCCCGATAATATGGCGGATATAGGCAGCAGCGCTTTTTCAAATTGCATCAGCCTTGAAAGCGTAGTTATACCAAAGGGCATAAAAATTATAAAACAACGGGCTTTTTATGGCTGTCTTGCGTTAAAACGTGTTTTTTTGCCGGATGGATTGGAGGCTGTGGACGAATATGCCTTTGAATCCTGCCGCTTGCTTGATGCGATAGAATTGCCCGGGACCGTGGCAAGTATAGGCCGTCACGCCTTTGATACCTGCCGCGCACTTAAAAATATCAAAATACCCAAAAGCGTTACATATATCGGCAGCAGCGCCTTTATAAACACCGCGTTGGTAAACGGCTGTGAAAGCGATTTTGTTACGGGCGGTGACGGCATACTTATACAGTATATCGGAAACAGCGATAGGGTCAATGTGCCCGAGGGTATCAAAACGGTGGGCGAACGTGCCTTTTCCTATAAAAAGGATATAAAGGAGATCTGCCTGCCCGTAAGTGTTGAAAATATAGGCGAATATGCCTTTGAAAGCTGTGAAGTGCTTGAAAGCATAAGCTTTTGCGAGGGCGTAAAGGTACTTGGCGCTCACGCTTTTTCCGGCTGCAAAAGCCTTGAAAGCATAAGGCTGCCCCAAAGTCTTTTAAATATCGGCGCGGATGTATTTTTTGACACCCCGCTGCTTAACGGCTGTGAGGGCGATATGCTTGTGCTTGATAAAAAATATCTGATCAAATATAAGGGCAGTGATCATTTTCCCGTTATTCCCGAGGGTGTGGAATATATCGGCGGCGGTGCCTTTGCAAACTGCGATGCGGTAAGAAAGATAGACATTCCGCACGGCGTAAAGGGTATCTGTGCCTCTGCCTTTGAGTGGTGCAGCGGCCTTGAAAGTGTCAATATCCCCGAAAGTACAATCTTTATTGGTGCAAATGCCTTTGCACACTGCGGCGGCATTAAGGCGAAGATCTGTTATAACGGCGAAAAAACGGTAGAGACGGATGCGTTTTACAGGGGCGCCGAAATTGAATTTGTGTCGGGAAACGGCAGCTTTTCGGTAAGGCTTAAAAACAACTTTGTATCGGATGAAAATACCGCGCTTTTAAATAAATTTGCGGCAGGGCTTGATACGGCATATTTTGATACAATGACAGAGCTGCTTTACAAAATGCCTGTCGCTATAAGCCTTATTGAAAATGACGGCGTATACAGGCGCTATATTGCCGAAAATTCGGGCAAGGCGGTATGCTATGTCCTTGAAAATGACAGACCCGATTTTTTGAGTGTCCTTACGCAAAACGACCTGCTTAAAGAGGAAGATGCCGAGTTGGCCGTGGATAAGGCGATAGAGCTTAATAAAACCGAGATGCAGACCGCACTTTTGCATTACAGGCACGAAAAGTGGGGCGACAGCGCGGAGGAACGTATTGACAAAAAGTTTGAATTGTAGGTTTTGATATTATGAATATTAAAAAAGCTAAATTGCAGATAATACAGTCGGTAAAGGCCTATCTTGCGAAGGACGAATATGGCAGGTATATGATACCGCAGTACAGACAGCGGCCCTTGTTTTTAATGGGACCTCCCGGCATAGGCAAAACACAGATAATTGCGCAGGCGGCGGCCGAGCTTGGGATAGGCCTTATCTCCTATTCTATGACGCATCATACAAGGCAGAGCGCTCTGGGCCTGCCGATAATAAAGCATAAGGTTTACGACGGCAGGGAATATGATGTTTCCGAGTATACTATGAGTGAGATAATAGCTGCCGTTTACGATATGATAGAGGAAACGGGGCTTAAAAACGGTATACTTTTTCTGGACGAGATAAACTGTGTTTCGGAAACGCTTAACCCGGTAATGCTGCAATTTTTACAGTATAAGGTGTTCGGCGGCCATAAGCTCCCCGAGGGCTGGATAGTGGTAACGGCGGGCAATCCGCCCGAATACAACAATTCCGTCAGGGAGCTTGATATAGTTACGCGGGACAGGCTTAAATTAATTGATGTAGAGCCCGATTTTGAGGTATGGAAGCAGTATGCGGCCGAAAATGACGTGCATAATGCGGTGTTGACTTATCTTGAAATAAAGCCGCATAATTTTTACAAAATAGAAACTACCGTAAACGGTAAAAGCTTCGTTACCGCAAGGGGCTGGGACGACCTTGGGAATATGCTTGGGGTCTATGAAAGCTGTGATATGGACGCCGACGGCGAGCTTATTTCGCAGTATCTTCAAAACGAGAATATAGCATCCGACTTTACTGCGTATTACGAGCTTTACAAAAAGTACAAAAGTGACTACCAAATTGCGGATATACTTGAAAATAAGGCAGATACAGCCATTAAGGAACGTGCAAAAAAGGCAAAGTTTGACGAAAGGTATTCGCTTTTGGGGCTTTTGACCGAGGCTGTCAAAAATGATGCAAAAACTGTTTTAAGGCGTGAAAATGTGCATACTATGGCCCTTGATATCTTAAAGGGCGTAAGGGACAGCGGCGGTGATGCAAGCGAGCTTATTGCGCTGGAGATCACCAAAACAGAGGATAAGTGCAAAAAGCTTAAGGCCGCAAACAGCCTTTCAAACGAAAGCGACCTGTATTTTAAAATGCTGGTAAACCTTTTGTCAAGGTATAAAAGGTCTGCCGAAAACGGTGGCTTTGATGCTGTAAAGGCTGCGTTTGACGAGGACATAGCCGATTTTAAAACCGAGCTTAACAGAGTAAAGGCGCATTTTAAAAATATGTTTGATTTTTGCGAGGAGGTATTCGGCACCGGCAGCCGTGAACTGCTTATTATAGTTACTGAGCTGGCAGCAGATGCGTTTACCGCGAAATATATCGCCTCATACGGCTGTGCGGAATACCACAGGCACGACAAGGCACTTATGTTTTACGAGCGCAAAAACGAGATCTTAGAGGAGATAAAAAAACTTAACATATAATACGGCGCTATGCCAAGGAAAGGGGAAATCAATATGGAAACAAGAGTGGCACTTATTGCGATCATTGTTGAAAAGGGCGCGGCGGTGGACGGCGTAAACGCCCTTTTGCACGAGTATGCCGACAAGATCATCGGCAGAATGGGCGTGCCATATAAGCCCAAGGATGTAAATATCATCAGCATAGCTATTGACGCTCCGCAGGATGATATTAATACTCTTGCGGGCAAGATAGGCCGCATAGACGGCGTTTCCGCAAAAACGGTATATGCTTCGGTGTAAATTATCCACATCAATTATAAGCAGCTTTGCTCCTTTTAGTTGATCGGAACAGACAACATAATATTTAAATTTTCCCCTGACGCTTAAAATATTTGAAGCGAAAGCAGAAATGTGAAATTGTTTTAACGGTCACATCTTTGCTTTTGCGGATGTGACTGTTTTTTTAGGGAAACACTGATTTAAGGTCGAAAAAATAAAATTTACAAAAATTATTTAACGCTCTGTTCGCCTACAACCGCTTTTTAAGCGGTATGTACGGCGTGGTCGC
>CAMVJD010000038.1 GCA_947167715.1 uncultured Eubacteriaceae bacterium
GGTTATGAGTATGTAGCAGAAATTTATTTCTGCGGAATACGAATATCATTGACTTTAAAGGAGAAAAAAATGGAACCTACAAGTATTTTAAAAAAAGCATCGTGGTTTGAAATAGGCCTTGGCATATTAAGCGTGATATTATCGTTTGTTGTAATTGCGTTGGGTGTGGTCGTAATGAACACAAGTGTTGATTCACCGTTGGCAAAGGCATTTGCGCAGCGTGGCTACGGCAATGCCGGGGATGTTGCGGCAATGGGCGTGTTTGTCTGCTTTGTGGGCGTTATTGCAATATTTATTTCATTGTTTAATATCGCACGCGGCGTTGTCGGCTTAAAGGCTGCAAACGGCAGCTGCTTTACCGCTGCAATGGTAATGGGTATTCTTGGCGTGATAGGCGATTCATTAGGCATGGTATTGGCTGTTGCAAACGGCAGCGCCGTTGTTGTAAAGGTGTTGTATTTTGTGGTTTCGGTGTTTTATATTTACGGCGTACACGGTTCAAAGCAGGAGTATGAAAATGCGGAAATGAGCAGAATGGCGGCATCCATAAAAAATAGTACACCAAGCACCGACGAAGAAGCGGCAAAGTTTTTCGGAAATTAAATATCGGGCGGGGTGTGGCTTCAAGGCTGCACCCCGTTGTTTTTTTGCCCGAAAACAGGCTCGTTTTCACTTTGCTTTTTAAGCGGCAGACGGAAAAACGTGTCTTTGAGCCCTGCTTTTTTGCCAAGCGGATAAAGATAGGGCAGGCCGAAGCTGTCAAGCGATGCAAGATGTATAAAAACGCATAGCACGGACAGCATAAAGCCGTATATGCCAAGCACCGCCCCCGAAATTATAACAAAAAACTTTATCAGCCTGTATGCGCCGGTAAGCTGCTGCGAGGGTATCGAAAAGCTGCAAATGCCCGTAACGGCGGTGACTATTACCACCATCGGGCTTACAAGCCCCGCATCCACGGCAGCCTGACCGATGATTATACCGCCGACTACGCCAAGGGTGCCGCCTACTGCGGCGGGCATCCTTACGCCTGCTTCCCGCAGGGTCTCAAAGGCCAGTTCAAGGGCCGTTACCTCGGTCATCGTGGAAACGGGAACGCCTATCCTGGAGCCCGCAAGCCGCAGGGAAAGCTCCGCGGGCAGCATTGACGGGTCATACATGGTGACTGCCACATACAGCCCCGGCAGGGTAAAGGCAATAAGCCCCGAAACAGTCCTTAAAAAGCGGACGAAGCTTGATATAAGCCAGTTTTGATAATAATCCTCCGATGCCTGATAAAAGCTGAAAAGTACGGCGGGGGCAAGTATAACAAAGGGCGAATTGTCGCAGACTATCGCTATACGCCCCTCCGTAAGCCCTGCAGCGGCCTTGTCGGGGCGCTCGGTAAGCTGGACAAGCGGAAAGGGCGTTTTTTTGTTTTTTATAAGGTATTGTTCTATATATCCGCTGTCAAGTATGCTGTCGGCGGTCATGTGTTTAAGCAAGGTCAATATTTTCTCTGCGGTTTTTTCGTCGGCTGTGCCGCTTAAATATAAAACAGCCGTATCGGTCATGGTTTTTTTGCCTGTTTTTATCTGAATACACTTTAGCTTTTCCGACCTTATCCTGCGCCTTATAAGTACGGTGTTTGTACGCATGCTTTCGGTAAAGGCATCCTGCGGCCCCTGTACGGATATTTCGGTATCGGGCTTGCTTACTCCGCGTGACGGTACCTTTTTTGCCGATATGACCGCACCCCTGCGGCAGCCGTCGGCTATTACCGCCGCATTTCCCGCCAAAATCTCCTCGACACAGTTTTCAAGGTATAAAACCTCGGTCACATCGGCGGTTATAAGTGCGTTTTCCAAAAGAGCCCGCGGCTCGGCACTTGAATTTATATCCACCATAAGCCCGTGTATTACCTGCCGTTCAAGCATCTCGCGGTCGGATAAGTCGTCAAAATAGGCAATAAAAACCTTTTGCCCCGTTTTGGCTGTAAATCTGCGTTTTACCAGATCGCCGCAATCCTTGAATATCTCGCCGAAATATTTTATGTTTTCTTCCAGATCCCCGCTTATCATGCGCATAAAAAATCACCCCAAAACGTAAACTGTCTTTTTAGACAAGTATTTCACGTTTGGGGTGAAATAATACATTTAATTTTCGTAATAAATGGTCAATCCCGCACTTGGCGCCATTACTACATCGACACCCTTGCCGTTTTGCTTTCTGTAAACATATACAGCATACATTTCGCGTTTGCCGTATTTAAACATCATTTCCTGTGTCAAAAGCTGCGTCCTGTTTAAGCTGTCCTCTCCGTCTTGCATATAGCCTGCGTTTTCAAGCGCAGTTTTGTAAGGACCCTCGACGGCCTTTACAATGGTGTCGTAGGCCGTGTAGCCAAAGCTGTATGTATAGGCGTGCCTGTTGCCCTGATGATGCGTAGAGCCTGCTATACAATAGCCCGTTGCGGAAATAAACTCGGGTATATCCGTATTGGGGTAGCATTTTATGCCCGAGTCGGATGTGGGCATATCGCTCTTCGGGGCCTTGACGCTTTTCTCCTCACCGTATTTGGTGCAATGTATATAGCTGTCTTTGCCCTTGTAGGATATATGAGCTACCTTGTTTTCGGCATCCCAGCTTATATCGGCGTGTATTGCCTCGCCTATGCCTCTTAAGGGGATAAAAAGCCTGTCACCTATACGCAAAGGCACGGGTGTTGTGGTACTTGTTACCATGTTGTCCTTTTCAATGTAAAAGCCGTTTATACCCTCCATGATCTTTATTTTGTATTCGTCATCCGTTAAAATGACATCCCGTTTCTTGGGCTGCCATTCCACATTAAAGCCCAGCTCTTCATATGTGCCCCTTATCGGGACATAGGTGCAGCCGTTGTATAACACGCCCTCCGAGGCGTATACCGCGGATGTAAAGGCCAAGCCTAAAAATAAACCTATCAAAACCGCAATTTTTTTCATTAGATCATCTCCCACATTTTGAAATAATATGGACTAAACAAGATAGCCCGCAGCTTGTAATACGATTGGATTTATGAACAAATTATACCATACGGATGCAGTTAAATCAATACCTCTAAAATGTTTTTTTCGTAATTATTTTTTTTGAAACGCTGCAAAATGAGGTATAATGTTTATTTTTTTGGCAAGCAAACCCGAAATTCGGGAGGGGTATCAATGCTTTTTTATTGAAAAATAATTAATATTATGTTATACTTAAATAAATTTGAATGTCATATAAAAATACAATGGCTTTGAAAGGAAGGTATATATATATGGAAAACAGGCCTACAGGCAGACGAAAAAATGTGACCGGGGAGGGCAGCGGACTTAACAGGCGCGGCAGCGGTCTTAATACGGGACCCGTTGGCGGACCGCGCGGCTCGCACAAGGGCTCCGGTGCCGGAAAACGCGCGGCAGCGGGCGGCGGAGGAATAATAACTATAATAATTATAATTTTTATGGTTTTAAGCGGCGGCGGCAACGGGCTTTTGACGGGCAGCGGACAGCCGCAGACACAGCAGGGCAATACGGGCGGCTCGATATTTTCAATGCTTTCATCCACGGGTATGTCGTGGAAGGACGGACTTAAAAATACCGATAAGCTGGACGATACCATAGCCGAGGGCACACGCAGCAAATATACAAATATTCTGGGCGGCGGCCGCGACAAAATAACAATGATGGTTTATATGTGCGGTACCGACCTTGAACAGAAATACGGTATGGCATCAAACGATCTGCGGGAGATGGCAAGCGCCGATCTGTCCGACAGCGTTAATATAATTGTATATACGGGCGGCTGTGCGGGCTGGAAAACAAGTGCGATAGACAGCAAAACAAACCAGATATATCAAATCAAAAACGGCAAGCTTATCACTCTTTCCGACAACGAGGGCGACAAGTCCATGACCGACCCCTCGACACTTGCCGGCTTTATAAAGTGGACTGCACAAAATTACCCCGCAAACCGTTACGACCTTATTTTGTGGGATCATGGCGGCGGAAGTGTGTCGGGCTTTGGCTATGACCAAAAGCACAGCGGCTCTATGACGCTTGAGGGCATTAATTCCGCACTTAATGCAGGCGGCGTTAAATTTGATTTTATCGGCTTTGATGCCTGCCTTATGGCAACAGCCGAAAATGCGCTTATGCTTTCAAAATACGGCGATTACCTTATTGCATCCGAGGAAACGGAGCCGGGCGTGGGCTGGTATTATACAAATTGGCTTACAAGCCTTTCCAAAAATACCTCTATGCCGACGGTACAGATAGGAAAAAACATTTGCGACGATTTTGTAAGCGTCTGCGCACAGCAATGCAGGGGTCAGAAAACCACCCTTTCCGTAGTGGATCTTGCGGAGGTGCAAAACACGGTCCCTGCCGCGCTCTCGGCATTTTCAAAATCTACGGCACAGCTTATATCCGAAAAGCAGTATCGCACGGTATCTGCCGCCAGAAGCGGATGCCGCGAGTTCTCGCCCTCGTCTCCGAGAGATCAGGTAGACCTTGCAAACCTTGCGGCCAATATGGAAACGGAAGAGGGCACGGCCCTTGTAAACGCTGTTTTGGGTACCGTTAAATACAACAAGACATCGGACAATATGACAAATGCCTGCGGCCTTTCTATCTATTTCCCTTATCGCTCGGCATCAAAAATAAGCGTGATCACGGATATTTACCGCAAAATAGGCATTGATGACGAATATACAAGGTGCATACAGAATTTTGCAAAAATGGAGACCGGCGGTCAGGTGGCTGCGGGCGGTACCGCAGACCCCATAGGTACTTTGCTTGGACAGGCATCACAGCAGCAGCCGCAGTCGCAGGATGTTCTGCTTCAGCTTCTTTCGGGGCTTGCATCAAATGCAATTAATTGCGTGGACGGTATAGATGCATCAAATTCGGCCTTTCTTTCCGACCGCTCGCTTGTAAACGAAAGCGAGATGAGTGAATATATCTTAAACAACAGCATCACCGATAACGATCTGGTGTGGAGCAGCGGCAATAAAATAGTTTTAAGCGAAGAACAATGGAAGCTTATTGAAAAAGTGGATAAAAATACCTTTGTAGATGACGGCAGCGGCTTTATTGACCTTGGCCTTGACAATGTATACAGTTATGACGAGGACGGAAACCTTGTTGCAGACGACAGCGATACTTGGCTTGCGGTCAACGGCAGGGTAGTGGCCTATTATCATACGGATACCTCCGAAGAAGACGGAAATACCGTTATAACGGGCTATATACCGGTAATGCTCAACGGTGAACGCGCAAGGCTTATCGTCGTGTTTGACAATGATAATGCGCAGGGCAGTATCGCGGGCGCAGAGATAGACTATGAGGGTACGGATACCGAAGTGAGCGGCAAGACCCTTACACAGATACAAAACGGTGATAAAATAGATTTTATCTGCGATTATTACAGCTATAACGGCGATTATCAAAACAGCTATTATCTTGGCGACCAGCTTACGGTGGACGGCCCGCTTACGGTAAGCGATGTGACAAACAGCGGCAAAAAAATGCAGATAACCTATTTGTTTACCGATATTTACAACAACAAGCATTGGACACCGGTTTTGCCGTAAGGCATTTTGCCGGGCCCTTTGCGGGCACAGCTTAAATTGTAAATAAGGCCCTGTTTGACCGGAAAGCGAGGTAACTGTATGATAGAAAAAATATTTAAATTAAAAGAAAATAAAACAGATATCAGGACAGAATTTTTGGGAGGGGTCACAACATTTGTGACAATGGCCTATATTCTGGCGGTAAATCCCGGTATCCTTTCGGCAAGCGGTATGGATGCAAATGCCGTGCTTATTGCTACTGCGCTTGCGGCGGCTATAGGCTGTTACGCTATGGCATTTTTGGCTAATTATCCGTTTGCGCTCGCACCGGGCCTTGGCATAAACGCATATTTTGCGTATACGGTATGCCTTAAGCTGGGCTTTAGCTGGCAGTTTGCGCTGTTTGCCGTGTTTGTGGAGGGTATGGTTTTTATTATACTTTCCGTAACAAACGTCAGGGAGGCGATATTCAATGCCATACCCATGCAGCTGAGATACGGTATTTCGGCAGGACTTGGTATTTTTATAGTATTTATAGGCCTGCGAAATGCCGGTATAATAGTTGCAAACGATTCCACGGTAGTGGCGCTTGTGGATTTTCGCGTTGATTTCCATACATCGGGTATTTCCGCGGTCCTTGCCGTTTTGGGCGTTTATATTATAGCAATGCTGCACCGCATGCGCTTAAAGGGCGCCATGCTTATAGGTATAATCGTGGTTTGGCTTATAGGCATTTTATGCCAGCTTACGGGTGTATATACGGTCGATCCGTCCGTGGGCGCAAATTCGCTTATACCCTCGCTTTCGTCGTTCAGCATAAGAGATATATCAAAAACCTTCGGACAATGCTTTATGATCGACTTTGCGGCAATAAAGGTATCGGATTTTATAGTAATAATATTTGTATTTCTTTTTTCCGACCTGTTTGATACCATTGGTACGCTTATCGGCGTTTCAAGCGGAGCGGGCATGCTGGACAAGGACGGTAAAATGCCAAGGATAAAGCAGGCCTTGCTTGCAGATGCCATTGCGACCTGCGCAGGCGCCGTTTTGGGCACATCTACCACCACTACATTTGTTGAAAGCTCCTCGGGTATATCGGAGGGGGCAAGGACGGGTCTTGCTTCGTTTGTGACAGGCACTTTGTTTTTGCTGTCGCTGCTGTTTGCACCCGTATTTACCGCAATACCAAGCTTTGCTACGGCGCCCGCGCTTATTTTTGTGGGCTACATAATAATGCAGGCATTTTCAAAATTAAGGTTTGACGATATAACGGAGGCATTGCCCGCGGCCCTCTGTACAATAATGATAGCGCTTACATACAGCGTGTCCGACGGTATGGCGGCAGGCATAATTTCCTATGCGGCAATAAACCTTGTCTGCGGTAAGGCAAAAAAGGTATCTCCGCTTATGTACGTCCTTGCAGTATGCTTTTTGATCAAATATATATTTCTTTAAAAACGCGGCCGATGATCCTTGCTTTGATTTTTGGCGGCGACACTGTGCTTTGAACCCGGCTGCGGAGCGAAAATCCCGCGGACGGGTTTTATATTGTGCCGTAAAGCGGCAGGGCATACAGCGCACAAAGAGCGGCGTTAAGACATTTTCCGGCAAGGTAGGGCAGACAGCTCAGATCCGTATCGTCCAAAAAAGCTATGCTTTGCGCGTGTATTGAAAGCCCGCCCCAGCCTATTATTGCCGCGGCGGCCGTAAATGCCGCTTTTGAAGTGCCTGCAGCGGCGCGGCAGCCGTTTGTTACCTCAAAAATACCTATTGCAGCGGCGCGGCTTAAATTTTTGTCAAGTCCCAATGGGGTAAGGAGTGCCGCAAGACCATCGTAAATGTGAAGAATCCCGAATATTTTGCCGATAACGGAAAAAATAATTATGTAGGCGCCTACGGTCAGTATGCTGTGCAGCGAATCGTCAATTACCTGCGATACCGCGCGCTGACAAAGCGGCGCAAAAAATATATCATTGCTTTCGGCGGGCTGTTTTTTTACGGCAAGTCCCGATAAAAAAGCCGCTGTGGCGGCGGATAAAAGGCTGCAAAGCAGCAGAGCTCTGCCTATGGCGATGCTGCCGAAAAAACCTGCGCCTGCGGTGGAAAGTATAAACATCATGCCGGTGTTGTTGCAAAACAGCATCATTCTGTGTGCGTGATGCCGTGACAAACAGCCGTTGCGGTAAAGCTGCGCAAGCGTTTTCATGCCTACGGGACAGCCCGCGGCAATACCGACAATAAAAATAAAGGCCTGCGTTCCCGTAAGATTGAATACTTTAAGAAAAAAAGGCTGAAGCAGCTTGCCAAAGGCCTGCGCTGTCCCGGTTTTAAGCATAAGCCCTATGCTTATCATAAAAGGCAAAAGCGACGGTATCACGGCTTCTATCCACATTTTCAGGCCGCTTTGCGCACCCGAAAAAATTTCTTTTGCAAATATTATCATTATGGCATTGAAAAATAAGATAAATACTGGTATAATATATTGAGGTATATTGATTTTTTGATAATTCATAATAAAATAAGTATGTTTTTTTATAATATATATGCCCAAACAGGCATAAATAGTTTAATATTTTAAAAAGGGTGATAGTATGGCAAGAAAAAAGCGGGATATGACCGACAGGAGAAATCCGTCCCGCAATATAAAAATACATGACAGGGACGAGCTTTTAAGACGCGTTATTGACGAAAGAAACGGCAAAAAGCGCTCGTCGGACGGCGGCAGACGCAGCGAGATACGCGACAGAGTATACAGCCGCACGCCTTCTCAAAGACAAGAACGCAGCGAGAGAAATACAAAAGCATCGGATAAGGGCAAAAAAAGAAAGCTTATCGGCAAAACGGAGCATGCGCCAAAACTTCAGGGCTTTTTCCTGCCGCCCAAGGAGGATGGCAGACCGGTAAAGATAAGCCGCGGCAAGCGCGAGGAAAGAAGCACGGCCACGGCTGCGGCGATCATGATCGCGCTGGTCTTGTTTATAGGTGTTGTGCTTTTTGCGGTCAATTCCGCGGTAAAATATATGCAGCGCTCCGTTGTTGCAAACGATACCGTGACCTTTGGCAGTATTGACAGCGCAAAAATGTGCAGCGGCGTTGTGGTGCGCGATGAGGTGGTATATAATTCCCCTGCGGCGGGCGAGGCTGTATTTAATGTTGCCGATAATGATAAGGTAAAGGCAAATACCGAGGTTTGCTCTGTTCAGGACATTGCGGCCGTGGAAAACTTGCAGCAAAACCTTAACGAAATAAACGAAAAGATACTTGAAATGCAAAAGACCCGTGAAAGCATATCGGCCGTGTCGGAAGAGGTAAAGCGTTATAATGCCCAGATAAAGGCGGGTGCGGACAATTATGCGTTCAGGCTTGTAAGCGGTGATATCAGCTCGCTTTATGCAATGAAAAGCGATCTGCAAAAAATGATAGATAACCGTAATCAGCGCCTTTTAAGTGAAAATTCGGGCAGCCTTACGGAGCTTGCGCAGCAGCGTGCGCAGCAGCAGGAGCGCATAAGCGACAGTAAAAATGCCGTAAGGACCAATGATGCGGGCGTTATTTCGTGCTGCTCGGACGGACTTGAAAGCAAGTATACCTTTGAAAACATGGGCGAGCTTACGGAAAAGGATACCAATATCAGCGTTTCGGGAAATGTTTTGGACAAGACCGTTACCGAGGGCTCTCCGCTTTTTAAGGTGGTGCGTTCAAATGATTGGTATATAGTGTCATACATACCGAATAATCTTATAGAAAACTGGACCGTAGGCGATACGGTAAGTATATATGTACACAAAAAAAACGAGGATGCAAGAAAGCTTGAAATGCAGGTGGCAAGCCTTAATACCGGCGAAAAAAACAGTCTTGCCGTATTAAGATCAACAAAATACCTTGTTGACTTTATAGATGTGCGCGGCATAGATTTTGAAACATCAAAGGTAATAAACGGCTTTAAAATACCCAATAATGCCATTGTGGAGCAAACCATGCTCAAGGTCTCCACGGAATTTGTAAGAGACAATAAGGTCTATAAAAAAACGGGCGAGGACACCCTGACGGAAATAGATGTTGTGCCTGCGGGCAGCAGCGTCGAGGAGGGGATGACATATATCCCGTTTGATATCAACAGACTTAACGTGGGTGAAACGCTTGCCTTGCCCGAGGATAAAAACAAAACCTTTACAATAAAGGATGTTATGACGGCAAAGGGCGTTTTTGTAATGAATACGGGCATTGCCGAGTTTACAAAAATAAACTTTGATAATTCGGCATCCAATGCAAACTATACGGTGCTTGACCCTGCGGTCAATACAAGCATCAAGCTTTACGACCGTATAGTTACGGATACAAAAAATATAGAAAAACAGCAAAAGCTGATAAGTTAAAAGGAAAGGGGCAATTGTTTGTGAGCATTGCGGACAACTTAAGCGAAATAGAAAAAAAATTGACGTATGCGGCTGAAAAAAGCGGCAGAAAACGCAGCGACATACTTTTGCTGGCGGTTTCAAAAACCATTGATGTGCCGCATATAAAGCAGGCTGTGGAGCTGGGCTGTAAGGAGCTTGGCGAAAACCGCGTACAGGAGATAATGGCAAAGTACGATGAACTGCCGGGCGTAAAATGGCATCTTATAGGACATTTGCAGACAAACAAGGTAAAGTATATAGTTGACAAAGTAGCACTTATCCATTCCGTTGACAGCCTTAAACTGGGCGAGGAAATTTCAAAGCGCTGCGCTGCGGCGGGCAGGGTAATGGATATCCTTGTGGAGGTAAATATGGCGGGCGAGGAAAGCAAAAGCGGTGTTTCGCCCGAAAATGCAAAGCAGCTTTGCAGGGAACTTTCCGCACTTTCCAATATTTGCATAAAGGGGCTTATGACTGTGGCGCCATACGACCCCGTACCCGAAAACAACAGGGTATATTTTAAACAAATGAAAAAACTTTTTGACGATATCAAGGCGGAAAATTATCCTAATACGGATATGCAGCATCTTTCCATGGGCATGACCAATGATTATGAGGTCGCCGTGGAGGAAGGCGCAGATATTGTAAGAATAGGCACGGGTATATTCGGGGCCAGGGATTATTCCAAATAAAAACCAAAGGAGCAACAAAAATGGCAGAGAAATTATGGGAAAAACTTAAAAACTTTGTAAGCGGTGCAGATTACGAAGAGGACTATGACGAGGATTACGAGGAGGATTATTACGAGGATGAATATGATGACGACGAAGGCTATACGCTGCCGCCGATACGCTCATACAGGACCTCGCGTTCGTCCGACACAAGCCGCACATCCTCTTCAAAGACATCATCGCGCAGCACGGGCAATACAGGCCGCGGCATACTTTCAAAAAACACCATAAGCCTGCAGACCGCACCGCGTTCAAGCGGGTCAAGCCGTTCCGCAAAGGTCATGAGCATAAATACAAATATTAATATGCAGGTGCTTGTGGCTACCCCTAAAAGTATGGAGGAGGCAGGTGAGCTTTGCTCGCAGCTTAAGCAAAAAAAGACGATAATAGTTAATCTTGAGGGCGTTGAGCATGATACGGCGCAGCGCATAAGCGACTTTTTATGCGGCGCGAACTATGCGCTTGACGGTACCATACAGCTTATTTCGGGTGAAATATTCGTTATTTGCCCCATTGATGTGGAAATAAGCAGTCAGCTTAAGGAAGATATAAGGACAAATGCTATCCAGCTGACATATTCCAGATAAAAGGAGTAAAATTTATATGAGCATTATTTCGGAGGTTCTGGTCACTTTTTTGACCATTCTTGATTATGCGATACTGTTTCGCTGTATACTGTCGTGGTTTCCAATCGGCAGGGACAATCCCGTGTCCAGGCTTTTATACAGCATAACCGAGCCTATACTCGGGCCTGTACGCAAAATGATATATAATTCGCCTATTGGCGGCAGCATGCGTATGCTGGATTTTTCGCCGATAATAGCAATGCTTATTTTATCGGGCATTCAGAGTGTTATAATCAGCATATTCAGGTAAACGGCAGGAGGAGCTTATGTCAAATAAGGATATTTTAAGCCGTATAGCCGACAATGACGAAAAAATAATATATGCAAGGGCGCTTGACAAAATGACGGCGGCACAGCGTAAAAATATTCCCGCGTTTACCGATTTTATGGATCCGTTCAAGCTGCGCAGGTTTACGGAGCTTGTGGGATACGGCGAGGTAAGGATGGTGCCTTACGGCGGCTTTGAGGATGCCGAGCGCAGGATGATAGGCTTTTTCCCCGAGTATTGCGAATGTGTTTTTTCGGATTTTCCCATAAGGCCTGTGGAAATAAGGTTTAACCGCTTTTCAAAGGGGCTTACGCACCGTGATTTTTTGGGCTCGGTGTTGGGGCTTGGCATTACAAGGGATAAGGTGGGCGATATCATCGTCGAGGACGAGCGTGCCGTGGTTTATGCCCAAAGCTCCGTCGCGGAGCATATCGCCGCAAACCTTGAATATGTGGGGCATACAAAGATAAATACGGCGCTGCTTGAAAGCTATGCGCCGCCGCAGAAGATACCCTCGGAAAAGAAAATGACGGTGGCATCGTTGAGACTTGATGCCGTTCTGGGCGGATGCTTTAATCTGTCAAGGACAAAAACAGCCGAGCTTATCAAGGGCGAAAAGGCATATATAAACTGGCTTGGCGAAAACTCGCCGTCAAAACAGGTAGCACAGGGCGATATACTTACCCTACGGGGCTTCGGCAGGGCAGTTATAAAGGAAGTAAACGGTATAACCAAAAAGGACAGGGTGCTTATCACCGTGGAGATATACAAATAAACAAAAAGGAGAAAAACTATGCTTACACCAAACGATATTGAAAACACCACGTTTAAAAAGGTCGCTCTCGGATATTCGGTCGATGAGGTAGATGATTTTATCGACAAAATACTTGTGGATTATGAAAAGGTCTTCAGGGATAATGTAAAGCTTAACAGCAAGGTCGCGATGCTGGAGGAAAACATAAAGCGCTACGACAATATGGAGGAAACCATCCGCACGACCATGCAGCTTGCCGAAAAGACCGCAAAGGAGACCAAGAAAATGGCCGAGGAAAAGGCGGACAATATACTTGACAAGGCCGAGATAGAGGCCGAGAAGCTTGTAGCCAAGACCTTTGAACAGAAAAAGCAGCTTGAAAACGAGATCTATTCCCTAAAAAAAAGCTATGAGCTTTTAAGGACAAAGCTGCGCCTTATTTTGCAGACAGAGCTGGATATGCTTGAAGAAAGCGTTGTTGATATCGAGGAAGAGGAAACAAAGCATTCCTACAGATACAATAACCGCACGGAAGAGGACTACGACGACGGAAGCTATGATGACGACGAGGAAGAGGACTACGACGAGGAAGAGGATTATGACGAGGAAGAGGACCTTGAAGACGGCGAGGACGGCGGCGGATATGTTGACGGCGACTATGACGATGACGAAGAGTTTGACGATGACGAGCTGGAGGATGACCTTGAAGAGGATTTTGACGAGGATTTCGATGATGAGGACTTTGGCTCGGAGCTTGGCGATACTCCGCTGACGGTACCCTCACCCGAAAATTCAAAAAGGGCAGAGCAGGAAAGAAAATTAAAGGCCTTGAGTGAGCTTTTTGAGGAATCATAATTATTTTACAGCGGAATAAAATAAAATAATAATTATTTTTGGAGCAATTACATATGAGTTTATTTGAAATATTTATCATTGCGGTCAGTCTTGCCATGGATGCGCTTGCGGTATCGGCATCAAACGGCCTTGCGCTTAAAAATGCAAGGGTAAAGCACGCCTGTATATTCGGACTGTATTTTGGCGGCTTTCAGTTTTTGATGCCCGTAATAGGCTTTTTCTGCGGTATAGGCTTTGGCGGCTATATAGAAATGGTAGACCATTGGATAGCCTTTGGGCTTCTTTCTGTAATAGGCGGCAAAATGATATATGACAGTTTTCAAAATGACGATAATGACGAGGAGAACGTGCAGTCTGACGAAAAGAAGATAATGTCACCGCAGAATATGATAATGCTTGCCGTTGCCACAAGTATAGATGCTCTTGCGGTAGGCGTCAGCTTTGCGCTTACAAAAAATGTCAATATTTGGCTTTCCGCGGCAATTATCGGTATTGTTGCTTTTGTTTTAAGCTTTGTCGGCGTTCTGGGCGGCAAGCAGATAGGCGGTAAGTTTGAAAAACACGCCGCGCTTATTGGCGGTATAGTGCTTATTATAATAGGCTTAAGAATACTTATAACCGATTTATTCTTTTCATAAGGTCATTTTTTTAGCGTTCCTATCTAATATAAAGGAATTGAATAGGAATGCTTGTTCAAGGACAAAATCCAAAATGCAAGTATGGATTATGGGAAATATGCGCCAAAGTGCAAAATGCAAGTGTGGATTTTGCACAAGGTCGGATTTTTTTAAGGAGGAAAGGAAAATGAAAATACCCGTAACCGTTTTAAATGACAACAGAACAGTTGAACTGGAGCAGGGCAGCGACCTTGTTGCGCTTGCAAAAAAGCAGGACGGCAAAATGCTGGTGGCATCCATAAATAACGAGATCTGCGAGCTTTCCACAAAAATAGAATACCCGTCAAAGGTAAAATTTATGGATATAACAACAAGCTACGGCGTGCGCTGTTATCAGAAAACGCTGGTGCTTGTAATGCTTATGGCGGCAAACCGTGTGCTTGACAATGTTATGATATGGACGGAGCATACGGTAAACAAAAACCTTTTTTGCCAAAGCGAGGGCAGGGAGCTTACGCAAAACGACCTTGACGCCGTAAAGGCCGAAATGAAGCGCATAGTGCATGAAAACCTGCGCATAGAAAAAATGACCGTGCCTATCGAGCGTGCAAGAATGATATTCAAGGAATACGGCCTTGAACATCGTATCAAGGCTATGCAGTACATAAAGACCCAAAGTGTCAGCATTTACAAGGCAGGTAATTTCTATGAATACCTTTACGGTCCGCTTGCGCCCGAAACGGGATATGTGCCGCTTTTTGACCTGGTAAAGTACAACGGCGGCTTTATTTTGCAGATAGAGGACCCCGCAAATCCGGGACAGCTTTGTCCGTTGAAGGACTATAAAAAAATATGTGCTATTTTTGACGAGTGCAACCGCTGGTCCAATATTATGGGCGCGGATACCGTAGGTGCGCTTAACGAAATAATATGCAGCGGCAAGATAGAGGACCTTATTTTGGTTTGCGAGGCGCTGCACGAGAAAAAGCTGGTCGAGATAGCTTATGCCATTACCAAAAACAATAAAAAGGTGGTGCTGGTGGCGGGACCCTCGTCCTCGGGTAAAACCACCTTTGCAAAGCGCCTTGGCGTGCAGTTAAGGGTAAACGGCAAAACGCCGCGCCTTATATCGCTTGACGACTATTATTTCGACAAGGACAAGATACTGCCCGACGAAAACGGCGAAAAGAATTTTGAAAACCTTGAAGCGATAGATGTTAGGCTGTTTAACGACAATTTAAAGGATCTTCTGGACGGAAAGACCGTTCAGCTGCCCGAATTTAATTTTATTACGGGCAAGCGTCAGCCCGGCAGAACGATAGAGCTTGACGAGCGCGATGTGCTTATTATAGAGGGCATACACGGCCTTAATCCAAAGCTTACAAACGAGCTGCCCGAGGAGACCGTGTACAGGATCTATATTTCCGCGCTTACACAGCTTAACCTTGACGAGCATAACAGAATACCCACCACCGATACCCGTATGCTGCGGCGTATGGTGAGGGATTTCCGCACAAGGGGCTTTGATGCGGCGGAAACCATTGAGATATGGCCTATGGTGGCTGCGGGCGAAGAGAAAAACATTTACCCCTATCAGGAAAATGCGGATGTTATTTTCAACTCGGCGCTTATTTACGAGCTTTGCGTAATAAAGCCGCTTGTAGAGCCTGTGCTTTTCCGCGTTCCGCGTGACTGCAAGGAATATATAGAGGCAAACAGGCTGCTTAAATTTTTAAACAGCTTCCTGCCCGTCAGCAGCGAAATGGTGCCTACCAACTCGCTTTTAAGGGAATTTGTGGGCGGCAGCTGCTTTAAATAATGTTTTACAAAATTTTAAAGGGAAATCTATATGACATTAAAAGAACTTAAAACAGGCGAAAGCGCCGTGATCTTGTCGGTCGGCGGCGAGGGCGCTTTAAGACAGCACTTTTTGGATATGGGTGTTATACCCGGGGCCGAGCTTACACTGGTAAAGCTGGCGCCTATGGGCGACCCAATGGAACTGCGCATACACGGCTACGAGCTTACGCTGCGCCTTGACGATGCGGAAAAAATAGAAATAAAGCCTATAATAAAAGAACCGTCCGAGGAGTCCGAAAGGGAAAGATATCACCGCGAACACCCGGGTCTGGGCGAGGAGGGCAAGTACCACAACAAGGCGGACGAAAAGGCTCTGCCCGAAAGCGAGGTACTTACCTTTGCGCTTGTCGGCAACCAGAATTGCGGCAAAACAACGCTTTTTAACAGGCTTACAGGTATGAATCAGCACGTCGGCAATTTTCCCGGCGTTACGGTGGAGCGAAAGGACGGCGCGATAAGGGGTTATCCGAACACCCTTGTTACCGACCTGCCGGGCATTTACTCTATGTCGCCGTATTCCAGCGAGGAGCTTGTTTCGCGTGATTTTGTATTAAAACAAAAGCCAAAGGCAATAATAAATATAATAGATGCATCTAATATAGAAAGAAATCTGTATCTTACAATGCAGCTGCTTGAAATGGATATCCCCGTTGTGGCGGCACTTAATATGATGGACGAGGTGCGCGGAAACGGCGGCTGGGTGGATATCAATACAATGGAGGCTATGCTGGGCATACCCGTTGTGCCGATATCTGCGGCCAAAAACGAGGGTATAGACGAGCTTATCCGTCACGCGGTGCATATCGCGCGTTATCAGGAAAGACCGTTAAAGCAGGACTTTTGTGATGAAAACGGCCACGGCGGTGCTGTTCACCGCTGCCTGCACGCAGTCTGTCACCTTATAGACGACCACGCGAAAAAAGCGGGCATACCCCTGCGCTTTGCGGCAAGCAAGCTTATTGAGGGCGACAGTCTTATACTTGAACAGCTTGATCTGGACGAGAACGAGAAAGAAACGCTTGAACACATTTCGGCACAGCTTGAAAGAGAGCGAGGCATTGACAGAAGTGCTGCCATTGCCGAGATGAGATTTGACTTTATTAAAAAAGTGTCCGAAAAAACGGTCACAAAGCCGCATGAAAGCCGCGAGCATATCAGAAGCCGCAAGATAGACAAACTGCTTACGGGAAAATATACGGCTATACCTATGTTTGTTTTAATAATGGGGCTTACGTTTTTCCTTACATTCAATGTGATAGGCGCCTGGCTCCAGGGGGTATTTGAAAATGCCGTGGAGTCGCTGACGGTGCTTGTTGACGGTCTGCTTACGCGCGCACAGGTAAACGATGTGCTGCACGGGCTTATAATAGACGGCGTATTTGAGGGCGTGGGCAGTGTATTAAGCTTTCTGCCTATAATTATAATTCTTTTCCTGTTCCTTTCGCTTTTGGAGGACAGCGGCTATATAGCCAGGGTCGCCTTTTTTATGGATAAAATTTTAAGAAGGTTCGGCCTGTCGGGACGCAGCATTGTGCCGCTTTTGGTGGGCTTTGGCTGTACAGTTCCCGCCGTAATGGCTACAAGAACGCTGCCAAGCGAGCGAGACAGGCGAATGACCATACTTCTTACCCCGTTTATGAGCTGCTCCGCTAAAATGCCTATTTATGTGTTTTTTGTAAATGCATTTTTCCCGGGCAAAAAGTGGCTTGTGGTGATATGCCTTTATGTTTTTGGCATAGTGTCGGGTATTCTGGTATCGTATATTTACAAAACTACGTTTTTTAAGGGCGAGGCCGTGCCGTTTGTAATGGAGCTGCCGAATTACCGTCTTCCCGGCCCCAAAAATGTTATCAGGCTTTTATGGGACAAGGCAAAGGACTTTTTGCAGCGTGCCTTTTCGGTTATATTTGTGGCCACTATAGTAGTATGGTTTTTAAAGAGCTTTGACCTTAATTTAAGAATGGTCGGGGACTCGTCTAAAAGTATGCTGGCGGCCGTTTCGGGTCTTGTTGCCCCGATACTGGGTCCGATAGGCCTTGGCGACTGGCGCATAAGCACGGCGCTTATAAGCGGCTTTATGGCAAAGGAAAGCGTTGTGTCGGTGCTGGGCGTTTTATACGGCGGCAATGTTTCCGCAGCTATGTCCACGGCATCTGCGCTGTCGCTTTTGGTGTTCAGCCTGCTTTATACCCCCTGTGTTGCGGCTGTTGCTGCCGTTAAACGGGAAATGGGCTTAAAATGGGCCGTGGGTATGGTCATATGGCAGTGCGCTATAGCATGGATAGCGGCGTTTATCGTAAGGATAATTGCTATGGCCTTTATGTGAGGTGAGGCAGTGAATATTTATGATTATATAATAGGCGGCTTTTTCATAGTTTTATTCATTTCCGCCGTTGTCAGGATAGTTCGTAGAAAGGACGGCTGCGGCGGAGATTGTGAAATATGTCCATATCATTGTGATAAAACAGACAAAGTGCAAAAACAGAAACCTTGACTTGAAGTCAAGGTTTTTTGCGTATTAGAAGAAATTTCCCAAATATGGCAACAAAATTAGATAATAATAAAATAATATTATCTCTTTTTTATTTATTGTACTCAAAAGGGGTTGGAACATTGAAGATATCGAAATCTTTAATGCGACAACCTCGTTTTGCTTTGTGCAAAATATATAATAATATGGGTATAAAAATAGCGCAATAAACAAAAAAATGGTTTCATATTTATGGTTATTGACTTAATGGTAGTTAAGTTGTAAAATATTAATAAAGAATGACTAAATAAATTGTTAAAATTTTTTAATATTCTTTAAAGTGCGAAAAAGCACAATGTAAAATGAGGAGGAAGAGAATTTATGAAAAAATCAACAAAAAGGGTCGTCGGGGCGGCTTTGGCAGCGGTCATGATATGCACATCCGCACCCTCGGTCCAAATAAACGGCTTGTTACCGCCTTTGGCCGTTAGTACACAGGCTGCGGAGACCATTACGGTCAAAAGTGCGCAGGGCTGGAAAGAGTCCGCTTGGGTGGAGTGGGGCTTTGATACGTCTAACAAGAACATTGCGGGCTTCGCAGTGTCCTATTCAAAGGATGGGTCGAACTTTACGTCCATCGACGACAACCTTATAAGACGATATAATGACGGTCGTTTCCGTGCGGATATTATCGGTCTTGCAAAGGGTACATATACCGTTAAGATAGAGGCAAAAAATTCCTCGAACGGTGTTGTGGCAAGCAAAACGGCGCAAGTGACGGTCGAGGAACACGACAGGACGGGCTTTGCCTTCAGTCCCAAGTCAAGGTTTGACACATCATCAAATGCCTGCGGTGCTTATAATGCGGACGGTACGCCAAAGTCGGGTGCGGAGATAATTTATATCACAAGCAAAGACGATATAGATACCGTAACAAGCGACGGCGTTACCGGACTTTCAAATATTCTTCAGGCCCGCGACAAGCGCAGCACAAAGCCGCTTATCGTAAGATTTATAGGCAAGATAGAGTATTCGGGCAGCCAGCTTAACAGCAGCGGCTATATACAGGTAAAGCCAAGCAAGGCGTACACAAATTCAAATATAACCATTGAGGGTGTAGGCGCGGATGCTGCCGTAAACTTTGGCTTTCTTTTAAGATATGCGGGCAATGTTGAGATAAGAAACCTTGCCATACATGACTTTGGCGATGACGGTATCTCACTTGATACAAAAAACAGCGATATCTGGATACATAACAACGAAATTTTCTACGGCGTTCAAGGCAGCGGCGACAAGGCAAAGGGCGACGGCGCTACAGACGTTAAGAACGACTCGCAGTATGTTACCATTTCCTATAATCATTACTGGGACGGCGGCAAATGCTCGCTTTGCGGTATGAAGGGCGAGGGCGGCGATAACTTTATATCCTATCACCACAACTGGTTCGACCATTCCGATTCGCGTCATCCCCGTATCAGAACAATGTCCGTTCATGTTTACAACAACTACTATGACGGCAACGCAAAATACGGCGTGGGCGCTTCCGAGGGCTCAAGTGCTTTTGTTGAGGGCAACTATTTCCGCAACTGCAAATATCCTACGTTACAGGGCAGTGTAGGCCGCGATTCGGACGGCTCGGGCGGTTCATTGACACTTGAGGACAGCAACCCCGTGGGCGCTGTCAAGTGGTATAACAATACAATAGAAGATACAATAAAAGACAGCGACAGACTTGCATGGTCGCTTGACCATCCCGGCGAGACCGCGGGCAACGGCGATGCATGTAAGGCAAGCTTCAGAAATCAGGATATAAATTATACCACAGAGGCACGCGCAAAGTACAATAACTTTGATATAAACGACAGCTATGTACAAGGCCTTGCATCAAAGATACAGTCACCTGCCGATGCGAAGGATACAGTTACTCAATATGCGGGACGTACAGGCGGCGGAGATTTTAAAAAGGCCGCAAGCTTTGAGTTTACAAGGGGCGTGGAAGACGATAAGGATCACGAAATAAACCAGACATTAAGAACAAAACTTACAAATTATTACAAAAACGATTCTATAAGCAGCGAATATGTAATTGCTTCTATCGGCGGCGCAGTTAATTCAAGCTTTACACCCGAGCAGCCCCAGACACAGGCAACTACCGAGGCACAGACCGAAACCACAACGGAGGCTCCTACGGAGACTACCACCTCTGCACCGGTTGACCCTATGGGCGGCGTAAAGGAAAGCTTTAACGACGGCTACTCCTTTGGCGGAAGCGGCACACTTACACAGGATTCAAGCTACGGCGGCGCTTACTTCACAATAACGGGTGCAGCCGTAGGCAACGGCACGAACACCGTTGTAATAGGCGGCGGCGCTGCGGCGGTAAACGACAGCGATACGGGTGCGACCACAAACCTTGTTTTGCCCATACCTACATATACAAGCGGCAAGGTGACGATATCGGGCTCTGTAAAGCCAAGCACGACATCGAGCGGCTGGACACTTATGCAGGTCTGGGGCGCAGGCGATGAAATAGTGGGCGTCAGAACGGACGGCGGCAAGTACGGTATCCGAATAAACAAGGGTACTACCGTTACAACCACGGGTACCGCGATAACTACAGACAAGACCGCATATACGCTGGTTCTGGATTTTGATAATCATAAGGCAAATCTTACCGTTGGCGGCAAGTCTACGGGTGATGTTGATATGACGGGCACAACTGCGGATACAATTAAATTTGTTACCGCAACGGCATCAAGAAATATTACGGTATACCCCATTACGGTCACCTCGGAGGGTGGTTCGACGATCGTAAAGGGCGATATCAACCTTGACGGCCGCGTAGATGCAGCCGATGTCAGTCTTGCGCTCCAGTACATAGTAGGCGGCGTATCGCTTTCGGCAGACAGAATTGCAATGGGCGATATGAACAATGACGGCAGATTGACTATCGTAGATGCCTATATGATAAAAAAGCAGGCTAACCAGTAAGTGAGAGGAGAAAATATAATGAAAAAAGTATTTAAAAGGGTAGTAAGTACAGCCCTTGCCGTATCCATGCTGTTTTCATCCGTAGTCACCAAAACCGTGCTTGCGGCAGATTTTACGGCGGCAGGCGGCTGGTATGAAACACTTTTTGCAGAGCTTAACGTTGACGAGAGCAAGGTAACGGCCGTATCCTACGAGGGTACAAAAAAAAGCGGCAGCCTTTCGGGCAAGGACCTTGAATACCTTGTAAGGTCAAACGGCTCGGGCAAGACAAGGATAGATATCCCGGGTGTTCCCGCGGGTACATACACATTAAATGTAACGGCAAACAATGTAACTTACACCAAAAGCGATATAACCGTTTACGAAAACGACCGTTCGGGCTATGCGCACAAGGATGCTGCGAAGGAAGACGTAAGCGGCGTAGGCGCTTACAATGACGACGGTACGCTTAAAAGCAACGCGGTTGTTGTATATGTGACCGAATCCAACAAAAACACCGTTAAGGTCGAGGGATGCTCGGCTATAACAAATTCTCCCGTCGGCATCGGCAATATCCTTAACTATAAATCAGAGGATTCAAACGGTACATCAAAGGGCGGCAAGGATGATGTTTTGCAAAAGCTTGCAAATGCAAAGATCCCGCTTGTTGTCAGAGTTATAGGCACGGTTTATGCGGGCGATTCAAATACCCGTAATGAAAGCGTTACAAATATCAACGGCCTTACCGGCTACAACAGCACAACAAACGGCGGTACCGTAAAGGATAACGGTATGATAGCAAGAATGTTCAATGCACAAAATGTTACCGTTGAGGGTATCGGTACGGATGCGGTCATTGACGGCTGGGGCTTCCAGGTTATTTCGGGTACTGCAAGGCCCGCGCAGAGCATTGAGTTCAGAAACCTTACATTCAGAACGACTCCCGAGGATGCAATAGGCCTTGAGGGTACTGTTTCAAAGAGCAAAACACCGCAGTCAAAGGAATGGCTTAACAACAACGGCACGCCTATCAAGTTCTGCTGGGTACACAACTGTACCTTTGAACACGGCTACTGTAAAAACCCCGCCGAAAGCGATAAGGCAGAGGGTGACGGCTCACTTGACTTCAAGCGCGGCTACGGCTTTACACAGGACTACAACCACTATATCGAAAACCATAAAACAAACCTTATCGGCTCGTCAAGCGACAGTATTCAGTATGATGTTACCTATCATCATAACTACTACGATCAGGTTTGGTCAAGACAGCCTCTTATCAGACAGGCTAATGCGCATATTTACAACTCGTACTTCAAAAACGGTTCGGGTACATCCTACATAATCTCCCCGAGAGCATATTCCTATACGCTTTCCGAGGCAAACTTCTATGACGGATGTAAAAACCCCATAGATTCACCCACAGAGGGCACGGGCTATGTAAAGAGCTACAAGGATACCTTCTCGGGCTGCTTTGGCAACAACTATGCAACGATAGTTGATGACAGAACACAGGCTATAAGCGGAAATACCAACCCTTATAAAAATGATTTTGACGGCGATCTTCCTTATACTTACACTGCTACAAGCGCAGTACAGGCAAAGGCCGACTGTCTTGCAAAGGCGGGCGTTATGAAGAGCGATTCGCAGATAAATATGTCGCCTTCACCGGTAAGCATTATTTCCGAATATCCCTCGGGCTATATCACATTACCTTACACACTTGACCTTTCCGATACTTATGCGGCAGGCAAGACCGTTGTAGGCAACGCAATACTTAATGCGGCAAGCAAGTCTACGGGCGGTTCGGTGAAGATAAGGGCAAACGGTCTTATATTTATGATAAATCAAAGAGCGACCGTTTCGTTTACATCCGGTTCGTCAAGCGCCTATGGTATGGAGCTTATCGACGAATTTGGCGATGTTAAGGCAAGTATAGCAAAAAGCGGCTCAAAGAGCGTTGTTGTTGACCCGGGTACTTATATTTTGCAGTCGGGCAACACCGCAAAGGATGCTTATCTTGAGGCATTTAACGTTAAGGCTGTTTCGGGCGCACCCGTTGTGGAGGTAACTACACAGGGTACGACACAGGCACCGCCTTCACCCGTAACGGAGGAAACAACAAAGAAAACGGAAACACCTACGGAGGCTACAACAGAAGAGCCCAATGCAGAGGTTCCGGGCGAGGGCTATATCTGGAACTACACTACGGGCGAAAATACAAATAATTTCTTCTATGTAGAGGGCAATGATTACCTTGGCTCAAGTGTGACCTACAAGGGCGCTACGCTTACAAAGGCCATAAAAATGGAATCCAGTACGGATATCCACTTTGAGGCACCAAGCGACGGTACACTTTATATTTATACCTATTCAACCAAAAAGCCTGCGCAGATAGAGATAAACGACAATACGGAGAACGTATCGCAAAACGGTATAAACCAATTTACCATAGGCGACGGCCAGACTATCTACATCTCAAAGGGTACAACAAGTACATATATTTACTTTATACAGTTTGTACCCGGCAAAAATACTGTTGTTGAGTCTACCACAGAGGCAACTACTCAAAAGCCTACCGAGGCACCGACTACTGCCCCCACAACGGAAAAACCCGTTGAAACAACAACGGAGGCACCTGCGGGCAGCGTTAAGATATACGGCGCAGATGTAAATGCAAGCGTAGGTCAAAAGGCGGCTGTTGTTGTACGCGCGGCTGACAGCGACAAGGAAATAGGCGGTTATGTTGTGGCGTTAAGCTATGACAGCTCACTTACCTTTAACAGCGTAGAGGACAGATCCAACGGCGGTCAGATAGTTGATTATGAAAACGGCAGCGCAGCAGTTGTGGCTTATGTAGGTGATGTCAAGCCAAACAGCGAGCTGTTTGCGGTCAATCTTACCGCAACACGTTCGGGTACATTCCCCGTAACTATCATTGTACAGGAATTGATAGACACAAGCGAAAATACGCTTTCATCCTCTGTTGCAAGCAACGGTTCGGTTATTGCATCGGTACCGTTAGGCGGCTCGGGCGATGTTTATAAGGACGGTATAATAGATAACAAGGATGCGGCTTATCTTATGAAGTATCTTGCCGGTGAGACTATAACCGACAGTAAATTTGATATTAACGAGGCTAACTGTGACGGTAAAGGCACGGAGCCCGATATGCTGGACGTTATCTGGATACTTAATCATAAGGCAACTCTCGATCCCGTAGAGGATCCCGAATCAAATGTTGTCGCAATGGGTACTTATTCGCTGAATTCTTCAACCGTAGAAAGCAAAACGGCTACTTATGCAAATATGAAATTTGATGTAAGAAGTGTCGAAAGCGACAAGGTTGCGCTCAGAAGCGAAAACACTATTACCTTTACGACGGACAAAAACTGTACTGTTACGGTAGTGGCATCCAATAACCCCGTGGTTGTAGCGGGTACGCAGGGCCAAGGCACGGTAAGCGTGGATGTTACCCCCGGAACCTATACCATATCCGGCGCGAAATCGGGCGGTAATACATACATTTCACAGATCACATTTACCGCAAAATAAATAAACCGCTTAAAAAGGAAGCTCTAAAAAGGAAGCTCGAAAGGGCTTCCTTTTTTGTGTTGACAAAAAACATATAAAAGGTTATAATTACTATGGTTTAGTATATTTATATTATGAGGTGCGGATATGATGAATTACAGGCTGCATACTCCCGAGGGTGTAACGGACTACCTTTCAAACGAGTATGCGTTTAAAAAGAAAATAGAAAACAATATACAGGCTGTTTTTGATAAATACGGCTACAAGGCTATCGATACCCCTACATTTGAATTTTTGCAGGTTTACGAGGGTATGGGCGGCATAGAGAGCAAGCGCATACATAAGCTGCTTGACAGGGACGGCTCTATTTTGGGTCTGCGCCCCGATATCACGCCGGCTATCGCGCGTATAGTGGCTACCACGCCTTATAAGGACAGCAGCGAGAAAGACCCCGCAAAGCTTTGCTATATAGGCAACTGCTTCAGATACAACGAGCATTACCAGGGCAAGATGCGTGAGTTTACGCAGGCGGGCGTTGAATATATCGGCGCAAACAATGCTGCGGCGGATACCGAGGTTCTGGAGCTTGCGATAAATTCGCTTTTGGCGGCGGGACTTAAGGATTTTAATATAGATATCGGCGATGTTGCGTTTTTGCAGGGCATACTTGAAGAGGCGGGCATATCCGCCCTTGACTGCGAAAAAATACGCGAAAGCATAATCAATAAGGAGTATGTCAAGGTGAATGAAATTGCAAATTCACTTGATATGCGTGAGGATATCAAAAATATTTTTGCAGATCTTCCGCTTTTGATAGGCGATATCGCTCTGCTTGAAAAGCTTGGCGTTTCGGTGAAAAACCAAAGATCCCTTGCGGCGCTTGCACATTTGCATAAAATTTACGATGCGCTTAAGGAAAAGGGTCTTGAAAAATATATATCCTTTGATTTTGGTGTTGTGGGTCAAATGGACTACTATACGGGCATTGTTTTCCGCGGCTATGCTTATGGCTCGGGCTTTTCTATAGTGGACGGCGGCCGCTACGACAACCTTATCAAAAACTTCGGCGCAGACCTTCCCGCTGTGGGCTTTTCGATAAATATAAACAATTTAAGGGCGGCTACAGCCGCACAGCTTAACGAGGGCGACAGATACCTTACCTTTGCGCTGGCAAAGGGCAGACTTGCCGAAAAGGCTATGGGGCTGCTTGAAAAAATGGGCATTACCTGTGACGAGATGAAAGAGGACTCGCGCAAGCTTATTTTTGTAAACGAGGAATTAAAGGTAAAATTTTTCCTGGCAAAGGCTACCGATGTACCCACCTATGTGGAATCGGGCGCGGCGGATATAGGCTTTGTGGGCAAGGACACGCTGCTTGAAGAAAACCGCAACCTTTACGAGGTATACGATCTGGGCTTCGGTAAGTGCAAATTTGCCGTTGCGGGCTTTCCGCAGGCGCTTGAAAGCCTGAAATTCGGCAGCGACCTTCGTGTTGCCACCAAATACCCGAATGTGGCAAAGGAGCATTTTTATAATAAAAAGCACCAGACTATAGAGATAGTAAAATTAAACGGCTCGGTCGAGCTTGCACCCATAGTTGGGCTTGCGGATGTTATTGTGGATATAGTTGAAACGGGCTCCACGCTTAAGGCAAACGGTCTGGAGGTTTTGGAGGATGTATGCCCCATTTCCGCAAGAATGGTCGTAAACCGCGTGAGCATGAAGCTGGAGCATAAAAGAATAGCCGAAATAATCAAGGGCTTAAGGGAAATGAATTGAGGTAAATGATATGATAAAAATTATGGAGTACAGCGACGAAGAGGGCAAAAAGCTTGTCGAGGGCCTGCTCTCGCGCTCGCAGCTTGAATACGGCAACGTGCAGGAGACTGTAAACGATATTCTTGCCGATATAAGAAAAAACGGTGATGCCGCGCTTTTTGAATATACCAAAAGATTTGACAAGGCCGATATCAACGCCGAGAATTTGGTTGTTACAAAAAAAGAGATAAAAGAGGCGTATTCGCAGGTGGATAAGGAGCTTGTAGAGGTAATTGAAAAGTCCGCCGCAAGAATAGCCGATTTTCACCAAAAGCAAAAAATAAACAGCTGGCTGGAGCCAAGCACCAACGGCGAAATGCTGGGTCAGCTTATCAGGCCGTTAAACCGCGTGGGCGTTTATGTGCCGGGCGGCAAGGCGGCCTATCCCTCCAGCGTTTTAATGAACATAGTCCCCGCAAAGGTAGCGGGCGTAAACGAAATAGTTATGACTACACCCCCAAATGCCGAGGGAAAGGTAACACCCACCACGGTAGTTGCCGCGGATATAGCCGGTGTGGACACCATTTACAAGGCAGGCGGCGCACAGGCGATAGCCGCACTTGCCTACGGCACGCAAAGCATTAAAAGGGTGGATAAGATAGTAGGCCCCGGCAACATTTTTGTTGCGCTTGCAAAACGCAGCGTTTACGGCTATGTCAATATAGACTCGGTCGCAGGCCCCAGCGAGATACTTATTCTTGCCGATGACAGCGCAAACCCCGTTTATGTGGCCGCAGACCTGCTTTCACAGGCCGAGCATGACGAGCTTGCATCCGCCGTGCTTATCACAACAAGCCTCGACCTTGCAAAAAAAGTACAGGAGGAGGTCACAAAGCAGACCGCCGTGCTTGAAAGAAAGGCTATAATAGAAAAATCAATAGACAATTACGGTGCAATAATCGTTGCGGAAAATATGGATATTGCCTGCGAACTTTGCAATACCATTGCTCCCGAGCACATGGAGGTATGCACAGCGGAGCCGTTTAATATGCTGCCCAAAATTAAAAATGCGGGTGCTATTTTCCTGGGTCACTACACCCCCGAGCCGCTTGGCGACTATATGGCAGGCCCCAACCACGTTTTGCCTACGGGCGGTACGGCGCGTTTCTTCTCGCCGCTGTCCATTGATGATTATATCAAAAAATCAAGCATAATTTCCTTCTCGCAGGGCGCACTTGCAAACCTTGGCGAGGATGTAATAAAGTTTGCAAATGCCGAGGGACTGACGGCGCATGCAAACTCGGTAAGGGTACGTTTATAAAAGGAGAAGTTTATATGAGAAGTGCCGAAATAGAAAGAAATACCTTTGAAACACAAATAAGAATGAAGCTTAACATTGACGGTGTCGGCTATAACGATATTTTTACGGGCATAGGCTTTTTTGACCATATGCTTACACATATCTCAAAGCACGGCTTTATGGATCTGACTGTAAATGCGGACGGCGATCTGGACGTGGACTGCCACCATACCGTTGAGGATGTGGGAATAGTGCTTGGGAAGTGCTTTGCACAGGCGCTTGGCGACAAGGCGGGCATTAAACGCTACGGCCACGCAATAGTGCCTATGGACGAGGCGCTTGTGCTTTGCGCCGTGGATTTTTCGGGCAGACCTCTGTTGGTTTTTGACGGAGAATTTACCGCCCCGACCCTCGGCAGCTTCGACACCGAAATGGTAGAGGAATTTTTCCGTGCCGTAAGCGATAACTGCGGCTTAAACCTACATATCAAGGTGCTTGCGGGTAAAAATAACCACCATATAGCCGAGGCGATGTTTAAGGCATTCGGACGTGCGGTGGATATGGCGACCACCATTGACGAGAGGATAGACGGTGTTATGTCCACAAAGGGTATGCTGGAATGAGTTTGATACCTCAACCCTCGGTAAATGAAATACAAAATAGGCTTAAAGCTGTTATAAACGGCAGTGAATCAAGGGAAAACGTTTCCGATTGGGCTATGGAGTATATCAGAAATGACGAGAATGTTGAAGTTTGCGATTATAAAGCTTGGCATTTTCTTGTAACCGTATCAAATGCCGATGCAATGACCGAACCGGGGAAATATTTGTACTGTAATGAAGATTTTGCGGATTGGATAAAAGAGTACAGCACGGATTGAATTGTCTTAAAACTGTCGTAAGACGAAAACCTTCTTGGCTCCCTTGTTAGGGGAGCTGTCTGCCGTCGATATGTTGGTATAAGTGATGAAGTAATTACGGCAGACTGAGGGGTTTCTGCGTAGGGGTTCGGTCATTACCCCGCGTAGGGGTTCGGTCATTACCCCGCGTAGG
>CAMVJD010000039.1 GCA_947167715.1 uncultured Eubacteriaceae bacterium
AGTGGGAGCTTGGACTCCCACTGAATTTTAAGTAAGCACCCCCGCTTTAGAAGCGTGGGACTTCCTTAGTTGGTTAAAATATTCTTCAAATAAATAGTGCATAGACTCTTCGTTTGTCATACTAATGGATAGGCTGTCACCCCCAAAAGTATTACAAAAGGCACGGCGGCAAAAAGCAAAAATGCCGCTTTATATGCTGTTTTAAACCTTTCAAAGCATACCTCGTTTTCTTCGGGTATATCGTAATTGTGTGCGCGCGCCGCCTTTAATATCATTATCCACACAATAAAGATCACGGTAAAAAAGCCAAAGTTTATAAGCCACATACAAAAGCCTATGCCCTCCAAAAAGCCGCCGCTGCCGATATCGTTCATAAAAAATAACAGTATAATAAAAATAACGGGCAGAACAGCAAGAACGGTCGGCAATATGGTATCACTGCGTTTTTTTATTTCAAGTGCCGACCCAATAAAGCCCAATACGCACCATATATTTATAATTAAAAGCCAAGTGATCACAGGCATCATCAAAAATGACGATGCGCCGTAAGAAAAATCGTTCGGACTGCTCACAACTGTAAGCACGGCTATAGCTGCCGATATGACCGAAAACAGGATAGTCCCGCAAAACCACGGTTTAAGTCTGTCGTTCATTATTTGTTCCCCCTATATGGAAAATATACCCCATATAAACCAATTAATATGAAGAATTTTATCAATACACTTATAATTAAAGACATCTTTGTTTTGTAATAGCAATGAGCACACAATATATTTACACATTTCAAAAAGGGTCATTTCCCTATCCCCATAATTAAAAATGTCGGGCAGTATTTTAAAGCGCAGCAGCACCGCCAAAATCACAGGCAAAACATAAAATATAATTGCCCAAAATGATATAAACAGCCGTAAGCACTTTTTTTCTTTTGTTTTTATCTCGATTTCCATATTTTTTCTCCACAATATCTCTACATACTTAAAAAAGCCTTACCCACCATACACACGATCCACGCTATCGCCAATACACCCGTTGAGCCAACAAAGGCCTCGTACCTGCTGTTGTATTTTGACATTATTATCAAGGCGGCAAGGGTCAGGACAAAAAAGCATATTACCCATAGCACTATATTAAAAAGCGATGCCGCAAACGGTACAAACAACAGCATTGCCGACCAAAGCAGTCTTTTTTTCGCAAATATATATTTTTCGCTGTCCTTTGGTGTTACCCGAAATAATATATAATTTGCTAAAAACCCGATAAACGTGCATAGGCATACAGGCCAAAACATTTTTATTATTTCGCCCAAATATCGAAGGGCAAGTGCAAAGCTAAGCAAGAACTCGGACATAATATATTTCCCCTTTCTACTAATGAATACAATAACACACCTATACCGACAACGCCCCCATTAATCCTATTGTTGAGAAAAACAATGCCGCCAAGGACAATGGTATAAGCGTTATAATTCTAAAATGCTCTGCCTTGTCATACGGCATATATTCATTATGGCAGCGATTATAATTTGTGGTATATTCCCTGTCCTTTGCAATATAATAGATAGTTGAAAAAATTATAATAATTTCTGCAAACAGGCTCAATTTATTTTCCATCCACAATAAACACACCCTAAACCAAATACTGCTGTTGAACCTCTCGCTAAACCACAGCAAATTAAAAGCAGGATTTGCGGGAAGAAGTATTATCAGCTGTATAACGGTAAATATTATTGCAAGCTTGCGTCCTATTCTGCTTTTTTTCGCTGTTTCATCCATACTTCCCCCCCCCTTTGTCAGCGCGAAAAATATGATACGACCGTTCTTACGGAAGCGTAGGCGGTCAAAATATATATCACATTAAGTAAAACTATTGTCAAAATTTGTCCTTTCCCAAGCTTATTATATTTTACTTCCATCATTACAAGGGACAATACGGGCAGCACAAAATGCCACGGCCATATAAATGCACCTATAAAATTGGGCAGGGTAAATATTGCACACATAGTATTAAACCTGCTTATTTTGTTAAGTATGTCCATTCGCACATCAGGGGATACAGGCAGTCTCCACACAAAATACTCCAGGGCAAATGGCAAATTGCACATTATCCCCGCTGCCAGCAGCGCAAAAACAATGGCGTAGAAAAGGCCGTGTTTTTTGAAATTTATCTTTATACAAAAATATATAAAAAGCACGGGCAAAACAACATTTAAAACGCCTATTATATAAAGCTTCATTTATTATTTTCTCTTTTCATTTTTTCGTTAAGCTCTTCCTGGCTTTTTTTCATTCTTTCCCATTCCTCGGGGTCTTCCTCTTTAAATTTTCGCCAATATTCCGCATATTCCTCCTGCCAATGCAAAAAGGCATATTCGTCGATAAGCATATACATATAATCGCTGTCAAGCCCTGTTATGTCTGCGGTAACCGTGTTTCCCTCCCAAACCTGGTCGGGTACGGCCGAATAGTCCTCATCGACCTGCGGATATCCGCCCGAGGTATTTGTGTGATGATACAGACAATATATCGCAGGCTTGAAATTTTCGTTTATTTTGTCCGATAAAAGTGCCTCGTCATAGGTAAAGGTCAGCCTTGCGCTTGTTGCTTTTACGGATGTTATTGTATATGCTTCACCGAGATAGCCCTTTGCATCCGCACCAAATAATGCGCTGCCTGCCAGACCGACGTATATATCCGAAACTGTATTTTCATTTCCCGTCACACTTACCGACGGAATTACCGCCTTATCATAGCTTGTTCCCAAAGCCTGCGGTGTGACTGTCGCGGTATACATTCCCGTTTTTTCGTTATATGTAATATTAAAACGGTCATCCCCGTCTACATATCTGCCTTCTGCAAATCTGCCGTCGGAGCTTTTGTCGGGGTCGGCGTTGTTGTCGGCCTTGACGGTACCGTTTTGTATATTTACGGCAACAGTATTGCTAAGCTCATTTCCCTTTGAATTTAACAACACTATCTTATAGCTCCCGTCCACAGTCGGCAAATTTATTTTTCCGTCTTTAAAGCTCTTGATCTTCGGACGATATTCATTGTAGGTATAAAGTGCATAGGCGACAGGGACAAAATTTCCCGTCAGCTCAAAGCCCTTTTCCCTGTATACATCGGATATTTCATAATCCGCGTTATTTTCGTCTATGTAAAGCCTGTAGGGCATACCGTATTTTTTTATTACGGGCTCGACATAAGCACTTCCAATAACGGGCGAAACGATATCCGCTGCTATGCCCGTATTCGGATAAACGGTTATTTGTATATTATCGACCTTTTCGTAATTATCCATACCGACATCTCTTGCAAGCGAGAGAAATTCTTTGGTTGCGGGTACACGGTACTTTTTGCCGTTATACTCATATTCAAAAAAAGTTCTTACGCTTTTTTTGCCGCGATAGCTGTGCTGCTGTACGACCGCAATATACGCATTTTGTACACTTATATCCGTCGGCTCCGACGTTGCGTCACTTAGTTCAAGCCATAATGCGTGTATGGGCAAAACAGGCCTATCGTTGTGTTCCATCAACGTCGGCAAGGGTAAAAGGCAGGCCGCCGCAAAACCGACAGCGGGCACCGCCTTTAAGTCAAGCCCCGTTATACTGCAAACAGCAAGCACTATATAAAAAGTGACCGCAAACACAAAAAGCATATTGCAAAGCGTTGAGCCGAACAATATAAGTATATATGCGGAATTATTGGCTAAAGCACAGTATTTAAAAACAGCCTCCAGAATATTGCCGATAATCGAAAAAATTAATGCAGCCACGATACACAGCTCTTTTTTACTTGGTTTTTTCATTGTGATAACTCCAAAAAATTCAAGACACCCTTTCAGCTTCTGACCATAATTTTAAGCATAAGTGCCGCATCCGCTTTGGTAACAGCCCCATCGCAGTCTATATCGCCGCAAGGTTCTTCGGGCGTATAATTATCCTCGGCAAATTTTACTTCTATCGGCATCATATACGCGGGGTCGTCCGCCTTTTTAAGTATCTCCGACGTATCGAGAATATCCACCGCCTCATCCATATTTACATCACCGTTTTGTCTGTATGCTCTCTCGTAAGTATTTTCAAAATTTGAATACTTTTTATCAAGCACGCTGTAATAAACAAGGGCATGATCCTCATAATACGAGCAGGGATAAAGGTCATGGGGCTTGTCATTGTCTACGTTTTGTCCCCACAAATATCCGCCGTCCTCATTCATAAGATATGTTGCCTTGCCCTCGGCAAATTCCTCATAAGTAAGCGGCGTGCCAAGCTCGATAAAGTCCTCGCGTGTTCCCCCACCGTTTGGCAGTATAACCGTTTGCGTATAGCTGTCGGGGCTTGCCGTACCGACAAGATAATAGCAGTCCTCCGCGCCGAAGCCGCCCTCTCTGTGTCCCGCTATGGGATAGGTGTTTTGCGCGCTTATCTTGCCGTAATTAAAGCACTCCTCGGCATTATTAAATAAAAAACACGCCATAGATGCGCTGCCGCCGCCCGAGGATGTACCCGTGTAATTATAGCTGTAGCCCGCAATGCCGCCCGCATATTCCGTGCCGTATATATTGCCCAGATTAAAGCAATGGTCAAGCTTTGTTGTGGAAAAGGTACAGTCAAGATAGCCCGCAATACCGCCGACATATTTAGTGCCGCATACGGTACCGTGGTTTCCAAACCTTGACGCACACTCGCCCATAGGCGCCATATAGCCTACTATGCCGCCCGTATAGTCCGTGCCGTATATATCCCCGTAATTATTGCAAGAGTGAAAATACCCTTTTTCGGCATAATAACCGACAATACCGCCCGTATAGGCATCCTGCGCATAAGACCTTATCTCTGCCTTGTTAGTACAGTCATATAAATACTTTGCCTCGCTGTAGGCCGCAACTGCGCCCGTATACTTCGTACCCTCAAAAAAAGAATTGTCTATTGTAAGGTTATAAATACTTGCGGTATTTTTTACGGTGCCAAACAGACCCGCATATTCGCTGCCGCGCACAAAAAGCCCGCTTATCGTATGGTTTTTACCGTCAAATTTGCCCGCAAAATCCATAATGGGCTTCCAGACCTGTGCATCATTTGCCGTGGTATTGGCGTTTATCTCTTTGGCGTTTACGGCAATATCGTTCGTAAGCGTAAAATACTTGCCGTCTGTATTGTTTTCGGCACAATACTCCGAAAGCCAGTATAAATTTTCCGCCGTTGAGATATTGTAGGGGCTTCGCCAGGTCCCGCTGCCCGTGGGCGCACTTGGCGTTATTTCCGCCTGTACGGCAGTTGCGAATACAGCGGTCATGATAACCGTTGCTGCTATTAAAATTAATTTTTTCATTTGTTTTTCTCCTTTATTTTTTTTAGCGCTTTTTGCGCTGTTTTGATATTTGTGGCTTTCCCGCAGAGCAAAACATCCTCTTGTAATTTCCTATTTGGATATTTTGATAAATTTTATATCGGTATCACAATTCTTAACGAAAAGCACCCGTCTTCATATATGCAGGTCATTGTGCCGTTAAGCTTTTTCAAGCTGCGTTTTATGCTTTGCATACCTATACCGTGCAGTTTTTTGTCCTTTTTTGATGTGGTAAGGTCATTTACATCAACGGGCGGGGACGGGTTATCAATTTTGATAAGCAGATTACCGTCAATCCTGTTTATTGCAAGCATTAAATACTTATCGGCTGCATCGGTGCGCCCGCAGGCCTCTATGGCATTGTCAAGCGCATTGCCCAGAACGCTGCAAAGACTTATTATATCAATATCTATCGACTCGGAGCGCAGCTTTGCAATAAATTTTACGCCCATTCTTTTGGCATAGCCTGCCTTTAAATTTATTACCGAGTCCAGGGCGGGATTTCCCGTATAATATACGGACGCCGCGTTTTCGGCGGTCTTGTACATTTGCCGCATATACTCCCGCGCCTCGTCAAAGCCGCCCTTGTCGATAAGGTCGCCAAGCACGGACATTTGGTTTTTAAGGTCGTGCCTGATATTTCTTATTTCCGAATACGAGCCTGCAAGCTCCTTGTAATTATTGCTTTCCTGCTCCATTATACGTTCAAGCGCCGCAAGCCTTATCCTGTCGTCATAGCTTTCAAAGTGGTCAAAGACAGAGAAATTTATATATAAAAGCCCTATGACCACCGCAATATACATCAGCACATCCGCGGTAGTTACCAAAAGCACATCAAACAGTCTGCACAGTATAATAATGCTTACAAGAGGCATTAAAAAAATCTGCACAAGATAAGCCGTCGGGACATCCCTGAACTTTTTGCGGTATATCCTGCACGAATAGATGATAAGCCAAAAATTGATAAGCTTTGTCCCTACCATAGCCGTTATTCTGCCCGTACCCGATGTAAGCACCTTTTCGGGCTCGCCCAGACCAAGGGCGGTAAGCAGCGCAACAAACAGCGTTTCGGTAATAACAATAAGAAATATATAGAATATAGAGGCGAAAAAGGCTTTAACTGCCGATACCCTGTACAGCGGCAGCGCTATTGCCATAAGCGAGAAAAACGTGCAGCCAAGCCTTATAAACGAATTTTCCACCGTAAAGGCTACAATAGACATAAGCACGGCAAGCACCGCAAAAAAGGCGATATATGGCAGCCTTATACTGTACTTTCTTTCAAAGATACGGTCGAAAAAAATATAAAAAAGCCAAACCTCAAGTATGCAGTGCAGCACCTCTATAATATCATAAATAGCCTTACCGCCCATTTAAAAGCCCTCCGTTATATATGCTGTATATTTTTCGGCGACACTCTGCGCGCTCATACGGCTTACGGGGATGACGGCATTATTTTTCAGCACCATACTTTTGGGCTCTATCTTCTTAATATACTCCATATTAACATAATAGCTTTTATACGGCTTGACAAAGCCTATAAGGCGCTTGTCCGCAGTTATATCGTTCAGCTTGCCGCTAAATTCGTAGGTCTCGTCTACGGTATGCAAAAGCACGGTCCTGCCGTATACCTCAAAATACATAATATCCATTATCGGTATTGAATAAATAGCCTTGGACGTCTTTAATTCGTAGGATAAATGTCTTTGACGGTATTCGGCAAAAACCGATCTCAGCTCGTGAAGATAATACGCCCTCGGCGAATTTTTCAAAAGATACCGAAAGGCATTGACCTCATAGCCGCTCACGGCATATTCGCTGTGGCTTGTAAAAAAAACAATTATTGTATTTCGGTCGGTCTCGCGTATTTTCCTTGCGGTGTCAATGCCGTTTATATTTTTCATTTCTATGTCCAAAAATACAATGTCAAACCTGTTTTTATCAAACGCCGCCAAAAGCTCCTCGCCGCTTTCGTACCCGTATATTTCCGCCTTGCCGTCAAAGCCGCCGCTCTCGGTTATAAGCTCCCTCATTTGAGATATAAAGCTGTTTTCATCATCACATAACGCAATTTTCATAATGTTCTCCAAATTTTATTTTTCGGGCATATCTAAAATTCCCTCTGCATTCAGAGTTTCCCGTTTATTTATCGTGTAAATTTTATCATATATTATGTATAAATTCAATTAAATTTACATAAACGGTCGTTTTTTTGACATAAGTGGTAATGCTTTATTATACGCTGTCTTCCGTTTTGCGGCCAACGGCCGACAAGCGTTCAATGTTAGTTTATTATTTAATGCCCGATTTTTCAATATAAAATACAAAAGTGGTCGGTTTTTGACAAAAGTGGTTAAAAAAACAGCCTGATTTAAGGCTGTTAAAAATTTGCTGTTCACTATCTTTGTACTTTCAAATGTCTGCTGTTGCGCTTGTAAGTATTTTTATACATTATCCTCAAAATTCATTAATATCGTTACGGAAAATGTTTTTTTACCCGCATCGTAAATATAGTCCATATCTCCTCGGTATTTTTCTATGCATTTCCCAATGCTTGCCATACCAAAGCCGTGATTTTCCGTATCCGACTTGGTTGTGAGCAAGCGATTTTTTTTGATTTTTAATTCGTGTTCACAGCTGTTTGTCATATTTATCGCCAAAAAAGCCGCATTAACTTCATACACATCCAAAACGATAAATTTGCTTGAACAAGTCATAGAGCTTTCAATTGCATTATCAAGCAAATTGCAGAATATAGCCACCAAATCGCTATCGGAAACTTTATTGACCTTATTTGTACTTACACTTACCGAAAAACGGATGCCGTTTTTCCTGCACTCGTCAGCCTTCTCATTTAATATAACATTCAAAACCTCGTTATTGGTATACATAAATTTATCGGCTGCGCTTTTCAAATGATCCGCAATATATTTTTCGGCTTTCTCCGGATCCGAATACAAAGATTTAATGATACCCCAATGCTTCTTTATATCGTGAAGAATAATTCTTGAACTTTCGTATTTTTGTTTGTAAAGCTCATATTGCTTTAGCTGTAACTCTCTTTTGTATATGCTTTCATTCAGCAAAAATATACGTCTGTTTTTGTCAATTATGTGGTCGTACACGACATAGCACACAAACTCGGATATTATCAACGGAATAACCGCCAGCATCAGTATGATGCTTTCGGCTTCTCCCAGATGGTCAACGATAAAATATAATGCACTTAAAAGTATCATTGTTGAAATAGGAAAAAATATAAACAGATAGTAAGTATTATCGTATGTATGTCCCGTTCTGCGGTGCAGCACCCATTTTTTTGCGGCCAAAACTATCATTAAGTGCATACTTTTACATAAAACAGAGTAAATAATTAAGTTTTTCTCGTCCAGCAGCATAGTTACATCGACCTTAAGAAATTGATGCATTATTGTTACAACAAAAAATTCACTTAACATCATTGTTGCTGTGAGAACCAAGGTGTATAACAGAGCAATTTTTTTCTCGCTTTCATACATCGCTGCCGCCAACAGAGTGTTTATCCCCACATATACCAATAAATTTAATGCAGGTATTTTTAAAAAGTATACTGCGGCTTGTATAAGGTTAAGTATCAGGCTCACAAAAACAACATAACTCAATTTCTTTCTGCGTTCAAATATTGAATTAAAAAATATTACGGATATAAGGCCCGAAACAGTTAACAGAAATACCGCATAAAAATCATAAAATGTCATAAAGCACCCCTTGCATATAATATCATATTTCTTTTAAATTCACGAGCCATACGCCTTGAAATATGTACCGTATACTGCTTATCTTTATGTTTTAGTATAACACTTGCCGAATCGTAGCTTTTTACAAAAGACAGATTAACTATATAGCTTTTGTGAGAATAAACAAATTTATTTTCGGGCAGCATTTTGTATATATTATTCAGCTTATCATCCGCCAGGATCTCATTATCCGTTGTCACCACCTTACAAAAGCGGTTTTCTATTGTGATATATATGATCCTATCAAGCAAGACCTTTACTCTTTTATCCATTACCTTCAAAACGACCCCGTCACTTGCCTTGTTTATTTTTTGAATAGCCAGCTTAAGTCCGTTAAAAAACCTTTCTTCATCTATCGGCTTATATAAGTATCTGAAAGCAGGTATATCAAAGGCTTCATCAAGATAATTCTCGTAATTGGTGATAAAAAATATTATAGGGTCCGGATAATGTTCATTTATGCTTCGTGCCAATTCCAATCCGCTAAATTCGGGCATTTCAACATCTAAAAAATATATGTCAAAAAAGTCCTTTTCTTTAAATAATTCGGCAGAGTCCGAATATTTAAAGATGCTGAATTTTACATTTTCTCTCGAGCTATATATATCGAGTAATTTTTCTATATTGACAATATCTTCCTTGTTATCGTCACAAACAGCAACCTTAAACATATTCTCACTTCCTTGGCTCCTTGTCGCTTGATCCGAATATATATCCCTCGCATAAAATATACAATAGATTTTAGCGATCTATATTTTTTACCCGACACTTGTAATGCGATATTTCTTTAAGTTTCATTCTGTATAAAATCCGTTCATTATCATACAAATTATAACATATATTTAAAAAATTCTCAATCATTTTTATTTTTTAAATAATATAATATATAGTCCGATACAAAACAGGCGTTTGGCCGTACCAAAGGAACAGCTTAAATCGCTTGTGACTTACATTACTGCCTTTAAAAACTTGATTGGCATGTCTTTCGTATATGCTTGTGCATATATGCGGTGTTAGCGTGGTCGGCCTTATAGATATGGTTATGTTTGGTGTGCTTCAGGGAAATGCCAAATCTCATTGGATCCGGATCGTAATAGTGGGTATAGGATATTTTGTGCTTTATTATTTCCTGTTTGGCTTTATGATCAAAAAGTTTAACTATAACCCCCCCCCGGGACGCGAAGATGATGACAAGGAAACAAAGCTGCATACAAGAGCGGATGTAACTTGGTGCGCATATGGCGGGAACTGTTGTCAAACGCCGTTATTTACCGCATTTCAAGCAAAAATCATACTTTTATCCAACTATGGATATACTTTCAATGCCCTTAATAAACAGCCTGCCGGCAAGCTCCTTTATTGCGGAAATATCAATATTTTCTATTTTAGAGACAGTTTCCTCCCTTGAATTTACTCTGCCTTTTATAAGCATTGTTCTGCCAAGCGACCCCATTACCGTTGATGTGTTTTCAAGTCCAAGCAAAAAATTGTTGATAAGCTGCTGCTTTGCATCCTTTACCGCCGTTTCATCGTTAAATTTTTCGGCAAAGCCGCAAAGCTCATTAAGAATACCGTTTTTAACGTTTTCAAGATTTTCACGGTTAAATCCCGCATATACGGTAAACAAGCCCGAATTGGCATATATTGAATTATACGAGTAAATGCTGTATGCAAGTCCCATTTCCTCGCGGATACGCTGAAACAAAACAGAACTCATACTGCCGCCTAAAATAGTATTTAAAAGGGCCATTGTATAATTATCTTCACTGTGCTGTGACACACTTTTAAAAGCAACGCATATATGCTGCTGCTCTATCTCCTTTTTACATGTAACAAAGGACGGTATATAAATATTGTCGTTTTCGGGCAATGCCGTGTCGTTTTTTCTTTGATAACCTCCAAAGTATTTTTTAACAAATTCCGCGGTTTTGTCATAGTCAATATTTCCCGCGATAGATATTACGGTATTATCCGGACGGTAATGCTTTTTCATATAGTTTTTAAAAGAATCCGAATTAAAGCCCGCTATTGTTTTATGCGTACCCAGTACGGGACGGCCAAGGCTTGTGCCCCTCCAGACTGCATTTTGCAGGTTTTCGTGTACAAGGTCATCGGGAGTGTCCTCGTACATATCTATTTCCTCGTCAATAACGCTTTTTTCGCGTATTATATCGTTATCATCAAACTTTGAGTTAAAATACATATCGGCAAGTACATCAAAAGCGTTTTCAAAATAGCTGTCAAGCACCTTTGCGTAATAGCAGGTATATTCCTTTGTGGTGTAGGCATTTAGCTGACCGCCCGCTCTGTCCATTTCCACAGCGATATCCTTTGCACTTCTTGATGTTGTACCTTTAAATAAAAGATGCTCTATAAAATGTGAAATGCCGTTTTCCTCTTCGCTTTCGTTAAGCGAGCCGTTTTTTACATATATTCCCGCCGAAACGCTGCGTATATTAAAAAATTTTTCCATTACCAGTATTAAGCCGTTTTCAAATTTAACAGTTTCCATTTATTCTCCTTATTATCCAATAACAGTTTTAAAGCTTTCGCCCTTTACTTTTGTGACCATACATTCAAGCCCTGTTTCATTTTTGATAAATTCGCATACATAGGGCATAGCTATGCTCTCGGTATAAAAATGTGTGGCATCTATAAGGCAAAGGCCTATATCCTCGGCAAACTGTGCTTCGTGATATTTAACATCACCCGTTATATATACATCACAGCCCGCTTTTTTTGCCGCAAGCATAAAATCTCTGTCTGCACCGCTGCCCGTACACAGCCCGACCTTTTTTACAATGCTGTCGGGGTCTCCCGTAACATTTGCCGACAGCATACCAAGCGCATTTATAACGCTCTGCGTAAATTCTCCCAATGACACTTGAGCCTTAAGGCTGCCCGTTCTGCCCAAAAATCCGTTTTCGGCGGGCACAAGCCCCGAAATATCGCTTAAATTTAAAGTCTCGGCCAGTATATCATTCGTGCCGCCCTGTGCAATATCAAGGCTTGTATGGGCGCAGTACACTGCAATATCGTTTTTAATAAGCTTTATAATTCTTCTTCCGAGGGCGGTTTTGGTATTTACCGAGGATAAGCCCTTAAAAATTATCGGGTGATGAGTTATTATCATATCCGCCTTTTCTTCTATTGCCTCATCTATCACGGCATCAATGGCATCAAGCGCGAATAATATTTTTTTACATTCCCTGTTTTCATCCCCTATAAGAAGACCTACATTATCCCAATGCTCCGCAAGCTCGGGCGGCGCAAGCTTTTCTATCGCATTTACAACGTCCTTTACAAACATTCCGATACTCCTTTGTACATTTCTATTTTATTTTTTACTTCGATGCGTTTTTCCTCATTCATAACGCCAAGCAGCGACTCGTATTTTTTAATTTCAAGCAAAAGCCACTCCTTTAAAGTTTTATCCTTATTGTCAATAAGTATCTTTCCAAGCGCGTATTCGGTTTCGGTATAGCTTTCGCTGCCCTTTACTGCGCTTATGATATTATAATACTTATTATCCTCGCAAAGCATTGTTTCATTCTCTATTTTATAGCCTGCAAGGTGAATATATCTCCTTATTTCGGGGATATCCTTCTGCGGCTGCAAAACAAGCTGCGGCATATTTGAAATATCCCCGTTTTCAAGAATATTTCGCATAAGCATACCGCCCATACCCGCAATAATTATACATCCCGCATTATCCTCTTTTTTTATTATTTTAAGTCCGTTACCGCAGCGTGCGGATATTCTGTCCTCATAGCCGCAGGCCTTTATGTTTTCCGCAGCCTTCTGCGCCGAGCCCCTGCTGACATCGCCCGCCACAGCCCTTTTTACAATATTGTTTTCACAAAGCCAGATCGGCACATAAGCGTGGTCGGTGCCTATATCCGCCGCACAGTCACAGGGCTTTACCGCAGCTGCAACGGTAAAAAGTCTTTCCGATAATTTCATAATACTATTCCTTTATAAAAATTTTTTTGGTACAGGCAAGATTTTTCATCAAGCTCATATAATTTAACGTAAATTAAATTTTGGAGGTCGTTATGAATAATAACAACATCTTATGGATCGTCATCATTTTATTGCTCCTTAGCGGAAACAACGGTTTAAACGGTTTGGGCAACATTTTTGGCTGCGGTGACAACAGCTGGATAATTATTCTTCTTATCCTTTTTTGCTTTAACTCAAACGGCTTAAACGGCATCTGCGACAACAACTGTTAATTCAAAGGGCGCTTTATGCGCCTTTTTTTAATGGCTGTCAAGCATATAATTGCCGCAAAGGTAAACAGGGATAAATATACACCCTCTTTAAAGCCCTTGCTTATATAGTCTATTTTTATGCTGTGGCTGCCCGCAGGGATATAAAACCCAAGCATCGAATCTGCCGCAGCTATCTTTTTTGTTTCTTTTCCGTCTATATAAACTCTGTAGCCCTCGTCATAGGCTATGGTCGTAAAAATGAATTTTTCGGAATCAAAATCGCTTTCGGCAAGAATATCGTCATTTTCTGTTCTGATATTTTTAAGAGCGTCTTTTTGGAGCTTTTGCGAGACCCTCTCAAACCCCTTTGTATCAAGCCTTAAAATACAGGGCTCAACAAATTCCACGCCGCTTTTGTACGCGGTCACAGCGGCCTCGATAATATCACCCTTTTTAAAATATCCTATATCCTTTGCAAGGTTGTTTTTTAGATATTCATGGTCTATTTCGGCGCCGTTTACGCTTAATTTATAGCTGCCAAAGCTTTCCGAAAGCGACTTGTTCATAACATAAAAGTTTATGCAGTACTCTCCGTCCTCTTCCGCCTTAAATCGGTACAAAACGGTACCCTCATAATTATTGCCTAAATTTATGCTGTTTGTGATGCCGTCACCATCAAGTGTACAATTCAGCAATAAGGGCTCTCCGATATCATAATAAGGTGTATAAAGCTTTTCATCCGTATTTGCGGCAGTATTTAAAAATATTTCCTGATTTAAAAAATAACCCGATATCACTTCATCATCATAGAATTTTTCGCCGATATCCTTTATTTTTTCGTCTGATGCAAACATAAGCGGCAAAACGGTTTTATTTTCGTATATGACCGAGCTTTCGTCCTCGTATATTTTTTTATAAGTATTTGATGTCAGCCTTGCGCCGTTTTTTAAATAAAACCTGCGGCCTGCGCTGTCGGTAATCTCAAAGCCGCTCTTATCGGGCAAAATAACATATTTTACATTAAAAATGCTTTCGTTTACAATGCCGTTATCGATGCTGCTTACATACTTATCGTCCGATACAACGTGTATGCCTGTTTTTTTCATAAAATCGGTAGCTCTTTGGTTTACCGTTGAAGAAAAGCCGTCAATAGCCGAAATGCCCGAGCTGACATTTAACATTCTTGTATCGGCATTAAGCGCGCATATTCGATAAGCCGCGCTGTCACCTATCTTTTCGTTTAATTCCTTTAATTGTTCTATCCCGGCAGTATAGCTGCCCTTTTTATCGTGGCCGATATGCTTGTGTATCGTATTAATGCCAAGGATAGCCGTAATTAGCATTTCCGCACAGGCAAAAAGTGAAAAGATGCGTATACCTGCTTTTCTTAATATAAAAATAATATAACATACGGTAAAGGCCGCCGACAAGGCCGCGGTATAATATTCGTGACCCGAAACGCCGCCGATAAAAGCGGCAGCAAATGCAAACACCATTACCGCAAACGCAGTCAAAACCGAACGCTTTTCAATTTTATCAATTTTGCCGATCAGCCGTGCCGAGAATACTATAAGCATAAGCGATATACCGTAAGCAAAACGACATTCAAAGGATGCAGGCTCACGCAAAAACTGCATAAGCACATAAAGCGGCCTTATAAAAAGCGAAAGCACCAAAAACAGGCCTATCAAAGCTGCCGCAATACGCTCGCGCTTATTTATGCCGCCCGAAAAAATATATACAAGCGTCATAAAAACAGGCAGTACGCCCGTAAAAATATTAAGTGTTGAATTAATGACCGGTGAGCCGTCCTCGACAAGCAAAAGCGCGCGGCATATCTCGCCAAGACCGAAACGCACAAACGATTTGTCCGAAACCACCTCGACCTTATTTGTATAGCCCGAATATAGCCCGACAGCCGAGGGAACAATTACAAAGCCTGCCAGCATAAGCGAAAGCACGCCGCCAAACAAAAGCAAAAAGCTTGTCTTTATTAAGTTTTTTTTGCCCGCTGCCGCTGTGTAGTACAGCAGATATATAAAGCTTATCAAGCCCGTAATATAAGCATGATAATAGCAGGTAACAACACAAATAAAATAAGGAACGGCAAAGCGTGTGATCTTTTCTTGTTCGGCAAGATGTTCTATGCCCAAAAAGCATAGGGGCAGCAGAATAACGCTGTCAAGCCACATAATATTAATGCTGCATACCATATTATATGTGCCGAGTGCATATATTGCCGAAAATGCGATACAAGCAGCATTTTTTATATCGATAAGCCTGCTCTTTTTTAAAAATACACAGGCCGAAAGTCCCGCAAAGCCAATTTTTAAAATATATATAAGCTCGTACAAATACGGGTATGCATCCACATCAAAAAACAAAAACAGTATGTTAAACGGGCTGAAAAGCAAAAACGCCGCCATTACATAAAGGTTCAGCCCCGCCCTGGTTTCGTTAAGCACAAATATATTGCCGCCGTTTTTTATTTTATTGAAAAATGCGGCAGTAATATCAAAGTATTGCTCCTTAAGGTCGCAGGTCAGTATATCCATTCCGCCAAAAGGATAAATGCCGGAAAACGCAAATGCAATAAGTATAAACAATATCGGCAGCAAAAATGAAAGCCAATATTCGGCTTTATAGATATATTTTTTCTTTTCCATGGTAAATTAATCTCCCAAAAACAGCTGTCCCGCTTTTTTTGTTTTTTCCTCTCTGCCCTCTATCGGCACAAAGGAAATGTAATATGTATCGTCCTTTAAAATATCAAGGCTTTTAAACAGCGGCGGGTCGTTTATCCTGACCGCATAGGGCAGCTCCTCCTCGTCGTCGCTGTCCTTGCCGTAAAGCAGGCGGCCGTCCTTTTCAAACTCCGCCTTTTGCTCGGGCGTTATATATTCGTCAACGGTACTTAAAAAATCAGCCTTTACGCAGGCCTGTGTGTCTTCCTCGTTTCCTATAAAGATATCCAGCTGCATGGCGTACAGGTAGGTATAAAACTTGTCCAGCATATCCTTGTCCTGTATCTGGTCCTCGCTGCCCGAGCCCTCGGTAAAGAAGAAATTTGATATCTCGGCCTTTAAATTTTCCTCGGGACTTGTGATATTTGATGTTATTATCTGCTCCATCGCATCCGCGGTATCAATATCGATATGCGGCCCGTATACGGCAATACCGCAGCATACGGTCGGCTCGGGATGTATAATAAAATGATTTACGGCCCAGACCGCTATACCGAGTATTGCAATAAAAGCAATGATATGTATTTTGTAATAGTCCCATATATACTGCGCCTTTTGCTTTGGCGAAAGCTCCTTAAACTCCATTTTATTCCTCCACAAATTCCGATGCAAGCTTGGTTATGGCGCGCGGCAGGGCGTCCTTTGACGTGCCCCAGTCCTTATCGCGGTTGCGGTAGTCAAATTTATCGGTAAACCACTCTACCTCGCCCTCAAGGCGCTTTAAGTTTTCAAGCTCCAGCGGAAGAACTATATCCAAAAATTCCTTATAATCATTTGCCGAAAGCCTGTTTTGGCCCTCCGCCACAATAAGCGAAAAATGCTCTATGCAAAAGCCCTTGCAATTTTTAACGCTTTCGCGCAGCTCGGGCATATTTTTCCACATATAGAAAAAAGTATCGATATATCTTTCAAGTGTTGTCGAAATTTTGTTGCAAACATAGCAGGAATTTGTTATATTATTAATATAATCACTTATGGGGTTGCCCTCGACCTTTTTAAACAGCGGCTTTTTGTCGGGCTTGTAGTCCTTGCAAAGCTTTTCCAAATCGCGGTTTATGGTCTGAAGGTGGGTATGTGTCATAAGACCGACACCAAGGCGATTTTGCTGCTTGTAAAGATGCAGATAATGCTTTTTGCAAAAGCCTGTGCGGTTGGTCTCCATACGGATATCGTCCTCCATATAGGACGGACCAAGCATATAATCAACTGCATCCTTTTCAAGCTTTTGGTACATATTGCAAAACGGACACTCGCCGCCTGCCTCAAAACCCTCGTTTACGGGTATGGTATATATTTTTTCCTTCATAATGGACACCTCGCTTAGATTACTAATTTTATGGAAGTTAAATTAAATGACAAATTTCAATTTGTACGTTTCAAAATAACTTACTTAATTATACCACATTTTTTAACAAGAAAAAAGGATAAATTTATGAAAATATCATATTATGGCAATTACGTTGAAATAACCGATGCAAAAGACTTTAACATAACCGAGATACTCGAATGCGGCCAATGCTTTCGCTTTACCAAAATTAAAGACAGCTGCTACCGTATAATCGCGCTTGACCGTGTGCTTGATATCGAGCAGACAGCGGATAAAATAATCTTCTCCCCCTGCTGTCCCGCCGATTTTGATAACCTATGGTATAACTACTTCGACCTTGGCACAGATTATAATAAAATAAAGGAAATAATTTCAAAGGACGACCCCGTTATGCAAAAGGCCGTTGAATATGCCGGCGGAATACGGCTTTTAAACCAGGACCCCTTTGAAACGCTTATTTCGTTTATTATTTCGCAAAACAACAATATTCCGCGTATAAAGGGTATAATTTCAAGGCTTTCAAAAGCCTACGGCAAGGCATTTGACGAAAACGAAAGCTTTTTTCCCGACCTTGCCGCCCTTGCGGATGTCAAAAACGAGGACTATATGTCCCTTGGCACGGGCTTTCGCGCCAAATACCTTTGCGACTGCGTAGAAAAACTATTGAACAAAGAAATAGACCTTGATACACTTTCCGATATGCCCTCGGAAGAGGCAAAAAAAGAACTTTTAAAAATAAAGGGCGTTGGCCCGAAAGTGGCCGATTGCGTGCTTTTGTTCTCGCTTGGCAAACGCGATATGTATCCTGTTGACGTATGGGTAAAACGCGTTACCGAACTTTTGTATTTTAACGGCAAAGACACACCAAAGGAAGAAATAAGCGCCTTTGCCGCAAAAAAATGGGGCAAATATGCGGGATATGCACAGCAATATCTATTCTACTACGCACGCAGCGAGAAACTGGGGGTCAACTGAAATGCTCGGTACAACGGTAAATGCAGCCGCCATAATTTTGGGCGGCATAATGGGACTTATTTTAAAAGAAAAATTCAATAAACAATTACAGGAGATAGTTACACAGGCTTCGGGGCTTGCGGTTTTTCTGCTTGGGCTGAATACGGCACTTACGGCAATGCAGTCGCCCGATACAAGCCCGCTGCTCTATGTTGTCAGCCTTATGATAGGCGGCATATTCGGGGAGTTGGTGGATATAGAGGATAAACTGGATAAATTCGGCAAAAAACTGGAAGAAAAATTTTCGTCATCGGGCGGCGGTATTTCAAAAGGCTTTGTAAACGGCAGTCTTTTATACTGCGTTGGGTCTATGGCGATCCTCGGTGCTTTTGAAAGCGGTTTGACGGGAGATAATACCACATTGTATGTAAAAAGCGTACTTGACGGCGTTATATCGATAGTTTTTGCGGCCAGTATGGGTGTGGGCGTTCTGCTTTCCTCTGTTTCCGTATTTTTGTACGAAGGTTCACTTGCACTGTTATCCGGTCTTTTATCACCGATAATGACAGATACCGTTCTTAACGAAATTTCCGTAGTCGGCGGTCTGCTTATCGCCGCAATAGGCATAAATATACTTGAGATAAAGAAGATCAAAGTCGGCAATCTTTTGCCGTCGGTTCTTGTACCTGTTTTATACTATACAATTTTTGTGAGGTGATTTTTATGGATTTTAAAGTAGTTTCAAAATTTCAGCCCACGGGCGACCAGCCGCAGGCCATAGACACGCTTGTAAGCGGATTTGCGAGCGGAAAAAAGTTTCAGACCCTTTTGGGTGTTACGGGCAGCGGCAAGACCTTTACAATGGCAAAAATAATAGAAAAATTAAACCGCCCCACCCTTGTTATAGCGCACAACAAAACACTTGCCGCACAATTGTACAACGAGTTTAAGGAATTTTTCCCCGAAAACGCGGTCGAATATTTTGTTTCCTATTACGATTATTATCAGCCCGAGGCCTATGTCCCACAGTCCGATACCTATATCGAAAAGGACAGCTCCGTAAACGACGAGATCGACAAGCTGCGTCATTCTGCAACGGCGGCGCTTTCCGAGCGGAGGGATGTGCTTATCGTTGCCAGCGTAAGCTGCATATACGGTTTAGGTGCGCCCATAGACTATAAAAATATGACCCTTTCCATACGACCCGGTATGGAGTATTCACGCGAGGATGTTTTAAGGCGGCTTGTTGAGATACAGTATGACAGAAACGATATGAACTTTGTGCGCGGTACCTTTCGCGTGCGCGGCGATACTGTCGAGGTTTTCCCCGCAAGCAGCGGCGATATTGCAATAAGAATTGAATTTTTCGGCGACGAGATAGACAGGATATCCGAGATAGACAGCCTGACGGGCAAGGTATTAAGCACCCTTAATCATATTGCCATATTCCCTGCGTCGCACTATGTTACCGACCGCGACAACCTTACCCGTGCGATACGCGATATCCGCGAGGAGCTTGACGAAAGGCTTAAGGTGCTTAAAAGCGAGGACAAGCTGCTGGAAGCACAACGCCTTGAACAGCGTACCAACTACGATATGGAAATGATGCAGGAAATGGGCTTTTGCTCGGGCATAGAAAACTATTCACGCCACCTTGACGGCCGCGCCCCCGGCAGTATGCCGCACACGCTTATGGACTATTTCCCAAAGGATTTTCTTATTATGGTGGACGAATCCCACGTTACCATACCACAGGTAGGTGCTATGTACGAGGGCGACCGTTCGCGAAAGACTACACTTGTGGACTTTGGCTTCCGCCTGCCCTCCGCGCTTGATAACCGCCCCCTTAAATTTACCGAGTTCGAGGGCAAGATAAATCAAATGCTTTTTGTTTCGGCAACGCCCAATAAATACGAAAAGGCGCACAGCGAGCAGACGGCCGAGCAGATAATACGCCCCACGGGTCTTGTGGATCCCGAGATAATACTGCGCCCCGTAACGGGACAGATAGACGACCTTATCGCCGAGATAAACCAAGTCACCGCAAAAAAAGAAAAGGTGCTTGTCACCACCCTTACAAAAAAAATGGCCGAGGACCTTACCGACTATCTGCGTGAGGCAGGCATAAGAGTAAAATACCTGCACAGCGATATAGACACCCTTGAAAGACTTGAAATTATCCGCGATCTAAGAATGGATGTTTTTGATGTATTGGTAGGCATAAACCTTTTAAGGGAGGGGCTTGACATACCCGAGGTAAGCCTTGTGGCTATTCTCGATGCCGACAAGGAGGGCTTTCTTCGCTCCGAGACCTCACTTATACAGACGATAGGCCGCGCCGCAAGAAACGCAAACGGCCGCGTTATAATGTATGCCGACACAATGACCGATTCCATGCGAAAAGCTATAAATGAGACCAACCGCCGCCGCAATATCCAGCAGGAATACAATGACCGGCACGGTATTATTCCAAAGACAATTATAAAAAAGGTCCACGATATTATCCATATAACCAAGACCGAGGAAAAAAAGCGCACATCCATGCTGCTTGAAAAGGACCCCGAGTCTATGTCCCGCGGCGAGCTTTTAAAGACCATAGAAAAGCTTACAATTATTATGAAACGCGAGGCAAGCGAGCTTAACTTTGAAAAAGCCGCAGAGCTGCGCGACCAAATAGTAGAGCTGAAAAAATTATCGCTTATATAAATAAAAGCATCATGGGGCTAAATTAAATTCGGCCTCATGATGCGTTTTATTAATACAAATATATTTTTGTCGGATGTGGGTCATATACGTTTTCGACATTTACTCCATATTTTTTTAGATCGCAGTATAAGTTAACAAGCATTTTTGCGTCGTCTTCATTATCGAATAAGCTGTACTCATTTAATCTGCCGTTAAAATACCTATATATCATATCTTTGCGGTCGATCGATAGTTCCTTTATAAGCGAAAGATATCTTCCCCCGCCGGTAACATCAAAGCCCAAAAATTTTGCATTGTTTAAATCACAGGCACCGCCAAAAACGATAAGATCGGCGGGAATTACAGCATTTATTTCGTCCGAAAGCTTTTTTAATTCCAGGGCTTTTTCTGCCGAAAAATCATAGCATCCGCACTCATCAGCGTTATTGATATACTCGTTTGCCTTAAAATATAATTCCCCGTAAGCTTTATTATTCCATATAACAAAGGGAAAGGAACGGTACAGACCTCTGTATTTTTCCGTTATTTCGCATATTTTAAGGTACATTTTATTCTCCTATAAGCTTTAAAAAGTCATCCTCGCTTATGATCGGCACGCCAAGCTCCTTTGCTTTTTTATTTTTGGAGCTGTTTGATGTGATATCGTTATTTATTAGATAGCTCGTCTTTGCGGAAACGCTGCCCGTGGCTTTGCCGCCGAGCTCCTCTATTTTTGCCTGAAGCTCCTTGCGGTTTTTAAAGTGGTGCACATCGCCCGTAATTACAAAAATTTTATCCTTTAATATCTGCTCGCCCTCGTTTTGTTTGGGGATATCAAAGGTAAGTTCTTTGCGTATTTTTTCTATAAGCGCCCTGTTTTTTTCGTTTTTGAAATAATTTTCAAGCGAAAGCGCTATGACCTCGCCAAAGCCGTCTATATCAATAAGCTCGTCCGCCTTTGCGGAAAGTATTTTATCCGGATCATAGCTGTAAAATTTGCATAAAAGCTTTGCATTGCTAAGGCCAACATTTTCTATGCCGAGTGCATAAATAAAATTCGGCAGACCGATATTGCGGCTTTTTTCAATGGCCGCCATAAGGTTGTCAAAGGATTTTTCGCCAAAGCCCTCAAGCTCGACAAGGGTCTGTCTGTGCCTTGAAAGAGCATAAATATCCGCATAATCCGTAAGCGTATCCGCATTTATAAACTTTTCAAGCGTGCTTTCGGAAAGCCCCTCTATATTCATAGCGTCACGGCTTACAAAGTGTACAAAGCCCATAAGCTTTTTGGCCGCACAGTCGGGGTTTATACATTTAAGCGCCTCGCCGTCGCGTATGCTGACTATCTGCGTTTTGCCGCCGCAGACGGGACAGACCTCGGGTATCTCGGCGTTATTTGAGTTTGTCAGGTTTTCCGCCACCTGCGGTATTATCATATTTGCCTTGTAAACCGTGATCTTGTCCCCCAAACCCAGCTTAAGGCCTTTAACTATGCTTACATTGTGCAGGCTTGCACGGCTTACTGTAGTTCCCTCCAGCTCAACGGGGTCAAATACGGCTATGGGGTTTATAAGCCCCGTTCTTGATGCACTCCACTCAATTTCTTTTAATGTAGTTTCCGCTGTTTCGTCCGCCCATTTAAAGGCTATGGAATCACGGGGAAATTTCGCAGTTGTACCCAAAGAGCGGGAATATTCAATATCGTCATAGGTCAGCACAAGGCCGTCCGTTGCAAAGGGATTGTTCGGAATATTGTCCTCAAACTCCCTTACGGTCTTTTCCACATTTTTTGCGGTAACAAATTTTCTTTCGACAGCCTGAAAGCCCTTTTGTTCAAGCCAAGCCATACCCTCGGATTTTTTTGCAAACTCCATACCCTCGGCAGTTACAAGGGAAAAGGCAATAAAGCAAACGCTTCTTTTTGCGCATATTTCGCTGTTAAGCTGTCTGACTGTGCCGCTGCAAAGGTTTCTGGGGTTTTTGTATTCGTCCTCGGGTTCAAGGGCGCTGTTTATGCGCTCAAAATCCTTAAAAGAAATGACCGCCTCGCCTCTTAAAACCAGTTCTCCCTTAAAATCCAGCTTTAATGGGATATTTTTAAAGGTACGGGCATTGTGGGTTATATCCTCGCCGACAACGCCGTTTCCGCGGGTAAGCGCCTGCTTTAATTCACCGTCACGGTAGGTAAGCACAACCGTCAGGCCGTCCATTTTATAGGACAAAAGACCTGTCTGCTCACCCAAAAATTCCTCCAGTCTTGCCGTTTCCTTTGTTTTGTCAAGCGAAAGCATAGGTGAGGGATGCTCTACCTTTGTCAAATTGCTTAAAACCGTGTAGCCGACATTCTGTGTGGGACTGTCCGAAAGGACAATGCCCGTTTCGGTCTCCAGTGCGGTCAATTCATCGTAAAGCGCATCATAGTCCTTATCGCTCATTATTTCCTTATCCTGCTGATAATAGGCCCTTGATGCCTTATTTAAAAGCGTGACAAGCTCTTTCATTCGTTCTGTTTTATTTTTCATTTTCTTTCCTCTCTGCTTTTTGGCCTACAGTTGCCGCAGGGCTTGAAGCCTGTTTCTTCAAGCTGTTCGGCATCGCCGTTATAGCCGCGTTTATTTTTGTCCGATATATCTTTTACCGATTTACAGCTTGGGTAATGAAATTTCATTGTGTTGATATTTAAAATATAATCAAAGCTTTCCGCGGGGCTTTCGGGCGTTACCGAAAAGCACTCTATAAGCTCCTCGATATTTGTTGTTTGTTCGTTTGTTTCGTAAACGCTTATTTCGGTAGTTTCCTCCGCCTTGAACCCTGTGGTCTGCTCGGTCGTTTCTTCCGCCTTAAACTCGGTGGTTTGCTCGGTCGTTTCCTCGACAGTTGTAAAAACATTAAAATCATCCAAATAGTTTTCGCCGTTTTCGTAATCTATTCTTACACCCGGCTGAACATTATATGCAAAAATATCAAAGCAAATGCCCTTTCCGCAGTCCTCGGCGGAATATGCCTCCATAAGCACGCCCCTGGCTATCGGCTCGTCTCCCGAATATACGGGCGTTACCCTGTACATAACGTGGTTTTGTGTTTTTTTGATATAATCGCATACCTCTGTTTCAAAGGGCAGCATACCCTCGGTATTCATATATCTTGTGCCGGTTATAAGGTTTAACGGATTATCGTTTTCGGCCGCAAGCATAAAGGCAATAAGATGACAACGGTTAAAAAGATATTGTCCGTCAATAAAATCATATTTTGATATTCTCCAGCCGCTTGGCTTTACGCTGCCAATGCTGCCGCGCTTTTCGGTGGGCATAAGCTCGGTTGAAAGACAGGCCTCGGCAACGCCGCAGCGTCCAAGCTCGTCAAGCGGAGCATAATTTTCATAAGCCGTTTGGGAAATATTTTCAAAAAGCGGCATATTATAATAAAGCTCAATATACGGACTGCCCGAATATTCGGGGATATCGTCAAGCGTTATATATTCCTTTTCAAAGCTCTTGTCCGAAATAAAAACAAGCTTTGACTCACTCTCGTAATTTACCGTGCAGTCAAAGGCCTCGGCAATAAAGCGAAGCGGCACCATAGTCCTGCCCTCGCATATTTGTGCCGGCGCATCAAGCACTACGGCGTTATCATTCACAAGGGCGGTATCGCTGTCCAATTCCAGCTTAATCTGAACATCTCCGTCCGATACCGTCACAAGGCGTTCTTTGTCATCGTACTCTACCTCTGCGCCGAGGTTTTCGCTTATAAACCTTAGCGGCACAAGCGTTCTGCCGTTTTGGATAAATGGCGCGGGGTCAGCGGTAAGCCTTTCGCCGTTTATAACAATATCTCCGGCATATACATTTTTATCGGTTATACCGCAAAACACCGCAGCCGCAATACCAAAGGCAATAATGGGCGCAGCAAATTTATATTTCTCCGTAAACAGTTTCATCACCGCAGTACTCTCCTATTTTTACATTTAAAATTTGATTTTTTAGGTCCTCCTCGGTCTTTACAAGCACCTTTATGTAATTTGTTGTATGCCCCTCAAAATAGCCGTCTTTATTGCGTATTTCAAATAAAACGGGCATAGTCCTCCCCTTTAATGTATCAATAAATTTTTTGTTAAGCTCGTCGCTTACGGCAATAAGCCTTGACGCCCTGTCGTTTTTAATATCGGGTGCTACCTGCTCCTTCATTTTTGCGGCAGGCGTGCCTGTTTTGGGCGAATACGGAAAAACGTGTATTTTTGAAAGACCCACGCGCCTTGCAAAGGCTATGCTTTCCAAAAAGTCCTCCTCGGTTTCGCCCGGAAAGCCGACAATAATATCCGTAGTTATGGCAACATCGGGAAAGGCCGCGCGCAGTCTGTCCACGGCAAGTGCGTACTCGTCAGCGGTATATCTGCGGTTCATAGCCTTAAGTGTCCTGTCGCAGCCGCTTTGCAGCGAAAGCGGAAAATGGTCGCATATCTTTGGCATTTTCTTCATTTCGTCAACAAATTCCTCCGTTACCGCCGTAGGCTCCATAGAGCTGAAGCGTATGCGCTCTATACCCTCTGTTTCGTTTACTTTCTTTACTATATCTGTAAGGTTTGTGCACTTAAGGTCAAGGCCGTAGCTTGCAACGTGTATTCCCGTTAAAACTATCTCCTTAAAGCCGTTTTTGGCAAGCCTATCCACCTCTTCGACCACCTCTTCGGGGCGCCTGCTCCTTACGGGTCCTCTTGCATAGGGGATAATACAGTAGCTGCAATAGCGGTTGCAGCCGTCCTGAATTTTTACATAGGCGCGCGTCCTGTCCTTAAGCTTGCTTATTTTAAGCGGCTCAAACTCTCTTTCGTGTCTGATATCCGAAACGGCATTAAGCACCTTTGTTTCGTCCGAGTAATCCTCAACAATATCCACTATCCTGCTGCGGTGGTTTGTGCCTACAACGATATTTATACCCTCTATTTTGGACACGGTATCCGGCGCCACCTGCGCATAGCAGCCCGTTGCGGCAACAATGGCACCTGGGTTTTGACGTTTTGCGCGTCTTATCATCTGACGGGATTTCTTGTCGCCGAAATTTGTTACCGTACAGGTGTTTATTATGTAAATGTCGGCCTGCTCCTCAAAATCGACTATATCATAGCCCCTTGCCGCAAAAAGCTCCTGCATTGCCTCTGTATCATATAGATTGACTTTACAGCCAAGCGTTAAAAATGCAACCTTTTTCATATATACTACCTCTTGATCCTTTATCTTAAAGGGCGCCTAAAACCCGGAAAAGCAAAACACAAGCAGGCTGTTGCCAAGCGTAGTTTTATTTAGACGGCCTTAATTAATATATTATATTATATTTAATATTTTGTCAAATAAAAAAGCGGGCATTTAGCAAACATCAAGGCAGAATTTGGTTTTGGCCATTGGCTTTGGCGACGGAGCGATATTTATTTTTCTTGCAGTATTTTTATACATATGATATACTGTAATTAACAAATTTTTATGAAAAGAGGCATATAATTATGAAAAGAATTGTAATTCCGCTTTCAGTTATGCTTATTCTGCTGGGGACACCGGTAAACGCTATGGACGATATAAATGTCGTTATAGACGGTGAAACCGTGGATTTTTCTGTTTACGACAATGTAAAGCCATATATAGAAGAAAGCAGGACTCTTATTCCTATTAGAGCTGTTGCGGAAAATTTAGGAGCAAAAGTGGATTGGGATGCAGATAATGAGATAGCGACCATAGACGGCCGCATAGAACTTGAAATAAACAACGATGTTGCCATTGTAGACGGCAAGCAGGTGTATATGGACGTTCCCGCAAAGATCAAAAATTCCCGTACCTTTGTCCCGCTGCGCTTTGTATCCGAAAATATGGGTGCAAAGGTAAAATGGGATAACGATACAAGGACCGTTTTGATAGAAACGCCCGAAAAAAAAGCGCAGACGCCCAAGGAGCCCGATAACACCGAAAGCACCGATACAAGCGTTGTATCGGATCAACAGCAGGCGGTTTATAATAATGTTGTTTATATGGGTGTTAAAAATTACGGTACACAATCAGCCGACCTTAAGGATTACTATATACACCGTTTTTTCAATAACGGCAATATTATGGAATATCCCGTTTTAAGGGACGATAACTATTCGCTGCAAAACAAGCTTGCAGAGGGCTATGTATATAATATAAAAGTAGAAAACGGCGTTGTAACAAGCATTGACGAATCTTCTGCAACATCGGGCATTATCGAAGCTGTAGATGATTCTACAATAAAGCTTAAAGGCGAAAAACGTTCCGTTAAACGCTCGTCTGTCTACTCTATCACCACAAGTGCGGGCAGCGTTAAGGTCGAGCCCGTTGTCCCGCTTACAGGCGACAGCATAAACGTATATTCCGCCGAAACGGCTTATATAGGCTCTGATACAGTTTTTAAACCTGTTATTCAGGCACAGCCTGGCGTAAAAACAATTAAAAATTTTCTTGCCACAGCGCTTCAGCCGGCCGGCTGCACCCTTTATGTTTTCGGCGGCGGCTGGAACTGGCAGGATAAGGGTGCATCTGCACAGGCAACTACAATAGGTATACCGCAAAAATGGATAGATTTTTTTGAAAAAAATAACGAGGACTATGCCTACCGCACAGAACTCGGCCCATCGACCTATTATCCGCACAATGGCGTAAACCAGTATTATTATGCGGGCGCCGACTGCTCGGGCTATATAGGCTGGACGATATACAACGTAATGAATACACAAAGCGGCGGCCAAGGCTATGTTATGCCGTCTACTCAAATGGCAAAAAGCCTTGCACAGGAGCATAATTTCGGTACATGGACACAAAATATCAGCTCTGCCGATTTTAAATGCGGCGATATAATGAGTATGAACGGTCATGTCTGGATATATTTGGGTTCTTGCCCCGACGGAAGCGCCGTTATACTTGAATCCACACCGTCAAAAAGCATAAAGGGTGCCCAGGGCGGCGGCATACAGCTGACTGCGCTCGGTGCAAAGGACAGCAACGCAGCAGCGCTTGCGGCAAAATATATGGAGAAATGTTCACCCGAATGGGCAAGACGTTATCCCGTAAATGTTATTGACTTTGGCAGCCGCATAAGCTTTACGGGCGATTCCGCAGGCCGATTTACATGGAGCAGAGATGTTCTCGCAGACCCCGACGGCTATGAAAATAAAAACGCCGAAGAGATATTAAAAGACCTTTTCGGTGAATAAAACACACAAAAAGTGCGCAGACCAAAAAAATCTGTGCACTTCAGACTGTCAAAAAAGTTATTTTATAC
>CAMVJD010000040.1 GCA_947167715.1 uncultured Eubacteriaceae bacterium
TTTAAGTAAGCACCCCCGCTTTAGAAGCGGGGGACTTCCTTAGTTTGTTAAATTTCGTCTGCGCTGTGTACAAGCTTTGCGTCAATGCTTTTTGCGTTAGCCGTGTACGCTTTAAGCTTTTCGGCTGTTTTGCCTATGCCGCCTCCGCCCGAGGTGGCAAAAACGTGTATATCCTTGCCGCTCCAGTCATAGGCCTTGCAAAATGTGTTTACCACATTGGGCGCCGAGCCGTACCAAATGGGAAAGCCCAGATATACCGTGTCATAGCTTTCAAAGTTTTCCGCCTTGCCAACAACGGGTACATCCTTGCCGCCCATCTTTTCCTTGTTGCATCTTGCCAGCGGATTTATCCACCTTATATCGGCTGCGGAATATGGCTGCTCGGGGACTATCTCAAATATGTCCGCGCCCTTTGCCGCCGCAAATTCCTTGGCTATTTTTGCTGTTGTTCCCTCTGCGCTGAAAAATATTACCAAAGCTTTCATAAATACCACTCCTTGACTATATTATAATAAAAATATTTTAACATATTTTGTGAAATATATCAATAATCGTAGCTTAAATTTTTTTGGCTTAAGAAATAAAAAGGGGCTGTCGCATTAAGAATATGATAATATTCAATGGTTCAGCCCCTTATGTTGTTTATTTTCTGTTAAATGAATTTTTTTTATTATAGTAATTTTGGCGCCGCAGGCTTAAATCCGCAGTACGGGCTTTGCCCGTGCGAGGAGCGGACAAAGTCCGCAGACCTTACAGACTTGCAAGTGTCGCAGCAAAGCAAGGCGCGCAGACAAGTCTGCTAATTGGCAAAAAACCTGTTTTTTGCCAGAGGGTGGCGCTTAATGCGACACCCCCTTTTATGATATTATGCTGTTGTAAATCGGGTTATTTTTCCCAGTATATAGCTTTGAAGCAGAGCGATATCGCTGTCATCGACCGTGCCGCTGTCGTTGACATCCGCGGCCTTTGCCGCATCCTCGTCGGAAAAACCGTTTGCCTTTCCGCGGTTTGCAAGCACAAGGTCAAATACATTTATTCTGCCGTCAAAATTAACATCACCCTTTGTTATCTCCTTTTCCTCGGGTATTTCGGGTATGCCCGCGCCGGGAAGCTCCTTGCCCTCGGGGGCGGCTATCGCCTCGTCAAGGTAGTAATTTGCCGTGCCGTTTTCGGTCTCGACATATATCACCATATCTGTTGCATCCGCGGCCTCGGCGGGGATGGTGTAGCTTTTGTTGGAAAGCTGGATATAGCTGCCGTTGGGGGCTGTGCCCTCGGCAATGGTACGGTAATATCCCTTGCCTGCGGAATCGGTAAAGTGCAGTTTAAGGAAATACTTTTCGGTCTTGTCTCCGTCAAGTGTAAGTGCGTTTACCGAAAAGCTGTAGGCCTTGCCGGGAACAAAGGCTGACGAAAGCGGACGCTCCGCGCCTGTCCAGGTGCTTGTACGGTTTGAAACAAGCATTGCCTCTTTGCCTGCGTAAGGGCTTCTGCCCGATTTTGAAAGCTCCGTACTGCCGTGAGAGGCCCATTTGCCCAAATCATCCTCAAAGGTGTCGTGGAAGTAGTAGCCGTCCGAGTCAAGCCCGTCATCGGGCTCCGTGACCTGACCGCTGCCCGGCGTTACTATAAAGGTAGAAACGCTGTTTGCGGGAAGCTGTGCCCAGAATGATGTATTGTCTGTAATTTGCAGATTTTCCGTTTTGGCAAGATTTTCGTTTTCGGATGTACGGTATCTGTCCACCTTTGATATGGTCTTGCCGTTAAGTGAAAATTGCTGTGAATAGCCGCTGTCGCTGCTGTTTACGGCAACTATTGCCACCTTGCCCGTAGAGGTGTTTTTATATGCCGAAACATATACGCTTGTTTCGGGCTGCTCTGTCGCGCTGATGCGTACATCGCCGGGACGTACAAATTTTGAATACTGTGCCATACAGTAGCCGCGCTTTGAAATATTGCCGTTTTCCTTCATGGGGCTGTATTTACGGCGGATATACCACCATACATAAGCGTTTAAGTTGGCGACCACAAGGCCGTTATGTATGTTTTCCGCAACGGCTATAGCCTCGGGCCAGGTATCCGCATCGGATGTGCTGTTGGGAACATATACCTCGGTCATCCATATAGGCTTGCCCGAATTTTCAAGTGCGGGGAAGTCCATCCACGACCTTGGCGTACCGTAAAAATGTGTACCCCAGACGCCTACATTATTTGTGGCGGTGCTGTTATTTAAAATTGAATTGTAAATATCCTTTCTGTACTGGAAGCTTTCGGGGGACATAAGCTTGGCATTCGTGCCTTTTATAACATCCTTGCCGTATTTTGCGATAAAGCTTGTCAAGTCGCTTGCGCTCCAGTAGGTCCATTCCTCCGCATAGTCGGGCTCGTTTTGTACCGAAACGGAATAAAGGTCTATGCCTTGACTTTCAACATATTTTACAAAGTTGTTAAGGTGTGCCGCATATTCGGACCATTTGTCGCTTTTAAGCTGATACTTGCCGCCTGTGAGCGTGCCGTCGCCGTTCTTGCGGATGCTTGACGGAGGATTCCACGGTGTAGCAAAAACCTTTGCTCCAAGCGCCTGTGCGCGTTTTGCGGTAGGTATGGCAAGCGACCAGGAATTTGAGTCGTCGCTGACATAAATACGCAAAATAGACAATCCAAGCTCGTCGTCGCCGTTGCCAAATGCCTTTTGCACCTGAGCCTGTGTCATATCGCTGCCCGCCCATTCCGGCAGATTTATGCCGCCGAAGCCGTCTATCGTCTGATATGTAACATCGGTATCGACCGTACATATACTCGCCGCGTGCGTATCAGCGGCCGCTCCCGGCATATACGGTATATTCGGCACCAAAAAAAATGCCCGCAAGCAGAGCGGATATCATTCTTTTGAACGATGCCCCGTTTTTCATAAAAATACCCCCTGGTTAAAATTTTTAGGATAAATCGGTTATTTCGATTCGATTACTACACATAATTTTACCATATCGGGGCAGGAAATTCAATCTTATTTTTGCGGTAAGGGCGGCGTTTTAACAAACTAAGGAAGTCCCCCGCTTCTAAAGCGGGGGTGCTTACTTAAAATTCAGTGGGTCAGCACTTTTGCTGCGCAAAAGCCCGGCAAAGCCGGTCCGCATCTATCTTTGCGGTGCAATGTCCAAGCTCCCACTGAATTTGGAATTGCTTGCAATTCCGTTGGTTATGAGTGTGTAGCAGAAATTTATTTCTGCGGAATACGAATATCATTGACAAGCTTGTATACAATAAATAAAAAAATCTCCAAAAGATTGTTTAAGTTTTTTGACGCGGGCTGTTGACCTTGAGCCCTGCGTATATTAAAATAAAAAGAGAGCTTTTGTACAGTTATTGTTAAAAGTTGGGGAGGATAAATAATGTTGAAAAATAAAATGCTTGCGGCTTTTAGCTTGATAGCCGCGATGATGATAGGTACAACGGTCTACGGCGCCGATAAGCTTGCTATGTCGGTAAGCAGCACCAAGGCCTCGGTCGGAAGTGATTATACCGTTTATGTTTCCGTGGCGGATGTGCCCTCAAACGGTATATCGTGTATGGATCTCGCCGTTGAGTATGACAGCGGCAAAATATCGGTGGATAATATCACATCACTTGTAAGTACTGCGGTGGGAAGCTCGGATGAGATGTTTGATGTATACAAGCAGGACGGCTGCGTTAATGTATACTGGATGACAAGCGGCAGTAAGTTTTTGACCGAATCGGGAAATGTATTTGCCGTATCGGGCAAGGTGCTGTCGGGTGCTTCGGGCGGCTCCTCCGCAAAAATAAGCATAGTGCCGGTATCAAGGCCTCTCATCCCCGATTCGGCGGAGACCAACGATGCAATAACTGTGGGCTATGTTACCGATAACGAGACCGTGGCCTATGATGTTGAAACAACTGCGGGCTATGTCGGCATAACATCAAGCGGCGATGTCAACTCGGACGGCTTTGTGGACGAGGAGGATGCGGCCGTTGTTTTAAGGCATATATCCACCCGAAAGGATATAACGGCGCCTTATGATGCAAAGGCGGCCGACTGTGCGGCAGTCTTTGGCGAGCTTGACCTTAAGGATGTTTTTTGGATACTTAAAAACAGGATATACGGCGGTACGGCGCTTGATATCTCAAAAAGCAATATAAATCCGACCACATATTCAAACGGCGTGCTTAACGCAAGCAATATTGAAATGTTCAGTATTCCCCTTGGCAGGACACTTTACGAGGGCGAAAGCGTTAAGGTCTATCTGCGTGCAAAGGATAACGGCGGCTCGGGCTTCAGAAGCTGGCTCACGGATGACAATACCGTTACCTGCTCCAATCAGGAGGGCGTATTTGAGCCGCAGAAGGACGGCGGCAAATATACCTATACGCTTACCGTTAAAAAGGGCAACCCTGCAAATGCCATAATGATAAAGGGCCCCGTATACGGCACCAATATAGCGGATATCGATATAACATATCTTGGCGTTGACTATGATGTTGAAAATGAGAGCGGGTCACAGAATTAAAGCGGCTTTTTAAAATATTATTGACCCTCGGGATGCTCGGCGGGGCATTTCCGGGGGTCTGCGCTTTTTACGGCGGCAGCGATAAAAAATAATTTTTGCCCGAAAGGGCGGCAGGAGGTATTTTTATGAAGTATAAAAGATTGGCGGCAGCGACGGCTTTGTGTGTATCTGCGTTTGGCTCGGCGGTATCGGGTGCGGAGCTTAAATGCGCGGAACCGATGCTTGGGGCAATGCCCACCTATTTGGTTTTTTCGGATATTTACAAGGAAAATATGGGCTACGACCTTAATGTAAAAGAGGGACTTTTAAATCAAAGCGACAAGGATACGCTTTCGCTTTCCTATCCCGAGGGGCTGGAGACCTATACAGTCTGGAAGGCAGGGGACGAGGGCGATCATTACTGCAACGGCGTTTGCATTACAAAGTTTAAGGATAAGCTTTACTGTCAATGGCAAAGCTCGCAAACGGACGAGGATGCGCCCGATACGCATATTTGCTATGCGGTGAGCAGTGACGGCGGCAAAAGCTGGAGCGAGGCCAAAACGCTGCCTGCGGATATAGCGGGCGGATATTGCTCGTCGGGCGGCTGGCTTGCATCGGAGGATACGCTGGTTGCCTATATCAATTTCTGGCCCGAGGATATATCGCCGCGCGGCGGCTTTACATACTATGTTTCCTCAACAGACGGCGAAAGCTGGAGCGCTCCCGAGCAGGTCACAATGGCTGACGGCACACCGCTTGACGCTGTGTTTGAGCAGGACCCGCATATACTTGAAAGCGGCAGGATAGTAAATTCCGCGCATTTCCAGGCGGGACTTATGATAAATCCCATATACACGGACGATAAAACGGGCGTAAGCGGCTGGAAAAAGGCAAGCTTTACGCCTACGGACAAGGGCGATACATCAAGGGAAATGGAGCCGAGTATTTTTGAAAGAAGTGACGGTACGCTTGCAATGATATTCAGGGATCAGGACAGCTCGTTTACAAAGCGCGTTTCATTCAGCAAGGACGGCGGCGAGAGCTGGAGCGAGGTATTCACCACATCTGTGCCAGATGCCAGAACAAAGCAAAGCGCGGGCAATTTATCGGACGGCACGGCATTTATGGTCGGCTCGCCCGTAAACAACAAATTAAGAAGTCCGCTCGCGGTGCTGACATCAAAGGACGGAAGGCTTTTTGACAAGGCGTTTTTGCTGCGCTCAAACGATAGCGATCCCGAGGTGGTGTACGAGGGCAAGGCAAAGCGAAAGGGCTTTCACTATGCAAAAAGTTATGTCTGTGACGGAAAGCTTTATGTGGGCTATGCCACCAATAAGGAGGCTGTAGAAATAGCGGTGATACCGGAGGAAAGCCTGCGTTAAGCGGCCGTCCGTATTAAACGCTTCGGCGGCCGACAGACGGCAAAATTAAAAACGGAGAAGAGCTATGGAAATATATACGGTCAAAAATATAGAAGAGGCCGATTATGGCTGTGAAGAAAATTTTGAGGGCGCAAGGGCGCTGCTTACCCTGACGGATGCCGATAATAACGAATGCCGCGAGCAGGTCGGCGAGGATCGGCTTGCATTTACGGGCATAGATATCGGCAGCAGGGTGGTCTTTGGCAGCGACGGAAAATTAAGGCCCGTGGTAAATGTGGCCGCGGCTGTGATATGTGCCGAAAAGGACGGTAAAAAACGGGTGCTTGCCGCACAGCGCGGCTGCGGAGAATACAAGGGCAGGTGGGAGTTTCCCGGCGGCAAGGCAGAAAACGGTGAAATGCCCGAAGCTGCGCTTGTACGCGAAATAAGGGAGGAGCTGGATACGGATATCTCCGTTGAAGAGCATTTTTGCACGGTCGAATATGACTATCCCGCTTTTCATTTGTCAATGGAATGCTATTTTGCAAAAATAATCGGCAAGCCGCCCGTATTAAAGGAGCACAGCGCAATAAAATGGCTTGCGGCAGACGAGCTCGATTCGGTGGATTGGCTTGAGGCGGATATATCGGTGATGCGCAGGCTAAAAAATATCCTCTTGAAAAATAAAACCGATTGAGATATAATAAATAGGAAAATGCAGACAGTCATAGGGCTGCGTTAAAAACATAATACGATTTATCGTTTGCGGCAATAGGAAGTAAAAATGAAAGACAGACAAAAACAACAGAAAAAAACCAAGGCTAAAACGCATATTGTAAGTCTTTTGCTGCTTTTGATACTGGCAGCGGCGGCTTTTGTGTTTATGCGCCCCGTATTGTTTACGGATACACGCGCAATAATGGTGGACGGCAAGCGTTTTGCTTTTATCCGCGCCAAAAATATGGATACGGAAGAGTTTAATTTGCTTTTGCAGGCCAAGCTGAAAGAGCGTTACGGCAAAAATGTGGAAATTAAGGAAAAGGTGGAACTTGTGCCTTCGCACGCGACCAAAAAAAGCATTTCCGCAAATGTTGATGTGGTAATTGCAAATCTTTGCGATGCTTTAAGCGTAAAGGGCGAGTGCGGCGCCATAATGGTGGAGGGCGAGCGTCTGGCGCTGCTAAAAAGCACGGCCGAGGCCGACCGCGTGCTTAAGGATGTGCTGGATAAATACACGCCCGATACGGTTGACGGCAGCGAGGATGCTCTGGTCGGTGTGGCCTTTACCGATGATGTCAGGGTGGAGCCGTATTATGCCGACGATGAGTCGGTTTTAAGCGCTGTTCAGGCATATGAGCTGCTTACGCAGACCCGCGAGGAAATATACGAATATACAGTAAAAGCGGGCGACAGCTTTAATGGCATTGCAAATAAATTTGGCACTACCGAGGAGGAAATGCTTAAAATAAACCCCGATATCACCGAAAGCAACAAGACCCTTTTGCAGATAGGTCAGAAAATAAAGGTAAAAACACAGGTCCCCGTATACGGCATAAGTACGGTCATGCGTGAAACGCAGCAGGAAACTATACCCATACCGGAGGAAAAGATAGAAAACTTAAGTCAGTATAAAACCTACAGAAAGGTCATTTCCGAGGGCAGCGAGGGTAAAAAGCTTGCCGCATACAAGGTTTACTATGAAAACGGCATTGAGGTAAAAAGAGAGCCCGATCCCGAAAATGATGTGATCCAGACCGAGCCCGTACCGCGCAAGGTCGAGGTGGGTACGCTTGAAAAAACTGCCGACGCGAATGTTTCCGTCGGCAATTTTCAATATCCGATACATGAAAGCGCGTATTTTTCTTCTCCGTTCGGCGACAGAAACTACGGCAGCGGGCATCACTACGGCATTGACATAGCCGCGCCTGCGGGTACGCCCGTATATGCTTCGGACGGCGGAGTGGTGGTGCAGGCGGGCTGGAACAGCGGAGGCTACGGCAACTGGGTGGTCATCGACCACCAAAACGGCTTTAAAACCGTATATGCACATAATTCGGCGGTAATAGCCTACCCCGGCCAAAAGGTGCATCAGGGACAGCTGCTTGCCCTTGTGGGCAGCACGGGCGATTCCACGGGCAATCACCTGCATTTTGAGATAAGGCTCAATAACAGGCCGCGTGATCCGCTTACGCTGTTGGCTTAAAACGGCATATCATAAGGCAATATATAAACAAAACCCCGCGGGATATAATGGCTCGGCGGGGTTTTGCTTGTTATAAGTTTATCGAAAATGCACAACAAATAAAATTTTGTCAAACTTTTTTTATAAAAATTATAAAAAAACTATAGATTTTTTTTTCGTTATGGTTTATAATGAACATAGTACTATGTGTCAATGTCAAAAAGTTCGCCTGTTCGTACAAGGAGGCACGGTATGAAGGATATTGCAAAGGCCCTGGGGCTGATAACACAGATAGGCATATCTATGTTTATTCCCATATTTATCTGCCTTTTTATCGGCGGTTTTTTGGACAGAAGGCTTGGTACCTCTCCGTGGATAATGATAGTTTTTATTATTCTCGGGGTGGCGGCGGGTTTTCGCAGCGTGTATATGATGACGCTTGGCTATTTTAAGGACAAGGACGACCCGCTTTACTACAAGAAAAAGGAAAATTAAAATGTCGGATGTATCAAAACAAACGGTAAAGATCATGCTGATACTGGAGCTTATTGCTTTGGTAGCGGGCGTGTTTTTTATAAAAAACCCCGTTTATTATGCTGCGGGCATAATTGCGGGCACGGCGGTCTCGGCGGCAAGGTTTCTGCTGCTTGAAAGAACGCTTAATAAATCTGTGGATATGGCGCCTGCCGATGCACAGAACTATGTCAGGCTGCATTACGGCCTGCGTATGGCGGCTATCGTTGTTATAGCCTTTATTGCGGCAAAGGTAAAGTTTATAGACATCTGGGGCTTTGTTATCGGGCTTTTGCCCGTGCAGCCCGCTGTGTATATACAGGGCCTTTTAAGCCGTAAAAAGGACGGCGAATAGTTCCGACCAAATAAGAAAGGAGGAGCAAAATTTGTTCAAGTCTTGTTTGTTGGACAAGATAACCATTATCCCGGGGCTGGTGTGCTATGACACGGACGCGGTACCCAAGGAGGGGCTGGACTTCAACATAGGCGTCTACAAGGAAGTGCCTTTTATGGGACACACCTGCTACATAACGCAGACCATGGTAACTACATGGTTTTTTATGCTGGTGCTGCTTGTGTTTGCGCTTTGCGTAAGGGCAAAGCTTAAAAAGTACACACAGGTACCCAAGGGCGGCCAAAATGTAATAGAGTTTATAGTTGAGCTTATGGACAGCTTTACGCGCAGCAATATGGGCGATAAATACGCCTATTTCGGCAAGTGGTTCTTTGGCGTATTTATGTTTATACTTATGTCAAACCTCAGCGGCCTTTTGGGCTTCAGACCGCCTACGGCAGACCTTGCCACTACGGCGGCTATAACGCTTACCACCTTTTTCCTTATCCACTTTATGGGTATAACAAAAGGCAAGGCGGGCTATTTTAAGGGCTATCTTGAGCCTATCCCCATTCTTCTGCCCATCAATATCATAAGCGAATTTGCAACGCCTATTTCGCTTAGCTTCCGTCTGTTCGGTAATATTCTGGGCGGTATGATAATTATGTCGATGATCTATTCGACAGCGGCAAAATATGTCGTACCCGCTATTGCGCATATCTATTTTGACGTATTTGCGGGCGTATTGCAGACAGTTATTTTCTGTATGTTAAGTCAGCTTTTTATCAAGGATAAAATTCCCGATTAAAACGCTGAAATTATTAAAATTACGCAGTAATACTGCTATTAACTATATGATCCAAGGAGGAACAATCAATTATGGACAATTCATCAATCGATCCAAGAGCTTTTGTAATGGGCTGCTCCGCAGTTGGTGCGGGCTTGGCTATGATCGCAGGTATCGGCCCCGGTATCGGCCAGGGCTACGCAGCAGGTAAGGGCGCAGAGGCCGTTGGCCGCCAGCCCGAGGCAAAGGGTACGATCACACAGACTATGCTTTTAGGCTGTGCCGTTGCAGAGTCTACAGGTATCTACGGTCTGGTTATCGCACTTATCCTTTTATTCGGCGATCCGTTCGGCGTTATCAAGGGTAATCCGTTCTTAGGATGATCTTCTTTTTGATTTTTAAATAAATATTAATTGAAAAGGAGGTCGAAAATTTGGACGGATATGTTATAACGCTTGATTCGCAATTTGTTTTCAGTATTGTTATACAGCTGATAAACACCTGCATAATGTGCTTTTTGCTTGCGAAGCTGCTGTACAATCCGGTGCTGAATTTCCTTAATGCCAGAAAGGAGCGCATAGCCTCACAAATAGACGAGGCAAACAAAATGCTCAACGAGGCAAAGACGCTTAAAATGCAGTACGAGCTTAAGCTGGAGGATATCGAGACCGAGCGCAGCAGCATACTTGAAACAGCGCGTGCATCCGCGGCAAAAAACAGCCAGCAGATAATATCCCGGGCCAAGGAAGAGGCGGAAACCATTAAAAACCGCGCACGCATTGATATAGAGCGCGATATGGAAAAGGCCAAGGACGAGGTCAAAAGACAGATAATAGATGTTTCCACAGCTATTTCGGGAAAGTTTATCTCGGCCAAAATGACAGAGGCGGAGCAGGAAATGCTTGTTGAGCAGACTATCAAGGATTTGGAGGGAGTCAAATGGCAGAATTGATATCGGGCAGATATGCAGAGGCGCTTTTTGAACTCGCTCTTGAAAAGGACTGTGTTGACAGGTATTTCGAGGATGTTCGCCTTGTTTACGATTGCGTAAAAGACGATAAGGAATTTCTGACGGTGCTTAAACACCCGCAGATATCGGGCGAGGAAAAGCTTAAGGTGCTCACCGAGGCCTTCGGCGGCAAAATATCGGACGATATTATGGGTCTGTTTTCGGTGGCCTTCCGTAAAAACCGCGAGGCGGAGCTTTTGGATATGCTTGAGGCCTTTATTGAAAAGGTAAGAGAGCACAAGGGCATAGTTACGGCAAGGATCGTTTCGGCAAAGCCGCTTACGGCGCCGCAGATACAAAGAATAAAGGACAAGCTTATACAAACGCTTGAAAAACAGGTCGAGGTCAAATATTCCATTGACCAAAGCCTTATAGGCGGCTTACAGATATATGTATGCGGCCGTCTTATCGACAATTCGATAAGGACAAAGCTTATCGGCCTGAAAAACAGGCTTGATGAGGCTAAGATATAAGTATATCTAAAAATTTACCTTGAAAGGATGTTAAAAGGCTATGAATATCAGACCCGAAGAAATAAGCTCTGTTATTAAAGAACAGATAAAGGGTTATTCGACAAAGCTTGATGTGTCCGAGGTAGGTACGGTTATACAGGTAGGTGACGGTATTGCCCGTGTGTTCGGTCTTGACAACGCCATGAGCGGTGAGCTTTTGGAGTTTGCCGACGGCACAGTGGGTATGGCGCAGAACCTTGAGGAGGACAACATAGGTGTCGTTATCCTCGGTTCGGACGAGGGCATCAAGGAAGGCGACAGCGTTAAATTAACGGGAAAGGTTGCTTCCGTACCCGTCGGAGATGCTATGATAGGCCGTGTTGTAAACGCACTTGGCGAGCCCATTGACGAAAAGGGACCTATCGCCGCAAGCGGTTCAAGACCTATCGAGCGTGTGGCACCCGGCGTTATCACCCGTAAATCCGTTGACGTACCCTTACAGACGGGCATCAAGGCTATAGATGCTATGGTACCTATCGGCCGCGGTCAGCGTGAGCTGGTCATCGGCGACAGACAGACCGGTAAAACGGCTATCTGTATCGATACCATTATGAACCAGAAGGGCAAGGATTGTATTTGTATTTATGTTGCTATCGGTCAGAAGGCTTCTACCGTTGCACGAATCGTTAAAAGCCTTGAGGACAGCGGCGCTATGGACTACACAACGGTAGTTTCCGCAACCGCATCCGAGTCCTCTACATTACAGTATATCGCACCCTACGCAGGCGTTGCCATTGCGGAGGAATTTATGGAAAACGGCAAGGACGTGCTTATCGTTTACGACGACCTTTCAAAGCACGCCGTGGCTTACCGTGCCATGAGTTTGCTTCTTCGCAGGCCACCCGGACGTGAGGCTTACCCCGGCGACGTTTTCTACTTGCATTCAAGACTTTTGGAGCGCTCCGCGCGTCTTGACGAAAAGTTCGGCGGCGGCAGCATTACGGCGCTGCCCATTATTGAAACACAGGCGGGCGATGTTTCGGCGTATATCCCCACAAACGTAATTTCAATTACGGACGGACAGATATTCCTTGAAAGTGAGCTTTTCAACTCGGGCGTTCGCCCTGCTATCAACGCAGGTCTTTCGGTATCCCGTGTAGGCGGCTCGGCGCAGATAAAGGCTATGAAGAAAATTGCAGGTCCCATCCGTATCGAGCTTGCACAGTTCCGTGAGCTTGAAAGCTTCTCGCAGTTCGGCTCGGACCTTGACAAGGATACGCTTGACCGTCTTAACCACGGCCAGCGCATAGTTGAGATACTTAAGCAGCCCCAGTATAAGACCCTTGATGTTGAAAAAGAGGTAGTTATACTTTACGCTGTTACAAACAAATATCTTGACGATATACCGCTTGAAAATATCGCGCGTTTTGAAAGCGAATTCTTTGAATTTGTTGAAAAATATCACAACGAGATATTTACAAACATAAAAACAGAAAAGGTAATAAGCGACGAAACAGAGGAAGCACTTAAAGCCGCGCTTGATTCCTTTAAAAAAGATTTTGTGTAAGGCGGTGATATAATGGCATCGATGCGTGATATAAAACGCAGGATCAAAAGTGTCAGCAGCACCCAGCAAATAACCAAGGCGATGAATCTTGTTGCAAGCAGCAAGCTTTCAAAGGCAAAAGGCCGTTTTATGGAAACACAGCCCTTTTTTAAGCATACACGCCGCGCTATCGGCAATATCGTAAAGGGCAACGGCGTTACGACACACCGCTATCTTGCCGAACGCAGCGTTAAAAAGACCTGTGTTATGGTAATAACGGGTGACAGAGGCCTTTGCGGCGGTTATAACATAAATGTGTGCAAGGCCGCTTTAAATCAGGCGGGCAGCAAGGACACCGCTTACATAACAATAGGCAGCAAGGGCCGGGACTATTTAAAGCACCGCAATAAGGAGCTTGCCTTCTGCTTCAGGGGCATATCCGAAAAGCCGCGGTACGACGACGCCAGACTTATAGGCGAAAAGGTACTTAAAATGTACGATTCCGGCGAGATAGACGAGGTTTACCTTGCTTATACGGAATTTATATCCACCATTTCAAACGAGCCAAAGGTCATAAAGCTTTTGCCCTTAAATGCGGACGAGTTTGAAAGCAACGGCAAGGAAAAGGATCTCACCCTTACCATTTATGAGCCCGGCGAGGAAGAGGTATTGGATTATATAATACCCAAATACCTTAATACCGTTTTATATGGTGCTATGGTGGAGTCGGCGGCCTGCGAGTTAAGCTCAAGAATGACGGCTATGGACAGCGCGACCGAAAATGCCTCCGAAATGATAGACGACCTTAACCTGCTTTACAACCGTGTAAGACAGGGCGCTATCACACAGGAGATCACCGAGATCGTGGGCGGGTCAAACGCCTTAGAGTAATCTTTTAAAAACAACTTGTATAAATTAATTTTCCCATAAAGGAAGTGACAGACGAAAATGGCACAAACAAAAAATGTGGGCAAGGTGATACAGATCATCGGTGCCGTGCTGGATATCAAATTCAGCAAGGACAATATGCCCGCACTTAACAATGCGATAGAGATAGACAACAACGGCAAAAAGCTTGTTGCGGAGGTTGCACAGCACCTTGGTGACGACGTTGTAAAATGTATCGCTATGAGCTCTACCGACGGTTTAAAGCGCGGTATGGATGCAGTTGACACGGGTGCGCCCATTTCCGTACCCGTAGGTCAGAAAACACTTGGACGTATGTTTAACGTAACCGGCGAGCCTATCGACAGCAAGCCCGCACCCGAGGGTGTTGAAAAGTGGTCTATCCACCGCAAGGCCCCGGGCTTTGCGGAACAGTCAAACGCGACCGAGCTGCTTGAAACGGGCATCAAGGCTATAGACCTTCTCTGCCCCTATTCAAAGGGTGGTAAGATCGGTCTTTTCGGCGGTGCAGGTGTTGGCAAGACGGTGCTTATTATGGAGCTTATCCGTAATATTGCTACCGAGCACGGCGGTTTCTCCGTTTTCAGCGGCGTAGGCGAGCGTACCCGTGAGGGTAACGACCTTTACTACGAAATGCAGGAATCGGGCGTTATCAACAAAACATCACTTGTATTCGGACAGATGAACGAGCCGCCCGGAGCAAGAATGAGAATTGCCCTTACGGGCCTTACCATGGCGGAATATTTCCGTGACAAAGAAAATCAGGACGTGCTTTTGTTTATTGATAATATTTTCCGTTTCGTTCAGGCAGGTTCCGAGGTTTCGGCGCTTCTTGGCCGTATGCCCTCGGCGGTTGGCTACCAGCCCACGCTTGCAACGGAAATGGGCGCTTTGCAGGAGCGTATCACATCTACAAAAACGGGCTCCATAACCTCCGTTCAGGCGGTTTATGTTCCCGCCGATGACCTTACCGACCCTGCACCCGCAACAACATTCGCACACCTTGATGCTACAACGGTTTTAAGCCGTTCTATTGCCGAGCTTGGTATTTACCCTGCTATCGACCCGCTTGAATCCAATTCAAGAATACTCGATCCGCAGATACTGGGCGAGGAGCATTACAATGTAGCCCGTGATGTACAGGCTATACTTCAGCGTTATAAGGAATTGCAGGATATCATCTCCATCCTTGGTATGGACGAGCTTTCCGAAAACGATAAAATTGTCGTAAACCGTGCAAGAAAGGTACAGCGTTTCCTTTCGCAGCCCTTCTTCGTTGCGGAGAAATTTACGGGTTATGACGGCAAATATGTTCCCGTTGAGGAAACCGTGCGCGGCTTTAAGGAGATACTTGAGGGCAAGCACGACGATATACCCGAGGGCTATTTCCTTAGCGCAGGTACTATAGACGAGGTAGTTGCAAGAGTACAAAAACAGGAGTGATGATAAATGGCTGAAAATAAAATCTCCCTGCGGGTCATTACTCCAAACCGCAAAATGTACAACGGCAAGGCCGATTTGGTCATTATGCGTACCAAAAGCGGTGATGTCGGCATTATGCACGGACATCAGCCTATGGTAACGGTGCTGGATTACGGCGTTATGCGTATACAGTCGGAGGGCGAGGAGGATAAGACCGCTGCGGTATTCGGCGGCTTTGCCCAGATAGACGGGGACGGTATCACGGTTTTGACCGATATAGCCGAATGGGCTGACGAGATAGACCTTGAACGTGCCGAGCAGGCGCGCAAACGCGCCGAAGAGCGCCTTAGCAAAAAAACAGCGGACCTTGATGTTCTGCGCGCAGAACTTGCGCTTAAACGCGCTCTCGTGCGTATAGGATTAAAAAAGTAAAAATTAAAGCATACATCCCGCCGATGGCTTTGTCGGCGGGATTTTTCTTGACTTGTATTTTATGTTGATATATAATTAATTGAGACAGACGGCGGAATATCCGACAAATTGCGGGCTTTTTGACATTTATTCCGCCGCAAATACAAACATTAAAACGGAGATAGTTATGGCTAAATTTTACGGTGTGGGCGTTGGTCCCGGCGAAAGCGGACTTTTAACATTAAAGGCGGTAAAAATACTTAAAAATGCCGATGTTATAGCCGTTCCCTCGGCAGGCGGCGCAAGGACGGCCTTTGACACGGCAAAAGAATTTATAGACGAAAACAAGGTGCTTGACTGCGCCGTGCCTATGACAAAGGACAAGGCAAGGCTTGGCGCGGCCTATAAAAAAATAGCGGATGATATAGAGACCCGACTTAAGGCGGGCAGGGATACGGCTTTTATAACGCTGGGCGACCCGTCCGTATATTCCACCTACACCCGTGTAAGGGATATACTGACAAAAAGGGGCTATGCTTGCGAGACCGTTCCCGCCGTAACAAGCTTTTGCGCGACAGCCGCAAGGCTTGAAACCACCCTTTGCGAGGGTGACGAGCCGCTTATCATAATCCCCGCAGGCTGTAAGGATATAGGCAGTCTGCTTGACCAAAGCGGTACAAAGGTAATTATGAAAAGCGGCGGCAAACTTGGGGAAATAAAGGCGCTTTTAAGCGAAAAGGGACTTGCCGGAAGGGCCGTTATGGCAGAAAAATGCGGTATGGACGGCGAAAAAATATATACGGATATAGAGACAGCAGGCAGCGACAAAAGCTATTTTTCCGTTATTATTGTGAGGTGAGCGTATGATTGATTTTGTGGGCGCGGGTCCGGGTGCGGCCGACCTTATAACCGTAAGGGGCGCGGAGCTTTTAAAAAATGCGGATGTGATTATTTATGCAGGGTCGCTGGTAAACCCCGAGCTTTTGAAATACGCAAAAGAGGGCTGTAAAATTTACAACAGCGCACAAATGACGCTTGAAGAGGTCGTCTCAGTTATGCTCGATGCGGAGGCAAAGGGTCTTTCCACCGTGCGCCTACATACGGGCGATCCCGCGATATACGGCGCTATACGCGAGCAGATGGATATACTTGACGAACATAACATAAAATACGATGTCTGCCCCGGGGTAAGCAGTATGTTCGGGGCGGCGGCAGCCTTAAGGGCGGAGTTTACCCTGCCCGATGTAAGCCAGAGCGTTATAGTTACAAGAATGGCAGGCAGAACGCCCGTGCCCGAAAGCGAAAGCATAGAAAGCTTTGCGGCGCACAATGCGACAATGGTTATATTTTTATCCGCAGGCATGACGGAGGAACTGTCAAAAAGGCTGATAAACGGCGGCTATGCACCCGATACCCCTGCGGCGATAGTGTACAAGGCGACTTGGGATGATGAAAAGGTTTTAAAAACGACGGTCAAAGACCTGCATAAAACAGCCGAAGAAAATGGCATAACCAAAACCGCGCTTATACTTGTGGGCGGCTTTTTAGGCGATAAATACGACAGGTCCAAGCTTTACGATCCGCATTTTTCGCACGGTTTCAGAGAGGGCAAAAAGGATTGAATATTTATATAACTTTTTTTACGGATAAGGGCAGGGAGCTTTGCGAAAGCCTTGAATGGGAGCTGCAAAGCGAAAAAATATTTATACGAAACGGCGAAAGCCTGAAGGACTGGACAAGAGTGGCCTTTGAAGATGCCGATGCCGTAATTTTTATCGGTGCGGCAGGTATTGCGGTGCGTTCCTGTGCCCCGTTTTTAAGGGGAAAGGACAAGGACCCTGCGGTACTGGTCTGCGACGAGCTCGGAAAGTATGTTATACCCATACTTTCGGGGCATATCGGCGGAGCAAACGCCCTTGCGCTGCAACTGGCAAGATATATCGGCGCAGAGCCCGTTATTACCACCGCTACGGATTTAAACGGCGTTTGGGCTGTGGATAACTGGGCAGTCAAAAACGGCTTTTATATTCCAAAGCCGCAGGATATAAAATATATCTCGGCGGCGCTTTTAAGGGGCGAAAGGGTCGGCCTTGCAAGCGATATCCCGCTGCCGAAAAGCCTTATTGACGAGCTGCCCGAAAATGTGGTATTAAATGATACGGGTCTTAAAAACGGCATTGTGCTGACTCCGTTTTTAAGTGAGAATTGTTTTGAAAATACGCTCACGCTTGTACCGCGCTGTGTTGCCCTTGGTGTGGGGTGCAAAAAAAATACGCCAATATACTTGTTATATGATGCGTTTTGTCAATTGCGCATATACCCGCAGGCGGTAAAATATGTTGCCACTATAGATTTAAAACAGGAAGAGTCCGCCGTACACAACCTGTGTAAGGAAACGGGCGCGGAGCTAAAATGCTATACCGCCGCAGAGCTTAAAAAAGCAGAGGGCGAGTTTTCCAAATCAGATTTTGTAAAAAGTATAACAGGCGTGGACAATGTCTGCGAAAGGGCGGCGGCGCTGGCCTCAAACGGCGGCGAACCGATAATCAAAAAAACGGTATATAACGGCACGACCATAGCGGTGTGTTTAATAAAGGATGAAGAGTGAGTAATGTGCCGCGGTGTTTGACAAGCCGGTGCTTACACAATTAAAGTGGTATTAATAAAATACTCTTGCGATAAGTTAATTTGGAGGCAAGCATAGCCGAAACACGCGCAAGCGCGTACAGGCTCAACCACTGCCGCCGAAATTCCAGTGGGGATTTCGGCATACCCGCAAATAATTTCGGCTTACAGCGGATGTCAAGCATACGCTGACGCCGAAAAACATTTGCGGGGCTTGCCGAAATCCATATTCCGCCAAATTGAATTTTTCAACTAACACAAAACAATACAATTCACAAAGAGGTACAATCATGAAGATATCAAAGAAAAAACAACGTGGACAGGGCAGACGGCTAAAAAAACTATTTCAACGTATAGATAATTTTCGGCCGTATACGGACGTAAACCAAATTTATGAGCATTTTCATGTACCCTGTACCGCATTTATCGACAATACTAATACAAGCAGCAAAATCAAAACGACATTTATAAAAAAATGGATAGCTGCGGCAGAACGATTTGTTTTGGATAAGCCCGAGGGACTTCCCTTTTGCAGGGCGGCTGCGGTTATATGCGAGCCATATCTTTCCGCATCCCAAATCATTATTTTTTACGACGAGGAATACTATAATTCTTTTTGGGACAGGAATGGCGAAGAACAAAAGTGGACAGTAATAACGAATCGCTCGTTAAAGACTCAAAAGGGTATAAAAACCAATCTTGCGGAAAAAGGGTTTTGTGAAACTATGACAGACGGGGAAACGGCATTTAAGGACGAGCTTTGGTTTTACTGCGAACCTTAAACAGCGAAAGGCAAAATTATGAAAAAAATATATATTGTGGGCTTAGGTCCGGGGGGTGTGGAGCAAGCCACCCAAAGGGCGGTAAAGGCCCTTGAAAACAGCGATATTATCGTAGGCTATGATGTTTATGTAAATTTGATAAAGGACTCGTTCCCGCAAAAAAGCTTTTATTCCACGGGTATGCGCGGCGAAACACAGCGCTGTCAAAAGGCGGTGGAGTTTGCGTTATCGGGACAGACGGTCTCCGTTATTTCAAGCGGAGATGCGGGTGTTTACGGTATGGCGGGGCTTATCTGCCAGCTTTGCGAGGCTCATCCCGAAATTGAAACCGAAGTAGTTTCGGGCATAACTGCGGCGTGCAGCGGGGCAGCGGTTTTAGGTGCGCCCTTGATGCACGATTTTTGCGTTATAAGCTTAAGCGACCTTATGACCCCGTGGGAAAAAATAGAAAAACGCCTGCGCCTTGCGGCCGAGGCTGATTTTGTTATCTGCCTTTACAATCCGTCCAGCAGAAAGCGTGCGGACTATCTTGCAAGGGCGTGCGATATAATGCTTTTACACAAGTCCCCCGAAACGGTCTGCGGCTATGTTAAAAATATCGGCAGGGACGGCGAGGAATACGCAATTTTGACCCTCGGTGAGCTGAAAAACACAAATGTTGATATGTTTACCACGGTTTTTATAGGTAATTCGCAGACACGCGCGATAAACGGAAAAATGGTAACGCCGCGGGGGTACGATATATGATGAAAAACATTATTATAAAGCCCGAAGATATTGAAAAACGCAGCTTTGAGATAATAACATCGGAGCTTGGCGGCAGAACATTTCCCGAGGAGCACGCGGATATAATAAAGCGCGTTATACACACCACCGCAGATTTTGACTATGCGGATAATCTGGTGTTTTCGGAAAATGCCGCAGCCTCGGCGGCGGATGCCCTGAAAAACGGGGCGCATATAATCACCGATACAAATATGGCCTATTCGGGCATAAACAAAAGGGCCTTGTTACGGCTGGGCTGTAAAATAAGCTGTTTTATGGCAGATGAAGATGTTGCCGCGGAAGCGAAAAAGCGCGGCATCACCCGCGCTGCCGTAAGTATGGAAAAGGCCTCTCGGCTTGACGGAAGGCTTATTTTTGCGATAGGCAACGCTCCGACAGCGCTTTTGCGCCTTTGCGAGCTTTATGCCGAGGGTAAGATAGCCCCCGCCCTTGTTGTGGGTGTTCCCGTTGGCTTTGTAAATGTGGTCGAGGCCAAGGAGGAGCTTATAAAAAGCGGTATGCCCTGCATCGCCGCACGCGGCAGAAAGGGCGGCAGCAATGTTGCCGCCGCAATTATAAATGCGCTTTTATACAAAACAGGAAGCTGAGGTAAGGTTATGAAAAATATTGCATTTAATAAAAAAATACTGTTTTTGATATTTATGATGTTGGCCGCGGCTGTATTTACAGTAGTTTTTCTTTCGTATTACGGCAATAAGCCGCAGATATTTACGGATATAGTTGCGGAATATCCTGCGGAAATGCTTTTAAACAAATCGCCCGAGTGTACGCTTATATTTTTCCTTTGCGCGGCAGGGATGATGTTTTACACATATTTTTACATAAAACAATCCAAAGCCGTCGGCGAGGGCAAGGCCTTACCTTCGGCAAAGAAAAGCGATAATGCGCTGTGCACGGTATGCGTGGCAGCAATGTGCCTTGCTGCACCGCTTTTGTTTTACAGCAAATTATGTCCGCCGGCACTGCTGTTTTTTATCCCCGCGGCGGTCGTAATGCTCAAAAAAAGGGAATATGCCGCAGATGTATTTTTTCTTTGCGTAACGGCTTTATATGCTTTTTACGGCATTTATAGGGTATATGCCGCACTTGGCGGTATGCTTTATTTTAGAATAGGCTATTTTGCCGCAGCAGCGGGCGCGGCCGCAGTTATCTTGATATTGGCGGAGGGTCTGTCCAAAAGCGGGGGCAGGGTTTTAAAATATTCCTGCCTTGTTATGCAGATATTTATACCCTTTGTTTTGCTTTTATATTTTAACGAAAAATATTTGTATAATAATGAAATCAGTACACTTCCCGTGCCGCTGCGGGTAAAGATCGCTGTCGGCGCGGTAATTGCAGCCTTTTTTGCCGAGGCGGTATTTAAGCTTGCAAGGGCCGCAAAAAAAGGCATAGACAGTATAAGGCTTGTAAACTACGGTGCCTGCGCTTCTATAATGGCATTTAACCGTTATATGGGCTTTGGCGCAATAATGCCGCAGGACCTTCACCATTCATACGAAAATGTTATAGGCTATTTTCAAATATTTGAAAAGGGACAGGTGCCTTTTAAGGAATACATTCCCGTTTCAGGGCTTTATTCGGTGCTGGAGGGCGTGTTTTTCAAGTTTTTCGGCGGCGGTATATTTGCACATTACAATATTTCGCAAAATCTTTTTTATTTGTTTGTAATAATGCTGACGCTTTTTATTCTGCGAAAAAGGGCGGATGATATACTGCTTATTCTGTATTCCGTGGTATTTGTTATACCAAACTACAGCCGATACATATTTTTATTGCCTATTATGCTTGTTTTAAGCGATGAAAGGCTTATAAAAAACAAGGATATGTGGCTTAAGGTATGGTTTTTGACAAGTCTTTTTCACGGGCTTTACTATCCGATTGCGGGCGCAGCCGTCTGCGGGGCCTTTATGCCGCTTTGCTTATATCTGATATTTACCTTTATCAAAAGCGGCGAATTAAAGCAGCATATCAAAAAAATATCCTTTTGGATACAATGGGGGCTTTGCGCTTTGATCTTGCTTTTAAACATAAAGCTGCTTTGGGGCACCTATCTTCATATAAAGGCTATGGGCGGGCAAACGATATTTGCAGACGGTCTGACTTGCTTTGGAAAATCCGCAGATAATTTTATGCCTTATATAATGGATGCGGGAACAAGGTCTATGCTGGTTTGCGTTTTTACATTTGTTGTGCCTGCCGCAGTTGTGTGGTCGGGTCTGGCCGCGGCATTTAAGTTCGGCGGCGTACAGCTTGCGGACAAAAGGCTTGCGGCAAATGATAAAACAGGGTTTCTTACGGGGCTTTCATTGGTGATAATGCCGCTTGTTGCCTACACCTCCACCTTTGTACGCATTGATTATATGTTTTCAAGAAGCAGCGGTATATTATACGCCGCAATTATGCTGACAGCCGTGCTTGCACACAAATATATAAAGCAAAGTTCCCTGCGCCGCCTGCTTTATTGCTTTATGGTTTTTATACCGTGTGTCAACTGCGATTACGGATTTAACAGTGACAGCAATGAAACAAAGCTGCTGCCGTTTTACCGTGTGGGCGAAAACTACCATCCTGTACAGATAGAATGTGAAAAGCTGGGCAGCGGTTTTATCAGAGATGATGTGGCGGATATATTGAACAATGCACTTAAAAGAGCGGAAAAAATTGACAAAACACGACCGTATTATGCACTTTTTAATAATTTTGGAGAGTATTTTCTGACAGACCTGCCGTCCTGTGGTATGATAGAAAAAAGAAATGTAAAGAGCTATGACACATGCAGGGAAACAGTGGAAATGCTGCGCGCCGATCACCCGGTGGTAGGTCCGCTTTTTAACGATTACCACCACTATTATATGCAGCATTGGCTGCTTACATCGGGCGAATATGTCTATTCAAAGGAAAATGACGCATTTTTCCCGAATGACGAAAACATACCCTTGGAAGAGGTAAGAAAAATAAATGCCTCTTATTCGGACGGCGAAAGCTCTCATTTGCTCGACCTTATCCCGAGTGCCTTTGGTATGTCGCTGTTTTCGCTTATGGATAATTGCTTTGAGCAAAAAAATATTGCGTTTAATATAAGTGATTACGGTGACGGAAAGTTCGTATCTACCGAAGCCTTTTACGGAGATGATGCCGATTTTGTGTATATAAAGCTTGCAAACGAATCACCCAAAACGATCTATACCTTTTATGATGACTTTCTTAACTACAAAGAAGAAACAGGCGGTATATCGGGGCATTTTTATAAACAGTATCAAAATATATACAAAAAAGCCATACTTGCCTGGAGCGACGCCGACGGGCAAATGCATTCACACATCTGCTCGTTTAATAACGGTGAATTTCTTGTTCCCCTCGGGCTTGACGCAAGATGGCTGTTTGAAGATCACAGCTGGCTGTTCATCAGTGTAACGGATAACGGTGCGCCCGCAGAGTGTGAAATACAGGATCTGCGCTTTTTAAAGCTGCGCGAGATAAAATAGAAATACGGCTGCCGCAAGATGTATATTCGTCTGCGGCAGCCGCCTTTTTTTGAAAAATCAAAATTTTGTTATACAGTATATCGGGGCTCCGGTAGCTTCCGCCGCCTTAAGCCCGGTTTCCGAATCCTCAAATATAACACATTCCCCGGGCTTTGCGTTATAATATTCCATAGCGTAAAGATAGCTGTCGGGAGCGGGCTTTTGCTTTGTTACCACCTCTTGAGTAACCAAAAGATCGAAGAGATCCGCACATTCAAATTGGTTTAAAAGCTGCTCGGTATTTTTCCTTGACGCCGTGGTAACTATACAAAGCTTTGCGCCCGTGCTTTTCAGCGCTGCGGCAATATCAAAAAGCGTTTCGTTTTTTCGTACCGAAGAAAGGTAATGCGGATAACACTCTATTTTTTTGTCGTGTATTTCCTTAAATCTTGTTTCGGGCACGCCAAGCTTGGGCAAAAACGCCTTATAGCTGCGGCTCATGCAATGCAGGCGAAAAAACTCCTCGTCTACGGGAAATTCCTCCCCGCAGGCCTGTTTGTATGCAAGATAATTGGCTTTTTCCGTATCAAAAAGCGTTCCGTCCAAATCAAACATCGCAAGCTTAATCATTTACAAACTCCTCAAATATATTGTTTATAACAGTTATCATACCCGCGTAAAACATCGGGGCGCGGCTGCTGTCGTTGTTAATTTTATACGGCATAAGGCGCAGCCAATGTATTATCTCGTGAAAATAGATACTTTTCAGGCGTTTTTCGCCAAGCTTAGCCCTTAAGTATTCTCTGTAGCGCTTGTACAGGCGGTCATACGCCAGCGAACGGCTCATCAAAAAAGTTATATTGTTTTTCGATACCGTTACATCATAGGTGTGCATTAAAAATTCATAGCTGCCGTGAAGCGACTGCATAAGCTTTGCATAGTCAAGCTCGGGCGAATCGTGTATGTTGCCGCCGTTAGGGTCGATAAGGTAATATTTTTTCGGATATTCTTCACTGTAGATAATGTTTTCCACAGTAAGGTCGCCGTGTATATCGGAATAATAATCATCGGCGAAAATATTGATCCAGAACTCCGCATCCGTAAGCTTATCCATAAAGACAGAGAGGTTTTTGTACTCCTTTGTGTTTATGATTATACTGCTGCCGTCCAGAACCTGCTTAAGCGGGGAAGCCGATGTAATTTTGCTTAAATTGGCAAAAACCTTTTTGTCAAGGTAATTTTTTATAGTTTCCCTGTTAGCCTTGCCCGAAATATTAGCCTCATAATTTTTTTCCAGATCGTCAATAACGCAGGACAGTATGTTCCATGCCTGCTGCTCCGGCACCGAATGTATGTAGGAGAAAAAGTCTATTGCCGCGCTGTCGTAGGCCATATCATAGCAACAGCTCGTTTCCTTTTTCTCGACCTTCAATATTTTTGTCACCGGCAATTTATCGGCATTATCCCTGAGCCATTTTACCTGTGCATATAATTTTTCGCCGTCATCCCCAAGGGCATATTTACGAAACAGCATATCATTGTTTTTTATACATAAAAGCGTAGTTGCGTTCGAGCCCGCAGAGCAGTTTTTTATGATAGTTGCATCCTTGTTCAGCTCCAGAAACTCTGTTATATAATTTCTGTCGCGTATATTTGAAAAATATATCTTCAGAAAATCCAGGCGTCCGTTTTCGGAAATATACGGTATAATACGTTCGGTTTCAATACCGTGAGATTTTTTGCCAAAAATGCCGCACAAAACCGATACGATAAACAGGCATACACAGGTAAGCACATTAAACAGCAAAACCATGGGAATGATAAATTTATTGTTTTCCGCAGCAGAAAACATTACATTGAATATATCAAGCGTATTTACGCTGTTCATGGACGCGGCAAGCGTTAAATAAGCCAACACATAGCAAAGCCATATCAGCAGGGTATTTATAAATAATTTTAATTTATTTATACCGCCCAAAATGTTTTTTATAGTGCATATACCCGCCCACGAAAAGGCCAATATCTCAAGCTGTATTTTTTCGTTAAAAACAGACGAAACGGCCAATATAAGCTTTTTAAGCGTGCGGTTGAACATAAGCGCCCAGCCGCAGAACACAGCCAGCAAAACAGATGCGGCAGCGTAAAAAATCAGATTGTATAAACATTGTGAAGACCCTGTCACATAAAAAATAAAATATATGACCGCCACCATAAAAACATCAAGCAAACGGTCAATAATTATGGTAGCCAACGCAAAGGCCGTTTTATTTGTAAGCTTTTTGCCTATATACAGCGCACGTATAAGATCGCCGCTGTGAAACGGCATAATAATATCTGCCGTGTAGCCGAAAAACATTGACCTTATTATATCGGCATATTTTACATCCTCGTAGACCATAATAAAACCGGCCCATCTGCGGGCACGCAGACAATGTCCGAAGGTGATTATAAGAATGGCCGCGAGAAACAGATCTATCCTCATAAATTTCCCTCTTATCCGAATGTGTTGAATTCACTTCTGTTTTCGGCAGCGTAGTATTCCTCCGGAGTACCGAACGAGATATGGTAATCCGTATTAAATACAACTGTTTTAAGCTTGTTGTCGGACATACAGTTATATACGCCGCTCATAAAGTATTCGCTGTAATTGCATTTATCCAGATATTCGTTTGCATTTGCAATAAAAATATCCTTATTTTTAAAATAGTACGCCCCGCAAATGGCATCGCTGCTTATCACCTGTTTTTCAACCGTTTTTTCAACAAAGCCGTCGGCATTGCATTTTGCATAGCTGAACTTGGGAGAATCCGATTTAAAGGTAAGCAAAATACCGTCGATATCCCTTGCCTTTTCCTCCGAAAGCCCGGCAAGAGCACTGCATTTAAACATATGGTCGCAGTCATTGAATAAAACGGGCATATCATCATCTATCGTTTTTGCACCCTCCATGCAGGTAAGCACAGCACCCGCAAGCACATGATCTATCACGGTTATTTTAGCCTGCGGAAAGTATTCGAGTATTTTGTTTTTAATATCAAAATTTTCTATATGCTCCCTAAGCACCACAAAGGTAACATCACATTCGGGCATAAAGTGCAGTATTGACATGGCCGACCAATAGAAAAACGGCTTGCCGTTTATTTCAATAAGCGGCTTGGGCATAACAAAGCCGTTGTCAAAAAAACGCTGACCCTTGCCGCCCATAGGCATGATCAAATGAAGTTTTTTCATAATTTATCATTCCTCTCTCAACTATTTTTATCCGCATTACTGCCAAGACTGTCAAGCAGCCTGCACTCTGCTTCAATCAGACGCTTAAGCCCCTCTTCCATATCAACCTCAGGCTCCCAGCCGTATTTTTCCTTTGCATAGCTGTTGTCGCAAAGAGAATACTTGTTTATCTCGTGGGTAAGTATCTGTGTTTTAATGGGGTATTTGCCCGAATAAAGTGCGGGATATTTTTCCCAGTAATGCGCATCATCCGCATAATCCGCAGCTATGTTTTTGCCCATTATGCGGCTTGCTATAGCATACATTTCATTAACAGAATAGTTTTTGTTTGAGGAAACATTTACGCAGTCAAAGCCCTCGCTGTCCCTTACAAGTATAGCAAGCCTTATAAGGTCATCCACATAAATATAATCTCTTCTCTGGTTTCCGTCCGAATGGAATATGGGCGTTCTGTCATAATAAAGTTCCCTGACCATATACGCAACAAAGGGCGGCTGCTTTCTAAGGCAGTCAACATGCGGCCCGTACACATTTGAAAAGCGCAGGCAGGTCACATTCATACCGTAGGTGCGGCAATAGGACTCGCAAAATCTTTCTGCGGTATATTTTGTATTAGGATAAATAAGGGTAGGCAGTGCAAAGCTGTTTTCCTTTGTCGGAAAAACAGTTTCATTTTCGTACATTGCATTTGTGCTTGCAAGTATAAATTTTTTTATACCGTATTTTCTGGCATTTTCAAGCAAATTTACCGTACCCGTTACATTTACGTCTATTGCCTCCTGCGGGTCTGTCTGACAATCGGGCAGCGGCGCAATACCCGCAATATTATATACGTAATCGATATCACCGTTTGCAAACAGCGACTCTACGCCCTTTCTGTCCCTTATATCCATACGAATGACCTCATCCGCAAAGCTGTGGTCGGGAAATTCAAGATTATCCTGCTTGCCGTAGGAAAAATTATCTATCAGCACAAGCTGTTCTCCCGCCTTCCATAATCTGTATGCAAGCTGCGAGCCAATAAAGCCCGCCGCACCGGTTATCAATACTTTACTCATTTTCATACCTCCCGATTTATATTTGAATACGTTATTTTATATGTATAATCCGATATTTTGTCGGTACGCATATCGGACGAAAGCAGCTTTTTGCGGTTGAAGGTATACGCAAAAACCAGTTTTAAAAGCGAAAGCGAAAAGCTTATAAGCTTGTTGTTGGAAACCTGATCCTCCTCACGCCACGAGATAGGATAAAACAGCATCTTATGCTTGTAATAAACCGATGCCATTATCATAAAGTCGTTAAAATACAGGGTATCGGGATATTTTATATAATAGCCGTCTTTCAGCAGCTCCGACTTGTACATATTAAGTCCCGAGCCAAGATCCTTTATGCTTTTATGCACAGTCAGAGAAAATATGGCATTAAACACATAATTGCCCCAAATGCGTATCTTTGAATAGCCCTCAAGCTTTGAGCCCTTCATAAATCTTGCCCCCAGGCAGCAGTCGTAGTTACGGTATTCCCCGCTTTTTATCAGCGGCAGAAAATCGCTTATACGCCCCTGGTCGTCACCGTGCAGTACAATAACATAATCAAACCCATTTTTTACGGCGTACCCGAACGCAACCTTATGCGAGCCGCCCAGATTATAATTCTTGTCGTTGGTAAGCACACTGCACGGCATATCGGGATGCTGTTTTAAATAATTTTCAACAACCGCCGCCGTATTGTCTGTGCTTATGTTATTAACAACTATTATCTCGCTTATGTAATTTTTAATTTCCCCGTTAAGCTGCTCCAGCACCCTTGGTATCTGCTTTTCGCAGTTATATACGGGTATAAATACCAATATTTTTTCCTTTGACATAAATACACATCCTTTTTATACAGACTGTCAAAAAAGTTATTTTATACTATATTTTATGAATTATTTAAAGCTATT
>CAMVJD010000041.1 GCA_947167715.1 uncultured Eubacteriaceae bacterium
ACCGTTTGTTAAGTTTGTGTTAATTGTCAACCACACCAGTTGACAAAGAACCCTTAATATCACTTATTGTTTTCAAGATAAGCATTGAGGGTCTTGACTACCTCTTCGACCTCCATGCCGTGAACAAAGCAAGCCTCTTCAAGCGACTCGCCCTGTGCGGAGGGACAACCCACGCAATGCATGCCGCAGGCCATAAGCACACCCGCAAGATTGGGGTTTACCGCAATAATATCCGCTATTATCATATCCTTTGTTATCATAGTTGTTGACATCCTTTCGTATTATGTTATTCTATAGGGCCTATCTCGGTAAAGGGATAGTACCTGAATACAGCCTTGCCAAGTATTTTGTCTTCCTCGACATATTTATTGTTCCAAAGCCTTGAATCGTTGGACTTATTTCTGTTGTCGCCCATCATAAAATAGTGTCCCTCGGGTACCTCGTAGGTCGCATCGGGGGTGCGCATAGGCTCGTGCAGGAAATCCGAACGCAGCGGCTCCGTGCTGTCGTTTATATAAACCTCGCCGTTTCTGATATTTACGGTCTCGCCCGGCATACCGATTATACGCTTTATATAAAGCTTGCTTTCGTCATCCGGAAATTTAAACACCACTATATCATAGCGCTCGGGCTTTGAAAATTTATAGCTCAAACGGTTTGCAATAAGTCTGTCGCCCGTCATTACCGTTGTTTCCATAGAGGCCGAAGGCACCTTGGCATTTACAATAATAAAGGTGGTTATAATAAAGGCAAATACTATAGCCATAACTATAGTTTCTATCCAGCTTATTATTTCCTTTATTACATCTGCCTTTGTTATTGGCTTTTTTGCATCGTTATCATCGGCTGTCTGCGTATTGTTTTCTTCGTTGTGCGGGGAGTCCGCGGCATTTTCCGTGCCGCAGGTTTCCCCCTGCTTTATTTCTTCGTCTGACATTTTAAATACTCCTGTTATTCTTCATCGTTTTCTTCAAGCGGCAGAGTATCATCGTTTCTCTCCATTTCAGAGTCACGCTGGGTTCTTTCGTTGTAGCTGCTGTCTACCGCTGCGGTTATATCCACATACTCACTGCCCTCGCCGTCACCGTCGAGTATTTCGTCATCCTTTGCGGCAGCGCCCTCGGATGTACCGAATTTATCGCTGATTTTATCCTTTATAGTGCCAAACACCTCAACGGATTTATCCCTGATATCGCGTGCGGCTTTTTTTACCTTTGGCTTTGCCTTATCCGCAAAATCGGCTGTCTTATCCTTTACGCCGCGCGCAAAGCCGTCAAGATCTATTGTGCTTTCACAAGATGCAAGGGCATTTAAAAGCTCTACACCCTCTGCAGCGGTTATTTTGCCTTCATTTACCATAGTAAGAATAAACATCCGTTCTTCCTTCATTTTTTACACCTACCCTTTCTTTAATACTGATCAATTATGAAAATTAATTATAAAAACAGGCGGATCATCGTCATACTTCAGCATATAGGCGATAGCCTCCTCCACCGAAGATACGGGATAAAACTCCAGCTTGTTCTCAAGCCCCACACAACCTATAAGACGTGTCTGGTCAAACTCCATATACAAGAATTTGCCAACGCCGCAGTCATAGCTTGCGGGAAGATCCTTTTCCTTTACCAGGCCAAGCTTTACCAGCGAGGGCTCGTATTTTGCAAAACCGTTTTGTATTTCGCCGTATTTTGCAATGGTATATTTGGGCAAAAGCCCAAGCTCCATATTGGGATATTTCATATTTACGTCATAGCGCGGTGTTTCGCTTGATTCCAGCCCGTCAAGGCCGAGGGCCCATTTGCCGTTGTCAAGCACGCATACATATTCCCTCACCTGCTTGGTATCATCCAGACTGCCAACTACCGCAACGCCGTATTTATTGTCGCAGGCGATATGCTTTACATCAAACTCACCCGAAACACCGACAGCATCAATTATGCCGTCATAATCAACGTCTCCGCGCTTGGGATTTCTTATCTCGCCGTTTGTGAATTTATATCCCATTACAAGTGCTTCATAATCCTTTTGTGATATCAGGGCACCCTCGCTGTACATATCATTTGATACAAAATAGCCGTCACTGCTGTTGTATGCAGTAAAAAGCTGAAGCTTGTTGTCGTTTTCGTCAATATTTTTGGCATACGCCGCCAAGTCGCTTGCACGGATATAAAGTATATCCGTATAATTCATTACATCCTCGCTTACCTGTACATCGCCGTTTTTTACAAGATCCTTTACGGTAATATTATTTCCCGCCTTGTCGTCATATAAAAAGCCGTACTCGGTTATAAGGCATTTTTCGCGGCTGCGCGATGCCATATAATTGTCAAGCATAGTATTTAAGGCCGAAAGCTCACCCTTAAGCTCGTCTGTGATCGCCTTATCGCTTAAGCCCACGATAAATTCCTCCGCCTCGGAAAAATCTATGGTCGTTGTTTCGGCAGCCGTCTCGGCAACGGTCTCGCCTGTGGGCAGCTCTATGGGTGCGCTTTCCGGCGGCGGAGCCGATGCGCTTTTTTTCATGACCGCCGCGCCTATAGCGGCGCCGCCCAAAATAATAACGGCAGCAGCCGAAATTATCGCTTTTTTGTTTTTCATTTTATTTCCTCCGAAATTTTGCTGTGCAAATTATATACGGTGCCTCCAAAAACTGCTTTAAAGCAAAAACAAACAGAAATTTTCGGGGCAGCCTTAATTTTCGGTATATTCGTTTTCCTTATCCTTTATGGTGTCAAATACATCCGCAAGCTCGTTATGGTGCAGCTCCAATATATTTTCTACCATTGCCTGCACATTATCCTCATCATAAGGCAGGGTCACAAGCCATACAGGGTCATAATCGTCATCCTGCTCGCTTACCGCTGCGCCGGCCTGCTCGACCGCCGACGGATCATAGTAGTCATATATTGCATCGTACTCCCAATCGCTTACCTCTCTTCCGGTCGAAAGGCGCAGATTAAGTGTCATACCGCCATTTTCCTCGGCCGCATACATATTTACTATATATTCATCGTGCTTTGACAGCGTTATGCTGCAAAGCTCCTTTTCAAGAAAGCCCGTAACGGCATCCTTTAGCATTATCACATATATCGTTTCCATATCAAAGCCTCTTTTGCTATTCATCCCAGCTGTGTCTGTGCAAATCACCCTGCATATTAAAGCCCTTGAACCCCTGTTGGCGAAGTGCCTCATAAAGCACTATCGCTGCCGAATTTGAAAGATTAAGGCTTCTGTAATCACCCATCATGGGTATCCTTACGCAGTTTTCCTTGTATTTAAGTAATATTTCCTCGGGAATACCGCTGCCCTCGCTGCCAAACATAATAAAATCATTTTCTTTATATTCTATGTCGCAATAGGTTTTTCGTGCCTTGGTGGTGGCCATTATTATGCGCGCCTCCGGATGCTTGGTGACAAAATCACAAAAATTATCGTAATAATAAACCTCAAGATCCTTCCAGTAATCCATACCCGCACGTTTAAGCGATTTATCGCTTGTATCAAACCCCAGCGGCCTTATAAGATGCAGCGCCGTGTTTGTTGCCACGCACGTTCTGCCGATATTGCCTGTATTTTGCGGTATTTCGGGTTGATGCAAAACTATATTCATTATTATAACCTGCTTTTTATTTTTAAATTTAGGGAAAATTTTCCTCTATACCTCACCCTGTAGTTTAACATATAACCAGTTGTTTTTCAAGTAGTATTTTTTTGCGATTTTATTAATTATTCAATATAATTTTCTATACAGTCGGCATAAATTTTAAGTGCATGCTGTGCAAAGCTTTTAAGTGAGTAGTTTTTTTCTATCAGATCAACGGCATTTTTGCGCATATGCGATACATCGGTATTGAGCAGCGCCTTAAGATATGTTTCAAACTCGGCAAAATTGCCGTATGCATATCCCGTTTCGCCGTCGATAAGGACATCCTGCAAGCATTTATCCCATCTGCATAAAAGCGGCAGTCCGTTGGCAAGCGCTTCAATATAGGTAAGCCCCTGGGTCTCGCTTTGCGAGGCGCTTACATAAATATCGGCTATGCCGTAATAAAAGCGCATTTCGGACGGCTTGACCATACCCGTCATAACCGCAAAATCAATATTTTTCCGCTTTATTGCCTTTTCTACGCTTTTCCTTGCGGGACCGTCGCCCACAATAAGAAAAACCGCATTTTCCGGCCTTATACGCCCCAGCATATTTACAAGGTCCTCGACATTCTTTTCCTCGGCAAGACGCCCCGCATAAAGGATGACCTTTTTATCTGCCGCTATGCCAAGCGAGCTTTTAAACCTTGCCTTATGCTCCGCATCCATATTGGATGCAATTTTGCCAATATCCAGTCCCGTGGGCATCACCCAGATAGGCGCATGGCAGCCGTACTGCATAAGTACATCCGACACCTTTTGCGTGGGGGCTATTATGCCGTTTACCTGCCTTGATATATGCTTTGCTATGGTTTTGCTTGTTTTTTTGCCAAGGCGTTTATTAAGCATTATATATTTGACATAATCCTCGTAATTTGTATGATAGGTATGTACAATAGGACAATGCACACGCTTTGATATGTGTCTTGCCACAATAAAGGTACTGAATTCGCATTGAGAGTGTATAATATCGGGGCCCCAATTTATAAGCTCCTTTATGAGCTTTCGGCGTACTATTGCCAAAATACGCGCATTCGGGTATATTTTATCGGCATTCACGCTGCTTATATATGTAGTATTTCCCTCGACATAAGAATGATGGTTGGGTGACAAGGTAAGTATGCGGACCTCAACGCCGCATTCGGTCAAGCCTTTTTCAAGGTTTGCCACGGAAACGGCCACACCGTTTACTGCCGTTTTGCTCCAATCCGATGTAATAAGTACTTTCATAAACTTCTCCAATCCACATTATTAATGTTGTTATAACGCCACAATTTTTCCTATATAGCGGCAAAGGAGCCCCACCCGCAGGTAAAGCCCCTTTGTGATACTGCAATTAATTTATATCGTGATACCAGATATGATTGTTGCGTCCGGTCTCTTTAACGCGATAAAGCGCCTTATCGGCATTTTCTTTAAGTATTTTAAGGTCATCTGTATCCTGCGGACACATTGACAGACCCGCGCTGAAGCTGACAGGCAGCAGCGTGCCGTCCTCCAGCTTAAGATTTTTCAGACGCATACGCAAATTGGCAAGTATATCATCCACATTTGCCACCGTAAGCGAATTATATATAAACACATTAAACTCATCGCCGCCTATACGCGCCGCGATACCGTTATCGCCAAATGCCTCCGTCAGCGCCTCTGCCGTAGCACAAAGCACCTGATCGCCCGCATCATGGCCGTAATTGTCATTTACGCTTTTAAAATAATCAATATCAAAAAACATAAAAATACAGCTCTCGTTTTTCTTGCTTTTGTCAAAAAGCTTTGTTATGCAGCTGTCAAACGCACGCCTGTTTAATATTTTTGTCAGTGGGTCGTGGTTTGAAAGATCCCGCAGGGTCTCTTTTTGCCTGTGTTCACCGCTGTAAAGATATATAGCAAGCAAAATAGTTGCAAGAATAAGCGCGGCTGCGCCTATAATAACGCCAAGCGTATATTTATGCATGGTATCCGACAGCTCCGCAAGCGGTATCCTTATAACTATATACCAGTTATGCATGCCTGTGATCTCGGTATAAGCCTGGGTATAGCTTTTGTCCCCGAAGGAAAAATTAACAAGATTATTCCCGCCGCCCGTACGCATGCTTTTTATCCAGTCATCATAGTTATAGCCGTTAAGCGCCTTTATTTCGTTTTTAATAAGCCTTACATTGCTCCATGTACCCGGCGAATTATTGTCTGCCTCGGAGCAGTTTACATAGTTGCCCGAATACGGGTTCATAAGGAAAACCGCCGTTCTGTCCGACAATATATTTGTATAGGCCAGATTTTGTATGGTCTCAAGATAATATATGGCGTAAAGGCTGCCGATTTTTTGACCGTTGTTGTACAAAGGGGCAAATACCGCTATCATATTACTGCCCGTAACGCTTGAACGGTAGGGCTCGGATATATATATCGTATCCTTGTCCGATACAGTCTTTATAAAGCCCTGCTTTTCCATGTCGAGCTTTTCGCCGTCGCTGCCGTATACCGTGCCGTTATCGTCTATCAGTCCCACGCTGGTGTATGGCATAGATGCTGTGGCACGCTGCAGCTGCTCGTAGCGGTCAGCAAGGTTACAGTGCTTATCCGCGGAAATGATCTCCGCCGCCTCGGTAACATAGTTTACCATCATGCCGAATGAGGTGTTTACCTTTTCGGCCATAAGGCTTAAAATATTGTTTGTCTGCGTGCTCATGCTGCGCTGCAAAAAGCGGTTGAGCGACAGCGTGACCGTCATAAGCACGACCACGCAAAAGGTTATGTAAATTATTATCAGCTGCGAAGGTGTATGTTTTCGGGCGCGGTTCATCTATTCTTCACCTCCGCCTCATATTGCTTGTAATTATCCCGGTTTATAACAACGATACCGGTATCTACAAATTTATATTCCGATCTTATGCCGTTTGCGGCATCGACAGCCTCTTTAAGGCCTTTGTATCCCATGTCGTATTGATTTTGCACCATCGTGGCCGCCCTGTATTCGTCGGATGCGACAAGCTCCGCCGTTTCGTCCGCATAATCAAAGCCTACCAGTACAAGATCGTTTCTGTTTTTTTCCTTTATGCCGTTTACAAAGCCCACCGTAGAGCTGTTATTGCAGCCGAAAAAGCCCTTTATATCGGGATAAGCTTCAAGAAAGTCTATGCAGTTTTGTTTTGCCTTTTGCTTATCGCCGTCATTTATCTTTACCTCATCCAAAACTTTCCAGTTGCCGGGCGCATTTACTGCCCAATATTGGTTAAAGCCCGCAATTCGGTCAATAATGGTCTGGGACGATGTGGAGCCTATCTGCATCGCTATGGATGCGGGCTCCTCCTTGGACAGGCCGCTTTCGGTAAGGTGCCGCAGCATTTCCTTCGCAGCATATTCGCCCGCCTGAAGATTATCGGTCATAAAGCAGGTGTCAAAATCCTCGCTGTTTATTATCGTGTCCACAAGCACGACCGGAGTGCCGCTTTTATATATACCGCTTATCTTATCAATAAGCATGGACGAGTTTGCGGGGGCAATAACAAACGCATCGGCCTTATGCTCGTTCACGGCCTCGTCAATAAGCTTTTCCTGGCCCTCCCAATCGCCCTCGCCGGCAGGACCGCCTACATAGACATTACAGTCAAGCTCCTTGCCCGCTTCCGCAATGCCTTTTACAATATCCTGCCAGTATTGGCTTGTCATTACCTTTAGTATAACATATATATTTTTTTGTCCCTGTTTTATCTCTGTAACGGGTTCAAAGCCGTACACCTCGCCCGATGACGATGTGTCCGCAGCTTTTCCGCCCGAAGCACAGCCGCATAACAGCAGCGTAAAAATAATAAGCAATGCAGTTGTTGTGCGTAATAATTTTCTCATAAAAAATACCTTTTTTTAAATCGGTCACGGCCGGATATTTCAGCTAAATCGACTGATAAGATACTGCAATGTGGTTTCCGGAACTATGCGGCTTATGGTCGCAAAGTCTTTTTTCTCAAGGCAGCGGCGCACACGGCTGGCGCTTATTACCTCGCCGCCGCTTTCAAGACGCGGTATTACCCTGAATTCCATACCACAGGCAGGCAGTATGCGCTTCATGGTCTCGTTGTACTGTCTTGTTACCATATCCAAAGGCTCCTCGCCCGCAAAACGTATCTTTATGCCAAGGGCGGGGGCAATATAGTTTGCAAACAGCTCAACGTCGTTTGACGGGTCTATGGTTGCCGAGCCGACATTATCCTTGTTAAAGTACTCGGGGAAGGTCAGCGTGGATATCATAAAGTTACCGCTTGGCAGCACCGTAACATTTGAAAGGTGCGCCGTACCCTGCTGAACAAGCATAAAGCGGTCCTTAAAGCTGAATATGGACTTATCCTCCTCAACAACAAAGACATAAAGCTGCTCAACCTGCTTTGCCGCAGTCTCTATAAGATACCTGTGACCCAAGGTGAACGGGTTGCAGTTCATAACTATTGCGCCTATCTTTTCCGATGTGGTCTTTACGCGGTGCTTTTTAAGCTTTTCGATAAACTCCGCAAGCTCGGGATAGGGGGGCGCAAGGTCGGGCGCTGTGCCGTCGGACATTGAGAAATAGTGGTCGCTTTCCTCGTAGTCGTCGCGCAGCTCGTCCTCTATGCTCATATAAATATATTCTGCTATCTTGTTGTTTACAACGTGATTGAAATGCTCGGGAGAATCAAGGAAATACTCTCTCTTTTCGCGCGTAAGGTTCATAATAAGATCAAGCAGATAGTTTACCTCTATGCCCTTTTTGCGGTATACCTCGTAATGGCGGTAGAGGATTATAACTATATCGCCGTCACGCACCTTTATATTGCGCAGCTTTTTATTTATGGCGGTATCCGCCTCAACACCGTAATTTATTACCTGATACTGGTCAAAACCGATATTTATATAACGCTGCAGCTGGCTGGGGATAGTATATTTATCCTCTACAAAACGACCCATAGCAACACATTTTCCAAAGAAATGTATGGTGTGTATAGGATGCTCGGGCACATTTGTGGTCATACGGCAGCCGTTTACCGTATTGTAAAAGTCCGTGTGGAAATCCGCATATTTTCTTACGCCGTTGACCTCGACAGCCTGCGGACGGGTAAGTATACCCTCGACATACTCGGGCGAGTAAAGCTCGCAGAAGAATTTTCTTATATCAAGGTCGTATTTTTTGTCCTTTACCATCATATGCAGGAACGGGGTGCGCTTAAACGTATCAAGACCCCTTGCCTTAAGCATAAAATTAAGGGTGAATATCTCGGGATAAAGATAGGTAAATACCTTAACGCCGCCCGCCTTTAAAACGGGAAGCACATTTACCGCAAGGTCATAGCTCATTGCAAGCTCGGCGCAAATGGAGTTATGATTTATTGCATCGACCTTTAATCCGTCCTGCGATACATTTATCTCCTGCACGATACCAAAATAAAGTATGGCGTCAAACTTTTTATCAAGCGGCGCCTTTATTATCATAGCCCTGCCCGCATCGGAAAGCTTTATTTGTTTTTGCGTTATAAGCGCAGTATTCTCCGCCCCGCACTTTGCCGCAAGCGCGCTGTGTACCTTGCGTGCAAGCTGACCGTTGCCGTATACGAGTATTGATTTGTAACGCATATCGACAATATCGATAAATTCGTCAAACATTTCGTCATAATAAGAATAATCATTTACAAACCAATCAAATATCTCGCTTTCGTTTACTCTTTTAAGAAGGTCCGAAAGCATACAGCTTTCAAGTGTATATCTGTCATATGTCGCCCTGCGCAGCTTATACATGGATACATTCGTTTCAAGCACAAGCTTTGCATTTTTGCATATCTGAAGCGATTCGCTCAACGCTTTTGTGACCGGCACGCGGGTCTCATTGCAGAACTCGTCATCCGATATTTCAATAACTATATTGACACCGGTACCGTAAACGGCATCAATAAATTGTTTTACCATTTCGTTATAGCCCATTATAACAACGCCGTCGTAGCCCATATACAAAAGGTATGCGGCAATAAGACCCGTATCCCGCTTTTCTATCCTGCGCCACTCACGGGTAAAGGCCCCTGCTTCATTATGTTTGGGTTTGTCCTTGGGTTTATCCGGATATCCCATTTTCTTATCACCTCTGTTTTTATTTTTACAGCATCAATATTTCTTGGGGTCTGCTGTCCTGATTCGTTAATATTAATATATATTATACATCCAATTAACAAAAATTACAAGACATTATTGTAAAAATTTGATGTAAAAGACATTTCGCGGCAAAAGCCGCACATCGGTCCGTACACCCATACAAATACCGTTTGGCGCAAAAAAGCCCGGCTTGCTTCGGCCTGTCCGTCGTTCTGTACGGGACAGGGCCGCGCAAGCCGGGCGGCAGCATTATTTATGATATGGCTGATTATGGCTTATTCTTTGGCTGCGGTACAGCTGTTCAAGCAGTATAACGCGCATAAGCTGGTGCGGAAAGGTCATTTTTGAAAAGCTCAATCTATAATCGGCGCGTTTAAGCACCTCCTCACCAAGCCCCAGGGACCCGCCTATAACAAAGGTCAAATGGCTTGCGCCGCGTGAAAGCGTGTTTTCGATAAAATCGCTCAATTCCACGCTATCAAGCATTTTTCCGCCTATATCAAGCGCTATCACATAGCCCTTAAGCCCCTTTAAAAGCCTTGACGCTTCCTTGTCTTTTATTTGCTTTTCCTGCGCAGGGCTCAGGCTTTCCGGCGCCTTTTCGTCCTCTACCTGAAAAATATCAACATTGGCATAGGCGCTCAAGCGCTTTAAATACTCCTCTATCGCCTGTGTATAAAATTTTTCCTTTATTCTGCCAACGCAGGCTATAGTTATCCTCATATTTTTGTGCCGTCCTTACAATGTCTTTTCTGCCTTGCGGTTCTGATAAAAAATATCAATATCAATACGGCCGCCACACCGAAAACATCGATGCAGACATCCTGAAACTGGCCGTTGCGCGCCTCGACAAAGCGCTGATGCAGCTCGTCCGAGGAAGCATACAGCATCCCGAAAAGCAGCGTATATATCGCCGCCGCATAATCACAGCGCCCCTCCTGCACAAAAAGAAGAAAGGCAAACAGCCCGAACGCCGCAAACAAAAAAGCATGAGCATTTTTCCGCACGGCGGTATTAAGCGTATCCTTTAATTTTTTAAAATATTCTGTCCTTGCTTCTTCGGTTTCAAAGGTCTGTGTGGAGTTTTTTTCAATAACGCTTTCCACCCTGTCAGATATAGCATGGCTGAGGGTCTGCGAATCATCGTTTTTTTGCGACGAAAACCCAAATATGGCAGCCATAACACCAAACAAACAGATCAAATAAACCGCACTTTTTTTACTTATCAAAACTTTGTTGCCTTTCAATACCCAATTATTCTATCAAATATGCCGTTTCCGGTGTGACACGTCCGTATTTTTTGCTGAATACTATCCAGTCCGTCACATCGTTTATCGTATACTCTCCCTCGTCGCCCTCGTGCATATCGGGCACATCATAGGGCTCCTGCGTAAGCACCGCACGAAATCCGTTTTCCGTTAATTGCTTAAGCTCAAACCATATATGCTCCGGCGACTCGCCGCTTGCCGTAGGCAGTGCCACCTTTACAAGCGCACTTGTTTCCTCCTGTACGGCGGCCGTTTTAAGATATTCAAACCTTTCGCGCGCAAGCATGCTCATACGTTTTGTTTCCTCGTTGCTTATAAAAAACAGCGGATTTTGTGCCAGTATGCCGTTATATTGCGAAACAGGGCTTAATTTTCCGTTTTCATCGCTTATAAAAACAAGCGAGGTTTTGCTGTTGTGGCCATCCTTTCTGTCCGCAGGGCCGCCGAGTGCGCTTTTTTTGTATTTTAAAATACCCTCGTTCCACATGACCGGAGATACAAGTATCGGCTCACCGTTTGAAAACCTGCCTATCAATATCGGCTCGCCGTCCTCAACGCCGTCAAGCAGCCTGCCCGCAAGGGTCGATATAACATAATAATGGTTGTTGTAATTATCCTTGTCCGAGTTCATTATTTCAAGCTCTGTCACGCCGCAGCGCGCAAGTCCGTGCGTATGCAGCCATACATCGTTTTCCTTTGAGCTTATGGCCTGTACGGTATACATAGAGTCATTGGCAGGCAGCACATAAGAGCGCGCCGCCATTTTTACCCAGCGCGGACACATAAGCTTTTCCGCGCTTTCATCCACAAGACCCATAAGATCCGGCACCATGGCGCACGCCAGCTTAAGCTGCAAATGATACGCCTCTTTTGGCGCATCGCCAAATTTTGTATGGTACACAAGCGCCTTATTTGCCTTTTTCAATGCATCCATCTCATCCTCGGTAAAAAACTGATTTTGATGCTGATACATCTGCGGCAGGTTAAAGCTTGTCCAAAAGAAGCTTATTTCATAATTTTTTTGAGCATATTCCACCTCAAGCGTGCCCGACAGTTCTCCCGCAGGCATCATAAAGCTTTTTACCGAAAGTCCCTCTATGCCGCTTATTCTGTCAAGCAATCCGTCGTCAAGCAAATATTCGTTGCTTGACGGCACTATCTGCATATAAGATCTTTCCTCCCAGTAATAAAGCGGCTTTACTTCAAGCTTTTCACCCGGGTCATTATTCTTTTTTTTAAATAAATCAAATAATCCCATTTAAACCCTCCCCTTTAATTGCTCATTAACCGGCGTTTTCGGCGTTTTCAGTACTTTCTTCGCTTGTTTTCTCTTCGGTTTTTTCTTTCTTGTTTTTTGTATCCTTCTTCTTTGTTTCGGTCTCGCCCGTTGCGGTCTCGGTCGTTGACTCGGACTGCTGCTCCCTTATTTTTTCAAAATAATAATCCGCGCCCTTTGTGGCAAGCTTTGCTACCTTTTGTATTTCCTTGCCTGCGCCCACTTCCTTGGCCATAGTATCACAGAAAAATATCTCCAGCTTTTTCATTTCGTTAAACAGCTGTTCCGCCTCTTCCGGAGACAGATCTCCCGCAGCCTTATTTATACATTCGTCAAGCACGTCGCTGTTTGCATCAAAAGTTGATGATAATTTTTCCGGTATTTTATCCTTATAATTTGCAATTATTTCGTTGCGGGCGGCATCAAGAGACACGCAATATGTACGCACATCGGCCGTATCGGGCTTGAATACCTCGGGAATATCCTCCGTAGTGCCCTCGGTTTGTGTTTCGACTACCGCAGCCACGGTCATCTCCGTCTCCGGCTCCTCATTATTTTTGCCGCAGCCCGTAAGTGCAAGCAGGGCCGCAGCGATAAAGATATACCTTCTCATATTTTTTCTACCTTTCATTTTTAATATTCGGTAACGTCAATAGAATTGATCACCACATCTTCAAGCGGCTTATCGCTGGAATTGGTCTCGACCTCCGCAATAGCATCGACCGTCTCCATGCCTGCATACACCTGTCCAAAGATAGTATAGCTACCGTCAAGCGACGGATAGCCGCCGTTATTGATATACTCGTCCAATACGGCATCGGGGTAAATATCGCCGTAGGTAAGTGTGACCTCGGGATGCTCGAATGCTACCTTATCCTTCATTGTCCTTAACTGCTCAAGCTGCGATTTGGCATCGTCGCCGATATCCTTATTCTGTACTATATAAAATTGACTGCCGTTTGTGTCGGGGCCGGCATTTGCCATACAAAGCGCGCCGCGGAAGCTTCTTAAGTTAAATGTTACCTCATTTTCAAAGGGTGTTCCCCAGATGCTCTCTCCGCCGGTGCCTGTGCCGAGCGGGTCGCCGCCCTGTATCATAAAGTCCTTGATAACGCGGTGAAAAATAACCCCGTTATAGTAGCCGTCCTTTGCGTGTGTTATAAAGTTTTCAACGGCCTTTGGCGCATACTGTGGGAAAAAGCGCACGCTTATATCGCCCTTTGTGGTATGCAGCGTTGCAACCGTTTCGCCTTTTTCGGGCATATCTTTGTCAAGCTGCGGAAGCTCTGCCACGGGCTTATATAATTCCTTTTGCTTTTCCGTCAATGGCGGCTGTTCCTCCGACTGTGTCTCGGCCTCGCCCGACGCAGCGCTTTCAGCCGATGCTTCAAAAGCCTCCGTTGTCTGCTCCGTTCCATCCCCCGAGCCCTGACCTTGAGCGCCGCAGCCGGTAAGCGCCACGGCAGCCGTAAGCATCACAGCCGCGATCATTAACAATTTTCTTTTCATTTATGATTACTCCCTTCGTATAAGCAATATTTTAATGTTTGAAAAATGCATAAACACTCACTATAATGATATTATTTTATCGGGGTTTTGTCAACAATTAAATAAAAAAAACTGTTTTTTTCAAAATTTAAGGCTTAACAGGCAGGCTTTGCTTTCGCGGCAAAAACGAATAAAGTCAAAAGTTTCCGCTATTGATAATTTATCAAAAATATGTTATAATCAATTTATTGCAAGCTTTAAAGATTTTGGAAACTCCCCCTACGGATACCTATAAAAATTGCTTTTAGGCCCAAAAACAGGGGATTTTTAAAGATGAGCTTATATAAAATACGGTAATTTAAGGAGGAACACGATATGATACAGGATATTTCGCCGCATAAATACCACGTTGAATTTGCGCCCTGCGCCCCCGCCACGGACGACATACTGTTGATATTTCAGGGAAACACCGTGCTTGTGCGTGAGGAAAACGGCAGGACGTGGTTTCCGGCCGCAGGAGGTTTTAACTTAAATTTTGAACCGGTATTTCTTTTTAGAATAGACGAAACCAATATTTTTATGGCCGAGGCGGAAAAGGGCATACAGTTTGAGGGCAGGGAATTTGTAAAGCCCGAATATTTTCGCACCGCCGCGCCGCGTTGGAAAGCCTTTGCCGGCATAACCGCCATACAGCTGCACAGATGGTACAGCGAAAACAGGTTTTGCCCGCGCTGCGGCAGCAAATTAAAGCGAGGCAAGGCGGAGCGTTCGCTTGTTTGTCCAAGCTGCGAAAAAACCGTATATCCGCATATCTCCCCCTGTGTTATAGTGGCCCTGACAGACGGCGACCGCATAATGCTTACAAAATACAACAAAAACCACAGCCCGTACAAACGCTATTCGCTTATAGCCGGCTATAACGAAATAGGCGAAACGCTTGAAGATACCGTGCGCCGCGAGGTAATGGAGGAAGTAGGCCTTAAGGTCAAAAATATTAGATATTTCAAAAACCAGCCGTGGTCTTTCAGCGACACACTTTTGGTCGGCTTTTTTTGCGAGCTTGACGGAAACGACGTGCCGACCATAGACAAAACCGAGCTTTCCGAGGCCACATGGTTCAGCCGCGGCGATATTCCCGCCACGCAGTCACTTATAAGCCTTACCAATACAATGATAGAACATTTCAGAAACAAGGGGAAAGATTTATGACACTTCAGCAGCTTAAATATGCCATTGCAATAGCCGACAGCGGCTCCATGAACGAGGCCGCAAAACGCCTTTTTATATCACAGCCGAGTCTTTCCGGCACTATACGCGAGCTTGAGAGCGAATTGGAGCTGGATATATTTTTGCGCTCAAACCGCGGCATAACCATCACGCCGGAGGGCGAGGAATTTTTGGGCTACGCCAGACAGGTATGTCAGCAATACAGCCTGCTTGAGGACAGATACACTGGAAAGCAAAGCAAAAAGCATTTCAGCGTTTCTATGCAGCACTATTCCTTTGCGGTCAAGGCTTTTGTGGAGACCGTAAAACAAGAGGGCATGGAGGAGTACGAATTTGCCGTACACGAGACCCGCACACACGAGGTAATAGATAATGTAAAAAATTTTAAAAGCGAGCTTGGCGTTATTTATATAAGCGATTTTAACCGTCAGGTAATATCAAAGCTTTTAAACGAGAACAGCCTTGAATTTACCCCGCTTTTTGACTGCGATACTTATGTTTATCTTTGGTCGGGGCATCCGCTTGCAGGCAAGGAAAAAATAACCTTTGACGAGCTGCAGGACTATCCCTGTCTTGCCTTTGAGCAGGGCAAAAACAACAGCTTTTACCTTGCGGAGGAGGTAAAAAGCGCCTGCGAATACAAGCGTATCATAAGGGCAAACGACCGCGCGACCATGCTTAATTTAATGATAGGCCTTAACGGATACACCCTTTGCTCGGGCATAATATGCGCCGAGCTTAACGGCAGCGATTACTGCGCCGTTCCACTTGCGGAAAGCGAAAAAATGACCATAGGTTATATAAAACGAAAGGGCAGTTCTCTTTCCCCGATAGCGGCAATATATGTTAACGAGCTTAAGGCATACGGCAAAGCACTTTAAAAAAATAAAATTTGATAATTTTAAAAAAAAGATTGACAACACCCCCGGGTATAGGGTATAATAATGCTGTTGTTGATTTGCTGATATAGCTCAGGAGGTAGAGCGCATCATTGGTAGTGATGAGGTCACGGGTTCGACTCCCGTTATCAGCTTAAATGTAAGAGCCGCCGAATAAGCGGCTTTTATTTTTATCTTTCAAGCCACTTGCTGCTGATATTCGGTTATAACTTTTACCTATAACCAAATATCAGCTTTTTATACTTTACAATTTCCTACTCATTTAGTATAATTATGTCAAGTCAAATAATTTTTTTGTGCAATATCCCTATTTACCAAGTAGGGATATCACAAAAGCCGATATAAATATCACGGAGGGAAAAATATGAGCAGGAAAAACGAACACGAGCACGAGCATGAGTACTGTCACGGCTCGGGACACGAGCATATACACAGCCACAGAAATCTTATAGGCTTTGACAAGCACGGCATACCCACGGTAACCTTAAAATCCGACCACGAGGATGACGGCGACGAGCAAACATTTATACGCGATTATATGAACGCGGTGGCGGAATACAAAAAGACCTTTCCGTCAAAGCAGGATGTTATAGACCAGACCCCCGACCCTGCCGTAAGGGAGCTGCTTTTAAGGGCGGAGCAAATAGGCATTGATACGGCCTTTGACCGTTTTGACAGGCAAAAGCCCCAGTGCAGCTTCGGTCTTTCGGGTGTCTGTTGCAAAATATGCAATATGGGGCCTTGCAAGGTTACCGCAAAAAGCCCAAAGGGTGTCTGCGGAGCGGATGCCGACCTTATAGTTGCAAGAAATCTTTTAAGGGGCGCTGCGGCAGGTGCGGCACAGCACGGTATGCACAGCCGCGAGGTAATTCTTTCGCTTAAGTGGGCGGCAGAGGGAAAGCTCGATATCCCCATTCTGGGCAAGCAGAAAATAATAGATACCGCAAAGGCCTTTGGCATTAAGACCAAGCGCAGAAGCCTTAAAAGGATAGCCTCGGACCTTGCCGATGTACTGCTTGAGGATATGTCAAGAACGGTACCCGACGAGTACAAGACAATAAAGGCCTGTGCGCCGCCCGAAAGGCAGGAGGTTTGGAAAAACCTTGATATTTTGCCCATAAGTGCCTATCACGAGGTTTTTGAGGCCTACCACAAAACGGGACAATCGACCGACGGAGACTGGCGCAGCATAATGCAGCAATTTCTTCGCTGCGGCCTTGCGTTTACGTTTTCGGGCGTTGTGGGTACATCCATCGCAACGGACTGCCTTTTCGGCGTAGGCGACAGGGTAACATCTAAGGTAAATATAGGCGCTCTTAAAAAGGGCTATGTCAATATTGCCGTTCACGGACACCTGCCAACGCTTGTAAGTCAGATAGTAAAAACAGGACAGGAGGAACGCTTTATCAAGCTTGCCGAGTCCAAGGGCGCAAAGGGAATAAGATTTTACGGCATTTGCTGCTCGGGGCTTGCGGCCATGTACCGCTACGGCGGCGTTATTCCGCTTTCAAATGCCGTTTCGGCGGAGCTGGTTTTGGGCACGGGCGCGCTTGACCTTTGGGTGGCCGATGTTCAGGATGTTTTCCCCTCTATAATGGAGGTGGCAAAGTGCTTTAAAACAGTTGTTGTAACAACAAGCGAATCCGCGCGTCTGCCCGGTGCCGAGCGTTACGAATACGACCATCATCATTCAAATATAGGTGAAACAAAGGCGCTTGCAGAAAAAATAGTTACAAGGGCGATAGAAAGCTTTGCCGAAAGAAAGGGCATACCCGTTTATATCCCGCCCTACGAGGTGGAGGCCGAGGTGGGCTTTTCGGTAGAATATGTACACAAGCGCTTCGGCGGTATGCAGCCTATTGCGGACGCACTTAAAAGCGGAAAAATACTCGGCATAGTAAATATGGTAGGCTGCAGCAATCCAAAGGTGCTTTACGAAAAAGCAACGCTTGATGTTGCCGAGGTGCTTATCAAAAACAATGTGCTTATACTTTCAAACGGCTGTGCATCGTTCCCGCTTATGAAAATGGGGCTTTGCAGCAAGGCCGCGGCAGAAAAGGCGGGCGAGGGCCTTAAGGAATTTTTGTCCCCCGACCTTCCGCCGGTATGGCATGTTGGCGAATGTATCGACAATACACGCTCATCGGGCATTTTTGCGGGTACGGCAACTGCGGCGGGACATAAGATATACGAAATGCCCTTTGCCTTTGCATCGCCCGAATGGGGAAACGAAAAAGGCATAGATGCCGCCCTCGGCTTCAGACTTATGGGCGTAAGCTCGTATCACTGTGTTGAGGCGCCGATACACGGCTCAAAAAATGTTATAGAATTTTTAAAGCACGGCACGGAAGAGCTGCTCGGCTCAAAAATGTATGTGGATGTAGACCCAATGGCACTGGGATATAAAATAATAGAAGATATGAAAGCCAAGAGAAAGGCCCTTGGCTGGGATAAATAAAGGAGAGTTATAAAAATGAAAAAGAGAATTATTACACTTTTACTTGCAGGCATAACGGCGTTATCCGCCGCTGCCTGCGCAAACACCGAAGGCACGTCCGACGGCGCGGCACCCGACACGGCACAGCAGACAGAGGCGGAAACGGTCAAAATAGCGTATCTTCCCATAACGCACGCACTTGCCGTGCTTGAAGAGGCAAAGGAGCTGGAGGCCGAGGACGGTCTTAAAATAGAGCTTGTGAAATACGGCTCCTGGGCAGAGCTTACGGATGCACTTAACAGCGGAAATGTGGACGGCGCATCGGTGCTTATCGAGCTTGCTATGAAAGCCAAGGAACAGGGCATAGGCCTTAAGGCGGCGGCGCTCGGCCACAGGGACGGCAATGTTATCATAGTATCAAAGGATATAAACAGCATTGAGGAGCTTAAGGGCAAAACCTTTGCAATACCTCACAGACAGTCCTCGCATAATATTTTACTTAATCTTGCGCTTGAAAAGGGCGGTCTTACCGTTGACGACCTTAATATCACCGAGCTTGCGCCCACGGAAATGCCCTCGGCGCTTGCAGGCGGACAGATAGACGGCTACTGCGTTGCCGAGCCCTTTGGTGCAAAGGCCGTTTCACTTGATGTGGGAAAGGTGCTTTACACCTCGGAGGAGCTTTGGGCGGATTCGCTTTGCTGCGGACTTGTATTGACGGATAAATTTATCGAGTCACGACCCGAAACGGCAAAAGAATTTACGGAGCGCTACAAGGCGGCAGGCAACAGCCTTGACGCGGAAAAGGCAAAGGAAACGGCAAAGGAATATCTGGGACAGGACGAGGATGTGCTTGATGTTTCGCTTAAATGGATATCCTACAGCGACCTTGATATTACCAAGGAGATATACGACAGCCTGACCGAAAAGGTCAAGAAATACGGCTTATCGGAAAATCCCCCCGCTTATGAGGATTTTGTCAAAAATGATTTTTGATAAGGTGTAAAAAATGAAGAAATTATTATCGTTAAAAAATATTATTGTATCATTTGCTATTTTCATACTGATTTGGCAGGTTTTATATATGACAAGCGACTTCGGGGATGCACTTTTCCCCTCGCCGCTAAAGGCCTGGCAGGCACTTGTCGAAATGGTGGAAAACGGATATATATTTATTAATATAGGCACAAGTATGTACCGCTTTGCCGCAGGATATATAAGCTCGGTAATAACCGCGGTGCTGCTTGGGCTGGTGCTGGGCTGGTTCAAGGGGATATTCAAATATATAAATCCCGTTGTACAGCTGTTAAGGCCTATATCGCCTATGGCGTGGATGCCGTTTATAGTTTTGTGGTTTGGCATAGGCGATGTGCCTGCCATAGTCATAATTTTTATTGCGGCATTTTTCCCGGTGCTTTTATCAACGGTATCGGCTGTCGGAAATATAGACCCCATATATTTAAAGGTCGCAAAGAATTTCGGCATCAAAAAGCCCGAGATTTTCTGGAAAATAGTTTTCCCTGCGGCCTTTCCGCAGATAGCAAACAGCATACACCTTGCGCTGGGTACGGCGTGGGTATTTCTGGTGGCAGGTGAAATGGTCGGCTCACAATCGGGGCTGGGATATTTGATAATAGATGCAAGAAACAATTTAAGAGCCGACACCCTGCTTGCGGCAATAATAGTGATAGGTCTTATAGGTCTTATACTTGACAGCCTTCTTAAGCTGATAGAGGGCTATGTTATGAGGCTTTGGGGAGGTGCGGATAAATAATGTACATAGAGATAACAAACGCAGGCAAGACCTTTAAAGACGGCGGCGAGGAGCTGCGCGTGCTTGACAATATAAACCTTTCAATCGACAAGGGCGAGTTTATCTGCCTTTTGGGACCCTCGGGCTGCGGCAAAAGCACGCTGCTTAATGCTATGGCAGGCTTTGACATGATAACGGAGGGCAGCATAAAAATTGACGGCAAAGAGGTAAAGGAGCCGTCGGTCAAAAATGTTACGATTTTTCAGAATTACGGTCTTTTGCCCTGGAGAACAGTACAAAAAAATGTGGAGCTGGGGCTTGAACCGAAAAAGCTGTCAAAGGAAGAACGCGCCAAAACAGCCGAAAAATATATTGAGCTGGTCGGCCTTTCGGGCTTTAAAAATGCACACCCCCGACGTCTTTCTGGCGGTATGCAGCAAAGGGTGGCAATAGCAAGGGCGCTTGCGGTGGACCCCGATATTATTTTTATGGACGAGCCCTTCGGCGCGCTTGATGCCATAACAAGAATGAAGCTCCAGGACGATATACTTGCGATATCCAAAAAGGAAAATAAAACGGTGATCTTTGTAACGCACGATATAGAGGAGGCAATATTCCTTGCCGACCGTATAGTGGTAATGGCCGCGCACCCCGGACGGATAAAAAGCATAGTGGACGTACACCTGCCAAGATACCAAAGGGAGCGTACCAGCGACGATTTTCTGCTTATAAGGGATAAGGTCTTTGAAATATTCAATATGAAGCATATCCCCGATATCGAATTTGTTATTTAACCAACTAAGGAAGTCCCCCGCTTTAGAAGCGGGGGACTTCCTTAGTTTGTTAAAAATAAAAAATTACTCCTTATCTGTATTCTTATTGTAAAATTAAGGTGCAATACAGTATCCCGACATTTCGGGCAGAAAGGAGCAATTAATATGAATAACAATTACATTGGCTATGCGCGGGTATCTACACGAGAGCAAAACGAAGACCGGCAGCTTATCGCCCTGACGGAGTACGGAGTATCAAAAAACCGTATTTATACCGATAAGCAAAGCGGCAAGGATTTTGAGCGCCGTAATTACAAGCGTATGCTGAAAAGATTAAAAAAGGGCCGTATTCTGGTAGTTAAAAGTATCGACAGGCTTGGCCGAAATTACGTTGAAATAATAGAACAATGGCGGCATATCACAAAGGATATAGGCGCCGATATCGTGGTTTTGGATATCCCCCTGCTTAATACTGCCGTAAACAAAGATCTTATAGGTACGCTTATAAGCGATATGGTTTTGCAGCTGCTTTCTTTTGTGGCACAAAACGAGAGGGAAAATATCCGTCTGCGGCAGTCGGAGGGAATTGCGGCAGCCAAAGCAAAGGGCGTGCGCTTTGGCAGGCCAAGGATATACGATCCCGACAATTATATCGATATTTATACACGTTACAGAAAACGCGAGATCACACGCGCTGAAGCAATTGCTTCTATAGGCTGTAAGGAGCATACATTTTACAGAATGTTAGGCAGCCTGCGGAAAAACAAAAAAGTTTTTTAACAGCTTTGGCGAACATTGATCGGAGACAGGGGGCTCTCTCTGTCTCCGTACAAAAAACAGTTTATCAAAATATGATGAAACCCGCCTTTTGAAAGGTTTTGATAACTTATGCAAAGAGCGGGATAAATCACTTATCTAAATTTCAAATCAAAACTCACTCTTTTGTCTTAAGCTCCTCAAACATAGCACGGACCGAGGGTGAATTTTTTGTAAGCTTCTTAATAGTGACATCCTCGATTTTATTATTTGCGGCAGCCATCTTTGCACAGAACCAAAAGCAATAAGATTTCGGTTTATGTATGATGATCGCTCTAAATTTCAGATAGTGAAAGTTGCGGAAAATGTTATGAAAGAACCGGGAATTATATCGAAGTTCACAACTTTTGGCTGCGCCAAAAGCCAATTGCTGTGCAATTGTCCGCATTTATCTTTGCGGTTGATCATATCACGCAAATACAAGGCAACGACCAATTCAAAACATGATCTTCCCGTTGCCCCAAATGTATTAAACAGAGATTTTGAAGCATTAAAGCCAAACTCCAAAATGGTAAGCGATATTACATATATCCCAACCGATGAGGGCTGGCTTTATCTTGCGGCGGTTATGGATCTTTGCGGCGATAAGATAGTCGGTGCGGCTACGGGTGCTCGTATGACAAAGAAACTCGTTATCGACACTTGACAATGCTCCAATGGAAAGCTTTTGGGGCAAACTCAAACAGGAATGGCTGAACGAACAACATTTTAAAACACGAGAGGAGGCTAAAAAAGCGGTATTTGAGTATATTTGGATATTTTATAACAGGAAACGTATACACGAAGCGAACGGTTACAAAACCCCGGAAGAATATTATAACGATGCAGCTTGATCCCTTTTGCTGCAAGAAAAACGAATATATCATTTCGGGAAATGGTAAAATTACAAATTTAAGATTGAAATTTAATTAAAGGTATGGTAGAATAATGTTAAGTTTAAAGACTAAAAAATATGGGGTTGGGTCAATTTGGGTGATTTGGAATGCGTAAGTTTATTTTTATTATTATATGTGCTGTTACTATAATATTATCAGGATGTATTGAGGTGTCTGTATCTCCTAATAATACTAAGAAAGGATCTGCAGAAATCAAATATGAGCAGTTGTGTGAAGATTTTATAGAATCTCTAAAATCAAAAGATATTGAAAAAATGAATGCTTTATTTTGTGACGACATCAAGAAGTCACACGATTTATCCGTTGAGATACCAAATATGTTTAATTTTATTAATGGATATGTTGTTTCTTATTCTGATTATACACAAAGTACAAGAGAAGGTGATAGTTATAGGCAAGGCACATGCATTCAACATCATGTTAATGTGAAGTTTAGACAAATAAAAACGGATAATAATAAAACATTTCAATTGTCCTTTTACGCTAACTTAATAGATGTCGATAATCCTAACAAAGTTGGAATTGAATTTATAAGAATAATCGATGAGAATGAAAGAGAATATTTAGTAGGAGAATATCTTGATTAACTTACTAAAGGATATAGAGGACAGGGGGCGGTTCTCTGTCCCGCCCGCTGTTTGTACAGGACGGGGGACGGTTCTCTGTCTCGCCTAGTACAGTAAAGTTCGTTGAATTTGGTACTTATAAGATTAGCGGTAAGAGTTTTGGTGAATTAATTAGTGATGAAACTGGTGCTGTAGGAAACTTAAAAAACAAAAGATGGAAAGTAGGCGACCCCGTTGATCAAGTAACATACAAAGGTAATAAACCATCATGGAGCACGGTAAGGCAACGTTCTTGGAAAAACGAAGCTTATTATAATGCCGCGGAATATACTGAAATTGATTTGGAATATATGCGAAACGGTAGACCTCCTAGATATACTGAAATTGATGTTCCTATGGAGATTCACCATAAGGGCGGAAGAAAAATAGCTAATCCACATTGCAGAGAAAATTTAGAACCATTATGGCCATGGGAACATGCAGCAACAGATAAGTATAGATTTTATAATGGGCCAAAACCGGGAAGGAATTAAATGAATAAAAAACTGCCAGATTCTTTTGGAAAAGAAAGAATTTATAATAAGAATTTCAAAGACACTAAGCAGCCAATTATTTTATGGGATGTATTAAAGATAAAATCGGAACAAAACATTATTGTCAGGTTTCTGAAAACAAATTCGAATAATCTACAGGGAATACGTCTTGCCATTGACGTTGGTAACGGAGAAATAATTATAAACAACATCAAAAGTAAAATATTTGAATTATGGGCAGATACTTGTCCCTATGAAGTAGAAATACAATGTTATTCCGAAGAAGGTTTTTTGAGTGTTTACAATATTTATGAAAAAAAAGGGGAATGGGGAGGTAGGCGTTCGCAAACGGCATACTGCGGTATGATTTTAGAAAAAAATAATAACGTATATAGGTATTATTGTAATGATGTATATTCTGACAATATTACTTTTGATAAGTTAGTTTTTGAACTAGAATTATGCGACAATAAGTCACAAAGTCAGTAGAGGACAGGGGACGCTTCTCTGTCCCGCCCGCTGTTTAAGCGGATTTTGAGTGAAGACAGGTGTCTAACTCCTGTCTTCACACAACGGCATATACCTATGACCCCAACGACAATCTGCTCACCGTTACCGACAGTCAAGGCACTATAACAAGAACTTATGACAGCCTTAACAGGGTAACAAGCTATACAAACACAAACGATCAGACCAAATCATACAGAGAACCGTCCCCTGTATGACATTTCGATTGGTTTGACAGCAGATGAACCTATTCTCATTCCAACTGCAATGGAGTGCTTTGAAAAGGCAATAGAGTCCTTTGGGTTAGCAGCAGTTCCGGCTTTTTAAGGAGTATACTATTATGACAATTAAAACAGCTTTAAAAAAAAGCTTTAGTATCAAGTTAATTCAGCAAGGTTTTAAATATGTCAACTCGTTAAACGGTTTTCTAAAAATAATCAATGAAGAGCTTGTTTTTTATATTACATTTCAATTAAACCCTTCAATAAAAAAAGGATGTAAGGCTTTTATGATTTATTCCGGAGTTCTTTCCATATATTGTGATGATATTTCTCGTGAAAAACTAAAAATGTTTAGTAACGATTTTGCATATTGGAGTTATCGTTTCGGGAAAAAGTCTTCCTGTGGTAGTTTCGGTTACGATTATAACGAATATAATATATATGATTGCATTGAAGTTGCGATTGGCGAAACAGAAGAAATACTTATTCCAGCATTAAATGATATTTATGATTTGGATTCATATATTAATTTAAGAAAGTTGTTAAGAAATGTCAGTCCATTTTTTTGTGCTGATAAGTTTTTTAATGATTCACTTGCTTTAATAAAATCAAATAATCATGATGATTTTAGTTCAATTCTAAAAGCTGAATCGACAGAATTAAAACGATTACTTTCGGAAAAAAAATCGGCGGAACATACGAGGAACATTTTAATAATTTACACAATGATATCGAATTCTTAATTAGGTCAAGAAATTCTGTTTACGAAAACGCAAGTTTATTTGATGAAGCTGTTTTGGAAGCGGATAGAAGAAGAACTAAGAATTTAGAAAGTTTAAAAAATATTGGAGTCATATAAATTATTTTGCGTCTTGCAGTGTAGTCATACAGGGGACGGTTCTGTGTATGAACCGCAGCCTGCGGCACAAGCCGTAACACAGCCGCAAACTACAGCCGACAGGGAGACTATTTTCCGGGTATCCTTGCTTCAAGGGCTTACACTCGACGATTACTACGGCAGCGTGACCGTTAAGGAGCTTAAAGAAAAAGTCGATACGGGTATAGGCACATTTGAGGGCGTAAACGGCTAACTCATCATCGGAGTGCCGATAATTACACCGCATCTATGATAAATGAACCGATTTCGCACAAATACAAGGCGACGACCGATTCAAAACATTATGTGCATCGTGCAAAAAAGATGTTCATTATAAAATTTATTAAATATAAGAGGAGGTAACATTATGAAAACATTTTCTTACACGAAAGGACGAAGCAGGTATCCACGCAAGACCCGCAGGCCTTTTGGTTAAGCTTGCAAAGACATTTTCAAGCACGGTAACCATTGAAAAGGACGGAAAAAGCGTGAACCCGGCAAAACTTATGCCGGGTATGGGTATAAAGTGAGGATTTTGGGACATATGCGCCGCAGGGCGTTGGCTTTTTAAGAGGAGGTTTGATTTATATGAAAGATAAGATTTTTGAAGTATTGCAGCGTGTGGGACGATCGTTTATGCTTCCGATCGCGTTGCTCCCTATCGCGGGTCTGCTGCTTGGTGTGGGCAGTTCGTTCACGAATGAAACAACACTTGAAGCATATAACCTGACATCGGTCATCCATCCGGGCAATCTGCCGTATCTGATCCTTGATATTATGGCTCAGACAGGAAGTGCGGTGTTTAGTAATCTTGCTTTGCTTTTTGCAATGGGCGTTGCGATAGGTATGGCAAAAAAGGAAAAAGAGGTTGCTGCTCTGGCTGCCGCTGTATCGTTTTTGATAATGAATACGGCAATAAGCGCGTTGATAACCGCAAACGGCGGCGTAGAAGCTATGGCGGAAAACTCAACAACGTCCGTTCTTGGCATAACTACGCTGCAAATGGGCGTTTTCGGCGGTATTGTCGTCGGCCTTGGCGTTGGCGCACTGCATAATAGATTTTATAAGATAGAGCTTCCGCAGGTGCTGTCGTTTTTTGGCGGAACAAGGTTTGTACCGATAATATCGAGCCTTGGATATCTTGTTGTCGGCATTATAATGTTCTATCTGTGGCCGATAGTGCAGCACGGTATTGCAATGCTTGGCGCGCTTGTTCAAAATTCGGGTTATATCGGAACGTGGATCTATGGCATAATGGAGAGGGCTTTGATACCGTTCGGACTCCATCATGTATTTTATATGCCGTTCTGGCAGACTGCTGTCGGCGGTGAAGCAATGATAGACGGACAGCTTGTCAGCGGAGCGCAAAACATATTCTTTGCCGAACTGGCTTCAAAGTCTACGGATGTGTTCTCTGTTTCGGCTACAAGATTTATGTCGGGTAAATTCCCGTTTATGATATTTGGACTTCCGGGTGCTGCATTGGCTATGTATAAATGTGCACGACCCGAAAAGAAAAAAGTTGTCGGCGGTCTGCTTATTTCGGCATCACTTACATCAATGCTGACGGGTATTACCGAGCCTATTGAATTTACATTCCTGTTTGTTGCACCCATGATGTATGTGGTACACTGTATATTTGCAGGTCTTTCGTATATGCTTATGCATATATGCGGTGTAGGCGTGGGAATGACTTTCTCGGGCGGCCTTATAGATATGGTTCTGTTTGGTGTGCTTCAGGGAAATGCCAAATCTCATTGGATATGGATCGTAATAGTGGGTATAGGATATTTTGTGCTTTATTATTTCCTGTTCAGCTTTATGATCAAAAAGTTTAACTATAAAACCCCGGGACGCGAAGATGATGACGAGGAAACAAGGCTGTATACAAGAGCGGATGTAAATGCCAGAAATTCAAACAGGAGTTCGGATAATGTCAGTGCGCTTATTCTCAAGGGTCTTGGCGGTAAGGCAAATATATCCGACCTTGACTGCTGTGCCACAAGGCTGCGTATTACCGTTATCGACGAAACAAAGGTGGATGAAAATGCGCTCAGGCAAAGCGGTGCGGCAGGAGTACTCCACAAGGGCAAGGGCGTACAGGTCATCTATGGACCGAAGGTGTCTGTTATAAAGTCAAATCTTGAAAATTATATGGAACTGCCCGAGTCTGATACGCTTGCCGATATTACTGAACCTGTGGTTTCAAAAGAGAAAAAAGCCGATAACGGCGGCAGCGGTAAGCTCACGATACTTGGTGCGCATATGGCGGGAACTGTTCTGCCGCTGGCAGAGGTCGAGGATGAAGCGTTTGCCGGTGAGGTATTGGGCAAAGGTATAGCCATAGAACCTACAGAAGGCAAGCTGTTCTCACCTGTTGACGGAACAGTGGATAATCTGTTTGATACAAACCACGCCATAGGTATTTCAAACAATGACGGTGTGGAAATTCTTTTGCATATAGGTATCGACACGGTACAGCTTAACGGAAAATATTTCAAGGCACACGTTAAGACAGGTCAGAAAATCCAAAAAGGTGATCTGCTTATAAGCTTTGAGATAGATAAGATAAAGGAGGCAGGTTATAAGGTAACAACGCCTATGATAATCTGTAACACCGATGATTATAAGGACGTGACCGCCGTGGCGGACGGAAACATAGAAGTAGGGCAGGATCTGCTGAAACTTGTTTCGCCTTAATTCATTTCTCTCTTCTTTATATATGGGCGGTGCGTAAGGGTATCGCCCATACACTTACCCGAAACCATATCGTGATTTGCATCATACAGGGGACGGTTCTGTGTATGAACCGCCCTCATATATCCTTATGGCAAAAGAGGGCTTTAAGCTTGGTGCGGCTGCGGCATATCCCGCGGGTATCGTGTTTGCGGTATTTTGCTTTGGTATTTATATTTATTTTTTAGGGA
>CAMVJD010000042.1 GCA_947167715.1 uncultured Eubacteriaceae bacterium
CGTTTGTTAAGTTTGTGTTAATTGTCAACCACACCAGTTGACAAAGAACCATTTTTACATAATATATCAGAACAATTCCACCCGTTCAAGCAAAAAATCAATAAGGCTGCAATGAAATATGCCGTTATCATCATAATAGTTATGTGATATATCCTGCCTTATAACTATCTTTTTGAAAAAGTCCTTTGTGAGCAGCAGCGAGGACAATTCAGAGTCCGATTTTTCTTCCGTATCCATTCTCAATGCAGATTGGATATATATGCGTCTGTCGGCATCATTGACTACAAAGTCTATTTCTTTCTGCACATTCCGCCTGTCAGAACGGTCCGCCACAACGCCGACATCAACAGAATAACCCCTGCGCAGAAGCTCGTTATAAATCATATTCTCCATTATATGTCCGGGGTCGAACTGCCTGTAATTGAGCCGGGCATTTCTCAGACCTATATCCGTGTAGTAATACTTGTTTGGATATTTGAAGTAAGTTTTTCCTTTAACATCGTATCTTTTAGCTTCGGAAATAAGAAATGAATCTATAATGTACCGTACATAATTCGATACGAGTGCAGGATTTATCTTTTCGTTTTTTATGCTTGTAAGTGCATTTGAAATATTTGTCGGATTAGTCAGTGAGCTGATCTGCGATGCAAGAAAATCAAGAATATCATTTAAAATATCCTCTCTCTCAATGCCGTTTCTTTCAATTATATCTTTAATATACAACTCTCTGTAAAGATTTGACAAATACTCCTTTTTGTCTTTTTCGTCATCAAGTGCAGGTATTCTCGGAAGACCTCCGTAGAGCATATACATATCCAATGCCTTGCGTTCATCATCTGTAACGGCAGAACAAAATTCTTTGAATGACAGAGGATAAACGTGTATTTGTGAAGCTCTCCCACGAAATTCTGTAGCTATATCGTTGGACAGCCCCTTTGAATTACTGCCTGTAACATAAACATCAAGATTTTTGTAAGCTTTCAACTCGTTCAGCATATCATAGATCGTCACTTCAATACCGCCGTTTTCCTTGTCTATGACTTTGCTTGTCATTTGTACTTCATCTATAAAAAGATATAGTTTCTCACTTTTGTTAGCATTAACAACAGATTCCACATACTCACAAAGAACTATCGGATTTCTGTATTTATAGTAACGACGCTGATCAAGCTCTATCTTGATTATGTTATTTTCACTCACTTCATGATCGATAAGATACTGATAGAAAAGTTCAAGAAGCAGCACGGATTTACCGCAGCGCCTTATACCGGTAATTACCTTTATCTCACCATTCCACATTTTATGAACTATGCGTTCAAGATAATAATCTCTTTTTATCATAACGATCCACCTCGTAATTGCGTCGATTGTGACGCTACTTATAGGTATAGTATACCGCATTTTCAAAAAAAAATCAATAAATAATAAAGAATTCTTTTCTGAACCATAGACGCCTGCATTTATCACAAACTCCGCTTATCAAGCCTTCGTGCAGGTATATGGGATGTGGACAGTCTGGATTGGAAGGAGCTTGGCTGCGACCACGAAATAAATCAGGTTTTAAACCACAAGCATTTGGGAAACGGCTCGATAATACTTTTCCACAACGATGCAAAGTATACGCCCGAGGTACTTGACGAGATATTAAAGGGACTTAAAGAAAAGGGATACGAGATAGTACCCGTAAGCGAGCTTATACATAAAGAAAGCTATACCATCGACCACGAGGGACGGCAGATACCCGAATTACCGAGAGGATAAATATCACGGTTTTTGCCTTTCCCCATTTTACAAAAATGGTATATAACAAACGAAACGCATACTATATCGCTGTCGGCAAGCACCGCAAATAATCTTCCTTTAGAGCGGATACACGCTCACAGGAAGAAACATTTGCGTGTTTGCCGCGCAAGCTATTTCCTGCGGGATGTTTCGTATAGTGTAAAAAAGACTTTACGTTGTAAACAACATTATAACAAACGAAGCGCAGGCATAAACGCCGTTAGGCAAACAGAGCGTTGTTTTTATCCTTAATGTGATAATTCTTCCCTTATTTTTTTCAGCGCCGCCGTTTCTATCCTTGATACATAGCTGCGGCTTATACCGAGCATCTGCGCTATTTCGCGCTGTGTTACCTCCTTGCCGGTTTCAAGCCCGTAACGCAGGCGTATAATAAGACGTTCTCTTTCGGTCAATATCTCCTGCATTTTTTCGCTGACCTGCTTTAGCTGTATTTTCTCTTCTATGCTGTCCTCTACACTTTTTGAATTATCCGCTATCCTGTCCTGCAGTAAAATACCGCCGCCGTCCTTGTCAATACCTACCGTTTCCTGTAGACTTATATCACCCGAATGTTTTTTATGCGCACGCAAAAACATCAATATCTCATTTTCTATACATCGTGCGGCATAAGTGCCAAGCTTGCTGCCCTTATCGGGTTTAAAAGTACACACCGCCTTTATCAGGCCTATAGTGCCTACAGATATAAGGTCTTCGCTATCCTTGCGGTAATTTGAATATTTTTTTACTATATGCGCCACCAAACGCAAATTATGCTCTATCAGCTTATCCCGTGCCGCAGTTTCACCCTGCGCCATCAGCGCGGCGTACTTTTCTTCCTCTGCACGCGAAAGCGGCTCGGGAAAGCCGGCTCCGCCCGCAAACGAAAATGCAAAGTAATACTTTAATAATAAAATAAGCATAGAAAAATGCTCCCGTTTTGACAGCTGAATATATACTATTCCGCGGGAGCATTTTTTGTGCATATCCAATTTTTATTTGTTGACGGCAAACGCCAACAGTTATACAAGTCTGTCCATTACGGCGCAAAGCGCAAGCAATGTATCAGCATCGACCCCCGACCAGCTGTACTGTACCTTTGAGGTCAACACAAAAATGCCCGTCAATTCACGCTTTTGGGTAAAGCAGGGGGCTATAAATAAAGAGCAAAGGCAGTTTTTTTCCATATAATCGGCTATATCCGGCAAAAAAGTTTTGGAATTCATATAATTGCCAAACGCAATATAGCCACGGTCCTCAAACTTATAGCCGTAGGTATCGTAAATATCCATAAAAGCACGAGGCCGTTCTATGCTGTAGTCCGACACTTCTGCATACCTGCCGTTATCCTCTGCAGGGCAATACTGTACCGCATCCATCTTGTAGCGTTCTTTTATTTCCTGCATCACGATACGCAGCAGGTCCCTGTATTCCGACACATTCGCCTCATTGACCCTGTTAATAACGGATATAAGATGCTCCGTTTTTTCCTTTTCGGTGATATAGCCCGAAAGCTCCATGCCGTTGCCCACAATCTCCTCCGGTGTGCCATGCGCAGCGGATTTATATATAACAAAACGGTTGCGTCCCTTTGTTTTTGCCAGATATACGCAATAATCCGCAAGCTTGAAAAGCTCGTCATGGCTTGCCGAATCCTTGGGATAGGAGGAAGCCCCTATAGAACAGGTGACCTTTTGTCCGTTATCCAAAAAATGTCTGCGGATATGCTCCCTGACAGAGCGCAAAACACCTCTTAAGGTTTCGTGGTCGCCGTCAAAATCGGGCATAAAGGCAAAAAACTCATCCCCGCCTATCCTGCCGACACAGCCGCGGCAGCCTATAACGCTTTTAATAATACGGGCGGCATTAATAACAGCCCTGTCGCCCGACATATGTCCGTAGGTATCATTGATATCCTTAAAATGGTCCAGATCTATTATTACAAACACCATTTTGCCGCGTTTTTTTACGACCCTTGACAATGCCTCGGCAGAAAGGCGCATTATCTCACGTTTGTTGTATATACCCGTAAGCGGGTCAAGCATTGAAGTATCAGGGAACATTGTACGCGATATAACACCCGTCATATAAAACGTAGTGGCATTATACTGTACGGGCACATAGCTTATCGATGCCTTTTCAAATTTGTTTTTATCAAAAAGGGACGTTTCTATGGTTTGTATGCCGCAGCCGTCATAACACGCTATAGCATCACACACATCACAGAACTTTTCCTCAAATTCCTGCGATATGCGGCCGTTTTTCAGCATATGGCCGCGCCATTGCGCTATAGTGCCGCTGAATATTTCTTTTTTCCCGTCGGTCAGACTTATGCTGTCCTTTTGAATATCATAGCAAAACCTTATATCGCCGTTTAAAACCGTATACTCGTCCAGCACCTTATCCGCCGCGGAAAAATACCTGTAATTTTTTGCCATATATCCGACCTCTAAAATGTCGGTCCTGATATATACGCTTTTATACAAAAGAACATTTCGTATTATAAATGCGGTTTCAATATATTCTCCGTTGCTGTGTCTGCATCTTGCGGAAAAATACTTCGGTTCTTCGCCGCAGCTTTCCACAAAAGCCATAAAATCACTTTTATCGTCCTCATGTATAAAATCTATAATATTTACCGCAAAATTCTGTCCGAAAAAGCCGTAAATCGCTTCATCACCGGTGAGTATATTGGTGTCACGCTTCATAAAAGCCGTGCCTATAAGCGCATTATCCCCTGCGGCCGAAAAAAAGTCATCTATTTGCATTTTATACTCACCTCGCTTTTTTCACATTATTATATATATTTTATCACAAAAAAATAAAAAGGTCAAAGAAAAAAAGCAAAAATTAAAAACATTTGCAATAATGCCGGATTTATGTTATCATACTTTCAAAGGAGAATGACGATGGAAATATATCTTGCGCCCCTTGAGGGCATTACGGGCAATATTTATCGCACAAACCTGCATAAGCATTTCGGCGGCGTAGACAAATTTTTTACTCCGTTTATCTCCCCCGCAAAGGACGGGGCTCTGGGCACAAAAGCCTACCGTGATGTACTGCCCGAAAACAATGTCGGCCAATATCTGGTGCCGCAGATACTTACCGATTCGGCCGAAGGCTTTTTGACCATGTGTAAAAGGCTGTCAGCGGATTTTGGCTATATTGAATTTAATTTAAACCTTGGCTGTCCGTCGGGCACGGTAATGTCCAAGGGCCGCGGTGCCGCTTTTTTGGCAAGGCCGGATGAGCTGGATAAATTTCTTGATGAAATATTTAAAAGTGATTTTAAAATATCCGTAAAAACACGAATAGGCAAAACAGACCCCGACGAATTTTACCGTATTCTTGAAATATATAATAAATATCCGCTGGAGGAGCTTATAATACACCCGCGCACGGGCAAGGACAAGTACGGCAATGTGCCAAACCGCACAATGTACCGTTACGCGGAAGAAAACACAAAGCACAAGCTTTGCTATAACGGCGATATTTTTTCCTATTATGATATGTGCGAATTTACAAAGAAATTTCCGCATACAAAATGCATAATGGCGGGCCGCGGCGTTATTTCAAACCCTGCGCTGCCAAGCATAATAAAGGGCGGCGAAATGCCCGAAAACGACAAGATACTTGCCTTTTACAAGGATGTTTTTAACGAATATGAGCAAATTTTATACGGCAGCACCAATCTTTTACATAAGATGAAAGAGCTTGTCCTGTATATGTCCAAAAACTTTGATGACTGTCCCAAAACGGTAAAGCGAATAAAAAAAGCCAAAAGCACGGCCGAATTTAATGCCGCCGTAACCGAGCTTTTTACCGCCTGCGGGCCTATGAGATATTAAACGAGGTAAAGATGAAAAAAGAATTACAGCTTTTTAAGGTTGAGGAAATGATAGGCTTCGACCAGGAACTTTTCACCGACAGGTGGATGAATAAAGGCGGCTGCGGCGCTGTTGTCGCCTGCGACTGCTGCATATATTTCAAAAAATATTTTGGTATGGAAAATATTTTTGGCAGCGACACCCAAAATATAACAAAAACATATTACGAAAGATTTGCCATGAAAATGAAAACATTTTTAAGCCCGCGTTTCAACGGCATTAACAGGCTTGAGATATTCGAGGACGGCTTTAACGACTATCTTGACAGCATGGGCGAAACACGGATAAAAATGGACCATCTGTATTCAAGCTGCCCCTACGAGGAATTAAGTGCCGAGATAAAGCGCCTTATCGACAGCGACCTGCCTGTGCCAATGCTTATTTTAAGGCATAAAAACCCCGTATTGGAGGACTTTGTATGGCATTGGTTTTGGATAGCTGGCTATGAGGAATTTGAAAATACAATTATGGTAAAGGTAATAAGCTACGGTACATATTTCTGGTTTTCGCTTTATGATATATGGAACAGCGGTTACGGCGAAAAGGGCGGTATAATCCGTTTTGCGCCTATAGAAAGGGACGGTGTGTCAAATGAGCTGTAGGCTGCAAAAATACCTTGCGGATGCACAGGTAGCTTCGCGCAGAAAAGCAGAGGAAATTATTTTAAGCGGCCGTGTATCGGTAAACGGAGATATTGTAACACAGCTTGGTACAAAGGTCGAGGACGGCGACACCGTATGTGTGGACGGCAAAGAGGTACGCCCCGTTCAAAAAAACATATATATTATGCTGCACAAGCCCGAAGGCTATGTTACCACCGCAAAGGAGCAGTTCGGACGTCCCGCCGTACTTGATCTGGTAGACTGCGGCTGCCGCATTTATCCCGTCGGCAGGCTTGATTACGACACCTCGGGGCTTTTACTGCTTACAAATGACGGCGAGCTTACCTACAGGCTTACCCACCCAAAGCACAATGTTGAAAAAACATATATAGCACAGGTAGAAGGTACGCCTTCCGACGAAGAAATGCAGCGTTTTCGCAAGGGGCTTGAAATAGATGACTATATTACGGCTCCCGCCAAAATAAAAATATTAAAAAAGGCTGCCCTTACCACCCTTAAAATCGTAATTCACGAGGGAAAAAACCGACAGGTGCGCAAAATGTGCGATGCCATAGGCCATAAGGTAAGACGGCTTAAAAGGGTAGCCACGGGCAAATTAAGCCTTGGAGACCTTGAAAAGGGCAAATACAGGCAGCTTACCGAGGAAGAGATCGACTACTTAAAAACTTTGTAAAAACTGCACAATTATTTTTTATTTTTTTATTTAAAACTACCGAAACCAATTCTCGTGATTTTTAAAGAGAATGTTTTGGTACATTATTACCGCCTTGAATAGTGTAATTAAATAAAAATCTTTTTATATCGGGCATATAATTCATATATACATCAATGCAATTTTGCAAGGCAGCATTTGACAAATCGCCAAATAAAGGTTAATATGTATATGTAAACAAAAAAGAAGAAGGTAAACAATTTTAAAGGAGGTTTAATTATGAAATCTTTAAACATTAACATCAACTCGATCGACAAAGTAAAATCATTCGTAAATATTATCAATACATTTGACGGTAATTTTGATCTTGTATCCGACAGATACGTTGTAGACGCAAAGTCTATTATGGGTATCTTCAGTCTGGATGTAAGCAATACGTTAAAGCTTGATATTCACGATGAAAACGAGTTTGAACCGGTTAAAGAAGCTTTAAAAGACTTCTTGGCTTAAACCAAACAAAAGCCTGTGCTGCAAAATGCACGGGCTTTTCTTATTTTGGCATATATTCATCGGCAAAGGCAAATACCCTGCCCCAGTAAAGCGGAATATCCATATAGGCGCTGACACCGTGACCCGCACCCTTTACCACCAATATATCCTTTTGACAGGCCGCTGCATTATACAGCTTAAATACCATATCGGTCGGCACTATCCTGTCCGCACCGCCATGAATAAACAAGGTCGGCGTTGACGAGTGTGCCACGCTTTTTATTATATCCGCATCTCGCAGCGAAAGGCCTGTTTTTTTATGATATATACGGTCAAGGTCGCGCATAACAAAAAATGTCGGCATATGGATCATATTTTGTATTTGAAAAGCAAAAATGCTTTTGGCATCCGTAAAGCTGCAGTCGCTTACAACACAGCGCACATTCTGCGGAAGCTCCTTTGCTCCCGTTGCGGCAAGCACGGTAGCCGCACCCATCGATATACCGTAAAGCATTATTTGCGCAGACGGATCTTTCAGGGTTATTTCCTTTGCAATTTCAATTATATCGCGGCATTCATACTGCCCCATACCTATAAAACGTCCATAGCTTTGACCATGACAGGGCAGATCCGGCACCGCCACATTAAACCCGCCGTCATAAAACTTTTTTGCGCAAAACAGCATAGATCGCCCCGTACAGCCGTAGCCGTGCAGGGCTATCACATAACGGCTTGTTGCCGTGCTTTGCTTAAAATATCTTAAATATATTTCGCCGTCCTCTTTCCCGTGTATATATATTTTTTTTGAATACGCAGTCTTGCTCCATTTTCTTACGTCCTCAAGCTCCCCGCTTATTTTATCAAGCGCCTTAAGCTCTGTCGATATATTATTGCAGTTAAATAAAAAAGCCTTTTCACCGCGGCAAAGACTTAAATTATATAAATATTCAAGTCCGTGTATATATTCCCTGTAAATAAGATAAACAACCCCCGCCAGCGGCAGCAGCACTTTTAATTTTGGCATTATATCACCCGCTTTAAAATAACATTTTTCTATAAAAAGTATTCCCCGTCTTTTAAAAATTATGTAAAAAACAATATTGTTAAAATTGGTACTTGACAAAACAAGGTAGTTGTTGTAACATAATACTGTAAAAAAATTAATACTCTTTAAAAGAGGTGATAATATGAATGCTCAATTTAAAAAAGGCATATTGGAGCTGGTCGTACTGATATCGGTAACAAAGCGCGATATGTACGGTTACGAGCTTGTAAGCGAAGTATCAAAAATAATAGACGTAAACGAGGGGACTATATATCCTCTTTTAAAAAGGCTTACCAACGAACACTATTTTGAGACCTACCTTAAGGAATCGACCGAAGGACCGCCCAGAAAGTACTATCACTTGACCGATGCTGGCAAGGCATATACCGAGGCCTTAAAGACCGATTGGGAAAGCTTTTATGCAAAGGTCGAGGCGTTTATAAAAGAAAATTCATGAAAGGAATGATAAAAATGACAAAATCGGAACTAATGCTGCTGCTTGACAAGCGTCTTTCCATACTTAACGAAGCCGAGCGCGAGGATATAAAGCAGGATTACGCACAGCACATAGAAATGAAGATGAGCGAGGGCAGCTCCGAGGCCGAGGCGATCGCCTCACTTGGCGATATAGAAACTATAATAGACGAAACGCTTATGGCATACAATATAGACCCAAATTACGATAAATCCGCTCATCCTGATATAGGCAAAAAAATCAGGCAGGCGCTTAACAGCGAATTTGCGCAAAAAACGGGCGAAACGCTCAACAAGGGCATTGATGCCGTACATAAAGCGGTACAGTCAAATACACCCATGGATATATTAAAAGCGGTTTTTAAATTTATTCTTTATTCACTTGCCGCATTTGTACTTTTTGTTTTGGGCTTTTGCATATTTTCAGCCATTTCAAAAATACTGCACGGTATTTTGCCGCACCGTTTTTGGCTTGATGATATAGTATCGGGCGCTTTAATGCTTATGTACACGGTAGTTTATGTTGCCGCAGTATTTATTGCGGGCTACAGCTTTATAACAAAAAACGCAAAGCAGATCAGATCGGACAGTATCACAAAGGAGGCAAACAACATGAACGAAAGCATCGGGACCGTCGGCGAAGCGGCGTCAAAAATAAACTTATCCCCGGACACGAGCAGTACACCAAGCTCGCAAAAGGCAGGGACCGCCGCAAAAATATTTGATATATTTTTATTTATACTTAAAATATGCATATTTTTTGCGGTACTGCCCCTGTTTTTTGGCATCATAGGTATGATGACGGTGCTTGGACTGTTTTTAACGGCGTTGTTTATGGGCTATCCCACACTTGGCATATGCCTTATATGTCTTGGTATAAGCATTTGTATGATAACATTTTTAATATTTGTATTTAAACTTATTTTTGGCGAAGGAGGAAATAAAAATGAAGCTTAATACATTTTTTAAATTACTTACCTGCTTTTGCGCCGGGCTTGTGCTTTGCGGAGTAGGCGCAGGCGTGACCGTTATGGAGATAACAAGCCTTAAAGTGGTCGAAGCCGGCTCGGAAAACAGTACAAAAGAAAAAATATACGAGCTTCCCGACGGTAAAAAGCTTTATATCGACGGCGGCGACAGCGTTCAGACGATAAAGGACGAAAGCATACCGCAGGGCAGCGTAAAGCTTGTTGCGGAATATCCGAAAAGCTGCGAGATAACATTTAACGAAATAGAAGATATGTATCTTTGCGAGACCAAACGCAGCTTTCGCATAGACGAAGACGAGGAAGAATTTGAGGGCCTTGATTTGGAGGATTTAGAGGATTTAGAGGACCTTGATTATTATGACAGGGACGATAACGAATACTACACGGATGACATCGAGCGCCGCAGCGTAAAAGGCCTGTTTTTCCCCAATTATTCATCCGATTCAAACGAGTGGCGCGAAATTACGCAAATACTTGAACACCTGAAGGACAAAGAGATATATGTCCCCGGCAACAGAAGCCCGAAATACAGTTTTTATATAAACCCCGCCGACAGCGGCAAAATTGTTTTTTTGTGGACACGCACAAACAGCAATGCATGGCTTGAAGAAAGCGGCTTTATTTCGGACAGCGATGATGCGGCCGACACAAGCGCAAAAACCGATGTGACCGAAACGACCACAGAAACCGTTTCCGCACCCGAAACAACAACCGAAACCGTTTCCGCACCCGAAACGACCACCGAAGCGACTTCAAGCGTACCCGCACAAAAAAAATAAAATTTGCTTTTTATTTGGATAATATGATATAATTATTATATACGGGCGTCCGAGATAACCGTATTTTGCCAAATTTGCCATGTTTTCGGCTCTTGCCGTCGGGATTTTATCTGTGTTTGGCTTTCCCTGTTTTTAAAGGCGCCCAAAATATTTTCCGAAATGCAGGTGATTTTATGAAGCTTAAAATAAATGAACTTTCAAAGGTATTGGGCGTCACCTCAATGACATTAAGGCGATATGAAAAGCAGGGGTATATAACCCCCGAGCGGGACGGGTCGGACTACCGCTGGTATGACGACAGCGACATAGTTAAAATGGTGCAGATACGGCTTTTGCGCAAATGCGGCTTTTCGCACGAGGATATATCCAAATTTATGGACAGCTCCGTGGAGCAGATAAAAGAGGTAAGCCTGAAGCGCCTTGACGAGATAGACGCCGAAATGAAGCGTCTTAAATATTTAAGGCATTGGCTTAAGGACAATATCCAGCTTATCGACAATATATCGGGTATAGGCGACGGCTTTGTAAAAATGGACTGCCCGCCCGTAAGATACGTTATTTACGGCACTAACAGGGAGATCTACAAGGAAAAGGAGCGCCTTAAAACCATAAACGATTTTATGTACACCATTGAAGAAGTACAGCCGATGTATGTGATAAAAAAGGAGAAGTTTTTCACCGATGACCCCGTACCCCGCCGCGGTCTTGCGGTAAAGGAAATGGATATAGACCGACTTGATATCAGGCACATTATCGAAAATGACCAATTTATCGAGATATATCCAAAACAGACCTGCGTATACGGCATTATCGGCTGTGAAAAGACCGAGGAATCGCAGTTTGCGGCATATCTTGACTTTCGCCGCCGCCTTGAAAAATATTTTAATGAAAACAATTATACCTTAAACGGCGATGTAATGTCGTTTATTCTGGGCACCCTCGGAAAGGAAGAGCATTATTTGATGTGCGTACCCGTGAAATAAACGAAAGGAAAATACCCATGACGGGAAAAAAGCGAAATTTACAGATAGACGGCTTAAAGGCGGCTGCAGTATTATTGGTGGTACTGTTTCACTTTTTCGGCAGATATGACGAGATATATCATGTCGGCACGGGTCTGCCCGTTCCGCTGATGAGAAAGCTCGGGGAATTTGGCGTGACGGTCTTTTTTGTTGTTTCGGGGTATTTTATGGCCTTGGACAAGGGCGGCCTGCGCTTTGCTTTAAAGAAAATTCTAAGGCTTTGGCCTGTCTATATGCTTGGTATTTCCGCCTGTTTTCTGCTTACAAGGTATTTTCCTCTGCCCGGGCGTACCGTAACACTTAACGATTATATTTTGAATATCCCCTTTATAAACGGCTTTATAAATAAGCCCTATGTTGACGGCGCCCATTGGTATATTACCGATCTGATAGGCTGCATACTTATTTATTCGCTTGTAAATTTGACAAGGGATATAAAAGCAAGAACGGCGGCCATAGTGTTTTTTGCGGCCTTAAGTGCCGCGCTTGGATATTGCGTCGGGCATTATGAGGGCTATAAAATTATAATGATTTTGTATAAGCTTGTGGGCTCGGGACATTTTGCAGCGGTACTGTCGGGCGAGGTCGTTTGCCGTATTGTAAAAAAGCAGTATATACCCGCGGCCCTTATGTGGGCCTTGGCAATGGCGCTGTGCCTGCTGTGCTTTCCAAAGATCGAAGCGGTAAAAATACTTGTCTCACAGCTTTTGCTGTGGATCGCCGCTATGGGCTATGTCAAGCCGCTTGGCTTTAAGCCTATCTGCAAAATAGGCGAGGCCTCGTATTCGATTTTTGTTTTACACCAGAATTTGGGCTTTTTGATAATTTACTATGCTTCGCAGACTCTTGGCTATAGCCTGTGGCTCTCGGTCACCGTAACGGTGATAATGATATCGGTCGGACTGTCGGTCTTTGTGCTGATAGAAAAACCGATAGGCTTGCTGACAAATAAAATTATAAATAAAGCGGCGGCACATTAAAGCGTGCCGCCGCTTTGCTGTAAATGTCATCAACTTAAGGGATAATAGATCGTAAATTTCAATTTGACGGGGTGTTGTTGTGAAACGAGGCAACGGAACGACACATAGGTCGTTCCCTACAAAATGGTGATATGTTAGATCATTTGTTGTAGGGACGGACCTATGTGTCCGTCCGCTCAAAATCCTCTCGTCAAATTGAAATTTTCCTAACATTATCCCTTAAATTAATGACATCCCCCTTTTGTCACCTATAAAGCGTTATTGTTTCATCATCCCGATCAAAGCTATGGTACAACACAAATTTAACATTTGTTTCCTTAAAAATCGTAACGGCATTATCGAGTACCGCTTTCAGATCCCAGGCTATAAAATCTATATAGCCGAAATTTATGCCGGTTGCTCCACCGATAAATTTAAACGAAGCATCCCCCGACATTTTTTCAAGCCTATCTGTTACCATATCCCTGAAATCAAGGATAGCCGCGCCCTTATTTTCGCCGTCAAAGCCGTTAAGCGGATATGCGAGGTAGCCGACTGCGATACCGTCGTTTTGGAAGGTGTCCGCTATGTCGGACTCTCCGCACCAAAAATCATTTAAAACGGGAACAAAGCAGGTCGAGCCTGCAATAACATCCCCACGCAAGGCATCGACTGCCTCGGAGTCGGGGTCTTGCCGATAGCCGCTGTACATATCCGCATATTTCTCCTCATTCATCAGCTCTTCCCTTGAAAGGCTGAGGTTTTCGATAAAATTCTTCTGCAAGGTGCCAAGCTTCAGCGGCGCTTCTATCTCGGACTTTTTAAAAAGCTTTGAAACAAGGGATGTCTTTGCCTTTTCTCTGGGCTCTGTCAAAAGCTCGAGATTTTTGATATATTTCATTTCGGGCAGCTCACCCAGGGCGTGGTCAAGCAGGATATAAATGATGCTGTAGGCCTGCGCCTTGTTCTCTTCAAGCAGGGGCACAAGCTTTTCGCAGTATACAAAAACAGATGCTGCGCCGTCCGCCCAATCGACCCAAAGGTCTATATCAGCGGCATCAATGCGGTTGCCGCCCATATTAAGCGCTGTTTTTTCAACATTTTTCTCCTCGGCTTGTCTGCCGACAAAAATATTCCACTTTTCCAAAACATCCTGCGGGGCTTGCTTTTTAAAATAGGTCAGCGAAAAAAGCCGCGACCAATCCCCCTCTAAATTTAATATAAGGTCGTATTTTTGGCTTTCCTTATTAAAGCCCACCTCGGCATAAATAAGCGAAAAAGCGGGCGAAAGCAGCTCGTTCAGCTTGTCCGTTATAATATCGCTGTCCTGCTTTTGGTCTATCAGGGCACGCAGCTCGTTTTCCCTTTCGGCAAATAATTTCCAGCAGTCCCGAACTCTGTTTTTAAACGGTACCTCATATAAAAGGGTGTTTTTATCATTCATTTTAATTTTACCTCTTTCATTAACGATCAAAATTGATTTTGCCGCAGCCTAAATTTTTGCATAATCCCATATCAGCCATTCTCGTAAAGCTCGGCAAATTCCTCAAGATACTCTCTGATATTTATATGCTGCGGGCAGATATTTTCGCATAGGCCGCATTTAAGGCATTCCGACGCCTTTGCGTGGTTCATTGAAAAGCGCTGATAATACATATTTGTCTTTTTGCCCGTTACGGCGTGAAGATTTAAAAGGCCGAAATAATCGGGGATATTGATATTTTGCGGACATTCCTCCAGACAGTAGCGGCAGCCCGTGCAGGGAACCTTTATTGAGCTTTTTAAAACATCGGTCAGCTTTTTCACAAGCTCCCGTTCGCCGTTTGAAAGGGGATTAAAGTCCTGCATATACGAGGTATTGTCTTCAAGCTGTTCAAGGCTGCTCATACCGCTTAAAACCATTTTTACATTTTCAAGCGAGGCCGCATAGCGCACCGCAAGCGAGGCGGGCGTGGGCGGCTGTGAGCCGTAAAAATCCTTAAAAAGCTGCATAGCCCTGTCGGGCAGCTTGGCGAGCGTGCCGCCCTTTACAGGCTCCATAACAATGACCTGCTTATTGTGCTTTTTTGCCACATCATAGCACTTGCCCGACTGTGCCACGGCACCGTCCCAGTCAAGATAATTTATTTGCAGCTGCACCACATCCACCTCGGGATGCTCGGAAAGGATAAGGTCAAGCGTTTTTGCATCGTCGTGAAAGGAAAAGCCCGTTTTAAGCACATATCCCTTTTTCTTAAGGGCGTCTATAAATTCAAATCCGCCGAATCTTTGCGTTTTTTCGTAGCGGTCGCGCCCCATATTATGCAAAAGGTAAATATCAAAATAGTCCGTGCCGCACCTTTTAAGCTGCTCGTCAAAATACATTTGGTAGTCCTCGGTCGCCTTTACGCGCAGTATAGGCATTTTGTCGGCAATTATCAGCTTTTCCCTTGGATATCTGTCTATCACGGCCTTTTTAAGCGCCTTTTCCGAGTGCTCCTCGTGATAGGGATAGGCCGTGTCAAAATAGCAAAAGCCCCTTTCCACAAACATATCCGCCATTTTTATAAACTGCTCCAAATCAATGCTTTTTGGGTCGTCCGCATTTAAAAGCGGCAGCCGCATAGTGCCAAAGCCAAGTTTTTTCATATAAATCCTCCTTTTATCTTGCGGCGGGAAAGGCAAAATCCTCATTAAGGACCTTTTGCAGGGTGTTGGCCGCATCGTTCGCGGTTATTTTTTTGTCGCCGTCAACATCGGTATATTCAAGCCAATCGGCTGTTTTGCTCTCTATAGGCATGGTATAGCTTTCGGTCAGGGTCTTTTGTAAAAGCTCTGCGGCATCGCCTGCGGTAAGGCTGCCGTCCGCATCGGCATCGCCCAAAATATAAGCGCACTCCAAAACCTTGAAAACGGCGGGCATAGTTACCGCAATATCACGGTCGGCGGCCTTTGATGCCGTCATAAAGTAAACGCTGCTTACATCCCTTGCCTTAATGGGTATGCCTATATGCTCCTCACCGTCAAGCGAAAGATAAGCCGTTTGTGCATCCAGATCCACGACCAGCTCGTAGGTGTAGGTCCTTTGCTTGGTAATGCCCTTTGCGGTTGGCATATAGCTGTCCGCGCCCGTTCTTAAGCATAAGGTGCCCTCGGTATTTGTGGCAAGCGAGGCGATACAATCCTCAACACCGTCCGAATTTAGTCCCCTTACCTGTACAAGTGTCCATTTATTTGCAGTCACCTGCGGCGTTACCTTGCCCCTTACCACGGTCGCGCCGTCCGTCTGCGTATCAAAGGGTACGCGCCAAATGGTGGTAGCCGAAGAAGAGCGGTCAAGGATATAATAATCATCTGTCTCCGCGCGGTAGGTCACCGTATTAAGGTCGGCGCTGCCCGTATCGCTTGACGGTGTTTTCCCCGCCTCGGGCGTATGGACAGCCACCTCGGTAACAAGGGTGGTAGTTTCCGTGGTGGTCTCAACAGTAGTAGGCTCGGGCACAACGGGTACATCTCCGCCGCCCGTCATAACACCGCTGTTTTTAATGCAGTTTTCCTTTGCCTGCTCCGCAGTTTCAAGCAAAAGCACGTTTGTTTTGCCGTTTGCATAGTAAAATACGGAGGGGTTTGTATCAAAATTGGGATATGGGTTTACATTTGTGTCCGCATCGTATTTTTCGTCGCGGCTTGCGGCAGTAAAAATTGAATTATTGTAGTATTCAAGCTTTCTTGCGTTGCCGTCAAAAACATCGTTATAGCTTTTTACAATGGGCTTGCCGTAGCTGCCCGCCCTTGTAACAATGGCGTTCATTACATCCGATTCCTTGTCGTAGTGAAAATAATTTGCCTCGGAAAGTATCCAGGCGCTTGCACGGGCATCTATACAGGTGCCGCAGTTGTAAAAATAGTTGTTGTAGCTGTGTATATTGGCCTGCCTTACAAGCGGCATACGCGAGGACGAGCGGTCAAAGAAATTATGGTGCCAGGTTATATGATACTGCTTTACCGAATCGCCGTTGCCGTTTAACGAGGTCTTGTGACATTTGATAAAACGGTTGTACGAAAAGGTTATATACTGCGACTTTGCTATATCCGACGAGCCATCGCCCTCATGCTTGTCCTGCTCCTCGGTAAGGTCGTACTTGTTTTCACCCGTTTCAAAGGTACAGTTGTGCAGCCAGAAATTGCGGCCGTTGCTGCCCAAAAAGCTGCACGCATCCTCGGGGTAGCGCCTGAACGTCAGGTTTCTTGCCTCTACGCTTTGGCAGTCGCTGAAGGTAAAGCCCCATTTGTCGATGACCGCATCCGTGCCTATACCCTCAATAGTAATATTTTCGGCATTTTTAATATCCAGCATATTAAAATAGCTGTCCTTTGTCTGCACCTGGTCGGTAAGGCCGTTTAAGGCAACAACGCCGTTTTTTTGGTCGGTGGTCTTGGTGCCGTCCTCATCGCGGGTCTGGGTATCTACCGTGCCTATAAAGCGCACGATAAGCGGGTTTGAATACTTTGATGCATTTGCGAGTATATTGCCTATTCCCGTTTTGCCGCCGTAGGTTATGGTATTTTTATTTGAATTGTCTACATATAATATCACTGCGCCGTCCTTTGGTGTGCCGTCATTATTGTAGCCGCCTACGCCCGCACTTCTTTTAAAATGCGCATAGCCCGAGCGGTCATAATTGTCAACGGGGATGTTTTCCTTTACAAACTCCGCATCTGTCGATGTAACCAGCTTAACATCGTAATATCCCGCCTTAATTCCGACTATATCGGCGCGGCCGCCGTTTGCGGTCTTTCGCACCAGCTCGCTGTCAAGCTGTGTATAGTCCGCGGTCCCGCTTTCCTTGTAGTATACCTTTGCCGAGGGATCGCCGCTCCAGGTGATATAAATGCTTTCGTGATAGCTGCCGCATTGTGCCTCGACCGTCTGTGCCTGCGTATAAACAGACGCAGCGTATGTATCCTCCGACGGTATCTGTGCATAAACATTTACAGCACCTGCCGCCAAGGCAGCGGCAAGCACTAAAGCTAAAATTTTTTTCATTTTATTCCTCCGTATCATTTTTAATAACATCCTTTACACGCATATCATAGTTCTTATCCTCATTTATCATATTTACCATGATCTCGGCAAATGTCGGGTCAAACTGCGTGTTCTTTCCTGTTTTAAGTTCGTTTATAATATACTCCTGCGAAAATACCTCATGGTAGCTTCTTCGTGATGACATTGCGTCATATGCATCGGCAACCGCTATTATCCTTGCCTCCGCAGGTATTTTCTCGTCCGTCAGACCGTCGGGATAACCCGTGCCGTCATACCGCTCGTGGTGCCAGCGTGCGCCAATTGCCAGCTGCGGCAGTTCTGTAATATTTTTAAGTATATCATAGCCTATAACGGGGTGTGTCTTTATAGTTGCATATTCTTCTTCCGTAAGACGAAACGGCTTGTTGATCACCGTATCGGGGATACCTATTTTCCCTACATCGTGCAAAAGCCCCATCATATAAATCTCCTCCTGCTTGCCGGGCGAAAGGCCCGCGCGCTTTGCTATCTCACGCGAATAGGCAGCGACCCGCACAGAATGGCCGTTTGTATACTTATCCTTTGCATCTATTGCGCCTGCAAGCGTTACTACCACCTGCATTGAAAGACGTTCGTTTTTCTCGTGTTCCTTTATTACCTGCTCGCTCATTCGTCTTACCTCTGTACGAAGATCGGATTGCAGACGTATAAGCTCAAGCGTATGCCTTACACGCAGCAAAAGCACATCGGGTACAAAGGGCTTTTTTATAAAATCCATAGCACCTACGGACAAGCCCTTGGTCTCCGTTTCGGCATCGTCATCCGCAGTCAGAAAAACCACGGGTACGGTCCTTGCCCATTCAAGCTGCTTAAGACGCAGCATTGTTTCTATACCGTTAATGCCGGGCATATGTATATCAAGCAAAATAAGATCGGGTACATCACTTTTTTGCAGCTGCAGCAATTTTTCGCCCGAATCAAAGCATTTAACAACAAAACCCGAGGCGGTCAATATATGCTCCGCTGCCTTTTGATACAGCAGGTCGTCATCAACTACTATAATTTTGCTTCTTTTTTCGGTCAAATAATAATTTTCGTATTGCAGTATATTATTTTGTTCTTCTTTCAATTATTTCCGCCTCCTTTCCCTCTCGTCAAGGTCGTCTGCGCATATTTCCTCCGTTATATAGGAAACCTCGGCAATTTTTGAATATTCCATACAATTCCAGCGCTCTATAACACGCCCCAAAACCTTTTCGATATTCTGTGAAGTCATTTCCGGCAAAAATATAAAAAATTGATTATATCCGTTTTGCATCATTATATCACTTTTGCGCAGCGAATGATTCAATATTGACCCAAATTGCTCTATTATTGCGGAAGCATCGGACTCTTTCAGGTCTTTTTTACGCGGTGTGACAGTAAACAGCGCCTTATAAGCCGTGCTGCGATAGCTTTGAATATACCTCATCATAAAGCGATAGACCTGTGCAAACGAGTCCTGTCCAAGCCAAAAGGCCGCATCCGAAATATTTCTTTCCTCAAATATCATGCTCAGCCTGTGCATGACCTGCTCGGCTGTTTCGCCGTTTTCTTCGCTTTCGGAATATTTTTGCATATAAATGGCATATCCGTGCTTTTCATTTTGCTTTACAAAATAAAGCGCTTTATCCGCCATATTAAATAAGGAAGCATAGTCCTTACCCTGTTTTGGCACAAAAACCGCACCCACGGAAACGCCTACGGGAATATTCATATCATTTCCCATAATGCTTTTTGCCCTTGATACCAGCTGCTCATTTATGCGCCTTACAATACCGGCAATAGTTTTTTCATCCGTTATGCCGCGGCAAAACGCAACAAATTCATCCCCGCCTATTCTTCCTATAACATCCTCTTCCCCGGTATTATTTCCGATAATATCGGCAAAAGCAATAAGAAGCTTATCTCCCGCTTCGTGTCCGTAAATATCATTTACCAGCTTAAAGCTGTCCATGTCTATTAAAAGCAAGGTGCCAACTGCCGTTTTGCACAGCTCGTCAAGCTTGCTTGTAACGAATACCTTGTTGTAAAAGCCTGTCAGACCGTCTATGGTTGCTTCCGTTGTAAGGCTGCTGATTCGCTCGATATTATTTAAAATATTTTCTACCCTTTTTAAAAGCACATCCCGACGAAACGGCTTGCGTATAAAATCATCGGCGCCAAGCTCAAAGCCCTTGCCTTCTGTCTCTCCGCTTTCGTCGGCAGTCATAAACATAATAGGTATATGCCCGTATTTTGCTTCAAGTATTTTATGCATTTCAAAGCCGCTCATTTCGGGCATAAGCAGATCCGAAAGTATCATATCGGGCATTTCGCCGGCATAAATATTTATTGCCTCTTTTCCCGACGAAGCACATATCACCTGATAGTTTTCCGACAGTATCTTTTTTGTTAGCATCAGCATCATGGCCTCGTCGTCCACAACAAGAATTTTTTTCATAATATACCCCCCTTTATTTCTTCAGCGCTGTTTCAATATCCTCGACAACTTTTTTGTACAGTTCCTTAAGATCGTCGTAATCAGCATTAATATCCTCTGTCCTTCCCTCTTTTGCAGCTGTTTCATGATACAGCGCTCTTTCCGACAATATATCCGCACCTATCATTTTTGCCGTACTTTTAAGTGCATGCACGCGCGTGCGGTAATCCTGCCAATTTCCGGAAGCATGATCTTTGTCTATATCTTCCATTTTCTCCGGTGCGCCTTCGACAAACGCATCAAGCATTTCAAAATAAAACTCCTCGCTGTCCATTGCGTACCCAAGGCCCGCCTTTGTATTTATGCCCGCCGCGGCAAGTATCTCCATAGGTGCGGCATCATCCGACAGCGTATTTTTTTGATCGGCCGTTTTGTCGTTGTCGGCTTTTATTGTTATTTTATCCTTTGGTAAGTATATCTCAAGCATTTTTTCAAGCATTTTTACCTCTATCGGTTTTGAAAGATAATCGTTAAATCCCTCTTTAATATATTTTTCCTTGGCCCCCGCAACAGCATTGGCCGTAAGTGCAATAACCACCGTATCGTCGGGAAGTATATTGTTTTCATTAAGGTAATGCAGGGTCTGTATACCGTTCTTTCCCGGCATCATATCATCCAGAAAAACTATATCATAATGTTTGTTTTTTATGCACTCGATACATCCGTCGCCGCTTTCGGCCATATCCGGTACTATATTGCAGCGTTTCATAAGTCCCGCCGCAACCTTAAGATTCATATCATTATCATCTACCACCAGTATATCGGCGTTTTGTGCGGTCACTATATCATTTTGCTCCTGTTGTTGATGGATACTGTTATGCTTATCGTAATCTCCGACAACCGTTTTATCTATCACTTTTTGTGCAAGACGGAAGTAGAATATCGAGCCCTTGCCGTATTTGCTGTCAACCTCCAGCTTACTGCCCATCATATTTAAAAGCCCCTGCACAATAGATATTCCAAGTCCCGTACCCTCGATATTACGGTTCTTTTCTTCGTCAAGGCGTTTAAACGTCTGAAAAAGCCCGTCTATATCCTCTTCCTTTATGCCTATACCCGTATCCTTTACCATTACCAGCATTTCAAACGTCTCGTTATCAGTATAAACACCGCCGATATTAAGCGTAACGCTGCCCTTATTGGTGTATTTTACCGCATTTGTAAGCAAGTTTGTAATTATCTGCTTTATTCGCAGGTCGTCACCGTAAAGTGTTTTGGGCAGACCCGGGTCTATTTCCGTCACAAAATCAAGACCTTTTTTATTTGCACGCTCGGTTATCATATATATCATATCGTCAATAAGCTCAAGCGTTTCATAACGTGCCTGTATTATTTCCATTTTTCCGCTTTCTATTTTGGAATAATCCAATATACCGTTTATAAGGTTTAAAAGCGTGTTTCCCGCTCTTTTTATATTTCCCGAGTATTCAAGTATATCATTGTCCGCGGTTTCGCGCATTATCATTTCATTCATACCCAATACGGCGTTTATGGGGGTCCTTATTTCGTGACTCATCTGCGCCATAAACTGTGCCTGCGCCTTTTCGGCCGCGCGCGCCGTATCAAGTGCCCCCAAAAGCTTGCGGTTTGCATCCTCCTGCCAGCGTATAAGCATATTTATAAGCATAATTACGCCAATGATACAAATACCGAACAAAAACAAAAATAAAACAGAAAATATAACGGAATTTGCATAAATGCTCCACCAACGGTTCACGACCATTACAGTAAAGCCCGAAGCGTTATTTTTTCTTGCCATACAAGTCATAATATAGCCGTTGTAATCCTTTATAACGACATCGTTATCGCTGTAATATGCGCTGTTGTAGTTTGTGTCCTCTATGCTTGTGTTGCCCTCGGATGACATCTGATAAGCATTGTTGGGATGGTTTATAATAATACCGTCCGAGTCCACAAGAAAAGCATAGCCTGTTTTTGTATAGCTTTCACCCAAAACATTTATAAGCTTATCCATAAAAAAGTCTATACCGAATATGCCTAAAAACTCCCCGCTCGGGCCAAAAACTATTTTTGATATGGTTATACAGTAATTGCCCGTTTGCTCGTCATAATACGGCACGGAAATGCTGTAGCCGTTTTCGGACTTTTCGGTATCGATATACCATTGGCGTTCCTCAACCTTCCAGCTTTCATCGGGCTGCCAGCCGTTATTCATTATTACGGTATGCTCCTTATACGGGTTTGCCATATAACAAACCGATATTTCCGGATAGTTTTTAACAATATCATCAAGCCATTTTACCGCGCTGTCATAATCGTCCATCAACTCCGGATGTTCGGATATTATATTGGTGAACATACTTAAAATGCTCTGCTGTTTTGTCAGCCACAGCGAAAGCTGATTTTCATAGTTTTCACATTCGTTAACAAGCTTGCTCTCGCCCCAGCCCCGCGTAGTATTTATACATATTATCTGGCTGGTAACAAGCGCAACGGCAAGTATCAAAATAATACCGTTTCGTGCAAAGCGACTTAATTTAGGCAATTCTATCTGTTTTTTTTCGGAATTTTTGTCTTTTTCCTTTAAAACAATAGACGAAAGCGAAAACAGGTTGTCAAACATCTCCGAAAGCTGTATGCCCGATTCTTTTATTTCCGCAACGTCCTCTGCCGTACCGCCGTGCGATGATATCATCATATCACATCGCTTCAGCACCCTGTTAAGCGGCTCACGCAGCTCACCGGAAAGGCTTGAAAGAAACTCTTCCTTTACCGCAAGCGCCTTTTCCGATTTTATACGGTTATGTACACTTATAAGATAAAACAAAATTATTACCACCACCATTAAAAGGTTTATGGCGGTATTCATTATCATTTGCCTGTAATTGTCACGATAAAGCGCCATATTATCAACACAAAGTATCATATACCATTCATTGCTTGTCTCGCTGCTGAAAATAGTCTGTGTCCTGCCGTCAACATTAACGCGAAAGCTCTGATGCTCTTTTGAGGAAAGCACTCTTTTGAAAATATCCGAATATTCGGAAAGTCTTACATTAAGATTTTCGCCTACATACGACATATCGGTATATCCGACTATCATGCCCTTTTGCGTAACTATAAGTGCGGTCCTGCCCGTTCCCTCCGTCATTTCGGATATTGAATTTTGAAGGTTTGAAAAGTTGTAATCCGCCGCAATTACGGTCTTTTTATCGGAAAGCATTGTAGATAAAGTAAAGCACATATCCCCCGTAATAATATCAATATACGGTTCGGTAATAAATATTTCGCCAAAATTATCCTTTGCGCCCTTATACCATACTCTTTCGGTCGCATGAAAATCATCCGGCGCATCAAAATCCGGTATTACCTGCCAGTCCTCACCCGCAATATATATAGCCATACAGGCGCCGTCCGTCGCTTCCGCCTGTGCCTTTTTCTGCTCCAATATATATTTTTCCAATTCGACATGATCGTCGTCGGCATTTACCAGCTGTTCCGAAGCTATCGCAGCGCGCATTACTATCCTTTCCGCATCCGCAACTGTACTCTCCAGATCATCCCTTATTCTGTCAAGCTGTGTGCGGCCTATTTCTTCCGTCTGCGCCGACATCATATTAAAAATAAGGCTTATATTCATAAAAATAACAAAAAGCAGAGTAAATGTTATAACTGCAATTTTTATATAATCCACAGATGTACCACGGTATAATTCAATTTTAGCCTGTGGCTTTTTTCTGTTTTTACGTTTGTCTTTTCTCATAACGGCACTTTCTCCATATTAATAATATTCTTATATATAATAATACCACATATCTTATTATTTTTAAATATTATTTTTTATTTTATTGTAAAAAATAAAAAAGAGTACCTAAACATTGCCGTTTAAGTACTCTCTAAAGAATTGCGGAGGCCGGATTTGAACCAACGACCTTCGGGTTATGAGTTGTATCCGAAATGTTTTTTGTGATTTTTACCACCGTCAAACAGCGGTGTTTGAGAACCTTTGCGAATTTTGCTATTATAAAAAGACCGCTTTTCTTCAAGTTTTTAACGGCAATAACGGCAGCGTAACGGCAATGAAACGGCAGCGGATTTTCAACGTCCTTTATAAAGTTTGTGCATTTCAGTGCAAAAACTTGATTTTTTTAAACTTTATGCTATAATTCTCCTTAAATAAGTGTATACTAATCAAGGAGGCGATACTATGATAGCTGCACACGAATTAAAAAACACATAGCAAACACGCCTGTAATATAGGCATTCATATCGTACCTTACAATTTTTGTTTTCTTGCCGGATAAAATAAAGTTCTGCATAATAAAACTCCTTTCACAAAAAAACACCCCATATTGCTATGAGGTGTCATTTACATTCACTCCCCATAGTTCAAGCATTAGCACCTTGCAAAAGCAGGTTGCTGTGTGGTCATTGAGCTTGTCTCTCGCACACTCTTTATGGTGTTATTATAATATATTTAATGTGATAAAAAACGGGCATAATTTGTCTACATTCATATTATATCACATAACAACAAATTTTTTAACTGCTTATTTTGCCCAAATCACTTTTGCATCGTCTGCTCTCCAAGGCGCACCCGTTACGGAGCCTTCGGGTTTGTTAATTTTTATCTCAATATTGCCGCAGCCGTTCTTCCTCGATGACCTCAACAGTAGACGGCAGTATTTCCGACAGACTTTCACACCCCGAAAAAATGCCCCGCCTAAAGTGCCATTGTCAAAAACAGGCTTGCCGTCCTTTTAAATTTCATATTATCTCCTACGTTCCCATTGATTTGCGGCGATGCGTTATACCATAAATCTTGCACGCTTTTTATAACTTCATTATATTAGAAATATAAGATTTTTTCAAGTCATAAATCAAATTTCCCACGGGGAGAGATAAGAAAAAACAAAAAACAAAATGACAGTCCGAACTGTATTTTTATTGATATTTGCCTTGATTTGGTATACAATAAATTAGGAGAAGCTTGTTTTCTCAATTCGGACAGTTTAATGGCACGAGATCGGAGATTTTGTGACGTTTATCGGAAGTTTCGGCTTCCTGTAAAAGAATATATACCCAAAGAAACGGAGGTTATTTTATGGAATATCGAAAGTATCGGGACACATACTGCATAAGGGCAGACAAAAATGACGAAATTGTAAGATCTATTATCGAAGTCTGCAAAAAAGAGGGCATCAAGTCCGCAAATTTCAGCGGTATAGGCGGCTGCAAGGAAGCCGAGATACAGACTTTCATCCCCGAAAGCGGGACTTTTGAAACAGAGACTTTAACGGGAATGCTGGAGCTTGTTTCCCTGAACGGAAACATCATCACAGATGATGACGGGGAATATTTTCATCATACCCACGCCATGCTCACCTACAAAAACGAAAACGAGCATAAGGTCTCGGGCGGACATATCAAATCGCTTACTGTGCTGTATACGGCGGAGATAGAGTTAAGACCCGTCATGGACGGCGAAATAAAAAGAAAATTCGACCCCGAAACAGGCACGGGCTTCTGGGATTTTAAATAAACATACAAAAGGTATGCACGCAGAAACAAACAGGAGGTTTCCAAAGATGCACGCTAAAAAAACATTCATCTCGTCAAAATATAATTCTTTGCTTCTGAGCGGTACTTTTTTGATGATGTTAGCAGCTGCTATGGGAGTAGTTGACACTTTGATCGCGGGTGTGATACTCGGCGAATACGCCGTTGACGGTATCTGCCTTGTTTTGCCGATATATTCGTTTGCAAATTTTGTTTCTGTCATTTTTTCATACGGCGTTCCTGTCCTGTATGCAGGCAAAATGGGGGCTTTAAAAAAAGACGAAGCAAACAAATGCTTTGGTGTAGGTTTGACAATATCTGTTTTTATCGGTATTTTGCTCTTTCTTTTGATCCATATCGGAGGAGATGCTTATCTGAAAACATATCATTCCAATGAACGGGTATACACCTGTGCAAGTGAATATCTCTTTTGGATGAAATATGTGGTGTTGATACTGCCGTTTAATGAACTGATCGACGGAATGCTTTTTGCGGACGGGGATGAAAAGCTGAATCTCGAGGCACATATTGTACAAGGTTTGGCAAAAATTTTCCTGTCTGTTGTGCTGTGCCGCAATATTGGCGTAAAAGGGCCTGCGATCGCCTCTTTTATCAGTTATATTATCTCTATACTCATATCGTGTATACATTTTTTCCGTCCCTCAAATACACTGAGACCGAATGCGGCTTTTTCACTGCCTGTCGTTTTGGATATTTTAAAATTCGGTGTTGTTGACAGCAGCACGCATCTGTTCGTTTCGCTGTTTAACGTTGCCGTAAACTTTTTTGTAATAAAAAGGTTCGGCTTTGAAATGCTTATTCTTGTATCCGTTATTACTCTGGTAAAGGAAGGACAGATTTTGTTTGACGGAATAGGAGAAGCGGTCACTCCGCTTATATGTACATATCTCGGCGAAGAAAACTATCCCGGTGTAAGAGAGGTTTTGAAACTGGCCGATAAAAGTATTTTGGCGGAAAGCATTTTATTGACTGTGCTTGTTACAGCGGGAGCGCCGTTTATAGTAAGTCTGCTTGGTATTGAAAGTCAAACGGCATTTGCATATGCCGTATTCGGGCTTCGTATTTTGTCTTTGACCTTGGTTTTTACTTGCAGATTGTTTCTGGACTCGTCTTATTATGTACTTGCGGATAAAATATCGCTCGGTGTTTTTGCTTCTTTCCTGCGCGATCTGTTTCCCGTGCTTCCGCTTGCTGTAACAGGCGGACTGCTCGGCGGTGTTTACGGAATGTTTATAGGCCTGATGGCAGGTCCTCCGCTTGGTTATCTGCTTTCGCGGCTTTATATAAAATACAGATACGGCAGTGAAAACTATCCCCTTTTTATTGCCGATGCGGAAAAGCGCAAAAAAATAAAATTATTTGAATTTCAAGTTTTGCCCGACAAAATAGTCCGTGTCAGAGACGAGATAGGCGAAGCCATGAAAGCAAACGGCTGTCCCCCTCGTCAGATCGGGCAGACAATGCTGCTTTTTGAAGAACTGTTTATGCTGATATACGATAATAACCCGGGGAGAGTGATCCTTGCCGAATGTATGGCGGAGATAGGGGAAACTGTCCGCTTGGTAACAAAAGACGACGGAAAGATCATTGATCTGACAGGCGAAGACCAACTTATTACATCATTGCGTTCCTATGTGCTGTCCGATCTGCTTGATGTGTATAACATTAAGGGAGTTCATTATCTGACACTAAGCTTCAACCGCAATATTCTTGAGATAAAGCATAAATAAAAAACAGAAATTATACCGATATAACAGAAAAGTCTGAGTTGTATCCGAAATGTTTTTTGTGATTTTTACCAACGTCAAACAGCGGTGTTTCAGAGCTTTTGCGGATTTTGCTATTATAAAAAGACCGCTTTTCTTCAAGTTTTTAACGGCAATAACGGCAGCGTAACGGCAATGAAACGAAAACAAAGTGAACATATCAGGAATATGTCTTGCGTGTGGATTTAGCTATTTTGCTGAATCTACACGCTTTTTTTATTTCTTTACATTTATGTATTGACAACTGTAAATGTGTATGATATAATATGTACATCTCTCGGAGGTGAAAGTCATGGGTTTCAGAGAAGACGTCAAAAAA
>CAMVJD010000043.1 GCA_947167715.1 uncultured Eubacteriaceae bacterium
CCTACTGAATTTTAAGTAAGCACCCCCGCTTTAGAAGCGGGGGACTTCCTTAGTTGGTTAAATATAGTAGTTATAGTTATCGGGTATTCTGTAATCCGAGGGGGTTATGCCGTATTTCTTCTTAAAGAGTCTTGAAAAATACCCCATATCCTTATAATCAAGCCTTTCTGCAATATCGGTGATTTTAAGGTTGGTATTTCTCAAAAGCCAGGCCGCACGGCGCAGTTTTACATTTGTCAGATAGTCCACAAAACGCTGTTGTGTATGCGCCGTAAATACTGTACTTAAATAGGAACTGTTCATATACAGGCTTGCGGCTATGCTTTTTTGTTTAAGGTCGCTTTCGGGATTATTAAGTATGTACAGAATAACCTTCAGTATTTTATCATTCTGCACCGCGGGATAAAGTTCCGAAAAATCATCAAAAAAATCTGTAAGAGAAGTTAAAAAAAACTGTTTCGTACCGATATTTTCGTAATGGATAAAAATATCCTCTTTATTGATATACAAATCGAGCCATTCGTTTTTTTCAAAAATCGTTTCGGCTATATTTTCAAGCAGTTCCTTTGCCGTCCTGTCGGAGAGTTCATTTTCGGATGAAGTGCTGTATATTTTTTCCGCCGTTTCGTTTATTCTTTTTAAAAAGTTTTTATCCTGCGAACAAAACAGCTGTGACAGTTCGCTTGCATACACATTTATATCATCACGATAGTTTGTGACACTGCGGCGTATTCTTTCCAGCGTTTCGATAAAACTTTGTTTTTCAAAGGGCAGTACAAAATAGTCGTTTGTATGGTTGATTATGCACTTTCGCGCATTTTCAAGCGTAAGTTCTTCGCTGACTGCGATAATATTGTGACAGCCTCGGTCTTTCAGCTCTTTTATAAAACTGTCAAACCCCGTATCAAAAAGTTCCGTTACGATCAGATCGAAACTTCCCTTTTCCGCGGTCTGTAAGGCCGATTTTATATCGTGCGCCGCGGCAGCAAGTTCAAAACCCGTTTGTTCTCCCCAAATATCAAGCGTCTGAAGCTCAAAAAGCAATTTAGTGTTTTGGGCTGCAAGTAAGGTTTTATACATAAAGATCTCCTCCCTTAGATGCAATAATCGTATACACCCTCCAGTGCTTTTTCGTGCTCTATCAGATCGTATATGGTCGTATTGTCAAGATAGCCGTTAAGTGTTCTGCACAATCCGTCCCAGAACACCGAAAGCGAATTGATATTTTCTATATAATCGGATGATATTTCGCCCTCTGTCAGGCGTATCACCTCACCCAGAGAATAATTTTTTGCAGACCTTGCAAGATGATAACCGCCCTCGGGTCCTCTGCGGCTTTTTATAAAACCCGCTTTGCAAAGTGCGCTGCCTATCTGTTCAAGATATTTTACGGAAATACCCTCTTTTTCGGCAACTTCTTTTATGGTTATATTGCCGCTGTCGCCTTTTTTTGCAACGGCGACAAGCAGCATTATCGCATATATCGTTTTTCGTGAAAGTTTCATCCAAATCAACCTTTACAAATCAATCTTTACAAATCAGTCTTTGTCACCAAACAGCGGTGTGGAAAGGTATCTGTCGCCCGAATCGGGAAGCAGAACAACAATAGTTTTTCCTTTGTTTTCTTCTCTTGCGGCAAGTATCTCCGCCGCCTTTAATGCCGCACCTGCGGAAATGCCCACAAGCACACCCTCGCTGACAGCGAATTTTTTGCCCTCTTCAAAGGCATCATCGTTGTCTATGGCAATTACTTCGTCATAGATCTTTGTGTTCAGTACATCGGGTACGAAGCCTGCACCGATACCCTGTATCTTATGCGCACCGGGTGTGCCCTTTGTAAGCACGGGGCTTGCGGACGGTTCTACCGCAACTATTTTTACATCGGGCTTTTTCTCTTTGAGGTATTCGCCAACACCCGTTACCGTACCGCCCGTACCTACGCCCGCAACAAAAATATCCACCTTGCCCTCTGTCTGCTCCCATATCTCGGGACCTGTTGTTGCCTTGTGTACAGCGGGATTGGCAGGATTGGAGAACTGTCCCAAAATAACGGAACCCTCTATCTGCTCGTTAAGTTCGTTTGCTTTTGCGATAGCACCTTTCATACCAAGTTTTCCCTCTGTAAGCACAAGTTCCGCGCCGTAAGCTTTTAAAAGATTTCTTCTTTCAACGCTCATTGTTTCGGGAAGAGTAAGTATAGCCTTGTAGCCCTTTGCGGCTGCGACTGCGGCAAGGCCTATGCCTGTGTTGCCCGATGTTGGTTCAATAATTGTTGCGCCAGGCTTTAAAATGCCTTTTTTCTCCGCATCTTCTATCATTGCAAGGGCGATCCTGTCCTTTACCGAACCTGCGGGATTAAGGTATTCAAGCTTTGCAAGCAGGGTCACATTTTTGATACCCGCCTTTTCGGCATATCTGCTTATTTCAAGAACAGGTGTGTTTCCTATCAGTTCCAATGCACTTTTTTTGATTTTGCTCATTTTACATTCTCCTTTATTTCATATCTGTTTGGTAGGTTTATTGTTTACTCCATTATATTCTTTATTCTGCAATAGGTCAATATGAATTTTTTTAAAATTTTTTCATATATCTATGGGGTACCTCTAAAAATTAGGATAAAGCCAAACGCAGACAGAAGTTTCGATAACAATGAAAACGATCGCAGACATAGCAGAAATCCTATGTCAAGAGAGTTTGAAACAGTTATCGGAAATTATAGCAAGTTTGGCGAAATGATAATTTTTAGAGGTGCCCTATGGGCAATTCCTTATTTATATGTTCAAGTGCCTGCAAAAAATCATCAATTATATCACATATATCCTCAATGCCGACACTCACCCTTATCAGATCGTCATAAACACCCGCTTTTTCGGCTTCTTCCGTTGTACTGTGGGCATATATGGTGGAAAAAGGGTGTATCACAAGGGTTTTGGTATCACCTATATTTGTTATGTTTATGGCATATTTCAGCTTGTTTATAAATGCAAAAGCCCTCTCTTTGGTGTAAAGACGTATGGTAAGTATGCCGCCGCCGTTTTTGCCGAACTGTTTTTTGGCAATATTGTAATACGGACTTGTTATCAAAAGAGGATAATTTACCTCTTTTATACCTTTTTTCGGTTCCAATATCTCGGCAAGCCTTAAAGCGTTGCTGCAATGTCTTTCCATGCGAAGTCCCAAAGTTTCAAGCCCCAAAGTATTGAAAAAAGCGTTCATAGGGCTTAAACAGCATCCTATATTGCGGTATGTATCATTTCTTAACTTTGCGGTATAAGCAAATTTGCCGAATTTTAAATACTCTTTCATAACGGGATATTTTTCGGCGCTCCATTTAAAATTTCCGATGTCCGTTATAATGCCGCTGATCGAATTGCTGCTGCCGTTTATGTACTTTGACGAGGAGTTGATTATTATATCCGCCCCGAGGTCAATGCCTTTTATCATAAATGCCGTAGCGGTCGTATTGTCAAGTATCAGCGGAAGTCCGTAAGAGTGTACAATATTTGCCGCCGCTTCTACATCCGTTACATCAAGTTTGGGGTTGCCTATGGTCTCCGCAAAAACGGCTTTTGTGTTTTCGTTTATCAGCGGTTTTAGCTCTTCTTCCGTAATGTCGGTGACATAATGAGTTTTTATACCAAAATTTTCAAGGTCACGGAAAAGGTCTATTGTACCGCCGAAAACAGAGGATTTGGAAATTATTTCATCCCCCGTTTTGAGTATATTCAAAAACGCCGCCGTTATCGCCGCCATACCGGACGACACCGCAACAGATGCAAGACCGTTTTCAAGAAAAGTTATTCGTTTTTCAAATGCCGCAACGGTCGGGTTGCTGATGCGTGAATACGCAAAGCCCGCCGCTTGGTTATGAAAAATTTTTTCTATTTTTTCCGCGCTCTCCTGACCAAAAGCGCTGGATTGATATATAGGGGTAAGTGTTGCGCCGGTTGTTTCGTCCGTACCGAAATTACCGTGGAGCAATGCCGTTTCAAAATTCATTTTTCAGCCCCCCCTTACAGTTTTTTTCCGTGCTGTGCTTCTTCGCATTCCTGCTGCTCATAATCTATAAGCTCGGTTATGGTGGGAGCATCGCCGCAAACCGCACAGTTATGCACTTTATTTGGCAATTTTATCGTGCGGAATTCCATTTTCAGTGCATCAAATGTCAAAAGTTTGCCCGTAAGCAATTCTCCCACACCCGTAATGTATTTTACAGCTTCCATTGCCTGCAAACTGCCTATAACACCACCCATTGCACCGATAACACCTGCCTGCTTGCAGGTGGGTACGGCATCTTTCGGAGGCGGATCTTTAAATATACACCTGTAACAAGGCCCTTGATCGGGCACATAAGTCATAAGCTGACCTTTAAAACGTATTATACCAGCATGTGAAAACGGCTTTTTTGCCATAACACAAGCATCATTTATCAAAAACTTCGCAGGAAAATTATCCGTGCCGTCTATAATAAAATCATAGTCCTTTATAAGGTCTTCTATAGTCTCGGAGTCTACAAAAATGCGGTAGTTATTCACCTTGACATCGGGGTTCATAGCCTCCATTGTTTCTTTTGCGGATTGGACCTTTGCCTTGCCCACATCAGCCGTTGAGTGGATTATCTGCCTTTGCAGATTTGAAAGGTCTACTTCGTCCGCATCCGCAATGCCGATAGTTCCTACACCGGCTGCCGCAAGATACATTGCCGCGGGTGCCCCCAGACCGCCCGCACCGATAATAAGCACCTTTGCATTAAGCAGTTTTTCCTGACCTTTAACGCCTATCTCTTTTAAGATTATATGTCTTGAATATCTTTCAAGCTGTTCGTTGGTAAATGCCATTAGCAGCCGCCTCCCATAAAGTAAAGAAATTCTATGCTGTCGCCGTCTTTTAATTCTATTTTGTCAAATTCACGGGCATCGTATAACTCGTCATTCACCGAAACGGTGACATATTCGGGAGTCTCCACCTTTTCCGTTTCCAAAACGGTGTTTATTGTTGCCGCATTATCATATTCTTTTGCCTGACCTTGGATAATTAAATTCATTTTATTCCTCTCTTTCCTAAATAAGAATCAGATTCTTATTCCTCGCCTTTTTCTACATACAATTCATAAGTGCCGTCGCCGTTATCTTCAAGTTTCAATACCTTATGTCCCTCGTCTTTGAGTGAACGGGGAACATTCTGCACGGGTTCACCGTCATTGAGGTGTACCTGCAATATCTCTCCGACTTCTATTTCTTCCAGAGCGACCTTTGTTTTAACAAAAGTTACGGGACAATTAACATCTGTTATATCCACAAATTCATTTGCTTTTATTTCTGCCATTTTATATCTCCTTAAAAAATCCGACGCCTTGCGGCGCATTTTTTGTTCCTTAGGGAAACATACCTATTTATTTTTTTCATATTTTATAGGAATGTTCAATTTCCAAATTTTCTTTTTTAACCTCATTCCCCTCTATATGAAAGGAATTAAGTACGGGGTTTTCCCTATCCATAAGGGAAAGTATCATATAGCTTGCATTTTTATCATAAGCAAGGCGTTTATCCTCTTCCGACGGCCTTGACGGGCTTTCGGGGTGAGAATGGAAATTTCCCAAAGGCTTTAAACCGCTTGCACGCATATCCTTTACCGCCGCAAGCTGGTCTTTGGGTGCCATTGTAAAATGCTCGTTTGAATGGTCGATATTTTCAAGCACATAGACTTTTTTTATCACTCTTATACCGTCTTCTTCCGTCCCGCCGATAAGCCCGCAGGCTTCTTCGGGAAAAACATCTTTCGCCGCTTCAAGTATTTCATTATATAGTTCTTTGGGAAGTTTTATCCTCACTGTAAAACCTCCTTTATTATTTCTTCAAGCTCGGTTTTTTTTACAACACCTCGTCTGCGGTCTGTTTCTTTGCCGTTTTTGAAGAAAACTATTGTGGGTGATGCAAGCACATTGTACTGCTCGGCAATTTTGCTGTCGGTATTTACGTTGTACTTGCCGACTTTCAAATCGGGATAGCTTTCATCCACCTCCGCCAATATCGGCGACATTCGCTTACATGGGATACAGCTGTCGGAATAAAATTCAAGCAGTACCGCATCGCAGGAAAGTATTTCGTTTTCAAAATTTTCATCGGTTATTTTTGTCATGATTACACCTTTTTCATATTTGATTAGTAGGTAAATAGAATATAACATAGCACCTAAAAAAAGTAAATATGATTTTTTTTGGTCGATGCGGAATATTTTTACTATTTACGTCAGAAAAAATGCAATTATAGTAAAATACATAAAAAATGTCCTTTACTATACCCCTGTAGGGCATGCACACGACTGCGTACAAGGAATAAAGCCGCTTTGCATCACGCAATCGGCGCAAAAAAATTCAAGCTGTCCGCTGCTGTCAAGCAGCGTGGCAAAGTTCTGGCAGCTGTCAAATTCAAAATAGCCGCTGGCTCTGTGTGTACTTTCTATAAAAAGGTGGTTTACCGACTGCGACTCGTTGAAAAGTTCGGAAAGGGATCTTCCCGTCAGCTTTGCCGTGGGATAACCCTCCGTCACACGGGTTTTCAGTAGGCCGTATCTGCCGACACTGCCGTTTGTAAACAATGATTCACCTATTACCTCATACTGCTTTTTTGTGGATTTTGTACCGACATTTACCAATTGACCGTTAAAATCCACCATCCTCATTTTAATGCCGTATTCGTCGTTATCAACAGTCTCTATCTTTGTAAGTTCCTGTGTCGTGACAGGCTCCATAGATGCAAAATAAAATGTTGCGGTATCGTTGTCGAAGCGATGACAGGATACCAATTTTTCCGTACCCTCGGCTTTTAAGCTGGCATAGGTATAATACGGATCGTCCCATGCCATTATCTGCGAATAATAGCTGTCATTTCGTCTGCCCGGAAGATTAACGCCTATTGTCTTGTCGGAAAGCACCTGACCGTTTTGACCCTCCGCCGACGACATCTGCGGCGCAAGATATTTGTTTGAATATGGGTTGTAAAACTCGTAGTAATGGTTTGGTGTACCGTCTGCATAGGTATACTCCGTAGACGGCACATGGACGTATATGGATAATGATTCCTCACCGCTTTCGGTCAACTTAAAGCATAACGAAGCATTGGTAATAAGAGGGCTTTACCCAAAGGCGACCATTACCTATACCGAAACAAACAACACTACCGGCACCTATAAGGTACAGGCCGATTATCTTAAGGATAATACACCGGATCAAACCGAGGACGATATATCGTTCTTTGCCGAAAGGAGCGTTACATCGCTGTCAACCACCGCTATGGACACATTCAGCGTATCGAATTATGCAACGCAAAACTCTGCAACCAATGTATCAAACACAGTCACAAGCAATCCTATGAGATTTTGCCAGTTTACAAACAGGCTCGACGCTGTATCTCCTACCGGCATTATTTTAAGATTTATACCGTTTATTATTCTTGCGGGCTTTGCAGGAGCATTGTTTATGCTTGCAGGCAAAACAAGGGATAAAAGTAAAGGTACAAGAAAGATCTAATTATTTACAGTATTTTATAATTATAACGGGTGGGCGCAATGTTCACCCGTTATGTTTATATTACAATAATATCAGATTAAGGAGATATTTTAATGAAACCCAAGGAAAAAGGGCCAATGGATCAGCCCCAGAAATTTCTTATACACGCCTTTATTCTTTTAGTCGCACTCTGGATAATGTACGGGTGGGTATTCGGGCTTATGCATGCCCCGAACAACGACATGTATCCGCGCATAGATTCGGGCATTCTTCTGCTCTACTACAGGCTTGATAAGGATATGAAGCCGCAGGATATTGTCGTATTAAAAAAGAATAATACCGTGTATATCGGACGTGTTGTAGCCGTTAGCGGAGATACCGTCGATATCACCGACGACGATCAGCTTATTATAAACGGCCACAACGTATATGAAAGCAATATTTATTATGATACGCCGCGGTTTGAAGGCTTTGTTGACTATCCCGTCACACTTGAGCCCGACACCTGCTTTGTACTTGTAGACCAAAGAAAAAACGGCGAAGACAGCCGCTACTACGGTACGGTGAAAAAAAGTGAGATCTTAGGCACAGTTATAACAATAATGAGGCGAACAAATTTATGAGGATAATACGCAATATTTTTTCCCTGTGCGACAAATTACTCGGTTTCTTTATTACCTTTATTGCCGTTGTTATGTTTTTATTCAGCGGTTATGTGCTGTATGATAATTTTTACAAAGGTAAAATGGCTTTTTCTTCCTTTGATCTGCAGCAGTATAAGCCGTTGTTAAAAGAGATCTCCCTTGGCTTTGCTGATATTTTGGAGCTTAATCCCGACACCGTCGCATGGCTTACCATTAATGACACCAATATCGACTATCCAGTGCTTCAGGGCGATAACGACCTTGAATACATCAATAAGGATAACGGGGCAATGTTTGGCAATATTGAAAATTACTTTGACGATGATTTTTTTAATTCCCACAGGGACGGAATATTGATGAGCCCCGGACAAAATTTCGATATAAAAATATTTGCGGCAATGAAAACCGATGCCTACAACGACCTTATTTATTTTAAAAATATTGATTCCGACCGTATGCACGGTGAAATAACAAAATATATTGAAAAAAGACACCGCCTGTGCCAAAATAATTGCCTTTTCAACCTGTACAGACTCCCTGACAAACGGCAGAGCGGTTGTTTTTGCCGAGCTTTCTCCCCTGCCGGAAGCAATAGCCGAGGCCAAGGATGAAACCACAGTAAAAAGGATCGCAATAGGACACTATACAGGCTCAAAATACTGGGCGCTTCTTGATTTGATATGTGTTGTATGTACGTTTTTGACCCTTTTTCCGTTTATTTTTACCACAAATTTGCCGCTGCTGCTCGTTAATTTTCCGTTCTGCCTTAAGTTTTTGCATCAGCAGGAAAATTATCACGGCAAATACTACAGTCACGCCTGTCACAACAAACAGCCAGTTATCCTTTAAAATTTGCATCAACGATACCTGTCGCTCATAATTCATATGAGAAAACAGCGCCGTTTCCATATCCTCCGCCTTTGTCAGGTTGGATATCTTATTGAGGATAGAATACATCTCGTGTTCATCGCGGTTGACCGCAAATGCGTACTTTACAGTTTCACCCGTCGGAATTGATATCAGATCGTACTTTTCCAGCAGACCGCTCATTCCATTGATACGGTAGCTGCTTACCAGCATACAGTCCGCTTTCCCGGAAGTCACGGCAGAAAAACATTCCTCTACGCTGTCGAAGCTCTTTTGCTCCCACTCGGGATAGGTATCCTTCAAAAATGTATCATAATTGATGTTTCCGTTATTAACGGCAGCGGTCAGCGCATTGGAAACGGAATAATCTCTTTCCCTGCCCCGCTTTACAACGGCATACACCTCTGTCTGCATGATCGGATTGACCGTGATGATACCCAGCTGCTCACCGTCATAGGTGCTGAGGTTAACAGGAAATACGCAGTCGATCTCACTGTTTTTCATTGCATCAAACGCTTCCCTGATCGTATAGAACGGCATCGCCTCAAAGCGCACCTCTGCATTTTTAAGGCAATTTGATGCATGGACCAGATAGTCCTTCAAGGCACCCGAAACCTCGCCGCTTTCCTTGTCCTTTGCGCAAAACGGGAGATAATTCTCGCGATACCCACGCAGATCGTGCCGTGCTGCAACAGCCAATTTTCCTGACTCTGACTCAAAAACGCATTAGTCTTGGTCAAATGGACATAGGAGTCAAACATACGCTGATTGAAATACGGATCCTCGTCCTGAATAATTGTCATTGCCGTATTCAGTTCATTTATCAGATCCGAACGCGACTTGCTGACCGCAAAAAAGTAATCCGATGAACCTATCTTGCACACGGGGATCACCCTGTCATGAGAGCCAAAGCTGTCCAACGTAACGACAGCATCAAGCTTGCCATCCGACAGCGTTTTCATAAAGTATCCCTCGTCGTCGGTCACTTCAATTATCTCGGGCGTCAGAGCGTTCTTTTTTATCCAGGTCCTTAACAGCTCCGCCTGAACGCTATTCTTATTTACCCCGATCCTTTTGCCGTTAAAGGAACTCAGATCATCGGGATCAGCAGCATTATTGTCGGCATCTATGTATATATAATATGACTCCGCACCCATAGCAAGGGACGGAAACAGCATTTGCTCCGCGCGCTCTTCGGTATAGGAAACATCGCTCAACAAGTCGATTTGGCCGTCCTTAAGCATTTGCAGCAGGTTAGGCCAGCTATCCTCAACATATTCATACGTCCAGCCGGTATGCACAGCTATCCGTTCCTGATACTCGTAGGCAATGCCGCTTCTCCTGCCAAACTTATCCTTGTAGCAATACGTCGATTCATACCAGCCCACCCGCACTACCTTCTTGTCCGAGTCGTCGGTAAAAGTATTCATCGGTATCGCAAAGCATATCACAAAACATATGAAAAGTATAAGCGAGAAAACTCTTTTTGTCTTTTTTATCATAATGAAGCCCTCATATCCGTTTTCCGTATCTTTGTTTCAAAAATGTTGCATTTTTACAGCATAATTGTTTCCGAAAAAAGTACCCGTCGGGATAATATTACCCCGCAAAGCTCGTTTAATTTTCGTATTGTCCCGCTTTTCTGCTTTTTTTCGTCAACAAAACTCCGTTATTATACACTAAGCATATTTATAATTATATTTTAACAAATTTAACCAAAAATGTCATATAAAAGTGAATCAATGTATTTGCTTTGTTTTTCTTTATTTTTTGTTTTTCATTTGCCGGAAAAGATATAAGAAAAACCCCAAAACATAACGTTTCGGGGTTTGAGTAGATATATGAAATTATCTCTTCGAGAATTTTTTAAGGTTCAAAAACCGCTTAAATAGGACATCCGTAAAACTTTTGTGTCTTATGGGTGTCCTGTTGTTTTTTGTTTATTTTAACATATAATATGTTAAAATGGCAACTCTTGTTCTTCGTAGTCAATATCAATAGAAGAAAGCTTACATATAATATTTGATAGAATTATTTCTTTTTGAAAGGATTCTAAACCGCAAAACCATTCAAGAAATCTTGAAACATCACTAACATTTATTTTTTCGCTTTTATAATATTTGTATTCACTTAAAACAAGTGATTCAATAATATCCTCATTATTTTGTATTATTTCTTCAAATAAATTATTCGATAACACCTTTTCCAATTTAGAGACAAAACTTGTAGTATCTTTATTAAAATCCGGAGCCCCAACATACCGTGATACAGCTGAATATATGGAGTTTGCAAACGACAAGTATATTTTTTTATCATTTGCATTTATAGACATATTAATAAATTTTGTATGTTCAATTTCTTTTTTTATTTCAGAAAACGAGTTGTATCTATTTTCAGGTTCAACACTCATCATCTTATTTATAATAGATTGATATAAAAAATCAGAAATATTATTCTTACAAATCATTCTATTAACTAACTCTGCCAAGTAAAACATATCTGTCAAAGATGTATATTCCTTATTATAGTATTCGTTAGGCAAAAGGACAACTCCATTTCGATTTATTTTACTTCTTAAACTATCACTATCTGATGAATATTCACTATATATTTTGCCTATGCCAAAGTCAATAAGTTTAACTTGGTTGTCTTTATCTATAAGTATATTGCTTTCTCGTATATCTCTATGTATAATATTATTTTTCTGTAAGAAATCAAAGGCATCGATAAGCTGTATAAAAACGTCATTGACCGAAAGTCCTTTTTCTGTATTAAAAATATACGTTTCAAACCATTCAGAAATATTTATTCCATCTATATATTCCATTAATATATATCCAGTATTTTTTGCCTCATAAGAATAATAATTATATATTCTAACAATATTTGGATGATTTAATTTATACATTAGTTTTATTTCTTCAAGAAAGCTCTTATAAAACTTCTTCTCATACTCTTTACTAAGTTCATCATCATCTATTCCAAAATCTGGCTCATATTTTTTTACAACAAAAAGTTCGTCAATAAACGGGTCTTTTATTAGCACTGTTTTTCCAAAGGAGCCACTTCCCAAGGAATTGTCAACCATTATATAATCTTTGGATTTTGAAAATTCAATTATATCCCCATTTTGTTTTTTCATAAAACCATCTCCATATGTACATACCCCTTTTTGATAAGCGATAGAATTCATACTGTTAATTATATCATATCCCGTTTATTTTTTCCCATAGCATTTCTCTTCCAGAATAATTCCAATATCTTATATCTTGCTCAATAAACAACCATTTTAATATTTTGACAATTAACTCTACCGAATACCCACTTCTGAAACTAATGTTAATTTCTTTAAAAACTATTTTTTTACATAAATAAGTTTTTTCTATTATTTTATATAAATCATTATATAATTTCTGATTTTCGGCTTTTTTATTTTTTAAATCTTCTATAATTTCATCATGCTTTGGATAATTACGCTTTTTCCCATCAGGATTAAAGTTAATATCTTCTACACATACTCTAAAATCAAATCCATTATGTAAATTAGCTGGTCTACGTAAATATATTCTTTTGCCATTTTGTAATGTTTCAACATAATATGTATATCGACTTGCTAACTCTCTTTTACCCTTACCTGGAATTTCCTTTGATAATTCATCCACGATTGCCATTCTAACATTATTTCTATCATCATAAACTTTAAGTTCGTAATTAACTGTATACTCTGGCATATAACAATCCTCCTCTTATTAAATCTCTAAAAAGTCCAAAGGTAATTCGTTGAAGAAATAAAAACAACCCATTTCTTCAATAAACTCAAATACATCTCTATATTTATTTTGATCAAACCAGTCATTTAGTACATATGTATAGGCTATATCAAACCCTATTTGTGAAACTAACTTATAATACTGACGTTTTTTATATAGACAGGTTTGTAATTTTTCATCCACAGACCCTGATCCATGCTGAAATTTCTTTTCAATTATGTATACAGTTTTGTTTGTTAAATTAATAAAAGCATCATCAGGTAATAACGTATCTGAATTAACACTCAAATCAACATCATTATGTTTAAGAAAATTTCTAAAATCATTTTTTGATTTACTAAATCCGATTAAATTATCTTCTGAATTATAAACTTTTCCGTCAAATGTAACTTTGTATCCGTTATTTTTCAGTGCATCACTTAACGAAGTAGTCTGCTCAAAAGATAATCCATGAACATTAGTTAAAGCACCTCCGCCATGAGTGTTAGGAATTCTTGGCATACTATCCCTCCTTAAAAAAATCAATAATACATACATTTAATGTGTTTGCTAATAGATTCAACATCGACAAAGAAACACTCTTATCACATTTTTCCGACTCTAATTTCGTTAAATAACTTAGACTTATGCCTGTTTTATTAGATAGTTGCACTTGTGTTAGATTTGCACTTATTCTGTATTTCTTTATATTTTTTCCGATAACCGCATACAATTTTTCGTCATTTTCAAAAAACACATTTATCACCTCAACTATGAATTTATTATAATATAAAAATAGAGGTCATATATTTCACTTATAGTGAAATATATGACCTCTGCTTAACATATTATTTTTTAAATACAAATAAATACTCATGCGCAATCAATAAAAAATTATATTTTACGCTATTGGTTTTCCAATAGCCCGTTGCGCGACAATTATGTTGCTCTTTTATAATAAGTTCTTTTAAAGTAAATCCCGCATCTTGAAATATCTTCATGACATCGAAACTCATAGGTATCATACATCCTTTTTGACGTGTATCTCCCATAAGTACGGCACAAAACTTTCCTTTTTTCAATACTCGATAGCTTTCAGCTGCTACCGGTTTCATCTGTTCAAGAAAATCTTTGATTTTAAGCTGTGATAGGTCTTCCGGAATACCATCACTATACTTAATTATGTCAGCATAAGGAGGATGTGTGCATATTAAATCAATGCTTTCATCATCAAGAAAGTCTAATTTTCTTGCATCGCCTTTGCGTATATCAACCTTTCCTGTAGCAGATTCATAATTAAAATCGGTCTTTTCTATACACCGTTCTATGGCTACACTATTACAATCAACACCAATAATGTCCCTATTTAATAGTTTTGCTTCAACCAGTGTAGTTCCGCCACCTGCAAATTGGTCAAGAACTAAATCTCCCTCTTGTGAGTAGCGGAGAATAATATTTCGTGGAATATACGGAGACCAGTTTCCACGCCATTTTGCATCGTGAGTTGCCCAATCTCCTCGTTTTGGGAATGACCAATGTGTAGTCATTTCTAATTCAAAATCGTCTGGCTCCCATTTTTTTATCTTTTTTTTTGTCATTTTTTATTCCTTTAATTTATCTCAATTATGTAAGCGTTATAATTATTATACATATAATAGATTATAAAAAAATTATATCTAATTATTATATTCCATTCTTTGTCGGAAAAATCAATATTTTCATGTATAATTCTAAAATGAGCGATTTGATTTCTAATTTCTTTATAATACCATTTATATAAGGCTTCTTCTCCTGCTTTAGAATTTTTTACTTGTATTAAATCATTTATTATTGCATTATTTTTGTTGTTTTCTTCAACTTCACTGAATATCCTTTTGATGGCTTCTTCCTCTGGAGGTCTCCACTTTAATATGTTTTCAAAGGTTTTTGCCAATTCCAACGCACTAATTTTAGACTCATCTGATACTTCTTTTAAAAAAGTTATTGAAAACAAGTGTTCTATTATTCGATAACTTTCTAAAAATATATGTCTCCATTGTCGAGAAGATAATAAAAGAATTATATTATAAAAAGGAATTTTATCGCTTTCTGAAAAAATGACATTTTTTATCATTTCAAGAGTTTGTTTTTCCCAAGAGAATGTACTATTTTCTGCTTTTTTAAGTAAATAAAACGCATAAATACTATATAAATGTCTTTCATTTAAAAGTGAGTCCCTTTCTAACTTATATACAGAAAAAGGCTCAAAAAAATCGACTAAATCAGAAAATGTATGACCAGTATAACTTAAATCGTCGTATACAAATAATCTATCATATATTTCCGAAACATTTTTATTACTTGCTATTTGTATATCATATTTTTCACTCATAATAAGTAAATCTATTATATCTGCATCTTGCTTTGTTATATGTTCATCTGAATAATCCTCATTATCATTTACTATAAAATAAATATTCGGAATACCATCATTTCCTTTTAGTTCATAACAAATAAATATCTCATTAGAAATGCTTTTTTCTGATAGGAGAAACTTAATAAGACTTGATTTTTTCTTTTCTGATTCAGAGTAATTAAGATAGCAATTTCCGATATCAAAATCATCTTTTCTATCTATGCTGTATAAAAATTTGTTAATTATTGAAAAAAGATTTTTTGAAGTTTCTCCTCTATTTAAACTCAAGCCGACCTCCAACAAACAGTAAGTTTTTCAAATTTTCCATCTTCCTCTATCATTGTTTTAAAAGCACTATAAAATAGTTCTCTTTCATAATCACCAATTTTACTAGTTTTTTTATCCGTCAATTGAGAAAGTGTTGAAAAATCTACATAGGATATAACATCAGTTGTTCTATTCAATTCTTCAATAACATTGTGTAATGCATTTTCTACAACAGTTAATTTTAAACCTATTTCTTCTGAGTTACGCTCAATACCTGGTCTTCCTAAAATAGAAATCCCACATGCTGCCGCAAATCCAATTTTAGCTGGTCCACTTGAAAACAAATCTCTTCCTATACTATATTTGCCTTCTATAGCATTATCTTTACTAATTTTTTTATCAAGTAAAATATCTATTTGAAACATTAATTCTAAAATTTTACAGAACGCATCAACAATATCTGTCTCACTTGAACTTTGTACAAAATCACCTCTAGTAAATTCATCCGTAAGTTTTTCTCTTGTATCTATTTTCCACGTTCTCGCTCCAAATGCCAAAAACATTTCTATTATACTGTCAGCATTATATTCTCCACCTTTCTTTCTCCTTTTGTTTTCATCTATTTCCATTATTCTAATCTCGGGTATAGTTTGTTTTATTGTATTAATTACGCCTCCAAAAACAATTTCAATTTGCCTTCTTATATTCCAAGGTACTTGTCCAGTGTTTAAAACAAGCATTCTATATATTAAACTATTTATACTTGTAGATATCCAAAACTCTACTCTTATATAATTATCTTTTACATTTATTTCCTTTTCTATAGCATTTAATATAGCAGTTGTTCTTTGCATTCCATCAATAATACTAATATTACTATCATCAATTTCACTTATAACACTGTTCAAATATTGTTGTCCATAATCTTGTTCTTTAAGTTCATTATATTCAAATTTTTTATATATTTCTGTACTTACAATAATTCCAATTACAACAGGTGGTAAAATAGTACCTTCAATAATATCTTTTATCATTCTATTCCTTATAGTAATAGCTGTTTTTTGTTTCAGTGCTTCTCTTTGTCCCTGAATACCGCCTTTTTTTTCGTATACCTTTTCAACCAATTCTAGATAGTCAGAAATTTTCATAGCACTCATCACAGAACAGCATTCTAATTTTTTATCAATAATTGTATCTTTCATTATTAATTTCCTTTCACATTAGTCAATTGATAGTAAAATATTATTCTCTAAATCAAAAATAGAATACATTGTTTCTAATACATCAAATGTTTCCTCAAGGTTCCTTCTTGCACTCTGCCAACCTTTTCCGTCAGTAAACCATATAAAGGTAAACCCATTAATAGTATCTACTTCCTGTGCTATTTGCTTATAGCTTCTTGCAGTCTCATTTAATTTAGAGCCACCGCTTGCATAAAAGTTAGTCTCAATACCATAAATCATTTTATCTGTTTTTATTACAAAATCAAACCTTTTTTCAGCCTTTCCTTGATTTGATATTGCTGATAAATCAATTCCCCATTTTTCTGTGATTTCATGTATATACATCTCTTTAAAATAGGTTTTGCCCTTAACATATCCTGCTTTTACAATGTAACTTTCAACAAGATCTTCCATCAGATGTCCGCCGCGATTCTTTCTGCCATTTGAATCCAACCCTGTTTCAACCCCTGTTGCGTAATCCACTAAACTATGAATTATGTGTTTTTCCATAAGTTCAAAAAGGCCAGTCTTGCGCATAAAAACTGTATATTGTTCGATAGAGTAATTCATCTTTTTGAAATTATATGTAAATTCCCCATCAGCATCTATTGTATATACTTCGTTTGCTCTTACAGCAAGTAACAATGGGATACATTTTAATGTTTCTGGATATTTTTTTACCAGCTGCTTAAACTCATTCTCTATATCTTTTGCTCCAATTAAGGCATTTAAAATATTAAGTTCAACCTTTATACTGTCTACATTTCTATGTACCTTTTCAAAATCCACGTAATAACCATAGTTTGCTATACTATCTCTAAATTTACTTAACCATTCATTAAAATCTCGTTTCAAAGGTAACTCCTCCTTTTTTATTGAATCACCGTAATTACTTATCAAAAGTTCACTTATTGAGCCTCGCCCATTAGAATTACTATTTATCATTCTCGTAGCACTTACTCTGTCTATATTAAATTTCACATATATATCATCAAAAAAATCATCATTTTTATCTGTATTTTTAGGATCCGAATTGCTTGCAACAACTTTAGCTCCTTTTCCCGAGATATATTCAATAAAATGTGCCAATTGAATTTGCTGTTCATCTCCAAATTCTGTTTTGGCATAAGAGGTAAATGATGATGTTTCACTTAGCGGACGATAAGGAGGGTCTATATATACAAAAGTATCTTCATCAATAAAATCTGCACATTTGCTATAATCTCCACATTCAATACTTACGTTTTGTAGTAACTCACTTATTGTTTTAAGTTTTTCTTCATCACATATAAGCGGCTTTCTGTATGAGCCCATCGGAACATTATAAAGTCCATTTCCATTTACTCTGTATAAGCCGTTAAAGCAAGTTTTATTGAGAAATATGAAGAGAGCCGCCTTGATTTCTGTTTGCTCCGGCTTTCTGATAAGTTCATTATATTTGTCGCGTTGCGTATAAAAATACTCCTTGCGCTGTTCGTTATCCATATCCCAAAATAATGCTTGCATTTTATGAAGTTTTGCAATTAAAGATTTTACATTATCCCTTATTTGAATATATGTGTTTGTTAATTCGGGATTAATATCGTTAATCATAACCTCTTTTGGATGATAGTTTGCAAGGATATCAAATAATACGGCTCCTCCACCAACAAACGGCTCGCAATATTTATCTATCCTTTTTGGATATTTTGTTCGTATAACATCAAGAAGTTGGCTTTTTCCACCTGCCCACTTCACGAACGGTTTTATTGTTTTAAACATAAAAATCACCTACAATATTATCATCAAGTTGCTTTCCGTTATTCACGAAACACTTTTTATTCTATCGAACATCAAATTAAAGAAATACTCCACATAAGTACCATAAACATCCTCAAAATAATGATAATCCTTAACATCTATTGCATAACAATCCGAATTAGCTGCTCTAAGTAAGATATTATCATATTTACTGAACAGCTTTTCAAAATCTTCTTTCGGAATTATGTCGTTATTATAGTTATAAGCTGTATCGTAGATCTCGATCACCTTATAATAGTCCTTTATCCTTACAAGGTAGTTCTTCTTATCGCTTGGAAGATAGAAAACTTCATCCTGATGGATAAAATCATCAAATATACCGCTCAATTTTGCGGTTATTTCACTTGGGATATGTATGGGATTCGGATCTGAACTTCTTCCTATTAAATAGTCCATAGAGCAATCAAGAAAGTCAGCGACCTTTTCAAGTGTTGTTACAGATGGCATACGGTTTCCGTTTTTCCATTCACTTAATAACCCCGTAGAAACGCCTGTTTCTTCCGATACTTTCTTTAAGGTCAAGCCCCTCTCGCTTATCCTTTTGTACAAATTATCCAAATTCATTACATTTTCCTCCGGTATTTTTTACGCCAAAATACGCTCACAAATGTGAATTATCAATTGACATACTCACATCTGTGAGATATAATATTGGTATGGTACAACATAGTGAATTTTCGCTATGTAAATAGTTTACCAAATAATTTCACATTTGTAAAGGGGGAATATTATGAAAAGTGAAATTTCTTTGAAGGACTGGTGCAAGAAAGTCCGCATTGCTCTTATAGAGGAGGAATTGAGCATCAAGGACTTAGCCGAGCTTACGGGATACAGTTCTTCATACATTCGTGCTGTAATATCGGGGCGTTTACTTCGCATAGATATGGTACAAAGCAAGATAAATGAAGTTTTAAACATCAGAGAATAAGGGGGAATTTTATGGACAAAACTTTAAACAACAACTTAAACTTTACAGGCAGAAATGTACCCGTTGCCGAGGTCGCAAAAGCTACCGGCAAGAGTGCGCAGTACATAAGGACAGGCTTGCAGCAGGGTATACTGAAATTCGGGTTTGCACTGAAAGTCAACAATTCATCAAGGTTTGACTATTACATACCCGATTTTCTGCTATATCAGTACACCGGCTATTACAATCCCGATGCTAAACCACAGCTTGATATGGCAGTCGGCGAGGTGTGATATGGATAACTTACAGATGATAAATATGGCTGATGTGGCTGTACAAGAGGTCAATTGGCTTTTATATCCGTTTATACCTTACGGTAAAATAACTATTATACAAGGCGACCCGGGTGAGGGAAAAACAACACTTGTATTAAGGCTTATTGCTGCGATGACTACAGGTAAACCGCTTATAGGCAATAATACGGATGCCGAGCCAACAGAGCCTGTCAATGTGATATATCAAAACTGCGAAGATGGTCTGGGCGATACCATAAAGCCCAGACTGCTTGATGCAGGTGCCGATTGTACAAAGGTAACAGTCATAGACGACAGAAACACCGAGCCATTGACCATGAAAGATGCAAGAATAGAAGCTGCCATTGCCCAAACGAACGCAAGGCTTTTAGTGCTTGATCCTATACAGGGTTATCTCGGTTCCGGCGTAGATATGCACAGGGCAAACGAGATACGTCCTGTTATGAAGTATCTATCGGATATTGCCGAAAAATATAATTGTGCCATTATCCTTATAGGTCATATGAACAAGAACAGCCAAAGCAAAGCGACATATAAAGGTTTAGGCTCAATAGATTTTGCGGCAGCGGCAAGGAGCGTTTTGCTTGTCGGACGCATAAGGAACGACCCGAATATAAGGGTAGTATGTCAGATCAAAAATTCACTTGCTCCCGAGGGAAAGTCCATTGCATTTGAACTTAATGAAGAAAAGGGATTTGGATGGATAGGTGAATATGATATTACTGCCGATGATCTGTTATCGGGCAAGTCAAAAACAAGCAGACAAGAAGATGCGGTCGATTTTCTGACAGAGTATCTTTCGGGCGGTAGAATGTTGCAAACCGATATTCAAAATGCAGCTAAAGAAGCCGATATATCCTATTCGACCTTAAAGCGTGCAAAAAAAGAAATGAATATTATTTCAAAAAAGATAGACAACAAATGGTATTGGGAACTGCCTTAATTATTTATATCTATCCATCTATCAATCAATCATAAAAAAGATGGATGGGTGGATGGATATTCAATGAGACCAAGTGTATCACTGTATGAAAGATGGTCTCCTTGCTTTTATAAAAACAGCAAACACCAGAATTGAAGCGGCTTATAAGCCTTTAGAGAAAATATTCAAGAAGACCAAAATAAAGGAGGAATTTTATGAACAAAAAAGCATATGCAGCATTAGTAAAGGAAGTTTTTTCAAAAAGCAAACAGGAATTACACGAGATATTCAATCTCGGTGTATACAATGACATCACAAAAGGGTACTGCGTTCTTGCATTGAAAGAAGCAAATGCAGACAGCAGGACCATAGAAATGGCATTGAATTCTTTTGACGGCGTTTTCGATAAAAATTCGGCTTCGGATGCGTTAAAAGCGTTAAGCAGTTTTAATAATTCCGACAAGAAAAGCGTAACGGCAAAAGGAAATGATCTTATGCACATAAGCGAGGATCGCTTTTAAAAATATTATATTTTTTGCATAAGATCTGAGATTTATTTTCGCAGAAAATAAATCGAAACGGGTGGAGCAAAGGAGGGCTTGCCCGCCTTGCAAGCGTACTGCTCCAATGCGAAAGGCATTCGGAACAGGTAGCTTGCAAGTGCGCCCGCTCCCTTTTGCGGAAAGCTTTGTGCCGAAGGCACTCGGGCGTACTTTGACGGTAAATCGGAAAGAAGGAATGATGGATAAAACGATTAAAAATGGGGGGATTTTTGTTGAGAAAACAAACAAAAAGCATTACGATTCGAATGACAGAAGATGAATATAACATTCTGAAAGAACGTGTTTCTAAATCGGGAATGAAGCAGGCGGATTTTTTAAGACGGTCACTTTTTTGCAAGAATATTGTTTCGATAAACGGCGCAGATAAAATAATAATCGAATTAAAACGCATCGGAAACAATGTCAATCAGATAGCGAAAAAATTAAATATGGGCGGCAGTCTTTATCGAAACGAACTTGCCGATTTAACGGAGGAGCTGAAAAATTTATGGCAACTATTAAGGCAATCAGTTCAAGGGCAAGTATAGGAATTGCCGTAAACTATATTACTAGGGATGAAAAAACGGACATAAAACTTGTAACAGGCATCAACTGTTCGCCCGAAACTGCCATTGATGAAATGAAACTGACCAAAACTTTTTGGAACAAAAACGGCGGCAGACAATACAAGCATTATGTTCAGAGTTTCCCTCCCGATGAAAATGTTTCTCACGAAACGGCACACGAAATTGCTGTAAGGCTGTGCGAAGAACGCTTCAAGGATTTTGAAGTTATCATCGCCACACATAAGGATAGAGATCACGTTCATTCACACATAATCGTAAATAGCGTAAGCTGCATTGACGGACACAAGATACAGGAAAGCCGAAAAGACTTGCAGGCTATAAAGAACTATTCTGACAAGCTGTGCGAGGAATACGGGTTAAGCATCTGTGTAAAAAATGATGAGATAACAGCTTACAAGAAAGAAAAGTACAAAGCACTTGAAAAGGCGCTCACATCAAACTATAAAAGCTATGTCCTTGAATGTTATAAGGCTGTTTCGGCAGCGGCGGCTAAAGCCTTATCAAAAGAAGATTTTATAAATATCCTTGCACAAGCGGGATATAAAACAAGCTGGACCGAGCGAAAGTACATAACCTTTACCGATAAGGACGGCAAGAAAATACGAAACAGCAACCTTGAAAAGACATTTAAAGAACATTTTGGAAAGGAGGAATTGGAGAATGGGTTTAAAAGCAATGCTGAAAGAGCAAGAAGCACAGAAACAGCAGAACAGCTTAGAACAGACATCAAAGACAGTTCAAGAGCAGTCCTCGATACTGTCCGAACTGCAATCGACAAATCAAACGCTGCGATCGGAGCTGATGACCGCAGGCGAAACGATAGAAAAGCTGACCGAGAGAGGCAAACAACTCGACAAAGTGGAACAGGAGAACGAGGAGATAAAAAGAAACGCCGAGTTTATAGAAGCGAAGAACGCTGAAAAAGAACGTAAAATAGGCAGCCTTGAATATAAATATGATGCTTTGAAACAAAAATGTCACGATCTTGAATACGAGAATCATCGTATAAAATGGCAGGCAAACATAGATAAAAGTATTTTTGACACCAAGCTCGGAGCATACAAAGATGTTATCAAATTTGCCTACGGTTTTTCGGGGTTTATATCCTGCTTTTACATAATAGACAGCCCACTTGTCCGCCGACACTTTATCGATCTGATAATGCTTGTTTATGCAGTAGCAAAAAAGTTATTATATGTCATAAAAGCCTTATATTTTACCATTTGCGGAGAGTTTTCGGCTAAAACAGAGCTTAATGAAACAATGATATATTTTATCGTTACATTTATATTTGCTTTGGTTTTAGCCGTTATCTCGGCAATATTAGGCTTTATTTTAAAGGATATAAGCCGCAAGCTGAAAAATATAATTGACAGCTACAATATTTATAACCGAGAGGAAATAATGAAGGCAAGGACTTTGGTCGGTCTTGCGGTATTGATGAATATATGTGTGTTTGTATATTCAAGAATAAACATAGGGATCAACATTTTTATCGTATGGGGCATACTTGCCCTCGTGGTAACGGCAGCTATAAACAATAAAGAAATAGACAGAGGTTTATATATATCTCGCTGACAGAAAGGAAAATAATATGAGATTACCAAACGGATATGGCGGCATTACAAAACTGCCCGGCAACCGCCGCAAACCTTATAGGGCAAGAAAGACAACAGGCTGGAGCATAGAAAACGGCAAGTGCAAGCAGCAATACATAACGATAGGTTATTTTGCCACAAAGAAAGAAGCATTGCAGGCTCTTACCGAATACAATACCAATCCTTATGACATAAATGTCAATAAAATAACCTTTGCCGAGGTCTACGAAAAATGGTCGGAGCGTAAATTTGAAAACATAAGCCAATCAAATATCAACGGATATAAGGCTTCATACAAGGTCTGCACGACCTTGTATGATATGCCTTTTCGTGAGATAAAGCTCAATCATCTGCAAAGTGTTGTCGATAATTCTGGCAAAGGCTATGATTCACGAAAGAAACTTCGTATATTATTCAATCAGTTATTCGATTACGCCGTACAAAATGAAATAATCGGCAAGGATAAGCAGATTGTTGAATATGTGGATATAGGCAAACCCGAAAGAAGCACAAAACACTATCGTTTCAGCCATTCCGAGATAGAAGCACTCTGGCGTTGGTCTGAAAAGAACGAATATGTACAAGTCATTCTGATGCTTATATATTCAGGCTGCCGCCCGGGCGAATTATTCTCGGTAAAGTCAAAAGATGTTGATACGGAAACAGGATATTTCAATGTAAGACAAGGCAAAAATGACAATGCGATACGCAAAGTACCTATACATAAGGACACAATTAAATTCTATAAGCATTGGTTAAGCAAGGACAAGGAATATCTTATAACTCAGCTTAACGGAAAGCCGATAAAATTTGATACCAACCACGGACAATTTACCGAGAGTTATTGGATCCCGATATTACAGGACATCGGCATACTTGAATATAAAAATGATAATGGAGAAATGTGCCAACACCTGCCGCATGATACCCGACATACTTTTACATCACTGTGGGCAGAAAAGCATCTTGACGAGGGTATGAGAAGAAAAATACAAGGTCACAGCGGAAAGGGGATAGGAGAAATTGTGTACACACATCTGGAAATACAGACACTCAAAGCCGAGCTTGACAAGTTATAATTTGTGTCTTGTGCGTGTCTTTTGTGTGTCTTATAGGTATGATTTCGGGGTATGTTTCGTCGTTTTTACCAAAAGAAAAACCCCGAAAACAAGCCGTTTCGGGGTTTGAATAGTTGTATATGATTATCTCTTCGAGAACTGAGGAGCACGTCTTGCGCCTTTTAAGCCGTACTTCTTTCTTTCCTTCATTCTGGGGTCTCTTGTTAAGAAGCCTGCCTTCTTTAAGGAAACTCTTAAATCCTCGTCAACTTCGAGAAGAGCTCTTGAGATGCCGTGTCTGATCGCGCCTGCCTGGCCTGTTGTACCGCCGCCGCAAACATTTACCTTAACATCAAACTTTGCAAGTGTATTTGTAAGCTCAAGAGGCTGCTTAACGATAGCCTTTAAAGTTTCAAGACCGAAGTATTCGTCAATGTCTCTTTTATTTATTGTAATTTTGCCGTTACCGGGAACAAGATAAACTCTTGCAACGGAACTTTTTCTTCTGCCTGTACCGTAATATTTAGCTGCTGCCATGATTTATCCTCCTATATCAGTACTTAATTTCAAGAACTTCGGGCTTCTGAGCCTCATGCTTGTGCTCGCTGCCTGTGTAAACGAAAAGCTTCTTTAACATATCCTTGCCAAGAGTGTTCTTGGGAAGCATACCCTTTACAGCAAGAAGAAGTACATCCTCGGGCTTCTTGTCAAGCATCTGACGAAGAGTTACCTCTTTAAAACCGCCTGTGTATTCGCTGTGCTTTCTGTAAAGCTTCTGGTCAAGCTTCTTGCCTGTAACCTTGATCTTGTCTGCATTGATGATTATTACATAATCGCCTGTGTCAAGGTGAGGAGTATAAATAGGCTTGTTCTTACCCTTAAGAACGCTTGCAACTTCCGAAGCAAGTCTGCCCAATGTGTGGTCGGTTGCGTCAACAACATACCATTTTCTGTCTATTTCAGCTGTTTTAGCTATAAATGTTGTTCTCATCGGAAAATTCCCCTTTCAAAAACTTATCAATAGTTATATGCACGAAGCAGCGCAAGACCAAAAGCCTTGATAACATTCCTGCGAGTCCTGTTTTAAATGTCCGACCCAAAATGTCCGAAAAAAGGTCATAATTCAAAACATATTTATTTTACACTAATTGCCTTATATTGTCAAGAGTTTTTTTTGATTTTTTAATATTTTTGCTTATCGGGCATCAGGATATTGGCATCAGGGTTTTGAAAGAGCTTATAAATGCAGATGTCAAGGCCATTTTTGCCGTAAGACTATTTTTCTTTGCGGGGAAGCTTTGGACATAGTCACTTAATTTTTGCCCCTTTGAGTTAAGAAACTGTGTTATTTCGACCTTTTGAACATCTTTGGCTTCCTGCTGTATATAATAGTATTCCATCTTTTCGGTATCAAAGCCGCCTACATTCAAAATTTTCCCGTTATCCAAAACAACAGCTTCGGCCGTACTGTTTTGCTCGGACGTACTTTCCGTTACCAAAGCACTTTCGTTATTTTCGTCAACATTGGCATTACACCCCGTTACAAACATACCGATACATAATATCATTGTCAAAAAAAATATCGTTTTTTTCATATTGACACCCCTATTTATTTCGATTTTATCCGTTTGCTTTTATATGCCCTTATTATATAATAATTTTTGCCGATAATCAACTATATATTTTGAAATTTGGCGGAATAGGGATTTCGACATAACCGCAAATAATCTTCCTTCATAGCGGAAATTATTTGCGGGGCTTGCCGTCATTTATACCGAAATTTCTATTCCGATAAATCAAAATTTGAAAAATCTTACATCGCAAAAAATATTTACCATTACGCCGTTATTTACCGAATTTTAATCAAAAAAAAATTACAATGCTCCAAAAATTGCCTTAACTCATTGACAAAAAACAAATAATAATTTATAATTAAAATATACAAAATATACAAAACTAAAAGGATAGAAAATTAGCCTTAAGTTAAAATAGGAGTTGAAATTTATGGGTAAACGTAAAATAACACTGAATGAGATATTATACCTATTGTTTTGCGTATTTAATATTTACCTTCTGCCTTTGATTTTGGGCAAGGCATTATTCGGGTATAGCGGCTGGAAGTCATTGATCGAGCTTTGGCCTAGGGTTGTCCGTATTTGGATAAACGGCTTCGGCTGCTTTGTGATAATGCTCGGGGCGGCAGT
>CAMVJD010000044.1 GCA_947167715.1 uncultured Eubacteriaceae bacterium
CTATCTTTGCGGTTGAATTATGCTTGACATCCGCTGTAAGCCGAAATTATTTGCGTTTTTGCCGAAATTTCTAATCCGCCAACTTAAAATCCGTGCGGCGCCAAAACTCAAAGCTTGCCTCTATTGACGAAATAAGGGTCAATATGGTATAATTGTAAATAATAAGAAAAAGTGGGCAGTTTTGCATTATCGGAGGTGTTTTTTTGTACAAGCATATGGGTCACAAACGCATAACGGCAATAGCTTTTATTATGATGCTTATTTTAAATATCGCGGCGCCGCTTTTTGTCTATGCAGACGGCAGTGAGCCAAAGACCGTGCGTGTAGGCAGGCACGAGCCGCCTTATTTTATAACCGACCCGTCGGGAAGACAGTCGGGCTATTCATACGAATATCAACGCAAGGTCGCGGCGTACACGGGCTGGAAGTACGAGTATGTCGAGGGTACCTGGACGGACCTTATGCAAATGCTTAAGGACGGCAAAATAGACCTTATGAGTGATGTGTCCTACAAGCCCGAGCGCGCAAATTATATGCTTTATTCCTCTATACCTATGGGTACGGAGTCCTACTATGTTTTTATCTCGCCCGACAATAAGGAAATAACGTCGGATAATATTGCCTCGCTTAACGGCAAGCGTGTTGGCGTTGCCAAGGGCAGCATACAAAGGGATTACTTTGTGGATTGGGCGGAAAAGCATAAAATAAATGTCGATCTGGTGGAGCTTAACAGCAGCGGCGAGGATTCGCTCAAGCTTTTGGGAACGGAGCTTGACGCCTATGTCACCATGGATGTCTACGGCTCGAGCGAGGCCGCAGTGCCCGTCTGCAAGATAGGCTCGTCCGATTTTTATTTTGCGGTAAACAAAAACCGCCCCGATATCCTGTCGGAGCTGGATGCGGCGCTTAACAAGATCCGGGACGAAAACAAGTATTATGACCAGCAGCTTTATGACAAATATCTTAAGGCTACCGAAACAAACAAATATTTAAGCATAGCCGAAAAGGACTGGCTTAACGAGCACGGCGCAATAAGGGTGGGCTATCAGGACAATCACCTGGCCTTTTGTGCAAAGGACCCCGAAACGGGCGAGCTGACGGGTGCCCTAAAGGACTATTTGGATTATGCCTCGTCTGCGCCCGAAAATGCGCATATTGTTTTTGAGGCAACGGCATATCCCACGGTGGCGGCCGCGCTGGAGGCCTTGCAAAACGGCGAGATAGACTGTGTGTTTCCTGCCAATCTGACGGATTACGATGCCGAACAGCTCGGCTTGCTTATGACGCCGCCGCTTATGCATTCGGAAATGGATGCCGTGGTGCGCGCCTCGGAGCAAAAGGAATTTGTTAAAAAGGACAGCGTAACGGTTGCCGTAAACGAGGGAGATACAAATTACGATATATTCCTTGCCGACCACTATCCGACCTGGCAAAGGGCATATTTTAAGGATACGCCCACGGGTCTTGAGGCGGTGGCAAATAAAAAGGCGGACTGCGTAATAATAAGCAATTACCGCTATAACAATATTTCCAAGCAGTGTGAAAAGCTGCATTTGACTACCGTATACACGGGTGTGGATATGGATTATTACTTTGCCGTGCGCGAAAGAGATACCCAGCTGTATTCAATTATTGCAAGGGTCGCGGGCGTTATACCCGAATCGGCCGTTCATTCGGCACTTACCTACTATTCCACCGAGGACGTCAAAACCGGCTTTGTAGACCTGGTCAAGGATAATCTGCTTATTGTAATATCCGTTATAGCCGTGGTTTTGCTGATAATACTTGTTTTGCTGCTGCACAGCATACGCGCCGAAAGAAAAATACTTGAAGAGGAGCATCTTGTAAGGTCGCTTAATAAAAAGGTATTTGTGGATGCGCTTACCTCGGTAAGGAACAAGGGCGCGTTTGACGACTGCCTGCGAAAGCTTCAGGAGCAGGCCGGCTATCAGCCGCAGTTTAAGGTGGCAATAGGCATATTTGACTGCAATGATCTTAAGGTGATAAACGATAAATTCGGCCACGATAAGGGCGATGTATATTTAAAGAATGCCTGCCGCCTTATATGCAGTGTATTCAGCCACAGTACGGTTTTCAGAATAGGCGGCGACGAGTTCGCGGCGGTTATTCAAAACGGGGATTTTGAAAACAGAGAAGAGCTTGCACAGCAGTTTAAGCAGGAGCGTGAAAAAATCAGCGAGGCCGCCGAAAATAAATGGGAAGAGGTGCATATCGCCTTTGGCATAGCTGTTTACGACCCGACAAGGGACGGCTCTATCGGCGACACCATGCGCCGCGCCGATAAAATAATGTACGAAAACAAACGCATAGAAAAAGAAAAGGGCATATAAAAAATAAAACTCCGGTCAACGCGAACCGGAGTTTTGTTTTTTTTATTTTGCTACTATAACCGTGTTTGACGGATAAAGTGCCGCATTGTCTGCAGCGCTGCCCTTTGCGCATTCAACGCTTTGCAGGGATGTGCAGTTTGAAAATGCGGAGCTGCCTATCGAGCCGACACTTGAGGGAATGGCTATCTTTTTAAGCGCCTTGCAATCCTGGAAAACGTAGTTTCCAAGTGTTGTAAGGTTAGCCGGAAGTGTAGCCGTTACAAGCGAGGAACAGCCCAAAAACGTACTGTCCTGAATGGTGGTAAGGCTGTCGGGAAGAGTTATCATACGCAGAGCAGTACAGCCCGTAAAAGCGTTTTTGCCAAGCGATGTAAGGCCCGATGCGATATTTACGGTCTCAAGTGCGGTACAGCCGCTGAATGCATACTCGCCGATGCTGGTAACATTTGCGGGGATAGTTATTTTTTTAAGCCTTGTGCAGTCCTTGAATGCAAAGGGGTCGATTGAAACGATATCCTCGCCCACCGTAAGCTCGTCTGCGGTCGTACTTGCCTTTTTAAGCACACCGTCCGAGGCCTCGTATAAGGTGTTGTTTCTGTTTGATGTGGCAGCGGGCTTTGTTTCGGTATTTTCCGCAGGTGCTGTATCGGTGTTTTCCGCTGCTGCCGACTGCTCCGGCGCAGGTGCGGGTTCCTCATTGCTGCCGCAGGCCGAAAGAAAGGCGCAGGCACATAGCATTAAGGATAAAAACAATAACTTTTTCATTTTTGTGTCTCCTTTAAAATCTTTTATTTAAACATAGTTATTTTATAGGTCATATATTTACACCTATGCACCATTATACAATAGCAAATTAATAATTGCAAGCCCTAAAATGCCCAAAATTAAAAAATTCTGCGAAATGTGTTGTAAAGGTTTATCCTGCCGTAGCCCCACAGGTTATTGGGAAAGGCCTCGCCGCCGGCTTCGAGGTTTTGGGTCGGCTGCTCCGTGCCGGCTATAAGATAGGCCTTGACTATTTCGGTTTTCATACGCGGGTCATTTCCGTCAACTATGCCCCACTGCATTAAAAGCGCCGCCGCGCCCGCAGTTACCGCCGCGCCAAGGCTGGTGCCGCTGCCGCCCGAAACATCCACGGAGGGCGCGGTAAAATCGGGCTTTAAAACGCCCTGACTGTTGGGGCCGCGCCCCGTAAATTCGTACACTCCGCCCGTATTGCCGTTATATCCGCCCACGGTCATCAAAAGCGGGGCAGTAGACGGCACGGTAAGGGTCTCGGCGGTGCTGGGGCTGACAAAGGTGACATTTCCGCTTAAAAGCCTGTCTGTCGGCAGCCACGCATCTATCGAGCATATCCCCGTGCGGCTGAACGACAGATTTAACCGCCATATTCCGTTTGCGGGGCGGTTTACCGTTACCACGCTAAGCTGTTTTTCGGCTATAGGAAAATGGTAAAGCACGCTTATGCTTCCGCTGCCGAGCGGCGGATTAAAGGTGCTGAAGCTCATATTTACGGGCTGCAGCGGTCGCACTATCTCGTTTAAGGGCGTGGTTATGCCAACACTTGTGCGGCAAAGGTAATCGTTCCAAAGCCATACGGTAAAGCCGCGGCTGTTTTCCACCGCAATTTCAATTATATCCTTTTCCTCGGTGGGGCGTGCGTTGTAATGATGCCGCGAAAGCCCCTCGTTGCCTGCGGCTACGCTTACACAAATGCCCGTTCGTCCCGCAAGGCTGTCAATATATCTTTCAAGAAGTGAAAGACCGTTGTGTGCGCCCTGCGAAGTACCCATACCCACAATTACGGATATCGGGCGCCCAAGCTCGCGGGCCTTTGCCGCGATATATTCAAGCCCCGTCATTAGATCGCTCGATTGGTAGGCCGAGGACTCGTCAAGCTTGTTTTCCTCGATCAAATAGGGCTTTGCCTTTTTCAGCTTTACTATGGCAAGCTCCGCATTCGGGGCGGCGCCGAGGGCGGTAAGTGCAAGCCTTGTGCCGTGTCCCGTAGGGTCGTTCAGGCTTAAAGGACTGCCGCTTTCAAGTGCGGCATTAATTTGCTCGCGCCTTATCTCGCTGCCGTATATCCTGCCCTCGGGCGGTGTTCCCGTCCTGTCCTCCTGATCCCAGCAGGCGGCTATCCTTGTTTCGCCGTTGGGATAAATAAATTCGGGCAGGGCGTAATTTATGCCCGTGTCCACAATGCCTATCAAAACCCCGCTGCCGTCCACACCAAGGGTGTTTTGCGACAATACCTGCGATATCCCCGCATCGCTCAAATAATTTTGCGCGGGGCTTAAAACAAAGGGCTCAAAGCCCTGGGGATATATATTTACCGTGTTTAAAAGCTCCTGCGGGATATGGGTTATTGCATAGCCCGCATCTACATATTGGGTGTAAATATCCGCATTTTCGTAGTCGGGAATATCGCCCGTAAGTGCGACTATATCCGCATATTCGTTTGAATATATTTTTTCCTCGTCCGTCAAAGCATTCGGCTCCTTTCCAGCAGATTTAATGTGTTTTCAAGGCAGACCGCGCCGTAGCCCCATTCATCATCGGGATAAACAAAGCTGTCAAAGCGCCTTGCGCCCTTTTGCAAAAATGCCTTAAGCCGCTTGCCGTACAAAAACAGATCGTTTCCCTCAACTATGCCCCACTGCATCAAAAGCGCGCATATACCGCTGACAATGGGTGCGGAAAAGCTTGTGCCCGTTACCGTGGTAAAGCCTCCGCCGGGGGCGGCTGTGTAAACATTTACGCCGGGTGCGGAGATATCGGGCGCCCGCAGGCCGTTTGCCGCAGGCCCCACGCCGCTGAATATGGCGGGCACATCGGTTTGCGGGTCGTAGGCCGCGGCGGTTATGACCCCGCGAGCAAGTGCGGGCAGGGTGATGGTGACCTTTCTTTCGGGAGCGGTAAAATAGCCGCCGTCTATCCATATATTAAGCCTGCCCGACACAACGGGGCGTTTGGGATAAAGCGTAAAGCGCCAAAGTCCCGTTTGGGCGTCCGCGAAATTAATATTTATTCTTGCACCCGACATATACGGTGTGGGACCCTCAAAAAATACGGCTATACTGCCGTGAAAATAAAATCTTCCGCTTGATGTGCCGACAAAATATGTCTCGCCGTTGGGGGCGGTCAGCTGAAGAGAAAATTCGTCCGCAAAATCGTACCATATATCGGCCTCGAAAATATCGGCGGAAACGTAAAATTCGGCGTTTACGGGCGTACCGTCTGTGACGGCGTAAAAATGCTCGGCGGTGTTTGCCTTGTTGCCTGCCGCCACCACTATTGCGGTCTGCTCGGTCTGCGCGATATAGTCCAGATATTCCTCGAAAAGGCTGTCGCCCCTGTGAGAGCCGTCATTTGTGCCGTAGGATATATTGATAACAAGCGGTTTTTTGTCTGCAAGCCGCACCAGCTGTGCCGCGCCGCGCATAATATCGGACGAGCTTACCCCGTTTGAAACGCCTATTCCGATAATTTCGGCGCCGGGCGCTGTCTGTGCCGCTATCCCCGCCACATTTGTGCCGTGGGGGTCGGGCAGAGCGGGCGTTTTCCCGTAATACGAAATTTTATTGAAAACGGGGTGAGAGGTATCTATATAGCTGTCTATTATGCCTATTATCACACCGCTGCCGTCAAGTGAGGTGTCGGGGCGGCAGTAATACGGACCGTTTTGCGGGTCTGCGGGCAGGGACATATATTCAAGCCGCTTGTCGGCCTCGGCGTAAATAATATTTGGGTCGCTTATTATTGCCGCTATGTTTACACCTGCCGCCGTAACGATGCCAAAGCCTCCGCCCAGATCCTCGGCGGAAAAAAACAGGCTGTTCGGCAATGCCGAAAAATCGCCGCGGTATTTTATTATTAATGTGACGGGCGAGGTAAGGTTTTGAAACTGCTGTAAATATGTGCTCATATAAATTCCGTTTTTTATTAAGATATGCATTTTTAATGGCAAATATTTGGGTATATTTCGGGCGCTGCGGGAATAAAATCTCGGATATAAAGGGTAATGGTATTGATTTTAGAAATAACCGAGGGTAAATTTTAATTTGACGGGGCGTTGTTGTGAAACGAGGCAACGGAACGACACATAGGTCGTTCCCTACAAAACGGTGATATGTTAGATCATTTGTTGTAGGGACGGACCTATGTGTCCGTCCGCTCAAAATCCTCTCGCCAATTGAACTATCCTGCCAGTACCCTTAAGCCTATGACTTGATATAACGGAGTGGAGCATTTATGCGAAAACTGATTTTGATTTTTATTAGCCTGATATTTTTGATTTCACCCGTGCTTGCGGAAGAGCCCGATGTAAAGGCCACGGGCGCGGTGCTTATGGAAAAGGAGAGCGGCCGTATTTTATGGCAGAAAAACGCCGACAAGGCTATGGCGCCTGCAAGCACCACCAAAATAATGACGGCTGTGATAGTGCTTGAAAATTCAAGCCTTGACAGGGTAGTGAGCGTTGACAAGGAGGCCTGCACCGCGCCAAAGGTAAAAATGGGTCTTAAGGCGGGCGAAAGGATAACCGTGGAGCAGCTTTTGTACGCGCTTATGCTGCAATCCTCAAACGATGCGGCCGTTGCGCTGGCAATAGACACGGCGGGAAGTGTCGAGGGCTTTGCGGTGCTTATGAACGAAAAGGCAAAAAATATAGGCTGCAGGGATACATATTTTGTTACGCCCAACGGCATAGACAAGGGAGAACATCACTCCACGCCGCACGATATGGCGCTTATTGCGGCCTATGCCCTGAATAATGCCGAATTTTGCAGGATAATAGGGACAAAAAGAGTTGATTTTAAAACCGATAAAAACAGCTATTCAATTTATAATCACGACCGATTTTTAAGCGAATACCCCGGCGCGCTTGGCATAAAGACGGGCTTTACGGGCAAGGCGGGGCATTGCTTTGCGGGTGCGGCAAGGCGAAACGGTCTTACCCTTGTGAGCGTGGTGTTTGCAAGCGGCTGGGGAAGTGAGGGCAAGGAGCTTAAATGGCGGGACACAAGGGCGCTGATGGACTATGGATTTGATAGCTGCCGATATGAACAAATATTAAACAAGGGCGCTTTTGTGCGCGAGGTAAAGGTGATAAACGGCGAAGAAAAAGCGCTGCGCCTTATTATCGCAGAGGATATGGGCACAGCACTTAAAAATGATGAAAAATACAATATATACTGCGATATCCCGACAGCCGTATATGCGCCCGTAAAGGCGGGGCAGACTGTCGGGAACGCAAAAATTACAATAAACGGCGAATGTATCGCCAATATCCCGATAATTGCCGAAGCGGATATAAAAAAGCTTGGTTTTTGGGATAACCTTTTAAAACTTGTAAGGCTGTGGCCAAACTCGCTTATCTGATGTCTTAAAATTGATTATTTTGCCCCGATAGAAGCGCTGTTTTGTCAATTTTTATCGCATGGCATCCTATAGCTTTCTACCAGCACCTTTTGAAGTATTGCCGATGCATCGTCTGCCGCAAGGATATTGTCTGCGGTAACATCCGCATATTGCATCCAGCTGTCGGTTTTTTCCTCTATCGGCATTTTGTAGCTGTCTGTAAGCACCTTTTGCAATAACGCCGCGGCATCGTCTGCGGCAAGCAGGCCGTCTGCGGTAACATCGCCGTATACAAAGGCTTTTCCGCCGTCCACGGTTATCGTAAATTCCGTTATATACTTTGGCAAGGGCTGATAAACATCCGGAAAGATCGAGCCGTAGCCGGTACTTGATACAACCGTTTTTTCGCTGTCTGCGGGATAAGCGCGCACGGTTGCCGTGCCGCCCGAAACAGCGGTTATATTGCCGTTTTCATCCACGCTGACCACATCCGTGTCGGAGCTTTCCCATATAATGCGCCTGTCGCTTGCGTTTTCGGGGGAAACGGCTGCCGAAAGCGCTTGACTTTCACCCGAAGAAAGGTCTATATCAGAGGGTGACAAGGCCTCTATACCCGCTGCGGGGGTGTAGGCCGAGGGGTCGTTTATAAGCGAGAGCAGTTCCTTTTTGATAGAATCGGCCTGCTCCTCCATATTTACGGCTTTTCCGTCTGTTACCATATTTGCCGCCATATAGCTGTGCTCCTTGGCGTAGGCAATATCGCTTTCAATGCCCTTGGAGAAGTAGTATTCCACACCGTCTTTTGTAAGGCTGCCGCTTAATATGCGCCTTTTCATATTCGGGACCTCGTCTTTAAGCCTTTCAAGCTTGTTTTTGACTGCAATTGTACATATATTTTTGCTGTCAAAATCACGCCATAAGGGTGCAAGATAATTTACAGCCGCACTTGCCCTGTCACTTAAAGCAAATTCGTGGTCGTACTGCTTGTTGGCAGCATCGTCTATCGCATCCCTTGTTTTCTCGTCGAGATTTCTGTATATTTCCGGCGCATCAAACATTGCCGAGCGCAGGGGAGAAAAGATGAAATTTAATTTTACTTCGGCTGTCTCCGCCTTTGCCTCCAGCATATAATACCGCTCATAAGCCGTTTTATAGGTGCCCGACATACCGTTGTACTGCTCGGGCGTATATTCGTTTAGCGGCTTTGTCTCCGTGCCGCCGTCATACAGCTGCAGCGTGCCGCCCGCATTGTCCGCCTGCGCATAGGCACCATAGGGCAGACCGCTTTCCGCAAAGTTGAGCTTGGCAGCTTCGGAATTTAGCCAATCCTTGTACACAAGCATAAATCTTTCCTTGTATTTTTTTGCGGCCTCCGCATAGCATTGCTCGTTAGCCGTGGCCTCTTGATACATTTCGGTCAGCCATAAAAAGTTGTTTTCAACATCGGTCATGCTGTCCTCGGTTTTCCAAAGCGCTTTTTTATCGGCAAGGGATGCTATTACACTCTCTGCCTTCCACGCGCCGTAATAGTCACCGCTTACCCACATCGCACCGTCCTGCGGCAGGGAGGATATATAGGCGGTGCCGACCTGTGCCGATACGGTGTTCCAGCCCTTTAATTTTGCCGTAAGACTTGTGTTTTGGCTTATAAATTCTTGCATAAATGCGCCCTCGCAGTCGCAGATAATGGCATACATATTGTGTTTGCGTTCAAGATATTTTGCGTAATCGTCCTTATCCTCCATTATCTGTGCAAAACCCTCGGGAGTTATCGTATTTATTTTGCCGAATATTTCCTCAAATCTGTAATCGTACAGCTCCCGATCCAGCTTTGATGCGGTCGTGTCCTTGGTATACGGGAAAACCTTGTAATCGGATATATATTCCTCGCCGCCCGCGGTGGTGCCGATAATATATGCGCCCGGGGCATTCTCCATCATACCCTGTGTTATTTCCGTACCCGCCTTTACGCCGATAAGACCGGCCGAATCCAAAATGGCGCGTGCCTGCGAATGGACGCTTCTGCTCCAGCTTGATACATCGCTGTACATTTGGGCAACGGCCTTTTGTTCGGCGGCCTGTGCGGCTCTGTACTCGCGCATATACTGCTCGCGGTTTTCGTCCGTTGTCGTATATTTGGGGTACATATTGTATATGCCCATTGCCGTTGAGGTATTGGGTGTCGGTGCAAGAGAATCATCGAGCGCCTGTGTCTGTGCGGCGTGTGCCTTGTTATATTCCTCCACCTGACCGTCGCGGCCGTTTTCTACCCTGTGCGACCTTGCGGCCTCTACCTTTATAATTGTATTTGCGGCATCGCGGTCAAGATTGTTATAAATATTATTTGCCTTATCGTGGCAGTATTTTGCGGCGTTGTAATTTTCATTTGCAAGGGTCTTAAAATACTGCGACAGCTTTGCCGCGCCGCTGCCGCTTATCGGCTCTCCGAGCACGGTGTCCTGTATCTGTCCCGTAACGCCCGTGATCTTATCCGATATTTCTATAAGGCCGCTGAAAACCTCTTTTTCTATCGTGCTGAACATAGAGCGCGGGGTTATAACGGGTACCAGCATTTTGTCGCAGACAATGGAGATAAGCTCCTTTGAGCTGCCCTTTACCGCAGCCTGTGTTGCCGACATCATATTTTGCGAAAGCTGTTTGTAATAGCCGTGACCCTCGTTCATAAGCTCGCCAATATATCTTTTCTTCCGCACCAGATCGCGTGCCTGAAAGGTATGGCTGTATTCGGTGTTAAGTACCTTGTATGCGGTGCTGTTTTCGTCAAGGGTATCAAGACGTTCACGCTCCTGCAAAAAATACTTGTCGGGCTCCGAGGTGGATGGGCCGCCGTAAACCTTAAGAAGGTCACCGCTGTAATAGTTTTCAATTTTTTTGCTTGTTTCCGTCCAGAGCGACTTCCAGCCCGTAACGGTATTGTATTTGTCGATTATGGCATCTGCGCCGTTATTGCCGAACATCCTGATACGGTCGCTTGGCCATGCGCCCGCCATCCAACGCGCCACCTTTTCCTTGTCGGCCTCGCTCATATTGTTGTAGGCCTCGTAATTTGCGGCCGCGCCCATTTCACGGCTGTCGTATTTAACGCCGTTTACGGTGTAGGTTATATAGCGCGAGCGCAGCGCATCCCAGGCCTTGCATTCCGTTACATCGGTAACGGACGCGGCCCTGTCTTTTGCGTATACCGGCTGTAAAATGCACGATAAAAGCATGCATGTCGATAAAATAAATGCCGTGACCTTACGTTTTTTCATAGCATCATCTCCGTTTCAAGAAAATTTATTGTTTGCATTATTGATTTGATCGTTATTTTCCTATTATAATGATTATAACATAAAATGCTTTTCTTGTGTTGTGTGCCATTGATTTGTCATTGACGATTTATGGCACGCCATTGTCGGAGTATTTTATTAATGTTATTAATGCCTGCATATTGCAAAAAGCTTAAATATATGTTATAAATTAATTATACTTTAAAACGGAGGGCATTACCATGGCATACCAACTTATTATAGGCGGCAGCGGCAGCGGAAAAACATATGAATGTATCAAACGAATATCCGCGCTGGATAAGGCGGGGGAAAATGTAATTTATATAGTGCCGCAGCAGTTTACGCTGGAGGCCGAAAATATGCTTCTTTCGGCAATCAATACGGGTGCTATGATGCGCACGCGCGTTTTAAGCTTTAAAAGGCTTGCGTATGTCGTTATGAACGGCTCCGATACACACAGGGCGATGCTCTCTCCGCTTGGCCGCATATTTCTGGTGCGCAGGCTTGCGCGGGAAAATCGTGATAAGCTTGCATATTACTCAAAGGTAACGGGCAGAAACGGGTTTATTGACAGCCTTGTAAATATTATGACCGAATTTTACCAATACGGCATAAAGCCCGACATGCTTGCCGATGCTGCGGCGGCGCTGGAAGACGGGGATGCTCTTAAATTAAAATTAAACGACCTTTACATTATATATTCCGCTTACCGCGAACAGGTTTCAAAGCACTATCTTGCATCCGAGGAGTCGCTTGATCTGTTGGCGGAAAATATCAAAAATTCGGAGCTTATAAAAAATGCCCATATATTTATTGACGGCATAGATTATTTTATCCCGCAGGAATATGATGTTATCAGGCAGCTAATGTTATATTCAAAGGAAGTCACGGTCACGGTTTGCGGCAGCTTTAAAAAACCGGTGTCATATTCTGCGTTCGACCCGTTTTACGAGCAGAAAAGGACCATAAGACGTTTGGCACAAATTGCGGATGAAACACGGTGCAGGGCCCTGCCTGCGGTCTGTATGGAGGGCTGTATGCGTCATGCGGATCATCCCGAGTTTTTGCATTTGTTTAATATGTATTTCAAATCAAAGCCGGAAAAATTTAAGGGTGTGCCGGAAAATATACATATTGTGCGCGCCTTTGATACCGATGCCGAGCTTGAAGCCGTGTGCCGTAGGATAAACGGTCTGGTGCGCGAAAAAAATTACAAATACGATGACATAGCGGTAATAATTGACCCGTCAATGTCACGGGCCGTTAAAAATAAATTTTCTTTCTATGATATACCCGTGTTTATAGACAGCAGCCGTCCCGTGTCGGCGCATCCGCTGACGGAGCTGGTGCTGTGTGTACTGGATATACTTTGCCGCGGTATTGACACAAAGCGTATGCTGCGTTATGCAAAGGGCATTTTTTCGCCCGCGGACAGCGAGGATGTGTTCTATCTGGAAAACTATGTTTTAAAACACGGCATTGACGGCGGCACATGGCTAAAGCCCGAGTGGAGCTGGGGCTTTTCCGACCGTGAGGCGGACGAGGACTTTACAATAATAAATACCGCAAAAAACGACTGCGTTGAAAGCCTTGCCAAGATAAGTGAAAATTTGCGCAGGGGCAGGGAGTATGATGTAAAATATATAATTTCCGAAATATACGGTTTTCTTTTTGATATAAAAGTACCCGAAACGCTTGACAGGCTTGTGCAAACGGCGCTTGATGAAGAGGATATGAGCGCTTTTCGTCAGCACAGCCGCATATGGGACGAGCTTAAGGATATATTTACCGCCCTTGCCGATATTTACGACAGACCCACGGATATAGTGTCCTTTGCGGATGTGTTTAAAAGTGGGATAGAGCATTGCAGCATAAGCATTATACCGCCCACGCGCGACAATATTATAGTGGGCGATATTGACAGAAGCCGTATACCCGGCGTAAAAACCGTGTTTATACTTGGCGCAAGAGAGGGCGTTATACCGCCGTTTACCGATGATATCGGTCTGTTGGCCGACGACGAAAGGACATTTTTGACCGACAAATTTTTTGAGCTGTCGTTTAATAATACGCGCAAAATAAATTTGACCGACCATAATATATACAATCTTATGCTCAAACCGACAAACAGCCTGTATATAAGCTGTCCAAGGCTTGATCCAAACGGAAAACGCGCAATAATATCGCCTGTTATCACAAGGCTATTAAAGCTGTTTCCCGATATGTCCGAGGAGGAGGCCGATATATCCGATATGCCGCCCGCACCCGCGCCCGCCTTTAAAGCAATGCTGAAAGACCTGCGCGAGACGCGCGCAAACGGGGCGCCGAGTGAACGGCTTGAACGGGAGTATGCGTGGTTTAAAGATAATGCGGCCTACCAAAACGATATTAAAATGTTAAGGCGTGTAGCATCGGACGAGCTTTCAAAGCGCGAAAACAGCAATTTTACCCTGCACCGCGCGGAGCTTGAAAAGCTGTACGGCGGAAAGGTGGACGGCAGCGTAAGCTGTCTTGAAAGCTATGCAAAATGCCCGTTTGCCTATTTTTTAAATTACGGCCTTAATATTAAACGGCGTGATGAGTATAAATTTGATATGTTAAGGCTTGGCAACCTTTTTCATGCGGTGCTTCAGGGCTTTTCGGACGGACTTAAGGCCGAGGGCACAGACTGGCGCAGCCTTGACCGCGACGAGATACAAAGGCGCACCGAAAAATGCGTTGACGATGTGATACCCGCGTCCTTTAACGAAATAATGGCGGCCGACCCGCAGTTTCAGTATACGGTAAAGCGCGTAAAAGATATAATGGACAGAAGCGTAGCTGCGCTTTGCAGCCATGTGCGCGCGGGCAGGTTTCGTCCGGCCGAGTTTGAAACGGAGTTTGGCAAAAACGGTATCGCGCCTATAGTATTTTTGCTTGAAGACGGCAAAAGAATAACCCTTAACGGCAAGATCGACCGCGTGGATATACTTTCGGTCGATAAAAACGACTATGTTAAGATCATAGACTATAAATCAAGCGAGCATGATTTCAGCGCGGAGGAGCTTTACTACGGTCTCCAGCTGCAATTGGTGCTGTATATGGAAAGCTATATAGATTCGCATAAAAACGACAAAGGGCGCAATATGCTGCCCGGCGGTATGTTTTATTTTAAGGTATCCAATCCCTTTGTCGAGGATAACGGCCACGGCGAGGATATTGAAAAAATGGTGCTTGAACAGTACGATATGAACGGCATAGTGCTTGGCAGCGACGAGCTGATAGATGCCATAGGCAGGCGCGAGCCCGTTAAAAAAAGCGAAAAAATAGAAACACTCGGCAGCGTGCGCAGGACCGATGCGGCAGGCTTTGAAAAGCTTTGCGCCGATGCGGTAAAAATTGCAAAGCTGCTTGGACAGGGGATACTTGACGGTGATATCGACATACATCCGTCAAAATGCGGGGATAAAACAGGCTGCGATTACTGCGCCTATTCCGCCGTGTGCAGGTTTGATATGCGCGAAAACAAAGCCTATAGGGAAGAGCCCCTTAACATTGATGAAGAGGATAAATAAAAAATATAGATATTTTTTTAAAAAAGTGCTTGACAATCTTCTTTTAATGTGCTATTATGATATAGCTGTAGTCAAGACAGCCTCAAATCAATATTCCTCGATAGCTCAGCGGTAGAGCACTCGGCTGTTAACCGATAGGTCGTAGGTTCGAATCCTACTCGGGGAGTTATATTTCCCTTTTGGGAAATATGGCCCGTTGGTCAAGCGGTTAAGACGTGGCCCTCTCACGGCTAAAACGGGGGTTCGATTCCCCCACGGGTCATTTTTTAATACGGCGACATAGCCAAGTGGCTAAGGCGTGGGACTGCAACTCCCTGATCCCCGGTTCGAGTCCGGGTGTCGCCTTATGAAAGGGGACTTCCTTCGGGGGGTCTTTTTTCATTTTAAAAATATAAAAAATTTGTAACAGAAATGAAATTGACTTTTATCATTTAAAAGGATATACTATAAGTAGGGACATATTCGTCCTTTTGATAAACATGGGGGTGCAATGGTTTCGACGGGGGTTTTGAAAGCCCGGGCAGCCATTGGTGTTGAACAACCACCTAAAAGGTTCAAAATTTTAAAAAAATAAACGACAATAGTTTATTAGCTGTAGCCTAATTTAGGCTGCTGTCGGCCCGCGGTCTCCCGACGCTGCGGTAACCGGCATCGACCTGTCGGGGAACTTTTGCGGTCAAGCTTTGCCCCGTAAAAAGACCTTATGAAGCTACCTTGGTCAGCTGCCTGTCGTTCGGCATCTATCCGTGGGAATAAACATAGAGCGACTGTAATGGGAGAAACCCGAGCCAACGAGCTTTCGGACAGGAGTTCGATTCTCCTCACCTCCAGATATAAAGGGGCCGATATTAAGGCTCCGCCGCAATGAACAGGGGTCGTCTGCGATCGCTGTTCTTTTTTATGTTATTATTACCCGCTTTTTTCTTAATTTTTTTTTAATTTTGTTTAATACAATTTCCACAAAAAAATCGTTTTCAATTATTCAATCCTACAAAAATGCTTTTTTAATTTTTATTTCGTTGACTTGCAAGATACAAAGGATTAATATATTAAAGGGTGTTTTTAAAATTTCGGCCGCTTTTAACGGCTGTTGGATGCACCCGCGGCGAAAACTTTGTGAGAAGGAGTTTTCCGATATGTTTGAAAAGTAAAAAAAGGAAGGAAAGGTTAAAATGAAAAAAATTAAAGCAAGGCTTATTTCCGGCGTGCTTTCGCTGGCAATAACGGTCGGCGGCGCTGCATGGGTGTCTGTGCCCGTGTATGCGGCAGCCATGACAGCGGGCGGTTGGTACGAGACTATTTATGCGGATATCTCCGGTGTTAAGGATGCGGATGTTACCGAGGTATCATACAGCGGCCCTACAAGCGGCAGCCTTAAGGACAAGGATCTTGAATATTTGGTGCGCGACAATGCCGATAAAACGGGTGTACGCATTGATATTCCGGGCCTTGAAGCGGGCGATTATACTTTAAGCGTAAAAGCCGGGGGGACGGAATATACCGGCAGTGTAAAAGTATACGAGTACGACCGCGCGGGCTATGCTCACCGCGATGCGCACCAATTCGGCAGCCTTAACGGCGTGGGCGCTTACAAGGACGACGGTACTTTAAAGGATAACGCAATAGTCTTGTATGTTACGAACGAGAATAAAAACACGGTAACGGTGCCCGGTTATGAAAGCGTTGTGGGTATAGGAAATATCTTAAACGAAAAATCCACGGACACGGGCAGCAGCACATCCGTAAAAGTTATGAAGGAACTGCGCAATAAGGGCATACCCCTTGTAGTGCGCTTTGTGGGTCCCGTTTATGCGGGTACGACCGACACAAGGGGCAGTGAGCCCGAGGGCGGAAATATTTACGGCCTTACGGAGTGCGCAGGCACGGGCAACGGCGGCAGTGCAAGCGACGACGGTATGGTCGCAAGGATATACAAGGCATCTAATGTTACGCTTGAAGGTATCGGTACGGATGCCGCGATAGACGGCTGGGGTTTCCAGTTTATTGCACAGACTGATGAAAACTGTGAAAGTTTCGAGGTAAGAAACCTTACATTTAAGCAATACCCCGAGGATGCTCTCGGTTTTGAGGGTACGGCAAGTGACAGTGTTTCTCCGCAAAGCAGAGAATATATAACTTCACCTATCAAATATTGCTGGGTACACAACAATATATTTGAAAAGGGTTACTGTAAAAGCCCCACCGACAGCGATAAGTCCGAGGGCGACGGTTCGGTCGATTTCAAGCGCGGTTACGGATATACGCTTGATTACAATAAATTTATAGACTGTCATAAAACAAACCTTATCGGTTCGGGCAATAAAAGTATACAGTACGACTGTACTTTCCACCACAATATGTACGAAAATGTAGAGGCAAGACAGCCGCTTGCAAGACACGCAAATGTACATATATATAATTCATACTTTGTTACAAACAAGGTTATAGAACAAAACTTTGTAATAGGCGCAAGGGCACATTCTTATGTTCTTTCGGAGGCAAATTTCTTTGAAAAGAGCAAAAATGTTTTTGAGACCACAAAAGAAGGCGGCGGCTTTGCAAAATCCTTTAATGATATCCTTTCGGGTACCATAGGCGTGGACGGCAGTCTTAAGGCCACAACAAGGGCGGACGCCGTAAGCGGCAACGATAACCCCTATAAGGCGGATTTTGATACGGCGGGCAGCTTCCCTTATGAATATACCGTTACGGATGCAACGCAGGCCAAGGCGGACTGTGTGGCAAAAGCGGGCGTTATGAAGCCGGATGACGAGATAGATATGGACCCCGAGCCTATAACTATTGTACCCAGAGAACCTTCGGGCAATCTTACACTGCCTTATACCCTTGATATATCAAGTGTGACGACGGCGGGCGAATACGACAAGGATAATGCCATAGTTGTGTCAAAGGGTGCAGGCGGCAGCGGCATAAAGGTAAACGGCAATGCGGTCATCTTTGCCGTTGGTCAGCAGGCTGTTGTTACCTTTACCGAGGGCGGCAAGGGCACGCTCGATCTTGTCGACAGCTACGGCAAAACGCTTGCACACGCAGCAACAAGCGCACAAACGACAGTTACCGTACCCGTAGGCATTTATATTTTAAGAACGGCGCCTACGGACAAGGATGCATTTCTTACCGAATTTAACGTAAAGGCCTACGACCCCAACGAAGTTGTACAGGCCATAAAGGGCGATGTAAACAACGACAATGTTGTAAGCAAGACAGATGCAAAAATACTTTTAAGAGTGCTTGCGGGTCTTACACCGGGCGATACATACGATGCGGACGCTGCGGACTATGATTCAAGCCTGACCCCCGATATTATCGATGTTATAAAAATACTTGATAAAATAAAGGAAAACGGCGGCTCCGGCAACGAGTCGGGCGGCGGACAGGAAGCCGTAAACGCATCCTACACACTTACGTTTGATAATTACAAAAGCGGTGAAACTACCGTTATAGACGACATATTTACCGTAAATGGCAACCTTAAAGGCAATGTCGCCGCAAAAACTTACGGCGGTGTGGAATATACAACGGCGCTCAAGATGGAAACCAAAACGGTTATTACCTTTACAACGGGCAAAACGTATACGCTTACGCTTATTACCGACGGCGCATCCAAAAGCATTAAGGTAGGCAATACAACACTTAAAACAGATGCAAACGGCGTAGTGACAACAACGATAGAGGCAGGTTCGTACTCTATTGCCAAAGGCGACAGCGTTAATTTGTATGCCGCTTTGTTAAGCGAATAAATGTTTTATGACAAAAAAGTGAATAAAAATTCTAAAATTTGATTTTTACTATTGCATTTTAAAATAAATAATGATATAATAATGATAAGCTATATGTGAAAAATGTATTTCTTTACAAAAACAAAACAAAATATAAGGAGGTAAACAAATGAAATTTAAGGCAATTTTAGGGGCTGCCGTTGTTCTCGGTACTATGATGCTTGCATCTGTTACCGCTCATGCGGCTACATTTACGGCAAGCAGAACCAGTACGCCCAACTCAAGCGGAAATTATGAGATCAATCTTACCGCAACGGGCGCAACCGCAGACGAGACATTAAACGGCTATATTATCAAGGTTAAATACGATAAAGACAAGGTTACTTTGGTACAGCCAAGCGGCGATGATTTTGCAGCTGCCGGCGCATTCTGCAGCGGTAGTGACAGCGTTTTTGTTGCAGACGTATTTACAGACAGCAGCAGTCACCAGACAGGTGAGGGTGTTGTTGCTTGGGCAGCAGCTTCCCCCAAGACTATCGGTACAGATGCGGCACTTGCTACGCTTCATTTTGAAAAGGCTGATGGCTTTACAACGGGCTCAACAGATATAGAAATTACTCTTACACAGCTTTCTTACAACGGTACAAGTGCTAACGATACAGCAGGTGCTGAAAAGGGTGCTATTACTGTTGGCGGTACGGTTATCATCTACGGCGATGTTGACGGAAATGGTGCGATCAATTCGTTTGATGCAAGTCTTGTTATGGAAGAAGCTATTACTCACACAACATTAACGGAGGAACAGAAAGTAAGAGCTGATGTTGACCTTAACAATACTATTAATTCATTTGATGCAAGTTTGATAATGCAGAAAGTTCTTGATAAGGATAATATGACATTACCATATGTAGTAAGCTAAAAGAGAGGATGATTTATTAATGAAAATTAAAAGATTAGTTGGCGCAATGGTAGCGGTTGTTGCTGCAGCCAGTATTTCTTCAGCTGTGTATGCTGCAGAATCTGTTGCCCTCGGAAAGCCTGTTTATTTAAAAACTGTAGATGCTGAAAAGAATGTGGGCGATGAGGCGGTTGATTTAAAGAAGGGCGAGGTTATTGCTCTGCCTATAGATGCAACTACTTCGGATGATAAGATCAGATCTTTCGGTGCTGAATTTAAGTTTGATACTTCATATTTAAGCTATGGTGTATCTACAAGTGTATTAACTGAAGATGATGTTAATAATGCTGATTTAGGTGAGGCACTTTTCAAGGATGATGATGATGAAAGTGGTATAATAGGTGCTATCAAAAATTTAAGTAAGGGTAGTGCGTTGTCTAAAGAAACAACTTCCGGCACAGCCGGTTATGTTTGGAGCCATTCTAAACTTATTACTTCTACAACCCCCGATGCATATGTTATCTTCACAGTTGAAAAAGATGTAACTACTCCTAATGCATCATTATTTACTGTTGTTTCGACAGATGTTGGTACTACTTCTTCTATTGATACTACATCAAGTACAACAACAGAAAAGGTTAACGCTTGCGGCGCTGCTTTCAAGCTTGTTTTTGACACCAGTGCAATGGACTACTATTTACACAGCCTTACACTTAAGGTAAACGGCGTTGACAAGGGTCAGATCAAAGAGTACGTTGAAAACGGCACAAAAGTTGAGTTCCCCGTAAGACTTACAGGTACTGTTCCCGAGACAGTTACTATTACTGTAGTGGCAGAAACAGGTACAGCAACAGAGGTTACAGGTTCAAAGACTATCGTTAACGAGCAGGCTCTTACACTCAATCCTACCGACTACGCTGAATTCTGATAATGGAGGTATTGAAGAATATGAAGATATACACAAAACCGGAAGTTACCGTTACCGTAATCAAAAATAAAGATGATATTTTAGTGGTGAGCGGCGGTCTTGCTGCCGGTAAATTCACAAAATCAACAAAGGGTTACACCGAAATCAAATTCTAATAAAACCATAAGGCGCGTGTCAAAAGGCACGCGCTTTTTTTGTAAAGGGAGAGATTTATATGACAGACCAATTTTCAAGGACACGGCTTTTATTTGGCGAGGAGGCAATGGAAAAATTTGCTTTGGCACGGGTGGCGGTGTTTGGCATAGGCGGTGTGGGCGGCCATTGTATCGAGGCACTTGCGCGAAGCGGCATAGGCACGCTGGATATTATTGACAATGATGTGGTTTCAATTACCAATATCAACAGGCAGGCGGTGGCCTTTCATTCAACCATAGGCAAAAGCAAAACGGAAATTATGCGCGAGCGTATACTGGATATAAACCCCGCGGCAAGGGTAAATGTCTATAATACCTTTTACCTGCCCGAAACAGCACATTTGTTTGATTTTATGCAGTACGACTATATTGTGGATGCAATAGATACCGTAACGGGCAAAATAATGCTTATAGAGCAGGCAAAGGCCGCGCAAACGCCTATAATAAGCTGTATGGGTACGGGCAACAAGCTTGACCCCACAAGGCTGACCGTGGCGGATATAAGCAAAACAAGCGTTTGCCCCCTTGCCAAGGTGATGCGCAGGGAGCTAAAAAAGCGCGGCATAGAAAATGTTAAGGTGGTTTATTCCACAGAGGAGCCTATAAAGCCCGTCGGGGGCGAGGAGACCAAGGGCGCCCAAAACCGCCCCGCACCCGCCAGCTGCGCCTTTGTGCCGTCTGTTGCGGGACTTATCATGGCAGGCGAGGTGCTGAAAGATATCGCAAAAATTGCTAAAATTTAAAAAAAGCATTGATTATTATATCAAAATTTGGTATTATAATTATATATGCCTATTTTAGGAATTGTTAATATTTTAATATATAAAGTGAGGTAATTAAAAATGGCAGCAAAAAAGGAACTTCTTTACGAGGGTAAGGCAAAAAAGGTTTATGCGACCGACGACCCCAATCTTTGCATTTTTGAGTACAAGGATGATGCTACGGCTTTCAACGGCATTAAAAAAGGCTCGTTTGAGGGCAAGGGCGAGATAAACAACCAAATGGCAAACTTTATTTTCCGCCTGCTTGAAAAAAAGGGCATCAAGACCCATATGGTAGAGGAGCTTTCAAAGCGCGAAACACTTGTTAAAAAGGTAGATATAATCCCGCTGGAGGTTATTGTAAGAAATATCGCCGCAGGCAGCTTTTCAAAGCGCTACGGTGTTGAAGAGGGCGTGGTTTTTAAGGAGCCCACGCTTGAATTCAGCTACAAAAACGACGAGCTGGGCGACCCCCTTATAAACAGCTATCACGCACTTGCGCTGGGTATTGCCACACGCGAGGATATCAAGAAAATTTCCGATATCGCCTTTGGCGTGAACGAGGCATTAAAGGAAATTTTCAAAAATATCGGCATTAAGCTTGTTGACTTTAAAATAGAGGTAGGCCGCACAGCGGACGGAGAAATAGTGCTTGCCGACGAGATAAGCCCCGACACCTGCCGCCTTTGGGATGCGGAGACCAACAAAAAGCTGGATAAGGATCAGTTCCGCCGCGATTTAGGCGAGTTTGCCGAGGTTTACCACGAGGTTTGGGCAAGACTGAACGATTTTTATAAATAATAACTTCCCGAAAGTGACCTAAATACCCAAAGAAAGGAAAATCCTATGAAAAATACTTACGAAACGCCCCTTAACTCACGTTATGCAAGTGCGGAGATGAAAGAGGTATTTTCACCCGACAGAAAATTCAAGACCTGGAGAAAGTTATGGATAACACTTGCCGAGATAGAGAAGGAGCTTGGGCTTGACATTACCGACGAGCAGATAGCCGAGCTTAAGGCGCACGCGGACGACATTAATTACGAGGATGCCGCAAAGCGTGAAAAAGAGGTACGCCACGATGTTATGGCGCACGTTTACGCCTATGGCTTACAATGCCCCAAGGCAAAGGGCATTATCCACCTTGGCGCTACAAGCTGCTATGTGGGCGACAATACCGATGTTATTTTAATGATAGATGCGATGAAAATTATCCGCAAAAAGGTTCTTTCCGTTATAGACAAGCTGTCAAGGTTTGCTATGGATTACAAGGATATGCCTACTTTGGGCTTTACGCATTTTCAGGCTGCACAGACAACAACTGTCGGCAAGCGTGCCTGCCTTTGGATTCAGGACCTTATGATGGACCTTGAACAGATAGATTTTGTGCTTGAAAAGACAAAACTGCTGGGTTCAAAGGGCACAACGGGCACACAGGGCAGCTTTATGGAACTGTTTGAGGGCGACAGCGAAAAGGTACGCCGCCTTGACGAAATGATAGCCGAAAAGCTTGGCTACAGCGGCGTTTTTGCGGTAAGCGGCCAGACTTATACAAGAAAGCTGGATTCTATATACGCAAATGTTTTAAGCGGCATTGCACAAAGCTGCACCAAGTTTGCAAACGATATGCGCCTTTTACAGCACTTAAAGGAAATGGAAGAGCCCTTCGAGAAAAATCAGATAGGCTCATCCGCTATGGCGTACAAGCGCAATCCTATGAGAAGTGAGAGAATTACGGGTCTTGCACGTTATATTATGATAGATGCGCTTAACCCCGCATTTACAACGGCAGGTCAGTGGTTTGAAAGAACGCTTGACGACAGCGCAAACAAGCGTATCTCCATACCCGAGGCATTCCTTGCGTGTGATGCTATTTTAGGCATTTACAACAATGTTGCCGAGGGACTTGTGGTTTATCCCAAAGTAATAGAAAAACACATTATGGCAGAGCTTCCGTTTATGGCGACCGAAATTATTATTATGGACGGCGTTAAAAACGGCGGCGACAGACAGGAGCTTCACGAGGCTATCCGCGTACATTCAATGGCGGCGGCTGCAAATGTTAAGCAGCACGGTGGAGATAACGACCTTATCGAGCGTATTGCAGGCGACCCCATATTCGGTATGAAGCTGGAGGACCTCAAGGCTATACTCGATCCCAAAAATTTTGTGGGACGTGCGCCGCAGCAGGTCGAGGAATATATCACGGGTACGGTAAGACCCGTCGTAGAGGCAAACAAGGACGAACTTATAGCTCATACGGAGCTTAATGTATAATCAGAAATAATAAAGGAGCTGTAATAACTATGGTTAAAGCAATAGTAGGCGCCAACTGGGGCGACGAGGGCAAGGGCAAAATTACCGATATGTGCGCGGAGAACGCGGATATAGTGGTGCGCTTTCAGGGCGGTGCCAATGCGGGACACACAATTATAAACGAATACGGCCGTTTTGCGCTTCATCTTCTGCCAAGCGGTATTTTTCACAAAAATATAATCAATGTTATAGGCAACGGCGTTGCATTTGACGTAAACGCGCTTAAAAGCGAAATGGCAGAGGTAAACGCCGCAGGCGTTGAGTTTAAACTGGCTATAAGCGACAGGGCGCAGCTGCTGTTACAGCACCATATACTCCTTGATACCTACGAGGAGGAGCGCCTTGCGGATAAAAAGTTCGGCTCGACAAAAAGCGGTATCGCACCCTTTTATTCGGATAAATACGCAAAGGTCGGCATCCAGGTATGGCAGCTTTACGACGAGGAAAGCTTAAAGGAAAAATTAAAGGGCTATTACGAAAAGGTCAATATCTCAATGAAATACCTTTATAACAAGCCTGAAATAAATTATCTTGAAGTTTTTGAGACCTTAAAGGAATATGCGGCATTTATAAAGCCATTCGTTACCGATACATCCAAGCTTTTAAGAGATGCGATAAAGGACGGCAAAAATATACTTTTAGAGGGTCAGCTGGGTACCTTAAAGGACACCGACCACGGCATTTACCCCTATGTTACATCGTCCTCAACGCTTGCAGGCTATGCCGCAGTAGGCGCAGGCATCCCGCCCTATGAAATAAAGGATATAATTGCGGTCACAAAGGCTTATTCGTCCGCAGTAGGCGAGGGTCCCTTTGTAAGCGAGCTTTTCGGCGACGAGGCAGAAGAGCTTCGTAAGCGCGGCGGCGATAAGGGCGAGTACGGCGCAAAGACGGGCCGTCCCAGACGTGTTGGCTATTTTGATGCTGTCGCTACACGCTACGGCTGTGCATTACAGGGCGCTACCGAGGTTTGTATGACCTGTCTTGATGTTTTAAGCTATCTTGAAACGCTTTATGTCTGCACAGGCTATGAGCTTGACGGCAAGGTTTACAAGGACTTTCTTACCACGGCAGACCTTTATAAGGCAAAGCCCGTTTATACCGAGCTTAAGGGCTGGCACACCGATATCCGCGGCATTGACAGCTATGACAAGCTCCCTGCCGAGGCAAAGGCCTATATTGAATTTGTCGAAAAGGAAATAGGCGTACATATCTCTATGGTCTCAAACGGCCCGAAGAGAGAGGAAATTTTATACAGATAATATAAAGGGGCGTCGGAAAGATGCCCCTTTGTTGGCTGTCGATTTTATCGACAGCCTTGACGGAAAATTTACATTTTCCGTCAAATCACATTCGGGCTGCGCGCATCAAAGATACACTTGCCCGAATATCTGTAGCAAAATC
>CAMVJD010000045.1 GCA_947167715.1 uncultured Eubacteriaceae bacterium
CGTTTCGGCTTGTGTAGCAGAAATTTATTTCTGCGGAATACGAATATCATTGACAACCATGAGTATACTTGATTTTGTTGGAGATACGCCGCTGATACGGCTGAAATTTTTGAATACACAGCGAAATATAAAAATATACGCAAAGGCGGAGTTTATGAACCCAAGCGGTTCGGTAAAGGACAGAGCGGCCAAAGAAATGCTGCTTGACGGCATTGAACGCGGTCTTTTGACCAAAGAAAAGACCATAATAGATGCCACAAGCGGCAACACGGGCATCGCCTTTGCGATGATGGGTGCGGCTTTAGGCTATAAAGTGAAGCTTTGTATCCCTGCAAATGCCTGTATAGAGCGAAAACGGCTTTTGCGTGCTTACGGCGCAAGGATAATAGAGACCGAACCCTTAGAGGGCATTGACGGTGCAATAGTTACAGCCAAAAGCATAGCCGCGGCAGACCCCGAAAAATACTTCTATCCCGACCAGTACAGCAACCGCGCCAATCTTATAGCGCATTACAAGACAACGGCGGAGGAGATATGGTATCAGACCGAGGGACGTATAACGCATTTTGTGGCAGGCACGGGCACAACGGGCACTTTTACGGGTTCAAGCCTTAAATTAAAGGAACTTGATCCCGATATAAAAACCGTTATCGTTCAACCCGATTCGCCTTTTCACGGCATCGAGGGTTTTAAAAGCCTTGATGCTACAATGAAGCCCGATATTTTTGAACCGTCATTGGTCGATAAACGCATAGATATAAGCACCGAAGCTGCCTATAAAATGTGCAGGCGGCTTGTGCGTGAGGCGGGGCTTTTTGTGGGCATAAGTGCGGGCGCAAATGTCGAGGCGGCGGCAAGGCTTGACGAAGAAGTACCCGATAATTCGGTCATTGTGACTATACTTTGTGACAGCGGCACACGTTATTTTTCCGAGCCGCTGTGGGAGGACTTAAATGATCTTCATCAACAGACATCTTCTTGAAAAAATAGAGGAAGAAGCCGCGAACAGCTATCCTTTTGAGTGCTGCGGCATAATTTTCGGAAGTATGGAAAACGGCAAAAAATTTGCACATTCCATAAAAAGTATTGTAAACAACTTCGGTGCGGGCGAGAAATATCACCGCTTTCTTATAACCGCCGAGGATATGATGAAAGGCGAGCTGTACGCAAGGGCAAACGGGCTTGATATAGTCGGGTTTTATCATTCGCACCCCGATCATCCCGCCGTACCGTCCGAGTATGACCGAATACACGCCCTGCCCGTGTATTCTTATCTTATAACTTCCGTCTTAAATGGCAGGGCGGAAAACACCTTCGGTTATGAACTGAAAAACGATATTTTTGAAAAAGAAAATATTAGGGAAACTCTGATTTAAGGATACCAAAAATAATTTTGCGCATTTGCTTAACGGCTCTGTTTGCTATGTTCAGCCTGTTAGGCTTCACATTAGCATGGTCGCCTACAAATGCGCCGCCATCGGCTAAAATTATTTTTGTTTTTTTGAATTTAATCAGCGTTTCCTTAGCTTAATATAAAAACTTAGGGGAAATTTATTATGATAAAAGTTTTGATACCGACTACTCTCCGTTCATTCACCGATCAGAATTCGGAGCTTTTATTGGAGGGCGGCACGGTAAGAGAGGTAATTGCGGCGCTTGCCGACGAATACCCGAACACTAAAAAAGCAATATTTGACGAGAACGGCGTACCCCGCCCCTTTGTCAATATTTTTGTCGGAGAGAATAATATAAAAAAACTTAACGGCTATGATACCGAGCTTAAAGACGGCGACACGGTGATGCTGATACCCGCCATTGCGGGTGGCGCACCCGAAAGCCTTATACCCGAGGAGCGTGTCGAAAAACTTACAAACGACGAGATAATGCGTTACAGCAGACACCTTTTATTAAAGGAGATAGGCGTTAAAGGTCAAAAGAAGCTGAAAGCCGCAAAGGTCCTTATCGTGGGGCTTGGCGGGCTGGGAACACCGCTTGCGCAGTATCTTGCGGCGGTGGGCGTGGGTACTCTCGGCCTTATCGACTTTGACGAAGTGGACAGCTCCAATCTGCAAAGGCAGGTCATTCACGGCACAAGAGATGTGGGCAGACCGAAAGTTATGTCGGCAAAAGACAGCATAAAACAGATAAATCCGCTTGTTAAGGTGGAGACCTATAATATGATGCTGACAGCCGAAAATGCACTTGATATCATAGAAGAATATGATATTGTTGCCGATGCATCCGACAATTATAAAACGAGGTACCTTGTAAACGATGCCTGCGTTCTTTTAGGCAAGCCCGATGTTTTTGGTGCTATGTATCAGTTTGAGGGACAGACGAGTGTCTATTACGCAAAAGAGGGACCCTGCTACCGCTGTATGTACCCTGCGCCGCCGCCTGCGGGACTTGTTCCGTCCTGCGCCGAGGGCGGTGTTATAGGTGTACTGCCCGGCATTATCGGCACGATACAGGCAAATGAAGTTATAAAGCTGATAGTCGGCGGCGGGGAAAGACTTGTCGGTAGACTTATGGTTCTGGATGCGTGGAAAATGCGTTTTCACGAACTGAAAATAGACAAAGACCCCGACTGCCCGATATGCGGCAAAAACAGGACCATAACAGAGCTTGAAGAATACGATTACGAAGAATTTTGCGGCATAAAAAAGCAGCGGGAAGAAGAAGCACCCGTTGAAAGCATTACCGCAAAGGAACTTCACCGCCGTATGGAAGCGGGAGAGAAAATAACTGTAATAGATGTGCGCGAACCGCACGAAAGGGCGATAGTCAAATTCCCCGATGCAAAAGTTATACCAATAGGTCAGCTTGCAAGGCGGCAGAACGAACTTGACCCCGATATTGATACGGTCTTTATCTGCAAGGAGGGCAAAAGAAGCATACTTGCGGTAAATACCCTTAGAGAAGCGGGCTACAAAGGTCCGATGTACAATTTAAAAGACGGCATAAACAGCTGGGCAAAAGATATTGACCGAGCAATGCCACAATATTAATAAAGCAAGAAAGTGAGGAAATCTCAAATGGCAAAAGAAGAAAACTTTATTACAAACGCATTAGGCAAGCAAGCAGCATATAACCTTGCCAACGTCACAAAGACGAAGCCGCAGTACGGCGCACTTACACCAAAGTGGCTTACAAAGCTTCTTGAATTCAAGGGGCTTGAAACGGGTATCTATCGTGTAAACAAAGTTGTGGAGGGCAAAACACCGCTTGATGTTTTATGCTCGTCAACAAAGAAAGACGATATCATCCCCGAGGGTTTTATTCAGTATCAGACAGAACCCCGCGAATATCAGCTTAACTCAATTTCAACTATTGTAAATATCAACACGGCTGTTGAAGATGTTTACAGTTCTCCCTACGATCAGGCGCAGGAACAGATAGCCCTTGCTGTGGAGAGTTTAAGGGAAAGACAGGAAAGCCAGCTTATCAACAACGATGACTACGGTCTGCTGAAGAACGTTGCGGACTCACAGCGCATACAGTCACGCACGGGTGCGCCTACTCCCGACGATCTTGACGAACTTATAACAAAGGTATGGAAAGAGCCCTCGTTCTTCCTTGCTCATCCCCGCGCTATCGCAGCTTTTGAAAGAGAATGTACAAAACGCGGTGTTCCGCCCGTAACGGCAGATATTGCAGGCGGCAGATTTATCCTTTGGAGAGGTATCCCCATTATCCCCACGGACAAACTGCTTGTTGACGGTTTAAAGAACCCCAAAAGCCAAAGCGGCAAAACAAATATCCTGCTTGTTCGTACAGGCGAAGCAAAGAGAGGTGTAGTCGGTCTTTACCAGGCAGGTATGAAGAATGAATACTCACGCGGTCTTTCCATTCGTTTCAGAGGAATAGACAACAAGGGCGTTGCATCCTACCTCTTGTCCCTGTACTGCTCCGCAGCTATTTTAGCTGACGATGCTATTGCGGTACTTGAAGATGTAGAGGTTGGTGAATACTATGACTACTAATAACCTTGATGCCTACGGTCTTCCCGATATAAGTCAGCTTGAATGTTTTGCAAACAGACTTTTGGGTGATTACGGTACAGTTCAGCCGTCGGCTGCCGATGCTGCATACAGCACTCCCGTTTCTTCGCTTTATAACGGTGGTGTAGGCGAGAGCCTGCCATACGCGGAAAGTTTTGCGGACAATGCCGTAACGGCATATACGCCGAGTTTTGATACAAGCGAACCCGTTTCGTATTCTCCGAGTGTGGTATCTCACAGTGAAGCAAGTTCTGCACAAGTACAGACAAGCGCAAAGGAGCAGCCTAAGTCGGACGGTGTTATCGTAGGTACAAGAACACTTGATTCCATTCGTGCGGATTTTCCCATTTTGCAGGAAAAAATAAACGGCTTTGACCTTGTGTGGTTTGATAACGGCGCAACAACGCAAAGACCGATACAGGTGATAGACAGATTAAGCTATTACTACAAGCACGAAAATTCAAACGTACATAGGGGCGCGCACACTCTTGCGGCACGTTCTACGGATGCTTACGAAAACGCAAGACAGATAACCGCCGATTTTCTCGGTGCATCTTCAAAGGACGAGATAGTTTTTGTAAGAGGTACGACAGAGGGTATAAATCTTGTGGCGCATAGCTATGTTAAGCCGCTTTTGCAGCCCGGAGACGAAATTATAGTTTCGCTTCTGGAGCATCACGCAAATATCGTGCCCTGGCAGCTTGTTGCACAGGAAACGGGTGCCGTAATAAAGGTCATCCCCGTTGACGAATCGGGTCAGCTCATTTTATCGGAATATGAAAAACTGTTTACCAAGAACACAAAATTCGTTTCCGTAACACAGGTGTCAAATGCACTCGGAACAATAACACCCGTTGCGGAGCTTATACAGATAGCTCACGCGCACGGCGTAAGAATAATGATAGACGGCGCACAGTCCGTTGCACATATACCGGTTAACGTAACGGCTCTTGATGCGGATTTCTTCGTTTTCTCGGGTCACAAAATTTACGGTCCTACGGGTATCGGCGCAGTTTACGGCAAGAAAGAACTTCTTGAAGCCGCAAAGCCATATCACGGCGGCGGAAATATGATAAAAGACGTTACTTTCGAGCGCACGATATACAATCCCGCACCCAATAAATTTGAAGCGGGCACGGGCAGCATTGCCGATGCCGTAGGTCTCGGCGAAGCGCTGAAATACGTTTCGGACATAGGTATAGCCGATATAGGCCGTGCCGAACACGAACTTTTGTTATATGCCACAAAAGAGATACAAAAACTCGATAAGGTGCATATAATAGGTAATGCAGCCAATAAAGCAGGTGTGCTTTCACTTGTTGTTGACGGATATTCAAACGAATATGTCGGCGAATATCTCAATAACTACGGTATAGCTGTAAGGGCGGGACACCACTGCGCACAGCCTATTTTAAGAAGTCTTGGACTTGAAGGCACGGTAAGGGCAACGCTTGGCATTTACAACAATTATGAAGATGTGGATAAACTTGTTAAAGTTTTAAGAAGTCTTTAAAAGAGAGGGTGTTGCCCAATGCGACACCCTCATTTTATAGGAGGGAAATATGGCAAACGAGAAACCGGACGGCATTATTGCCGATAATATAGAACACATTGTCACGGATATCCTTGAAAACTACGGTCAGGGCAAAGTAATAGACAAGGAAAATATTTTTCATATAGATGATGATAAAGTGATAAAGATACTTGAAAATATGCAGAAAATAATTCTGCCGTGGTATTATCACAACAAGGTCTACAAAGTTTATACCATAAGAAACCATATCTCAATGCTTGTGGAAGATGTTGCCTACAACCTTAAAAAGCAGATAGCTATTGTACTGCGCTATAATGAGGAGGTTGACGATTCGGCTTCGGAGATAGCGGATAAGCGTGCGGAAGAGATAACCGTAAAATTCCTTGAACAGATACCCAAAATACGCGAATATTTTGAGACCGACCTACAGGCGGCGTATGACGGCGATCCGTCGGCGGGCAGTTTTAACGAGATAATTTATGCGTTCCCCGGTGTGTATGCAATTATGGTAAACCGTATCGCACACGAACTTTACAAACTTAATGTGCCGCTTATACCCCGTATTATGACGGAACACGCCCACAGCCTTACCGGTATAGACATTCACCCCGGGGTAGTGATAGGCAAATATTTCTTTATCGACCACGGCACGGGCATCGTTATCGGCGAGACGACCGTAATAGGCAACAACGTAAAGATCTATCAGGGTGTAACGCTCGGCGCACTCTCCACACGCGGCGGACAAAAACTAAAAGGCATAAAACGCCACCCGACCATAGGTGATAATGTGACTATCTATTCGGGTGCGGCCGTCCTCGGCGGCGAGACCGTGATAGGTGACAATGTTGTCATCGGCAGCAATACATTTATCACAAAATCCATAGAAACAGGCACAAAAGTCAGCATTAAAAATCAGGAACTGCGCTATTCGCAGGGAAGGGATGCAAAACCGCAGGAACTTGTGCAGGACGAATTCTGGTATTATATTATATAAAGCGATCGGACATCGACTAAAAAGAAACACCCGCAGGTATGGTTTCGCCATTGCCTGCGGGTGTTTCTTTTTATATCAGCTATACAGTATTTTTTTTAATATTGCAGTCAATCTTTTTTATTTTATGTCTGATGCGGTTTATGTTTCGTTCAAAATCTCCGCTGTTTATCCAGCTTGCAAGAAAATACTGCTCAAGCATCGGAACGGTACAGGAATAAAAGCCTATTTTTTCGCTGTAAACAGGTAAAAGCGAAGACGGCAAAATCATATAGCCCACTCTTATAGACGGAGCGACGGTTTTTGAAAACGTATTTATATAAATAACATTTCCGTTGGGGCAAAGAGAAAATAAAGTTTCGGGGGCTATTCCCGTAAGGATGAATTCCGAATCGTAATCATCCTCTATTATGACCGCATTTCTTTCTTTTGCCCAGTCGATATATTCGATCCGTCTTGCGGCAGATGCCGTAATATCGCTTGGATAGCTGTGAAACGGCGTTACGTGCAAAACAGAGGCTTTGGAATTTTTCAAAGCCTCTGTTTTTATTCCCTCGCCGTCCATATCAAGCATTTCACAGACAGCTCCGTTTGCATTATATACTGCTTTTATTTTTTCGTAAGATGGGTTTTCAAGCGCAATTATTTTTTCCCTGCCAAGCATTTGTATGCAAAGTCCGTAAAGGTATTCCGCACCCGAACCTATAATGATCTGTTCGGGTACAACTTCTATATTTCGGCTTCTTGAAAGATAACGGCATATAGCTTCACGCAGTTCGTGTGAACCGTTGTTCGGAGATTTCTGTAATATCTTTTCGCCGCAGTCAAGCAAAACCTTTCTCATGCGGTTTGAAAAAACGGAAAAAGGAATATTGTTAAAATGCAGCGTATCGGCGGACACAGCGTCATTTTCAATAAACGTCTGCAAAGCACCGCCCGACGGAAAATTGTATTCGGGACTGTAGATAACATAACAGCCGCTGCGCTGCCGTGTTTCGCAGTAATCTTCGTCACACAGAAGTGCGTATGCGTGTTCTATTGTAGCAACGCTTACGCCGCAGTCACTCGCAAGTTCTCTCTTTGACGGCAGTTTTGAGCCGCACGGAAATGCTCCGCCGATAATTTTGCTGCGAAGTGCGCTGTATATCTGTACATATACGGGGGTCTTGCTTGTGCTGTCTATTGTTATTTGCATTAGGTCCGCTCCTCTCATTTAGTTATCATTTCAATAAATGTATTGTAAACCGTATTGTCCGCGGTAAGTTCGGGATGAAATGCCGCCGCAAGCTGATTTTGCTGTCTTACCGCAACTATCCTGTTATCATGTACGGAAAGCACATCCACGCTTTTTCCCGCTTTTTTGACATAAGGTGCGCGTATAAAGGGCATTTCTGTCGGTATGCCGTTAAATTTATCCACACATCTGAAACTGCCGAGCTGTCTGCCGTAGGCATTGCGCTTCACCGTTATATCCATTGTGCCGAAACACGGGGCTTCGCCGTCCTCAAGACTTTTTGCAAGCAGTATCATTCCCGCACAGGTAGCAAGCACGGGCAGGCCGTCTGAAATAAGGTTTTTAAGCGGGTTAAAAAGTCCGAGAGCGTGAAGCAGTTTTTTCATAACAGTACTTTCTCCGCCCGGGAGAACAAGGCCGTCAAAACGGTTTGAAATATCCGAAAGTTTTCGTATTTCAAAGGCATCTATGCCAAGCGAGGTAAGTTTTGAAATATGCTCCGCAAAATCACCTTGCAGTGCAAGAACACCGATACGCATATCATTTGCCCCTTTCCGCCATAAGCAGTTCTATCTCCTGCTCGTTTATTCCGACCATTGCTTCGCCGAGCCCCGCAGAAAGGTCTGCTATCAGTTTTGCATCTTTGTAATTTGTGACCGCTTGCACGATAGCGGCCGCTCTCTTTTTCGGGTCACCCGATTTAAAAATACCCGAACCCACAAAAACGCCCTCCGCTCCAAGCTGCATCATAAGCGCCGCATCTGCGGGTGTGGCAACACCGCCTGCCGCAAAATTGACAACGGGCAGCCTGCCCTCGTCATGTACCTGTTTGACAAGCGCATACGGCACTTGAAGCTGTTTCGCCTCTTCAAAAAGCTCGTCCTCACGCAAAGAAACGACTTTGCGTATCCCAGCATTCATTTTTCGCATATGCCTTACGGCCTGAACTATATCGCCCGTACCGGGTTCGCCCTTTGTGCGTATCATGGATGCACCCTCGCTTATTCTTCGGAGAGCCTCGCCAAGATCCCTTGCACCGCACACAAACGGCACTCTGAACTGTGTTTTGTCAACATGATATACATCATCCGCGGGAGATAAAACTTCGCTCTCGTCTATGTAGTCTATCTCTATCGCTTCAAGTATCTGCGCTTCCACAAAATGTCCTATGCGGCACTTTGCCATAACGGGGATGCTGACAGCATCCTGAATCGAGCGTATCATTTGCGGATCGCTCATTCTCGACACACCGCCTGCTGCACGGATATCTGCGGGTATGCGTTCAAGCGCCATAACGGCGCACGCTCCCGCTTCCTGTGCTATGCGAGCCTGCTCGGGCGTTGTGACATCCATTATTACGCCGCCTTTTAACATCTGTGCAAGTTCTTTGTTTAATTGATATTGTCCACTCATTTTAAAAACTCCTTTTTTATTTGATGCTATGATTATACCAGTAAAAAAAGGAGTTTTATATAATCAGTTCGGTTTTGTTTTACCATACCAGTTCGAGGTTTAAATAAACCTGTCATCAACTATCGTCAGCACTTCATCAAGTATTTTAAATGCCTCTCTCAATTCGTCTTCCGTTATGATGAGCGGCGGAGTTATATTGATATTGTTTTCCCTGCCGAATGCAGCAAAACCGCGTTCTTTAAGCAGCCCGTGTATCTGTGCCATTATTGCCCGATCGTCATAGCCGTAGGGCACAAGGGGTATCTTCTTTTCCCTGTCTTTCATAAGCTCTACCGCACCAAAAAGACCGATATAGCGAACATCTCCCACGCATTTGTGGTTAGCCTTTATTTCTTCAAGCAGTTCGCCGAAAACTTTTCCAACCTTATTTACATGATCCAAAATGTGATTTTCAAGATAATAATTCACGCAGGCGAGACCCGCCGCACAGGCAAGGGAATGCCCGCTGTAGGTAAGGCCGTACAAAAATGTATTATCCTCAAAATAATCGCTTATCTCCCTGCTTAAAATAACGCCGCCAAGCTGAACATAGCCGCAGGTGACACCCTTTGCAAAAGAGATTATATCGGGTTTTATGCCCCAATGTTCAAAGGCGAACATCTTGCCCGTTCTGCCAAAGCCTGCCATTACCTCGTCACAAACAAGAAGAATACCGTATTTATCACAAAGTGCGCGCAGTCCCTGCAAATAGCCGTCAGGCGGGATAATAACACCGTTTGCGCCCGTTATGCTCTCCACAACTATTGCGGCTATTTGGTCTGCACCCTCGTATTGTATCTGCTGTTCAAGCATATCGAGATAAAACTTCGAGGCTTCGGCATCATCCTTGAAATTCTGGTTTGAGCGGTAAACATAAGGGTCGTAAAATTTAAGGTAGCCGTTTGCGGCGGGGCGTTCAAGGGCAAAGCGGCGAGGATCGCCCGACAGATTGCCCGAACCCAAAGTTGAGCCGTGATAACTGCGGTAGCGGGAAAGCACCTTGCTTTTGCCCGTGTAAGTTCTTGCGGCGTAAATTGCTGCCTCGTTCGCATCCGAACCGCCGCAGCTGAAAAACACTTTGCCCATATTGTCGGGTGCAAGGTCTATCAGAAGTTTTGCGAGTTCGCTGCGTGGACCCGAAGCATAGGCGGGTGCGATATAAGGCAGAATATCCGCCTGCTTTTTAATTGCATCAATGATAGCTTTATTGCCGTAGCCCAGATTTACATTTGCAAGCTGACTTGACATATCAAAATATTTTTTGCCGTTGTAGTCCCAAAAGTATATTCCGTCCGCCTTTTCAACGGGTATGTGATCTACATTGCCTTTCAGCCATGGATGCTGATTGTATTTTTTATCGTATTCAAGAACTTGCTCTCTTGTCAGTTCCGACATTCTCATCTCTCCTTTAATTTGTTATATAATTCCAATAATATTTCATCCGTTATTTCAACGGGGTTGTTGAGCAAATTTGGGTGTTTGCTTTTTTGTATCAGTTCGTTTATGTTTTCTTTGCTTAAATTCAGGTCTTTAAGCCCCGTGCGCAGGCCGAGTTTTTGTTTTAAGTCAAATATCCTGTACGCAAAAGTGTTCACATCCGTAAATTCAAGTGCCATTATAAGTGATCGTGTGCGCGGGTCTTCTTCGTTTATTCTTGTAAAAAAATCAAGTGTAAGTCCGCAGGCTTCACCATGTGGTATGCTGTAAATGCTCGTAAGCGGGAAAGAACAGGCGTGTGAAGCCGTTGTTTTAGGCTGAGAAAACGCCAATCCCGCCATAAGCGAAGCTTCGGCCATCTTTTCCCTCGCTTCTGTATCATTTCCGTTTTTATATGCCCTCGGCAAATAGTCAAAAACAAGTTTTATTGCGTGAAAAGCCATGCTGTCACAAATAGGCTGATGATTTTTGCTCCAATAGCCCTCGACCGCATGACAAAGCACATCTATGCCCGAAACAGCTGTTATACGCGGCGGCAAAGAGTACGTCAAAGAGGGGTCGATAATTGCATATTCGGGATAAAAGCTGTCCGAAACAAGCGGCATTTTACTGCCTTTTTTTCGGTCGGAAATAACGGCAACATTTGTTACTTCGCTTCCCGTGCCCGCTGTTGTCGGTATTGCTATTACGGGAACATTACTTTTTTCGGCCTTGTACTTTCTTATATCTTCAATACCCAAAGAAGCTACTTTTGCAAGGTCGATAACGCTGCCGCCGCCAAGAGCGGCAATACATTCGATTTTGCTGCCGCGCACTTCCTTTGCACATAAATTCACTTCCTCCGCATCGGGATTTGGCGAGACCTTATCAAAAACGCGGCAGTTACCGAGCTTTTTACTTAACTTATCCGCAAACCCGCTTTTTGTAAAATGCGGACTTGTAACAAGCAGAGTTTTTCTGCCGTTTACTGTTTCGGGCAGCTTATTTATGCTGTTATTGCCGAAAATTATTTTTACGGGCTGTTCGTAAAACCAGTTCATAACATTTCCTCCGCAAGCGCTTTCAGCACCTCAAAATTATGTTTGTCAAGTGTTTTCTCCCCCATCGGATATTCACGCCCCAAAGCCTGATATTTGCTTTTTCCGTAGCTGTGGTAGGGCAAAAGTTCGTATTGCACATTCGGTTTGTCCCGCAAAAATGCCGCTATATCCATAATATCCTTTGCTGTATCATTAAAATCGGGAATAACGGGTGTGCGGACTTTTTTTCTCAAATTCGGATAGTCCGCACAAAGGGCATTGAAATTTTGTATAATAAGTTCGCTGCTCTTTCCCGTATATTTCCTGTGTTTTTCAGTGTTTAAGGACTTTATGTCAAACATTATCATATCAAGATATTTTGCCGCTTCAAAAAGCACGGAATAATCGGCATGGCCGCAGGTCTCAAGCGCAGTTGACAAGTGCCGTTGCTTTGCCTTTTTCAGTATTTCCAATAAAAGGTCGGGATGTGTCAGCGGTTCGCCGCCGCTTATTGTGATACCTCCGCCAAAAATACTGTCACGCTCGGCAATATCGAGTATTTCATCCGCCGTATATTCCTTTCCGACAGCTTTTACGGCCTTTGACGGACAGATATTGCAGACTTCGTGGGAGCACTCGGCGGTGATCTTCGCTTTGTTTTTTTCAAACTCCACACCGTATTTTTTACAAAATCCACATTCTGTTCTGCCTATACATTTTGCGGGAGTGTACATTATCTCTTTTTCATAGCTTTGGGATTCGGGATTGCAGCACCAGCGGCATTTTAAAGGACAGCCTTTTAAAAATACGGTCGTTCTTATGCCGTCGCCGTCATGCAGGGAGTAACGCTGAATATTGAAAACAAGGCTCATACCGCTTCATGCTCCGTTCTGGAGATAAGGTCGTCCTGCAAGTCCTTTGTAAGCTCGGTAAAATATGCCGAATAGCCCGCTATGCGTACAAGCAGATTACGGTAGTTTTCGGGGTCTTTCTGTGCGGCACGCATGGTGTCGGTGTTAAGCACATTAAACTGTATATGCCAAAGTTTCAGATCACGCCATGCCTCTATAAATCGCACCAGTTTTTCAGTGCCCTCTTCGCCCTTTACGCAGGCAGGGCTTAATTTTACGTTGATAAGTCTTCCCGCGTGTTCGCAGCAGTCAAAATTTTTGGTTGCATAATTTGAAAGCAGAACAGCAGTAGGACCGTTTATATCCGCGCCCTGTGATGCACTTGAACCGTCCGAAAGCGGAGTGTTTGCAAACCTGCCGTTGGGTGTCGCACTGACAACTTTTCCGAAAGGAACGTGAGATGTAAACGGCACAAGTCGCAAGTCCATATGCACGCCCAGTTCCGCACCGTATTTTCTTGTAAATTCCTGCGCTTCGCGATCAAGCAGTTTGCCTATGCTGTCGGTGTATTCATCGTCATTGCCGTAACTCGGGGCATTCAACAGAATTTGTCTTACCGCTTCATAGCCATTGAAATTATGTTCCAACGCCTCTTTTATCTGTGCAAGGGTCAGGGTCTTATCCTCAAAAACGGTCTTTTTTATTGCCGCAAGTGAGTCAATGACCGTAGCAAAGCCCATATATTCAAAATATCCCAGGTCAATTCCGCCCTCTATCTTTGGCTGATGTATGTCAAGATATTGCTCACGGCAAAGTTTGTGCAGGGCAGAACCCAAGGGCGAAGCAAAATGCCGGGCTCTCAACCTTATAATTTCATGCTGCTGGATAAATGCGTGCTTTATAAAATTGCGCTGCTGTTTTAAAAATGCTTCAAGCAGGGCATCAAAAGTCTTGAATTTTGTAAATTCTCCCGTTTCAAGCCCTAAAACTTCGTCGCCGTATTTAAGCATTTTGCCGTTGTATATCACCATTTCAAGGGCGGCGGCAAAGTTTATATAGGCGTTGGGGCTGGTGTAGGTGTCGCGGTTTGGCATACGGCACTCCGCACAGCCCGAAACGCTGTAGTCGTAGGCTTCTTCAAACTTTGCGCCCTTTGATAAAAGCAGCGGAACAACATCCTCATCATTTATAAGCTTGGGAAAGCCCTCGCCCGCTTTTATCGTTTCCGCAACTTCATATAAATATCTTTTGGGGCTTCTTGTGTGAATACGCGCCGCAAGGTCGGGGTAATTGAGCGGAAATTCACGCTTTGATTTTAAAAGTATATATGTAAGTTCGTTTGTCGCATCAAGTCCCTCTTTGGTCTGCCCGCCGATAGTTACGGCCTCCCAATGTGCATAGCCCTCGTTGAATGCGCCGCCCGTATCGGAAAGATAAAGGTCGATGAACTGCGCCATTGCCACCCACATACATTCAAAAAGCTCCTGCACTTCGTCATCTGTAATTATGCCCGCTTCAATATCGTGTTTATAAAACGGGTATAAATACTGGTCCATTCTGCCGTTTGAGATTATCGTACCCGTTTTTTGCTCTACGCGCGAGAACATCTGCGTAAACCATTGCGCCTGCATAGCTTCGTAAAAAGTGCGGGGCGGGTTTTCGGGTACACGGCGGCAGGTCTCGGCTATCTTTTTAAGTTCCGCGCGCCGCTTGGGGTCGCTTTCCTCCGCGGCAAGTCCGTCGGCAAGGTCCGCATGGCGGTTTGCCCAAAGTACTATCGCATCACAGGTTATTATCGTCGCTTCAAGAAAAGGTCTCTTTTCCGTATAGTCAAGGGGGCTGTACTCATCAAGCCCCGAAAGTTTTTCAAGCGCCTCTTCCTTTATGCCCTTAAAGCCCTTTTCAAGCACTATTTCATAATCGTGCACCCACTGCAAAGAAGAACGGAAAGATGCGGTCTCGTTTACGATATAGCGGGATGTAAGTTCCTTGTCGGGGTTGTAAGTGAGTTTTGTTGTTTCGGGGGCAAGCGATTTTGCGAAATTTTCGTGGAAAGTTTTGCCCTGCCAGTAAGGTGCTATCTCCTCTATGACCGTCTTTCTGTCCTTATCCGAAATATCAAAGGGGGAATTTTCACGCGTGGGCAGTTTTTCCATAGCTTCTTTAAAAATATTGCCGTCAAGTTCGGGATAGAGAATACCGTAACGCCCCTCTTTGCCGCTTCTTCCAACCAAAAGCTGATCATCGTCAATATAGACTTTTGCGTTTTTTGCATAATGATAAAGTGCCTTTGCCCAGCGCAGCCCGAGCGGCTGCCCCTCGGTCTCCTTAAAAGACTGCGTAAAATACAAGCCCCTTTCTATGTCGATAACGGGCTTGACACTTCTTATTTTCTGTAAAATACCGTAAGCACGGTTTTTGCCCTGTACTTTGATGTGATTCTTTGCTTCCGCCTTTATGCGTATTTCCTGCGGTGATAATGTTTGTGACATAAATTTTCTCCTTTCAGATATTGTATGTAAACGGAATTTCCGCTTCTTTGAAAAATTCTTTGTATATATCTTCCCTTGCCTTTGCAAAAAGTGAACCCGTGCGAAGTCTTGGTGTGCCGAGGTCTGTTTTGTAAATTTGTTTTATCCTGCCGGGGCGGGGCGTCATAACAACAACATTTTCGCCCAGATAAACAGCTTCGTCAATATCGTGGGTAACGATTACCATAGTGATTTTTTCCTTTTGCCATATCTTCAAAAGTTCTTCCTGCAAGTTTACTTTTGTTATTGCATCAAGTGCGCCGAAAGGCTCGTCAAGCAGAAGTATTTTCGGCTTGTTTGCAAGTGCCCTCGCTATGGCCACGCGCTGTGCCATACCGCCCGAAAGCTGTTTTGGCAGCGAGTTTTCAAAATCGGATAGTCCCACCAGTGCAAGATATTCCTTTATTAAAGCATCGTTTTTCTTCTGCTCCTTGGGCAGACTGAAACGTATATTTTCCTTTACCGTAAGCCACGGCAAAAGCCTGTGATCCTGAAAAACAAAACCTTTTTCACGCGAGGGTGCGGTAACTTTACTGCCGTTTACAAGCACTTCGCCCGTATATTCGGTATCAAGCCCGCCTATTATCCTTAACATTGTGCTTTTGCCGCAGCCGCTGCCGCCTATTATGGATGTAAAACTTCCCTCTTTTATTTCAAGACCGATATCTTCGAGTGCCTTGACCTCGTTTTTACCGTCGTTAAAAACTTTGGTAAGGTGCTTTATCTCAACTATGTTTTCTACAGCCATGTTATCACCTTCTTACGCAAAAGCCTTAAAATATCATCCATTATCTTGCCGAATATACCGACCAAAAGCATACCCAGAATAACAATATCGGGGCGGGAAAGGCTGCGGCCGTTTGAAAGCATATAGCCTACGCCCTTTGTTGCACCTATCATTTCCGCCGCCACAACGGACACCCACGCATTGCCCACACCAAGGCGTATGCCTGTCATTATGCTTGGCAGCGCACCCGGGATGATGATATTTTTTATAAGTTCACTTTTCGGTATCTCATATACTGTTGCCAGTTCAAAATATTTTTTGTCTATCGTTTTCACACCGTCAACGGTATTCAGAAAAATGGGAAATACCGCACCTATAAATATAATAAATATTTTCGACTCCTGACCTATGCCAAACCACAGTATTGCAAGGGGTATCCACGCAATAGGCGGTATGGGTTTCAAAATTTGTATAATAAGGTCTGTAAATGTATCGAATTTCGGAAAAAGACTGATAAGCATACCTATTATCAATGCCGTGACAAGTGCCAGAAAAAATCCCTCCAGCACAAGTGAAACGCTGACACCGATATTTGTTAAAAGCTGTCCGTTTTTTGCATATTCGACCGTGGTACCAAACAGTTTTTCAAGCGAGGGCATCGTGTACGGCTTTAATTTACCTGCACGGTCAAAACTCTCCCATATTATAAGAATGATAAGCGGCAGCGCAAAGTACAAAAACCAATAAAAAACACCTTTTTTTTGCGGCTTGTTCATAAGTTCCTCCTTTTAAAAATGGGCTGTCGCGCCATAATAAGCGTTTCAACCCATTTTTACCCGTCAGTTATTTACTTCTTCAAGATATTTCGTGTTGATAAATTCATCAATGTTTACATCCTCGGAAATAATGCCCGCCTCAAGTGAGAAGTCCTTAACGGCCGTTATCTCTTTGATGTCATCATCGGTGAGTTCGGTGGAGTAAGTGAAGTTTTGGATTATCTTCTTCATAAGTTCGGCGTCTACACCAAAGTCTGCCGCAACCGCTTCCGCCGCCTCGTCGGGGTTTGTCTGTAAAAGCTCATTGCCCCTGTTAAGTGCGCGTATCCATGCTTTTACAACTTCGGGGTTTTGCTCTGCATAGTCGGTAACAAAATATGTTATCATATTTCCACGCTTAACGCCCGTACCGTCTGCAAGAACTTTTGCCGTGCCGTCGCTCGTCAGCTGCGAAATATACTGTTCCCAGATAACTATCGCATCAACATCGCCGTTTGCAAGGGCAGCGGGCTGGTCGCCTGCGCCAAGGTTTACACTTTCCACATCGTCAAGCGAAAGACCCTCTTTGTCCAGAAGTACAGCCAGAAGATGCTGGGCATAGGAACCCGTTGCATAGGCAACTTTTTTGCCCTTTAGATCCGACACGCTCGAAAGGTCGGAGTCCGCTTTTACAAGTACCGCAAGTCCCTTTTCGCCGTAAGCCACATTATCAACTATCTCTATGGGCTGACCCGTAGACTTTGCAATTATTGCGGGAAGATCCGCCATAAAACCAAGGTCGGCTTCGCCTGCCGCAACAGCTTCGTTTACCAAAGGACCCGATTTGAATTCGTTCCAGGTAAACTGTGCACCTATTTTGTCGAATTCCTCTTTTAAATAGCCTTTTTCGTAAGCAACATAAATAGGTGTGTAAAGCGGGTAGGGCTGCGCAGCTATCCTTAATACCGCGCCGCTTTTTGCTGTTTCTGCGGGCACACTCACTTCGGTCTGTGAAGATACATCCGAGGCTGTTTCAGCATTGGAAGAGCCGCAGCCGACAAGTCCCAATAAAGACAGACCTGCCGCAAGTATCAAAGGTAAAATTCGTTTCATATTTATTCCTCTTTTCATATTGTTTTAGTATGTATATTCGATAAAAACAATTATAATAAAAATACGAAAAAAGTAAATAGGAATTAAATTTTAATTTTTTCGGTATGATTATTTTTGGAAATCGTCCAAAAAGTTATGTTTTTCGCTGCCTTTATGCCAGCCGATTATTGTACTTAAATTTACATTGTGAACGCTTTGGAAAATATTTTCTTCTATTAAAGGGGTTTCCTCACGGAATTTTTTTATCAGCTCTTTCATATCATCACGTTTTGAACCCCGTCCGCCGCCGCAGGTCGCACAGTTTTCCGTAAAACGGCAGGCACATTGTATAAAATGCAGCTTGTTATAGTCCCGCCATGCCTTTATATACTCTTCCTTTACCATATAAAGCGGGCGGATAAGCTCCATCCCTTCAAAGTTTTGGCTTTTTAGGCGCGGCAGCATCGTTTCTATTTTGCCGCTGTAAAGCATACCCATAAGCACCGTTTCTATCATATCGTCAAAATGATGCCCGAGGGCTATTTTATTGCAGCCCAGTTCCTTCGCTTTGGAATAGAGATAGCCCCTGCGCATACGCGCGCAAAGATAGCAGGGATTTTTGTCTATTGCCGCTACGGTGTCAAAGATCTCGCTTTTAAACACGGTCAGAGGTATACCCAAAATTTTTGCGTTGTCTTGTATTATCTGCCAATTATCACGGTTGTAGCCCGGATCCATACATAAAAACACAAGCTCAAACGGAAACTTGCCGTGCCGCTGTATCTCCTGCATAAGCTTTGCCAAAAGCATAGAGTCCTTGCCGCCCGAAATACAGACCGCAATTTTGTCACCCTCTTGTATAAGGTCATAGACCTGTACTGCTTTTGTAAATCTGCACCATATATTTTTGCGGAATTTTTTGATTATGCTGCGCTCTATATCTGCGGTCTTTTTTGCCGTCTCGTCGCTTTTTATTACCCGTTCCAGATAAAGGCGCAGATATGTCCGCCAGCCGCCGTCTATATTATACGCTTCAAAGCCCATATCACAAAGTTCTTCAACAACGGGGATACTGTTTTCACCCGTATAGCAAAGCACATAAACGGGTTTCCCCCGAGGCACCCGGCTCAAATCTCCCGCCGCGACATTTATCGCGTTTTTGTAAGTCCCACGGGCATAGTCCTCGGGGCTTCTGATGTCGATAAGGGTTATTTTTTCGGTATCGAGCTTTTCAAGTTCCTGTATATTTATTGTGTTCATTTTCGTTTCTCCTATCAGATTGATATGAATATAATATAATTTTTTGACGGTATTGTCAATATAAACAGAACCTTTCGCTTGACCGAAAGTGAAAATGACCTGCACACAAAGCACAGGCCATTTCTTTGGGAAATCTATCATGAAATTCATAATAGCAAAGTAAAAAAATAATGCTAATTGTCCGCATCTATCTTTGCGGTTGATTATTTATAAGTTTCAGCAGTTTTTCTCGGTATTTGTAAAATTCCGGAGTGAATTTTATATCCTCGGCACAGTCCTCAACTATCTGCCGTGAAAAATTCACTTTTATATCTTCTATCACACGCCCGGGGTGCTTACTCAAAACAATAATGCGTGATGCAAGAAGCAACGCCTCTTCAACGTCGTGAGTAATAAAAAATATCGTCTTGCCCGTATCCCACCATATCTTTCTTGTGAGATCCTGCACGTTTTCTCTTGTAAGTGCATCAAGTGCGCCGAACGGCTCGTCCATAAGCAGTATTTCGGGGTCGTTTATAAGAGCACGGGCAATGGAAACTCTCTGTTTCATACCGCCGGAAAGTTCGTATATTTTTTTGTCCGAAAATTCGCTCAAACCGACTTTTGCAAGATATTCATCGGTAAGCGGGATATACTTTTCTTTTGGTATGCCGCGCATTTTAGGACCGAAAGCCACATTGTCGCGCACCGAGAACCACTCATACAGCGGCGGATTCTGAAATACCACGCCCCTGTGCCAATCCGTGCCTTTTATTTCCTCTCCGTCGAGTTTTACACTGCCGCTTGTCGGTTGTATAAAGCCCGCAAGTATCTTTAAAAGCGTACTTTTGCCACAGCCCGACGGGCCGAGTACACAGACAAATTCGCCCGGAAAAATATTGAAATTTATGTTTTCAAGTGCCTTTATATCACCCGTTTTGCCCGTGTATTCAAGATCGACGTTTTCTATTGATATCAGTTCCTCGCCCTCGACTATGGGTTCTTCGCCTTTAAAATTAAGGTCGTTTACCGCGATCAGTTCATCCGAGGGCTCGTAAAAGTTGTCATTGTAATTAAGTTTTGCCATTCGCCCACCGCCTTACTTTGCGGCGGCTTCAAGATAAGATGTGTTTATGCTTGCCTTGAAATCGTCAAGCGAGGGCGCGGATGTAATGCTCTGCTGTTCAACAAGAAAATCCGCGGTGTTCTTTAATATATCCGCAAGTTTGTTATTAAGGTAGTCAAGTTCCTCATCGGCTGTCAGATATTCAAACTGTGAAAGCTGATTTGCCGCATCCTCCGCACTTATCTCAAGTACGGAAGCCACTTCTTCCGCCGCCTTGTCCTTGTCGTTTAAAATAACGTCGTTTGCCTTTATCTGTGTTTTAAGATATTTGGATACTATATCGGGGTATTTTTCGCCGAATTCCTTTCTTACTACCGTTGCATCGCCCGTAACAATGCCTTCTTTTGCAAGTTCGCCTGAATGGGTGATGACCGTGCCGTCTTCAAGCAGTTTGTCAAGGATAGGATACCAAACGTAAGCTGCATCAATATCGCCCCTTTGCCATGCCGCGAAAATATCCTGCGGCTGAAGATCCAAAATCGTCACTTCACTTTCTTCAACACCCGCAAGTTTAAGTGCGTTAAGCAAACTGTAATGCGCGGTTGATGCAAAAGGTGTCGCAACTTTCTTTCCCTTTAAACCTTGAATATCCGTTATGCCCGACTCGTTTTTCACAACAAGCGACTCCGCAGAACCGATTATATCAGCAAGCCATATCACCTCATAAGGCACATCGGAAGAAAGTCCCAAAGCCGTAGGCGAAGTGCCCGCCTGTGAAATATCTATACTTCCTGCCGCAATAGCGGTGTTTACATCGCGTCCCGAATCAAAAAGCTGCAAGTTGACTTTTACGCCGAGTTCTTCCTCATAAAGTTTTTCATACTGTGCGATAAGATCGCCGTTTACAAGGTTCATAGTACCGATATTCACGACCTCGGGAAGTTCCGACGAAGCGGTCTGTTCGGTACTGTCGCCGCCCGCTTGGGTCGCCGCAGTATTTTCCGAACCTCCCGAGCAGCCCACGCCAAGTGCAAGCAGTGCGGATGCAAGTGTCAGTGATAAAATTTTTGTCATTGTTCTTTTCATTTTAAACTCTCCTTTTAATTTCGGTTTTTTTAGTTTTTGCCTTTCCAATGAACGACACAGTCCTCTATAATTCTTATTATTTTATCGAGCAGTATGCCCGTAAGACCCATTATTATGACCCCCATAAAAACGGTGTCGCTGCGCAGGTATTTGCTTGCATCCAGCACAAGCCAGCCTATACCCTTTGTTGCGGCGACCATTTCGGCGGCAACAAGCGTTGTATATTCAACACCGAGTGCTGTGCGAAGCCCCGTAAATATATCGGTAAGTGCCGCAGGAAAGATAACATAAAAGAATATCTGCCTTTTGTTTGCGCCAAGTGTATATGCACCGTTTATGTAGTCCGACTTTATACGCAGAACACCCGAAACACAGTTTATATACACGGGAGCAAAACCCGCAAGGTATAAAAGCGCAAGTTTGGAGCTGTCGTCAATGCCCATCCACAAAACCAGTATGGTGTAATAAGCAAGCGGCGGCAGCGGGCGGTAAAACTCGACTATAGGCTCTATAACTGCACGCACCTTTGAGTTGTAGCCGCTTAAAAGCCCGAGCGGTACGGCAGTCACAATTACCAGCGAGTACGCAATTATCAGCCTTTTAAGGCTTGTACCCAGATGCGCCAAAAGCGTGTTGCCCTTGTATCCGGTGCTTAAAACATCGGAAAGACTTTTCAGAACGTTTTTGGGTGACGGGATTATGGTCTCGGAAAAAGCTCCCGTTGAAGTTACAATGAACCAAAGCAAAAGTATTATTGCCACGGTAGAAATAGTAAGTATCTTTTCCGATGAAATTTTAGTTGTTTTTTTCAATCTGTTTCACCTCTTTTCGTTTTCGGGGTTTTCACAAATTAAACCATTTTCTTAAAAAAAAGTCAATAATTGCGGTATGGATTAAATTTTAATTATTTTCCATAAGAAAAATTTAAAAATTTTTTCACTTAACGGAGTTTAAGCGAAATAAAAAAGACTGCCGAAGCAGCCCTTTATGAATTATACGCATTTAAAATGTATTCTTTGAATTTTTCTTCGCCTGTTCTTTCGATAGTCAGACGGAAGCGTTCGCCCGAATTTGCATTGTCGCGGAAGAACGCAACAGCCGCATCTATTACCTTAAAAAGTTTTTCCTTGTCGTGAATGATGGGTATTATTTCTTCGCCTTTGTGTATGCGGTTGCCAAACAGGCCGCCGAAAGACAGGATATAACCCTCATTGTTTTCCCATGCATCTGCGGGACAGGCTTTTGTACAGCGTCCGCAGTAATTGCAGTTATCGCTGTTCAAAACTATCTTGCCGTCGATTTCCGTAAGTGCCTTTGTGCGGCAGGCTTTTTCACAAACACCGCAGTGTATGCATTTATCCTCGATCCATTTTACCTCAATGCCGCCTTTAATTCCCACATCGTTTTCCTCGGCTTTAAGGCAGTTGTTTTGACAGCCTGTAACACCGAATTTGAACTTGTGCGGAAGTTCCATCGCAAAAAATCTTTCGCTTATTTCTTGTGCAAGTGCGTATGTATCTATACAGCCGCTTGGACATATTGCCTTGCCCTGACAGGAAGTAACGGTGCGCACACGCGGACCGCAGACCCCCGGCTCACAATCACCCTGCGCAAGTGCCGCCTTGACATCGGCAATATCATCAAGTTTGATAAAAGGTATCTCAACACCTTGTCTTGAAGTAAGATGCACATGACCGTCGCCGTATTTTTCGGCAACCTCGGCTATTACTTTCAACTGTTTTGCATCCAGGTGTCCGCCGACAACTTTTAAGCGCAGTGAAAAGTTATTCTTCTGTTTTTGGCGCATAAAACCGCCTTTTTTTAATGTTGCATAATCTACCGCCATTTTTCGATTCTCCTAAATTATTTACATATTATTTCAATGGGTAGATAAACTTTATCATCTCCAAAAATATTTGTCAATGCAATTAATTTTTGATACTATTGAAAAATTTTTGAATATCATTTATTGTTTTTATTTTTGTTCAAAATCCTTCCGTCAATTTCATATTCTCTTGTCCTTTTAATGATATAGTTTATTATTTTCTCGTTCTCAAAGATTGAGTGCATTTTTATTTCACATTTTATTCCGATACTTTCAAGCTTTTTTATAAACGGAAGTATATCGTTTTCATAATGGAATTTTGTGCCGATAAACAGCATATAAAGCCTGATTTTTGTGAAACCGTGTGTTTTTATATACTCCAATATACGGTTATCGCTTTCGCCGATCTTCCACATTGCCGTATCGGTAATATCAAATGCCCTGCTTTTATGGATAAGTAAAATATCTCTTTCCGATGCTGAGATCAGACTCTTTATCTCAAAATAATCATCTTCGTTTCGTATAAGCGGCGGCAGTAAATCTGCATTGGGGAAAACCGTTTTTATTTTTCCGACTGCACGCTTATATTCAAAGCCGACGTATATATAACAGGGCATGATCAATGTTTTTTCATAACATACGGTATCGGGCAAAGCATTTATGTTAAAAAACACACCGCCAAGTCTGTCGGCAAGTAATTTTGCCCTATCGGATGCGGATATTATTATCATGTCTGCACACCGCCTTGAAATCTGTCTTGCCTTATATCCCCTGTAGTCTTCATGGTAACAAGCTCTGTTTTGTATTCGGGAAAGTGATTGTTTATCAAATTTATTATAATTTTGCTCTGTATAACGGCAAGTTTGCTTTCTCGGCTCGCCACTCTGATAAGCTTCATAATATTCTCCTTATTTTTTCGGCTGTCTCTTTTATAAGGGTATGTTTATTGCCGCTTGAAACAAGCCCAACACAAATATCCACGCTTTCACAAAGTGCAGGAAAGAAAAATGTCGAATCATCCGCACTGTCCGCCCTTGAAACAAAGATATTTTTCTCCTTGCATATTTTTGCAATATGCGCATTCAGGTTGCTGTTATTTGTGCAGACAAGCCTCAACTCCCTGTATATCCATTATTTTGGGTGTAAGTATTTTTATATCGGTATCGGACAGCGCCGCGCGCTCACGTATTTCAAGCAGTACAGCGGTACTGTCTATGCCACACATAAAGAACATGGTAAAGTTCCTTTCAAACAATTATTCAAAAAACATTTCATATCAATTCAATAGGTAATAGAAATATAACACAGGAATATCTTGTTGTCAATGTGATTATTTTTTGATAATACCGAGTTTTTTTGTATGGTATGCTGCCTTTGTCAAATTACGACAACTCGACTGTTGCTTGTGATTTTTCGGAACATAATATCAATGCTATGGACTATTTCTCATATCCCGATTTTGCGTAGTTTTCGAGCTGCCTTATGTAAGAGTAAATAATATTGATGGTACATATAGCTCTGTTAAAGTTACCGGAATAAATCCGGAATTATGTCAATGATATTCGTATTCCGCAGAAATAAATTTCTGCTACACAAGCCGAAAC
>CAMVJD010000046.1 GCA_947167715.1 uncultured Eubacteriaceae bacterium
TGACGGAAAATGTCAATTTTCCGTCAAGGCTGTCGACTTTATCGACAGCCAGAAGTGCGCAGACAAAAAAATCTGCGCACTTTTAAGCTTTATAATATTTTAATAAGCATAAGGCATTTTATCCCCGTATCCTTAAAAAAGGCGTTAAAATCGGGATAAAGGTCATAGGTGTCCCGTCTGTGGTAGCCGTTATAGACCTGTATACCGTTATCGGTTTTATTAAGTGCCATAAAATGCATACCCGGGCGCTTATTCCATACGGTTATTATATATACCCCGTTATCGGCATATTTCGGGCGGGTGAGCTTTGCCTTAAACCCCGATTTTTTTATAAAGCCCGCAAGCTTCCACGGTTTGGTGCCCAAAAGCCCCCAAAGCCATTTGCCGTGACGCTCGTAATAATCCGTCACTCTTCTGAAATCGGGACGTTCGCCCATTAAAAGCAGGGCATTGTAAACCGCGATTATACCACAGCCGTTATACCACATTGGCTTTTTGCCGTAGCGCATATCCGCCACCGCCTTGCTGCGCTGGCTGAAAATAAATCCCTTTATGGCAAAGGTTTTATTATGTTGTCTGTTTTTTTCGATAAGTCCCATATACTCACCTATAAAAAAATCACAGAAGATGCTTTTTTTTGAAAATTATTATACAAACCACGATCACTGCAATACTTAATGCTATTACATAAGGGTAGCCGTTTTGCAGCTCGGGCATATTTTGAAAGTTCATACCGTACCAGCTGGTTATAAGCGTAAGCGGCAGAAAAACAGTCGAAACAATAGTAAGAAACTGCATATTGTTGTTTTGTCTTGTGTCGATGCTGCTTTGGTAGGCATCAGCGGTTTCCTTTGCAAGTTCGGTAATATTGGCGGCACGGTTCATAAGTCTGTTGGCACGGTCATAAATTATACCAAAATACTTTGTATGCTTTTTATTGAAAAAATCGTTTTCGTCTTCCTCCAGGGCACGGGCAAGGTCGGTAAGTTCGTCATAATAGCTGCGAAGAAGTGTCGCCCTTTTCCTTATTGGCGCAAGCCTTGATTGAAAATCGTGTGTACCGCCGCCTATTATCTCATCCTCAAGGGCGTAAAGAGTATTTTCAAACTCAACCAAAACGGGGAGATCGCGGCTGATAAATTCTGCAAGGTAATTAAATAAAAACCTTTCCCGCGTATCGCCCTCATGGGTTTTTCTGCGTATAACCCTCTCTATCAGTCTTCGTGAAAAATCATCGTCATCCACAAAAACGATATGACTTTTATTTATATAAAAAAATACACGAAACCTTTTGCCCGATATATCATTAAGCCTTGGGATATAAAGCGTACCTTCCAGACAGTCCTGACGAGTCTCCACCTTTGAAAATGCAATTTTATATATATCGGGTGTATTTTCATAAAGCAGGCCTATCTTTTTAAGCACCTCTTCCGCACCGCCGCTGCCGCAGACGATCACCGAAGGAATATCAGCCGCCTCGTCAAGAGATATTTTTTTTAATGTTTCCGCCAAAGCATAGCAGCATATACTGTTTTCCACAAACCTTCCTCCACAAAGTCCATTATAAGAATTACATTTTCATCTTTTCCGTTTACCGCAATGTGCATAATATGGTCTTTTTTTTTAAAGTCATAGTATTTTCACTAATTTCGTGGTCGTATATCACATAAAACTTTTTTGCAAGAAAAGCGGATATGCTTTTTTGCAGGTCGTTCATCTGTTGATTTGACATTTCGGGCATTGTGACGGTAAAAACCTCATCCTTATATTGATCGAGCATTTTTATTCAACTCCGTTCTGTAAGCGGAAAAGCATCTTTTGATTATACTACCTTAAGAATTTTTCTTCAATTTCACTGTAAAGCTCTTCAAGCATAATTGCATACTTATCCTTTTGGGTAAAAATAAAGTACCATAATATAAAGCCCGCCAGCAACACGACCACAAGCAAAATACAGCCCAATACACCGCCCTTTATCGCAAAATCTATACCGCCGTACAACACAAAAAGCGATATAAGCGCAAGAAGATATATAAAGTATATATCCTGTTTTATTATTGAAACGACCTCGGTCACGCCATCCCTTACACTAAAATCCATTATAAGAATTACACTTTCATCTTTTCCGTTTACCGTAATGTGTATAATATGGTCTTTTTTTATTTTAAGAGTCATAGTATTTTCACCAATTTCGTGGTCGTATATCACATAAAACTTTTTTGCAAGAAAAGCGGATATGCTTTTTTGCAGGTCGTTCATCTGTTGATTTGACATTTCGGGCATTGTGACGGTAAAAACCTCATCCTTATATTGATCGAGCATTTTTATTCAACTCCGTTCTGCATCCTGCATGCGGTAAGGCAGTTTTTCATAAGCATTGCTATGGTCATAGGGCCTACGCCGCCGGGTACGGGGGTTATATATTCCGCCTTGGGCTCTACGCTGTCAAAATCAACATCACCGCAAAGCTTGCCGTTTTCCATACGGTTGATACCCACATCAATTACGGTAACACCCTCGCTTACCATATCGCCCGTAATAAATTTGGGCTTTCCGATAGCCGCAACAAGTATATCCGCCTGTCTGCAAACCTCTGCAAGGTCCTTTGTTTTTGAATGTGTGGTTATGACCGTGCCGTTTTCCGCAAGCAGAAGCATACCAACGGGCTTGCCGACGATATTGCTTCTGCCGACAACTACACACTTTTTGCCCGTGATATCAACGCCGCTTCTTTTTATAAGCTCAATACAGCCCGCAGGCGTACAAGCCTTTAATTTTGCCTTTCCTATGCTTAAAAGTCCTACATTATAGGGGTGGAAGCCGTCAACATCCTTTTTGGGGTCTATCCTTAAAAGCACCTTGTCCTCGTCGATATGCTTGGGCAAGGGCAGCTGAACAAGTATGCCGTGACAGGTAGGATCGAGATTTAAGCTGTCAATAAGTGCAAGCAACTCCTCCTCACTCGTGCTATCCGGCAGCTCATAGCTTAAGGACTTTATGCCGCAATATTCGCAGGCACGCTTTTTATTGCGTACATAAACCTGACTTGCGGGGTTTTCACCCACAAGAATTACCGCAAGCGACGGACTTATACCCTTGTCTCTTAACTCAATAACTTCCTTTTGTACCTCGTCCTTTATATTTGTTGAAATTGATTTTCCGTCTATTATTTTTGCCATTTTGCTTTCTCCTTTTACTTTTCTTCCTTTGTTTGGGTATTTTCCCTTAAATTTTCAATATTAAAGCTAAGCTCTTTTTTATCGCCAACATAGCGCACGCAAAAAAGCTTGCCGCCCGCTATATTAAGGTAAGTGCCGTAAACATCGCTGTACACCTCGTTTTCGGTGCCGTCAAGGTTCATGCGCATAATTTTGTTTGTATCCCAATCGGTATAATAAATTTTGCCGTTATAAACATTTATATCGCCCGATTCCGCATTATTTAATTTTTCGGGCTGACCGCCGACAGTTGGCTGACGGTAAACAGCCTTTTCGGTATATTCGTCAGTTCCCGGTATTTTGCCGCTGTAATACAAATAATTCTCATAGGCATTTATATACATTGTATTCATTTCATTAAGCATACGCTCGTTGCTGCCGTCAAGCGCACAGGCATAAAGCGCGCCGCCGTTTGTGAAATTACTGAAATAAATCGTATCGTTATAAACGGTTATATACTGGCAGTTGCCGCCGTGAAGCTTTTGGGTCTCGCTGCCGTCCGCATTGGCACGATAGATGGCATAATCGTCATTGGGGCTTGCAAAATAAATATAATTATTATAAATATTGACATAGTATACAGAGGCGTTTATAACAACCTCGTCGCCCTCGCCGTCCGTAGTCATTCTATGCAGTTTAAAACTGTCGTTTCCGTCTGCATAATAAATAACATCATTTACAACATTTATAAAATAAGGCATTGTTTCCCTTAAAACAGTTACCTTGCCGTCCGGACCTATCTTGGCAAGCTTTTCGCCCTTATTGCCGTACTGACAGTAAATATTTCCCTCAAATTCAACCGCACTGCCGTAGTTTGTAATATTGCCCGAGCTGTTGCCGTAGCCTGCGGCAGCCGTACTTTCCGCATTTGGATTAGGCCCGTCTATAGACGGCTCATTCACGGAGCAGCCGCATAAAAGCGCAGCGCATAAAAAGCCCGCAATAAGACCTTTTTTTAATTTCATTTTCTCTCCACCTCGTTTAGAACAATCCGACTATTTTGCCGTTTTCGTCGATATCTATTTTTTCTGCCGCGGGTACCTTGGGAAGACCGGGCATAGTCATAATATCACCCGCAAGCGCCACTATAAAGCCTGCGCCCGCGCTTACCCTTACCTGCTTGATGGTTACGGTAAAGCCCGTGGGACGCCCCAAAAGCTTTGCATCGTCGCTTAATGAATATTGTGTTTTTGCAATACATACGGGCATTTTGTCAAGCCCAAGCTCTTCAAGCCTTGCAATTTCCTTTTTGGCACTTGTTGTAAATTCAACACCGTCTGCGCCGTAAATTTCCTTACAAACCATGCCGATTTTTTCGGGGATAGATAATTTCTCGTCATAAAGGGGCTTAAAATTGCTCTTTTTGGCAGCAAGCACTTCAATTACTTTATTTGCAAGCTCTATACCGCCTTCACCGCCCTTTTCCCAAACCTTTGCAATGGCAAAATCCGCACCCATGCTTTCGCAGCGCTCCTTAATATAGTTTACCTCTGCATCCGTATCGGTTATAAAATTATTAAGCGTAACTACAACGGGAACACCGTATTTTTGCAGGTTTTCAATATGCTTTTCAAGGTTTGCAAAGCCTTTTTTAACTGCGTCAACATTCTCCGTGCCAAGATCCGCCTTTGCAACGCCGCCGTTATGCTTAAGCGCGCGCACGGTAGCTACAAGCACCACCGCATCGGGCTTTAAGCCTGCCATACGGCATTTTATATCAAAAAACTTCTCTGCGCCCAGGTCTGCACCGAAGCCTGCCTCGGTAACGGTTATCTCACCAAGCTTCATTGCCGTTTTTGTTGCCTTTACGCTGTTGCAGCCGTGTGCGATATTTGCAAACGGTCCGCAATGGATAATGGCGGGTGTATGCTCCAAGGTCTGAACAAGGTTTGGCTTTAATGCATCCTTTAATAAAACGGTCATAGCGCCGTCGGCCTTAAGGTCTTTTGCTGTAACGGGCTCGCCCTTTCTGTTGTAGGCAACTATAATTCTTCCAAGCCTTTTCTTTAAGTCAAAAATATCCTCTGCAAGGCCCATTATTGCCATAATTTCGCTTGCAACGGTTATCATAAAGCCTTCCTCGCGGGGAACACCGTTTGTTCTACCGCCAAGGCCTACCACCGTATTTCTTAAGGCACGGTCGTTAAGGTCAACAGCCCTTTTCCAGACTATATTATTAACATCTATATCAAGTGCGTTGCCCTGATGGATATGGTTGTCTATCATAGATGCAAGCAGATTATTTGCCGTTGTCATGGCATGGATATCGCCTGTAAAGTGCAGGTTTATCTCCTCCATAGGCACTACCTGTGCATAGCCGCCGCCGGCAGCACCGCCCTTAACGCCCATACACGGGCCTAATGACGGTTCTCTTAAGGCAACGAATGTCTTTTTGCCTATTTTATTAAGCGCCTGCGCAAGGCCGATAGTTACCGTAGTTTTGCCCTCGCCTGCGGGTGTGGGATTTACGGCGGTAACAAGAACAAGTTTTGAATCGGGATTATTTTTATTTTTTTCAAAAAGCTCGTCCGAAATTTTTGCCTTGTACTTGCCGTAAAATTCAAGATCGTCCGAAGAGATGCCAAAGCTTTCGGCAACCTTTGAAATAGGCTCAAGCGTACATTCCTGCGCTATTTGTATATCTGTTTTCATCTTTATTCCTCCTGTTTAATAGTTTTCGTGCCTTTCCTTGTATTCTCGTCTTTCGTATGGGCTCATAAGCACCTCTCGCGGCTTGGAGCCATTTTCGGGGCCTACTATACCGCGTTCCTCCAGCTCATCTATCATTCTTCCCGCACGGTTGAAACCTATACGGAACTTACGCTGAATAGCCGAGGCCGAGGCTTTTTTTGTCTGAACGACAAAGTCTATTACCTGATCTATCAGTTCGTCGCTGTCGCTTGATTCTATAGAAGTTTCGCCGTCCTCCGCCTCCTGCTGTGCCTTTTCTATCTGCTCCATAACGCTCTCGTCATAATTCGGCGTATCCGTTTTAATATAATCAACAATGGTCTTTACCTCGTCATCGGTAACAAAAGCACCCTGTATACGGGTAGGCTTTGGATTGTCAACAGGCTTGAACAGCATATCGCCGCGTCCCAAAAGCTTTTCCGCGCCGCCCGTATCCAAAATGGTACGGCTGTCCGTGCTTGACGATACCTTAAACGCAATTCTTGTAGGCACATTTGCCTTGATAAGGCCCGTCAATACATCTACCGACGGCCTTTGTGTTGCTATAATAAGATGTATGCCCGCCGCACGCGCAAGCTGTGTTATACGCACGATAGAATCCTCGACTTCTTTTTTGCAGACCATCATAAGGTCGGCAAGCTCGTCTATGATAATAACTATAAGCGGCAGCCTTTCCTCGGGCTCGACATGCTTGTTGTATTCGTCTATTTTTCTTACGCCCTTTTCCGCAAGCAGGTCGTAGCGGCGCATCATTTCGCTGACAGCCCAGTTAAGCGCACCGCTTGCCTTTTTGGGGTCGGTAACAACGGGTACAAGAAGATGCGGTATGCCGTTGTATACGGAAAGCTCTACAACCTTGGGGTCTACCATGATAAGGCGTACCTCCTCGGGCGTTGCCTTGTATAAAATACTGGTTATAAGCGTATTTATACAAACCGATTTACCTGCGCCCGTAGCACCTGCAATAAGCATATGCGGAGCCTTTGCTATATCGTAAACAACAACGCTGCCTGCAATATCCTTGCCTATACCGAATGCCACCTTGCTTTTGAAATTCTGGAATTTATCCGTCCTTAAAACCTCGCTGTATAAGACGGGCTGGACTGTATCGTTGGGTATTTCTATACCTATAGCCGACTTTCCGGGGATAGGTGCTTCAATTCTCAATGATTCCGCCGCAAGATTAAGTGCTATATCCGATTCAAGGTTTGTTATGGTCTTTACCCTTGTGCCCTCCTTGGGGATAAGCTCATACCTTGTTACTGCGGGGCCTGTACAGATATTATCGACCCTTGCCTCTACACCGAAAATTGAAAGTGTCTTGCGCAGCGCCTCGCCCTTTTGTATCATTTCGGCCTCAGTCTGCTTTTTTGTATCGCTTTTGTTTACACCCAAAAATTCAATTTTTGGGAAACGATAGGTCTGTGTTTCCTCTACGTTAAGTTTGTTTACCTCTTTAACAGCCTCGGCCTTTATTATCTGCGGCTTATCGGGCTGTTCCTCCCACGGCGGGGTATCCGCTGCTTCCTCTGCCGCAGGCTTTGTTTCTTCGTGTACGGTATTTGCGGCAGCATGATTATAATGCTCGCTTTGCTCTGCCGCATTTATTAAAAGCTCCTCTTCCTCTGTTTCTTCAAAAAGGTCGCTTGCTTCTCTTAAAAGTCTGTCATATTCTTCTTCGCTGTCCTCTTTGAAAAGTGCATTTATATCGCTTTCGTCATCGTTGGGGTCATATTTTACCGTGACCTCTTCGCTTGCCTTTTGCGCTGTCGGATAAAGCTTTATAGGCTGCGCACTTGTTTGTTTTGTCCCGGGAAGATCTATACCCACAACTCTTCCGCTTTTATCCGTATGATACGGATTAAATACAGGCGGTTCGGGCGTTTTTTCCTCGTTTTCGGGATCTGCTGTCTTACCTATTTTCTCTGGCTTTAAAACGGGTCTTTCGGGACGCTTTTTAAATACATATTTACCGTCCGTTTCGTCTGCCGCAGCATCCGTTTTTTCGTCATAGGATGACAAAATATCATTTGTCTCGTCTGTGTTTTTATTTGTGCGACCTCTTCTTGCGCTTTTTATTTTCGGTGCCGGCTCATACTCATAATCTTCGGGGTAATCATACTCGTTTCTGTATGAGATGATCTCCGCCAACGACCTTATGGCATTAAAAACCGAAAAATCAAATATAAGTATAATGCTGATAATTATAAACAGCACACATACTATACACGCAGGCACCTTTGCAATAAGCCTTACCAGTACCCCGCCCGCTACTGCACCTACAAGCCCGCCGTTTGATGCGCTGCCGTTTAAAAAGGTGCTGCGTATAAATACTGCCGCGCCGCCGTATGTCGTGCCGTCCTCGCAGGCAATTATATGTATAAGCGCCAGCAACGAAATAAGGCAGCCGATACATGCGCCTGTTTTTACCTTGTTTTTAACTACGCCCTTATTCATAAATATCATTATGCCCGCAGCTATAAGCATTATCGGCACAATAACACCGCCAAACCCAAAAAGATGCAGCATAAAGGCCTTTAACGCCGCCGCAAGCTTTTTATTCGGATCGTCAATAAGCAAAAAAGAGCCAAGCAATAACCCAAAGCCAAAAAAAGCAATGCCCACAATCTCGTTTGCATATGGTGAGATATCCTCAATGCTGCGTTTTTGCGGTTCCTGCTGCTGTTTGGGTGCGGCTTTTGCTGTCGGCGTTTTTTTGGATGCCGTGCTTTTTTTTGCCGATTTGCCGTTGTTTTTTGTTGTTTTACTGTTTTTCTTTTCTGCAGAGGCCGACTTCGTACCGCTTTTACGCCTGCACGGCGTATCGGTTTCAAAGACCGCCTTTGTTGCATTCTGCGCCATTTTATATAACTTCCTTTTCTTTAGCAATAAAAAATTTCATAACTATATAAATTATATCACAAACCACAATTAAACTCAACCAAATTTTGGGCATTGTAACTTATTTGTAAAATAAAAAACCCGACACTAAAAAGTATCGGGAAAATAAATAAAATTAATCTGATTTTATAGCTTCGAGTGCCGATATCTTTGTTGCCGCCCTGTTTGCGGGGTAATAACCCGAGGCTATGCCTACAAACACAGAGAAGATCACCGCGCCTATGGCAAGCTGCCAAGGAACAACGGATATACGCTGTGTACCCGTAAGAAGTACATTTTTGACCTCTTCCCAAGGCATTTCTTTAAGAGTATCGTAAAGAGCGACGTAATTGACTATATATGACAGCAACACACTTCCTATACTGCCCACAAGACCGCCGATAAGGCCAATAAAACCTGCCTCCATAAGAAACATTTTTCTTATATCACCGACAAAACAGCCAAGCGCTTTCATAACACCTATTTCGCGCGTTCTTTCACTTATTGCCATTATCATAGTATTCATAATGCCAAGTGCGGCAACAAAAAGGCTTATTACGCCAAGACCGGCAAACATAAGCTGCCTTTTGTTGGCATCGTCCTCTATTTGTTTTCTGTAGCTTTCCATCGAGGATGTCTCGTAACCATTGGATTTTAAAGAATTATCGACCTCAGGCACAGTCGAGAGATCATCAGCCCTTACGCGGAAGCTTTCATAATTTAACCTTGAATCGGTAGTTATGCCGTATTCCCGCTTAAATTGATTGATCATCTCGTAAAGTGCCTTCGTATCCATTACCATACCGAAGGATGTAAAATACCCTTTGCTGTCGTCTTCTTCAAAAATGCCCTCTACATCAAGGTCAAATTCCATTTTTCTGGTCTTGCTGTTACCCTCCGAAATTGTGAGTACAAGCTTTGTACCCATTGGATCAAAATACGGATCAGGCGGCTCGGATCTTGTACCGTCTAAATTGTACATACTCCATATATCAATGGTATTGTATCCCTCAGGCCGCATAGTGTCGGTAAAATCATAAACGGAATATCTGCCTAAAACAACGCCGTTTTTTTGTGTCTTTTTTATAAGTTCGCCTTTATAGATCTTTAACTCGAACTTTTCCAGATCGTCCGCATAAATACCCTTAAGACCGGGCCATGTATTAAGATATCTGCCGTCGGCTGTTCTTACGGTTATTTCTACATCACTCGGAGAATATGTACTCATAACCGAGTCAACGTGTTTTATTTTGCTTATTTTTTTGAGATCCGAATCGGTCAGCTTTTTGTTGCCCTTTGGACGTACCTCCACAACAGAAAGATCTCCCATACTTGCAAGCATCTCATTCATAGATATCTTCATAGCAACACCAAAGGATATCATAAGCACTACCGAACAGCAGCCTACAACAACGCCGACTATTGTCAGTATTGTCCTGCCTCGGTGTCTGAAAAGGTTATGGATACAGGTTATTATCAAATCAAGTAATCTCAATTTTTATCCTCCCAGTTGACCTTAAATGACTTCTTTCTTTTCTTTATAGCCTTGATTATATGAATAAGTGCAACTATTGCGGCAATAATACCGGCAGCAATAGCAGCAGGCTTTTTCCAACCACCCTCTGTCGGCTCCTCCTCTTCCTCCATCATATCCATATCCATATCCATCATTTCCTCCTGAGCCTCGTAGGAAAGGTTAAAGATACGTTCCTTTTGCTTAAGGTTTGAGTCTTCGTAGGTTATTTTTACACTTACTTCGTTTTTTCCCGCATCCATAGGCGTAACGATAAAGTTGATATTGCCGCTTTTGCCCGCTTCAAAGTTGCCAAGGTTCTGCACCCTTTGTACGGTCTCAACATCGCCAAGAACCTCTGCACGCACATTGCACACTTCACCCTTGCCCTTGTTTACATACTCAATGGTAAAGGGATATTCCTCACCAACAACACCCGGCGTCTGCATTGTCGGGGGAGTAAACTCAAGAAGGTCGGGCTTGTAAAGCGGAATGGATACGCTTTGAGTGCTTGTTGCCTCACTGCGTGTCTTATTGTCCACATACTCATACTTAAAAGTAACATTTACCTTTGACGAGCTTTTGTCAGCATTAGGAAGAGCAAACATTTTTATCTGCTGTGTTCCGCCTGCACCCGGTGCAACCTTTTCGTAGAAGAAAGTATTTGTACCTGTAGTTATTGCAATAGCCTCGCTCGGTTCAAGTGTCATAGTAAGGTTTTGTACTTCTACGCCACCCTTGTTTTTAAAACCGATATCAAGCAAAAACTCCTCACCCGTAGCAACGGAGCTGGAGCCGTAGCTGTAATTTTCAATAATAACATTGGGTGTCGAAGCTTTCATTTTATCCTCTTCTTTATCGTAGTTAAGAGGGATCTGTATTTTATGTGCTTCGTTGCCTGACTGATTTGTCTTGCCCGTAACATAGCTGTATTTAAGCTCGGCATTAAGGGTCTGCAAACTGCTTGTAAGCTTTTTGACCGTTTTGGCTTTTACGGTAAAGGTCTTGCTTTCACCCGGTTTAAGGCTTGCAAAGTCAAATCCCGAGGTCGATGGTTCAATTATAACATCCTCCGCGCCCTCTACATTAAGCATAGCATTGACAAGCTCTGTAGAACCAACATTTTTAACGGTTATATTAAATGCAAACGCCTTGTCTGCTTCCTTAACACCCGATATGCCGCTGTGTGTTATTTTAACGAGCGGTGCGGGATTTTCTTTCGTATTCGGCACAAGCGGCACGATCAATTTTGCCGAGCTGTCACCCGTTGAATTTTCCTTGTTTACGGTATAATTATACTTTGCCTCACAACTGACATTCTTATGGCTGTCCGAAAGTTTATCATCCGTTCTGAGGCTGATATTAAATACTTCTTCCGATTTTGCAGGTATCTCTTCAAAATACTGTATGCTGCTGCCCTGAAGCATAAGTCCCTCGTCTGCGGTAATGCTTACAACAACATCCTTTGCCGCAATATTGCCGACATTTTTAACGGTCACAGGCAACACAAAATTTGTATCTGCCTCAACAGGGGGGATATCGCCGCGTACTATCTGCAAAACAGGCGAACCCGTTTCATTTCTTACAACAGCGGGCACACTGACAACATCCGTACATTCGCCGTTTGCATTGCCCGCAGAGCCGGAATTATAAGTATATTTTACATTTACCGTTATTTGCTGTGATGCCGTAGACATTTTTTCCTCGGCATAAAAACGTGCCTTTACCTTTGATGTAGCGCCCGCATTGATATCGGAGATATACACCGTAGAACTGCCGACAACGTTTACATCACCCTGTGTGGAGAACGTTACAATAGGTTTAACAGCAGTTGTACGGCCTCTGTTTTTAAGCAAAAACTCCACCTCGAACTCACTGCCCGGCTTTATCGGCTGTAAATCACTGCGGTTTATGTCAATAGGCGGTGCAGGAATACTGTAAGTTGTATTACCGCTCTCGTCGGTCTTTGTGCTTACGTCCCCGTTTGCACCAATATTACATTCGTCTATTTTAAGATTGATAATATTTGACACATACGAAGTACCACGGTATTTTATCTTAAATGAAAAAACCTGATTTCCTCCCGTATATGTTACATTATTAAAGGTAAGCTTATACATAAGCTGATCCGAGCCTGATGAAAGAAGCTCCTTTTTTGAAACCGTCGGCGTCGAGCCAAAGCATCCGCTTACACCTATAACATCAATAGCATCCTTATTTGCTATTTCATTTGTTTTTACACCGCTGTCCGTCAAGGTCATTTCAAGCCTTGCAGCCTTATCACCCGTATTCATAAGCGAAAGTACTACATTTGAGCTGTCATAAAGCGTATAGTCTACGACCTCCGGTTCAGCATCCGCAAAAACAGGCAAAGCCTGCAAGATAAATACTATACACAGAAAAATACCTGTAAATTTCTTAAACATTTCTTCCCCTTTTATAAACAAATCAATTATTCCTTTTATCATCAACTATGTTTCCATCCATCAGCGTTACGACCCTAGTTGCGTATGAAGCAAGTTCCGGTTCGTGCGATACAAGAATTACCGTGCTTTGGTTCTTTATCGCATAATCCCTTATCATTTCAATTACCTCAATAGTGGTTTTTGTATCAAGGTTACCCGTAGGCTCATCCGCAAAAATGATCTTGGGCTTTGTTATAAGCGCGCGCGCTATACCTACCCTTTGCTGCTGGCCGCCCGACATTTCCCTTGGATAGTGCTCCATACGGCTGCCAAGACCAACCTTGTCCAAAAGCTGCTTTGCAAGCTCGTTTCTGGTGTATTTATCAACCCCGCGGAACATCAGCGGTGCCGCAACATTTTCTATAGCATTCATTGTAGGTATAAGGTTGTATGCCTGAAAAATAAAGCCAAAATAAAGCTGGCGAAACCTTGCAAGCTCGTCCTCGTTAAGTTTGGATATGTTTATCCCGCCCATAAGCACCTCGCCCTCGGTTGGCTTTTCAAGTGCGGCAAGCTGATTTAAAAACGTACTTTTCCCGCTGCCCGAGGTACCGAATATCATACATATCTCGCCCTTGTAAATATCAAGATTTATCCTGTCAAGCGCAACAACAACCTCATTGCCGGGTTTATATAATTTGCGTAAGTTCCTTACCGATATTACAGGTTTTAAACCGTCTTCCACCGCAGATACCTCCTAAAAATGCTGTCTATAAAAAAAACCGGTGCAAACGATAGTTTATAAACACCGGTATTTTTATGTTTTATTTAAAGACCTTATCGCAAAGCTTACTGATCATAACGGCAGCCTGCGCGCGTGTTGTATTGTTCTTGGGCTGAATATTGCCGTTTGAACCGCTGATAACGCCTGCATTTATCATAGCGGCGACACCGGGCTTGGCGTATACGCTTATTTGTGCATTATCCGCAAAGCTTGTAAGTGCGGAGTCGTCTGTGTTGATCTCCGCGCCCGCATATTCAAGCGCACCCTTTGCAAGCACCATCATATCCTGACGTGTTATAAGGCTGTTGGGCGCAAATGTACCGTCGGTATTGCCGTTTACTATCTTTGCCGCTTTTGCCGCAGAAACGGCCTTTGCATAATAAGCGCTCGCAGATACATCGCTGAAATTGTCCTCTCCCTCCGGAAGATCAAGCGCCTTTGCAAGCATTACAACAAAATCACAGCGCTTAACAGGTGCATTTGGCTTGAATGTGCCATCGGAATATCCGTTTATTACACCCTTTGATGCAAGGTCGTTTATATAAGGCTCTGCCCATGAAACACCGGAAAGGTCGCTGAATTTAACGGCATTTGCAGCGGGCTGTATCTGCTGCGTGGTATCCTCTACAACTTCTTCGATAATAACATTTGTACTTGTTTGCGTTTCGGTCGTCTGTGTAGTCGAAGATGTTTTAGACGAAGAGCCGCCGCCCGATGAAGAACCGCCGCCCGATGAAGAGCCGCCCGATTTGCCCGAAGCGGAAACGGTGGTCGTTTCGGCTGCGGTTTCCGTTACTGTTTCACCGCCCGATGAAGAGCCGGCAGAAACAGTTACCCTTGCGGATGCATCAAAATGCCATCTGTCGGATGGTTCTACAGTTGAAAAAAGCGTATTTTTTACCTCTATAGGTGTTGTACCGCTGTTTACCGCCTGAAATTTAAGCGTGCAAAGCGTACCGGTTGAGGTTATCTTTAAAAGCTTAAGCTGTGAATCTGTTTTGTCAACATAATTTGCAAGCTTTATAGCACCGATATCGGCAGCCGTGTCCTTGCCGTTTGCCCTGCCGTCATAGAACGAATCCGACTCCTGCGGTACCTGATCTACCATAGAATCGATAAATGCCGATGTCAGAAACATTTTTGTATCGTCCTCGTCACCGTAAACAAGCACATCATCTGCTTTTGTGCCTGCGCCTATCAGCTTTATAACGCTCGGATCGTACTCAATAAGTCCGTCAAAGCTTGTAAAGCCTGTATTTTTTGTTACATCGATATCCACCTCAAATGTATCGCCCTTTTGTATATTGCCCGAAGGTACAACTACCTTAAGCTCCGTTTCGCCCGCATAGACATTGACCGCCGAAACAAGCGCCAATACTGCTGCAGCAACAATTATTTTTTTCATATATATGCCTCCTGTGTATTTATTTTGCAAGTATAAGGAAACGGTTAAAAATTGCTTTAATGCAAAATATTCATGTCCCTTATATAATTATTTTAATATAAAAATAAAAATAAATCAATAGTTTTTCAATATTTATCTTGCAGCCGAATAGTTCCTTTGCCCCTCAAAGCTGTCCCATACAAAAAGCTTAAGCTCCTCCCCGTCGTTAAGCTTTGCCGATGAATAAAACATATCGTCACGGTCAAAGGTCAAATTTTCGGTTTCATACCGTAAAAAATTCCCGCCCGAAAAAAATGCTTTGATAAGCATAAGATCATTCGTATCTTTTTTTGCAAATACCTTTACAAGCGTATTATCGCCCGAAATAAACGGTGAAATATAAATGCCGTATCTGTCATTGATATAGTTTTCTATATCCCCGCACATAGGTACGCCAAAGCCGCTGTCATCCCTGCCGCTTTCACAAACATCCGCAGATACCGCCTTTATTATATCCCGTATATCGTCAATTTTTTTATCGGGATATTTTGTAAGTATCATGGCGGTGATCGCCGTAATTACGGGGCAGGCAAAGGAAGTACCCGCGCCGTAAGTATAGCTGCCGTAGGCATTCGGTAAATACGACTTTTCATACGGCACCGCCGCATCTACATTACCGCTTCGCCTTGTATAGGTCGTAAGCTCCATATCCTTTGTGACCGCACCGACAGATATAGTATTTTCAAAATACGCAGGATAAGTGGGTAAGGTACCGTTTTCCGTGCTGCCCTCATTTCCTGCGGCGCATATCAGCACAACGCCCTTTTGCGCCGCCGAGTTGACCGCTTTTTCAAGCGCCTGACTGTAAACATCCGCGCCAAGGCTCATATTAACTACCTTGCAACCGTAATCGTTTACCGCGGCATTAAGTGCTTTTATAAGCGTACTTACGCTGCCGCCCGAGCTTGTTATCGCTACCAGCGGCAAGATCTCCGCATTGGGTACTATCCCCGCCGTGCCGATATTGTTGTCATTTACGGCCGCCAATACCGATACAACCCTTGTACCGTGGTTTTTTGTATCGGTTATATCCGTATTTCCGTCAACAAAATTATATCCCGGCAAAATATTTGCGCCCTCAAGATCGGGATGCGAGATATTGACACCGGAATCTATCACGGCTATCCTCATATTGCAGGGAAATTTTTCCTGCAAGGCGGGAATATTCATTTTTTGCATATATATCTGAGAGCTGTAATAAGTGTCGTTATGCTCCGACGCAAGGGTCGAAATATCGCCGTCCTCGTCTGCCGTATCAAATAAAATAAGGGGTGCATCGGGTTCAATGCTCACTGCCGCACCGCTTTTAAACATATTTTCGGCCGTTTCCTTATCGGTCACATACATATTGTTGCCGATGGGCTCCATATCGCTGTCGGCAGAAAAGGTCCTTAACAAGCCGCCTTTAAGCTCTACGATATAATTTTCCCCGGCATAGACATTTAAAACAGCCAAAACGGTAAACAAAACAGTAAATACTGCTTTTTTAATCATTCAAAGCCGCCTCCCTGCGCATCATATCAAAGGCATTTACCTTTTGCGGCACCCTTACCCAAAGCCTTTGCTGCGGGTGCGGCGCCTCGGTAACGCTCTGCATATCCTCGGTGTACATTTCTTCTATATTAAACTTGAAAAATTCGCCCGAATGACACATAAATTCAATTTCGTCCCCGACAACAAACTTGTTTCTCTGCTCCACAAGCGCAAGATCCTTTTCGCTGTCGTAATCAAGCACCATTCCAACAAAATCGTAGGTGCGAATATAGCTTGATGTGGTATATATCTGCTCCTTGTCGGAGGGCTTGCCAAAGTAAAAGCCCGTTGTAAAACCGCGGTAGCTTGCCTTTGACACCTGTTCAAGGTAATATGCCTTGTTTTTCTCATATAAAGACGGGTCTTTCAGATAATCGTCTATCGCCTGCCTGTAGGCATTTACCACCGTACCAACATAGTAGGCGGTCTTTATCCTGCCCTCAATTTTAAGGCTGTATATACCCGCCTCGACAAGCTGCGGTATAAATTCGATCATACAAAGGTCCTTGCTGTTAAAAATAAAGGTGCCGCGCTCGTCCTCGACTATGGGCATATACTCATCCGGACGGGTCTTTTCGGTAACAAAATACTCCCAGCGGCAGGGATGTGAGCAGGCGCCCTTATTGGCATCGCGCCCCGTCAGATAATTGCTTAAAAGGCAGCGTCCCGAATAGCTTATGCACATTGCACCGTGAACAAAGGCCTCTATTTCAAGGTCCTCGGGGATATTGTCGTGTATACCCTTTATCTCCTTCATAGAAAGCTCACGCGCCATAACTATGCGCTTTGCACCCAATTTTTGCCAAAACAGCGCGGTATGATAGTTTGTGTTGTTGGCCTGTGTGCTGATGTGTATGTCAAGGTCGGGCACGGTCTCACGAATGACCGAGAATACGCCCGGGTCTGCGACAAGCACCGCATCCACGCCGATCTCCTTTAAAAATCTTGCATAGTCGGGAAGCTCGGCAAAGTCCTCATTGTGCGCAAAAATATTGCAGGTGACATACACCTTTACGCCGTGAGAATGTGCAAATTCCACGCCCTCGCGCATATCGTCCCCGGTAAAGTTTTTGGCCTTTGCGCGCAGTCCAAAGCTTGTGCCGCCCAGATATACCGCATCCGCACCGTATAACACGGCTATTTTAAGTTTTTCAAGGTCGCCCGCAGGCGCAAGAAGTTCTATTTTTTTATTCATTTTGATCTTCCTTTTTTCTGATTATCGCAACGCCGTCACCTATCGTCAGTATGGACGATGTCAACTGCGGATCGTTGCTTATCGTTTCCAAAAACTCGTTCATTCTTTTGTGGATGGTGCGCTGGCGGCGGGGTATCTCCTCGTATTTCTGCGCCACTCTGCCGTCCTGTAAAACATCATCGGCAACAATAATGCCGCCCGGTCTTAACATTCTTAAACAATGGGGCAAAAACTCAATATACTTGCCCTTTGCGGCATCCATAAATATAAAGTCAAAGGTGCCGTCCATTTCCGCCAGCACCTCCTCGGCGTGGCCTATTTTCATTGTTACCTTGTCCTCAACGCCCATACGCTTGAAATTTTCCTTTGCGGCCTCTATCATAATGGGATAGCGGTCAATAGTGGTCAAATGCCCGCCCTGCTGCAAATAGCCGCACATAAAGCTTGCGGAAAATCCCACCGCCATACCTATTTCAAGTATATACTTTGGCTTTACCATTTCAAGCAGCACCGCCAAAAGCCTTGCAACATCATTGTGTATTATAGGCAGTCCCTCTTCATAGGCCTGCTGCTGCAGCTCGCCCAGTTTGCCGCCGCAATACGGCTGTATATCGTCTATATAATCGCTTAAATATTCGGGTATAAGACTCATACTGATTCTCCTTAATCAAGCTGACTTCTGTAATTGTTTGCGGCATTCTGGAAATCGTTGTAATCGGCGGTAAAGTAATGCTCGCCCGAATTTACATCCTTTAACACATAGTAAAGGTAATTTGTATCCGCAGGAGTTATAGCCGCCTGAATACAAGCCGCACCCGGATTGCCAACGGGACCCGACGGCAGACCGGTCACATAATAGGTGTTGTGTCCGTCCTGAACTTCAAGGTCTTCGTAAAGCACTCTTTCCTTTCTTTCGCCCAGGGCATACAAAACTGTAGCATCCATTTGCAGCTTCATTCCCTTTGCGATACGGTTTTCAATTACTGATGCAACGGTCGCACGTTCCTCGGGATAACGCACCTCCGCCTCGATAACGGAGGCCTCGATAACGATATCGTCGATGGTCTTTCCGTGCATGGTAGTCTCCGCCCTTAACTCGCCGCTGTATATCTCGTCAAAGCGTGCAAGCATACGGTCAACTATATCCTTTGCGCTCATACCGATCGTAACATTGTAGGTATCGGGGAAAAGATAGCCCTCCAAAAGCATATCCCTGTCGGGTATCTGCTTAACAAAATCGTAATCATAATCCCTTGAATTGACTGCCGCAATAAAATCATCATAGGTACAAAGACCCTTTTCTTCGAGATATTTCGCTATCTCCTTTGCCCACATACCCTCTTTTATGGTTATGTCCACATATTCCTGCTTTACATAGCCGCTTTCAAGGGTATCGCATATCTCGTTAAAATCCATATAATTGTTAAAGGTATATGTACCCGGCTGGAAGCTCGAGCCCCTGCCCTCACGCTTGCAAAGGTACATAAATTGTGCCTGGCTGTCTATGATACCCGCCTCGTTGAGCAAAACGGCAATATCCTTTACCGAAGAGCCTTGCTCGACCGTCAGCGACACCTCGGTCTGCTCCTTGTGCTTTCTTTCGGCGGAGCTGACTGTAAGCGAAGTAAAATTTTTAATGCCCGTATAGACCTTGATACAGCCAAAAAGCACTATAACCACAAGCACTATGGCCACAATAAGCCCCGTGCGCGAGCTTTGTACCGTATTATCCTGCAATTCGTTGTCATCTACCAATTTTTTCATAATTTACCTCCAAAAGTGTCAAGCCGTTGGGAATAAGTGTTTTTCCTGCCCTTGCCCTGTCGCGGCTTTGAATTATGTCCTTTATTTCCTCGGGCTTTATCTTGCCAAGTCCCACATAGACCAGCGTACCCGCAATTATCCTTACCATATTGTATAAAAAACCGTTTCCTCTGACCTTTATCGAAATAATACGCCCCTCTTTTTCAACAGAAAGCTCATATATCGTGCGCACCGTGGTTTTTGCATCGCTGCCGCTTGCGCAAAACGCCTTAAAATCATGCTCGCCAATAAAGTATTGACAGGCCTGCTGCATTTTTTCAATATCAAGGCGGTAGTGGATAAAATCCGTATAATTATTAAGCGTAGGGTCACGGAAATCCGCATTTTGTATCCTGTATTCGTAGGTTTTGTCAATAACGCTGTACTGCGGATGAAAATCATCACCCACTATATAGGCCTTATTAACAACAATATCATTTGGCAAAAAGGCATTTACCGCATAGGGCAGCCGTTCTATCGGAATATTCTGTTCAACCTTGTATAACGCGCCCTGCCCCATACAGTGAACGCCCGTATCGGTGCGGGACGAGCCCCTTACGATAATTTCTTTTTTATAAAGCTGTGACAGCGCCTCTTCAAGCCTTTGCTGTACGGTCATAAACCCGCTTTGACGCTGCCAGCCGTAATAATTTGTGCCGTCATAGGCTACGATAAGCAATATGTTCATATCGTCATAACCCCCACACAAGCCTTAAAGCAAGCACCAAAAACACAAGTACCAATACCGCGGCAAGCGCAATATAGTCGTTTTTGTGCATTTCAAGCTCGTTCATTCTGGTACGGTTTATATCGCCGCGGTAGCAGCGCGCCTCCATTGCCATAGCAAGCTCGTCCGCGCGTCTGAAAGCCGACACAAAAAGCGGCACCAAAAGCGGTATAAGACTTTTTGCCTTTTGCGCAAGCGTGCCCGTATCAAAATCCGCGCCGCGCGCCATCTGCGCCTTGCGTATCTTGTCAAGCTCCTCCACCAATGTGGGTATAAAGCGCAGAGCGATAGATGTCATCATAGCTATTTCGTGCGCAGGCACGCCAATTTTTTTATACGGCTTTAAAAGATATTCCATACCTACGGTAAGCTGAATGGGTGTTGTGGAAAGCGTTAAGACCGACGAGCCCATAACAAGCATAATAAGCCTTACCGCCATTTTAACAGCAAGCAAAATGCCCTGCACGCTTATTTTAAAAATGCCGTGCTGCCACAAAATATCCTTGCCGCCCGTAAAGAAAATATTAAGCATTACCGTAAACAAAATTATAAGTATAATAGGCTTTAAGCCGCCCAAAAGCATTTTTACGGGCACCTTTGAAAGCCGGATCACAAGCGCAAGAAAGGCTGCGCATACAGCATAGCCCACAACGCCCTTTGCAATGAAAACAGCGGCTATATACAAAAATGTACCCATAATTTTAATTCTTGAATCAAGATTATGTATAAGTGAATTTGTCGGGTAGTACTGACCTATTGTAATATTCATACACTCACCCCCGCCAAATTATTATATAAAAGCTCGCACGCGGTATCGGTATCAAAAATATCCTTCGGCACATCTATGCCCTTATCCCTTAAGCTGTCCATAAGCAGCGATATCTGCGGAGCATTCAGGCCTATCTCGGTAAGCCTTTTTACGTTTTCAAACACCCTGTCGGGAGTATCGAATATCTCAACGCTGCCGTTATTCATAACCAGAATCCTGTCGGCGATTTTTGAAATATCCTCCATAGAGTGACTTACCAGCACCACCGTAATACCCAGTTCATCGTGCATTTTTTTTATATTTCCGAGTATCTCGTCACGGCTGAACGGGTCAAGACCCGCAGTCGGCTCGTCCAGTACAAGTACCTCGGGGCGCATAGCCAAAACACCAGCTATGGCAACACGCCTTTTTTGACCGCCCGAAAGCTCAAACGGGGATTTTTCGTACATATCCTCGCCCATGCCGACAAATTCCAGCGCCTCTTTCACTCTTTTTTCTATATCGTCCTTTTCAAGCCCCATATTTGAGGGACCAAAGGCAACATCCTTAAATACGGTCGTTTCAAAAAGCTGATGCTCGGGGTACTGGAAAACAAGGCCTACTCTCTGCCTTATTTCCTTAAGCCTTGACTTATCGCTGTTTATGTCAACGCCCGCAAGCAAAACACAGCCCTCATCGGACTTTGTAAGCGCATTAAAATGCTGGATAAGCGTGCTTTTGCCCGAGCCCGTATGACCTATAAGGCCTATCAGCTCGCCCCTGCCTATCGTAATATCGACATCCTTTAGCGCTACCCTTTCATACACCGTTTCCTTGCCGTAAATATGCGTAAGGCCATGTACCTCTATAAGTGCCTCGGGAATTTGATAATGCTTTTTATTGCCGTTAAACTCCACTTTATTTTTAAAGCCTTTTTTTAACAGCACATCGGTCATTTCATCAATGGTCAAAATATCATCGGGTATATCTACGCCCCTATTGCGCAGCTTAAAGCAAAGCTCCGTCACCTGCGGCACATCAAGATGCAGGCTCTTTATTTTCTCCACCTGTCTGAATATCTCCTTGGGCGCGCCGTCCATAACCAGCCGTCCCTTGTCAAAAACAGCCACCCTGTCCGCAAGGCAGGCCTCTTCCATATAATGGGTTATCAAAACTATGGTTATTCCCTGCTTGTTAAGCTGCAAAAGCGTATTTATTACCTGCCTGCGGCCTATAGGGTCAAGCATTGCCGTAGGCTCGTCCAACACTATGCAGTCGGGCTTCATTGCCAAAACGCCCGCAATTGCGATACGCTGCTTTTGGCCGCCCGAAAGCATCATAGGCGAGGAATTTTTGTATTTTGACATATTTACGCTTAAAAGCGCATCCTCTACACGCGCCTTTATCTCGTCGGATGGCACGCCCAGGTTTTCGGGGCCAAAGGCCACCTCTTCATCTATTATTGTAGCAATTATTTGATTGTCGGGGTTTTGAAACACCATACCCGCACTTTGCCTTATATTCCAGATATTCTTTTCGTCCTTGGTATCAAGACCGTTTACCTCTATCTTGCCCTCCGACGGCAGCAAAAGCGCATTTATATGCTTTGCAAAGGTAGACTTGCCCGACCCGTTATGCCCCAAAACAGCAATAAACTGTCCCTTTGGTATTGCTATATCAAGGCCGTCAACAGCCCTGTTTGTTATTATTTCCGATTTTTCGTTATAAGTTTTATAATCATAAACAAGATGTTCGCTTTTCACGAAATCCATTTAATACACCACCAAATTATATATATCCTAATAAAAATCCATAGTACATTTTATCATATACCGCGTTTTTTTTCAAGATAAAATCAAAAAAAATTAGTTTTTGGCAGTATTTTTCAGTTTTCCGCCAGCATATTTTCAATAAAGATACCGTAGCCCTTTGTCGGATCCTGTATGAAAACGTGAGTTACCGCACCTGCAAGACAGCCGTTTTGCAGTATCGGGCAGCCGCTCATTCCCTGTACTATGCCGCCCGTTTTTTCTATCAGCCTTTTATCCGTTATTTTTATTATCATTCCCTTTGTTGTGTTTTTGGAAAAGCTGTTTATGCCGTCAATTTCAATATCATACGTCTTTACACCGTTTCCGTCAATATCCGCAAGTATCGAGGCGCGGCCTTTTTTTACGTTTTCTTTAAAAACTATAGGCACCGACTCTCCCTGCATGTATTTCATGCCCGCCTGTGTAAGGACGCCGTAAACGCCCGTTTTGCAGTTTTTTTCCGCCTTGCCGAGGATAAGGCCGTTATTGGCGTTTATGCCGGACAGTTCCCCTGCCGCGCCCTTTTCTCCCTTTACTATACCCTGCATAAGTACAGGATAAAGGTCGCCGCTTTTAATATCCATTACATCGCCCGTATCCACATCCGTCACGGGATGCCCCAAGGCGCCGAACGCTCCGTCGCTTTTTCTGTAGTAGGTCACGGTGCCTATACCCTGCGTGCTGTCACGCACCCAAAGCCCTATCACAGGCAAATTGTCCTTTGTTATTACGGGTATTATCTCGACCGGCTTTTGCAGTCTGTCGATTTTTATTAAAACAGCATCGGGAGAATGTCTTATTGCCCGCGCCAGCTCCTCTTTGGTATTGACCGAAATTCCGTTTACGGTTTTTATTACATCTCCGCTTCTTAAAATCCCTCTGCAGGGTTCGTGTTCGTTCCCCGACGCATCCCTTACGCTGCCCGTACCGAGTATAAGCACACCGTTTGTTTCAAGCACTACACCCACCGCTTCTCCCACGGGTACATATTCGCTGCGGCCAAGCACAGCCATATTTACATTTTTGGCGGCAGCTGCCGAACGGTCAAGCGGTATAATTGCCATTGTTGCCGATATCAATATGCCCAAAACAATTTTATTGATTTTTTTCATTTAAATACAACACCCTCTTTCATCAATATTATTTTTTTGTAAGCAAGGCGCTGTTATACTTTGAAAAAAATTGAAAAAAAAGAGCCCCTCTCAAGAGAAAAGCCCTTTTTAAAGGTTCTATAATATTTGGTGTGGTCGATAGGCTACACCAAATTTTTTTTGCAAA
>CAMVJD010000047.1 GCA_947167715.1 uncultured Eubacteriaceae bacterium
TAACGCATAAAAAATACCCTCCTTACTGGGTGTCCAGTAAAGAGGGTACATATCACTTTGCCTCGCTTTTAATTATTCCTGAATATAAGCCATTAATGCAACGTGTCTTGCGCGCTTGATAGCTGTTGTAAGTACACGCTGATGCTTTGCGCAGTTACCTGTGATACGTCTGGGGAGGATCTTACCTCTCTCGGAAACAAACTTGCGTAACTTTGCAACATCCTTGTAATCAACTGTATTTACTTTTTCGGCACAAAATGCGCAAACGCGCTTTTTTCTCCTGCCGCGCTTTTTATTGATCATTTTCGGAACCTCCTTAAAAATTCAAAATTAAAACGGTAAATCTTCTTCGTCTACACCGTCGGGCACATCGTAAAACTTCTCGCCTGTTGAAGCGGGCTTGGGTGCCGCTGTCGATGCGTAAGACTGCTGTGAACCGCCTTCGCCGTCCGCCCGTCTTTCACAAAACTCAAAATCCTCTACGATAACGTCAAAGCTTGTACGCTTTTGTCCGTTGTTGTCCTCGTAGCTGCCTGTCTGTATACGGCCGGAAACAAGTATCTTTCTGCCTTTGGTAAAAAATTTGCCTATGGTCTCACCGGTTTTGCCAAATGCAACGCAGTTGATAAAATCAACATCCGTTGATCCGTTTTGCTGTGCATTGCGGCTTTGAAACCTTCTGTTTACGGCAATGCCAAAACGTGCCACAGCCAACTGATTTTCACCCGACGTATACCTGACCTCGGGATCTCTTGTAAGATTGCCCATCAATATTACTTTATTCATCAAGTATACCTCCTTCTTCTGCCTTGATTATTCTTCGTTAGCAACAATTAAATAACGAAGCACATTTTCCTTAATGCGCATACGAGCCTCGATCTCCTTGGGAGCAGAAGTTTCGGCATTGAAAGTAACAAAGCTGTAGAAACCTTCGTTTACCTTCTGAATTTCGTAAGCAAGTCTGCGTTTACCCCAATCATCAACCTTTTCAACGCTGCCGCCGAATCTTTCGATAAGCGCCTTAACGCTCTCTGCCTCGGCCTTTAACGCCTCCTCGTCTAATGATGGCTTGTAAACTACTGCAAGTTCATAGCTTTTCATTATTTACACCTCCTTTTGGTCTTTGGCCCTTGCTTCCATTTTCTCTAACGCAAGAGCAAGGATGTTGCAGCCCTTTGCTGCCACACTAAACCATTGTATCATTTAATTTTTGCTTTGTCAAGAAAAATTTTCGTTGTTATCGTCAAAATTATTATCGTTATCGTTAAAATTATCATTTGCCTGTGTGTCGCCCGGCTCGTCAAGTGTTTCGATAATTATGCCCTCGTCCGCACGGCAGCTCATAGTACCCTTTATAACGTAAAATAAGGTGATAAACGGTGCTATCTGTGCAACAAAGCCTATGTTTACCAGCGAAAGCAGGGTGTTGAACAGCACCGCAAATGTGCCGGCAAATATGGTAAGCTTGTAAATATCGCCGTATTTAAGGCGCGCATGTATAAAAATAAGGTTTACGATATATGCAAGCAGCGCATAAAGCACGGCATTCCACGCAAGCTTTATCACAAATACCAAACATAACAATATGCTGCCGCCGATCAAAAGCTTTTTTTCGTATTTGTTAAAAAAGTTAACTATAGAGTTTTTGCTGAAATCGGGAAAATCCTTGAATTTTTCGTGCTGCACCTTATAGTTGTTGCGTATGGAAAGGTTTGTTGCAGTTACGACCGCAGCCTGTGGATATCCCGACGGAAGCTCGCCCTCACCCTCTATTGACGGGTCAATGTTGATATAAAGCCCCGACTTCGGGTCGTCGAATTTGTACGGCTTACAGGTCAGGCGCCCGTCTGTTATATTAAATTCGGGCAGCTCTTTGCTTATAAGCGATTCTATACTGCCGTAGGTAATAAATATCGGCGATATTTTTGCCGCAACGCCAAGCAGCATTATAAATGCCAGCAGCAGCAAATAAATAAAGGTCTTAAACTTTTTTACAAGCAGCAGTTTGTTGTAGTGGCTGAATTTAAACAGCGATGTTATAAATATTTCTCCTATTTTCATTGTGTTTCCCCTTAAAAATATATTTTTTTTGGTTTTTCAATATAAAGTATATCATAAATATATGTGCTTGAAAAGAAAAATTTTTAAGATGCAAAAATACAATGCTTTCTGGCTGTCGATAAAGTCGACAGCCTTGACGGAAAATTGACATTTGTAGATAATCACTCTTGAGAATAGCTTAAATTCATAAGTTTAAGAGTTAATGTGTCGAGTATGACACGAATTTGACACATAAAGCGGTATTCAAGACGAGAAATTATGACAAGATATGTCGGGTGGCAATTATATGATGTGTGTTATGAATATTCGCAATGCAGTTTTATTATAGCAAAATTTTTTTGAAGAAATAATTTTATTAACATACCAAGGGGTCGGCATTTACCAACCCCTTGGTATGCATTTTAATAGTGTATGTCAATGATAATTATAGCTTACGGTTCAAATATATATTCAAACCTATCATAATCCGTTCCAAAGACCCATATAGACGCTACATCTGTAGTATCTTTTCCGGTTAGATTTTCGGCATATACAGAAAAATATCCGTCCTCGGTATAGACGATCTTATCACCCTTATAAAACAAAAGCTTAAACTTAGCAAAAGGACCTAAATCGTCTGCAACCTGCTTGAATGTAATATAAAGGTCATCTTCCGATTGGTTATAATCGACCATTTCTACCGCGTTTATATCACCATCAAAAATTGAACTTGTTGTTCTTACGGTTTTATCAAATTTGGCATTTGAAACATCTGCATCAAACGAGTATCGGAAATAATTATATTTTCCCTCGGTCACAAATATATCATCGCTGTATTTTCCTATGACCTTTCCGTCCGGTGAATAAACTATCATTGTAGCCTCAAGGCCGCCCGTTTGCTTTGCCAAGACCTTATCTATAATTTCGGTAGACCCTATGGAATTTTTAAATACATTTGTTTCTACTACGTCATAGTAAGAATTTGACTCGTATGTATCATTTGCCGGTTCCTCGGTGATTACCTCGGTTGTTTCCGACACTTCGCTTTTTAGACATGTTGTAAGCTCTGTGGCGTTTTCTGCCGGAACAGAAGATATTTTGTCATAGTATATAAACCAAGACCCCATACCGCTCTCTATTGTCTTTGCGACAACAGTAACCGTATCTCCTTGTTTAATGTCGGGATTTCGCGCCGAAACAAAGTTCAGGTGTTCTCCTGCCCAAACATTATATCCCTTAATGGACTGCGGGTGGACTTCGGAAGCAACAAACCTAACAACCTTTCCTTCGAGATTTTCGCCTGCATTTAATGCCGTTTCAAATGATTCGGCATCGTCAAAATCGACCTTTTGCTCTGCCACGGTTTCCTCTTTCGTGGATGTATGTCCCACTTCGACACGGGAATTTCCGTTGCTGCAGCCACACATAAGGCAAAGTGCCGCAATTATTATTGTTATTAATTTCCGTTTTCTCATCATAAACACCTCCCGAAAAATTACCAATCTGACCGCCAACTATCACTTCCTACGGCATTATCGGCGAACTCCAGTTCGTTGGCATCCACCTGGCGTTGATATTCTTCGGGCAGGGAGTTATATTTTTCCTCGTATTCATCCTCATCCATTGTTTCGATGCCGCACGCCAATTCCACGACAGTGTTCTCAAAATCATAGATTTCCCAATCCTCATATTCCTTCTTCATTTGATTACGCCTCCTTGTTGTTTATTTCGTTATTGATAGATTCTTCTGTATCTGATTCAGCAGAAGCTTTTTTCAAGCTGCTTATAATTTTTTCTCCGTCCAGCTTGTGCTTTTTGTTTTTTACGACCTTATATAAAGAACATACAAGACTCACCACCATTGTTACTCCTATTGCACCTTGCAAGCGGCCAACAGACTTGCCTTCGCTCATAAAGTAATCAGCTATTTTGGCAATTCCATCCCCCATACTGCCGTCGCCTATTTCTTTTAAAACGTTAGTCATCTTCGCAGCGGACTTTCCTTTTTCGCCTATAAGATTCATTATTATTTCCGTATCTTTTGGCATTACATAACACCCCCTGCATTATTAAAGCTTGCTTATATCTCCGTTTACGGCTTTAAGATCGGGATCCTCGTCCTCGTGAAACAAGATTTTGTTTGTAAGTGTATCTATCAAATTACACTCTCGACCGTAATTTCCGATTTTAGCGACCGACATTGCTGAAGCAAAGCTATCTGTACTTGTTTTCGTGTACCAACCATCATCAGAAAATCTTTTAAATTTAACATTATACCTACCCATTACTTACACCTCCTCTCGTTCATTCTGTGCTATGCGTTTGTACGATGTGACAGCCAACCAAAGAACCATTATGTCGTCTATTGGTCCCAATACAAAATCCACGGGAGATGCTACATACATAATTATAGCTATCAAAATTATTGCCTTTAAAATGTTGCTCATAAATCATCGCCCCTTTCAGACATCAGTTTCGTCAAGATATTTTCCTACAGCATATCCAAAGAGAAATGTTGCAGCCGCCAATATCGTTTTCACAACGGTTCCTTTTACATCAAATTGCTTGTTCACAATAAATTCATTATTGGTATCCCTATTGTTTTCCTTTGTTTGATGATCTTGGTCAACATCAACCTCCTTTTTTTCATTTGTTCGCTCCGCCGAAGCTGTCTCCAGCGTTACCATCAGCGTTGCAAAATCACGCTTGAATTTATTAATATCCACATCGGGAGGATAGGTTTCTTTTTGTTCGGCTTTTTCAATAATTTCTGCCATATTTGCTATATCCTCCTCGGAATACTTATCGTCGGACTCGATGTTTTCAATGATATGCGGTAAACTGCTAAGGAAACAGGTCTGTATGTAGTCATAGTGATTATCCACACGAATTTCGCTGTTTGTAAATACAACAAGCGACCTTATGTTGACATTGTCAAAGCCTGCATTTCTAAACGCTTCCGCAAGTAAAAACTCCTTGGTGTCCATTTTTTCGCCGATATTACAATCATACAGCATAGTGGTGGTTATCTTACAATAATTGCCACGCTCATCAATATATATGTCGCGGTGCGGATTTTTTACCTCTATGACGAATACCGCCTTTTCAGTAAAAACTATTGCATCCAACTCGGTTTTTGTTTTTTCCGAACGCAGCTCTATATTTTGCAAAACTTTGTTTTTGCACCTTATTCTTTCAAGACTGTGAAACGCCTTTATTTCTCCAGCTGCGCCCGAAGTTTCTGCTTTTATCGCATTGCATATCGCCTTGCTGCTTTCCTTGAACACCGAAAACTCTTTATCAGCGATATGACAGCATTCTTCGTTGAGTTTTTCAAGATGATTTTCTACATCCCATAGTTTGAGTTTGCCTTTTTCTGCGTGTTCGCCGTTGAAAGTTGCATTAATAATCTCTGCCTGTAATGCGAAATACTGCGGCAATAGGTCTTTTTTGAAGTACTTTTCTTCGGGAAAGGACTGCATCATTCCGATGATTTCGTTTACTCTTGCTTCATTTGTCATATAATTCCTCCTTGTACATTTACTTTGGCTGTTTACGATTATATATTACCATACATCAACTTGTGTTTTATAAAAATGGATTCCACACAAAAACAGCAGGCAATTAAACCTGCTGTCTTTTGATACATACAAATTATTTGATCTTTAAAATTTTTCTAAATTTTTTTGTTTCTTTTCTTATTTGTTTTTTTGTAATCCTAATTCCTTTGTTATCATTTTTACTCTTGTAAATAATTATAAGTCTTTCCAATAATTTTATCTTGATATCTTGACATACAATACTTTCATTATGTACTTCGCAAAGATGTATCCCGGAGTTTATACACCCGATTGATAAAGTATAATTTTTTTCTTCTAAATACCTATCGGCCAAAGGAATATTTAGCACATTTATTTCATAGAGCGTTACATTATCACCCGAAGATGATTTTAACAATGCAAAGTCGCTACTGATTTGCGGCAAGGATTTTAACAAAATATCATGCATGGTATAATCCCTTCCAAAAAAATTTTTTATATTTTCTTGAAATAGCTCCCAATTTTTATACTGCAAACATCTATATAAAACCCTATATTTTAATCGCTGCATTTTTCTTATATAAGCGTTTAGATTCTCGTGTTTTTCGCAAATCTTTATACTTTCGTTTAATAAATCAAATGCATATGTATACATTTTTTTAGAAAATAATATTTCGGACAACGGAATAATTATCTTATTTATTTTTTCAAGATCCGTTTGAAAAATATGATTTGCAATCTCTGTTGCGTACATCAAAGATCTTATAAAATTCCTAAATGATGAAATATATAAACTGTAGTAAAATGTACAACACATATAGTAATTAAATCGTGCTATAGAATACATATCTGTATTAGGGAGCAATTCCTCTCTTACTGCTTTTAATTGTTTAAAAAAAAGACGATTGTGTAAAAATGACTTCGTTCCACTTTTCAGAAAAGTTAATAACGAATTACTTTGTAATTCAGCAAAATCTTCAGAAGTTTCTGAATATATAAGTCCATTAAAATAGCCATAGATAAACTTTGTGGTTTTTTTAAGAGGCTCTAGAGTATTAGTATTTTCGTGATAATCCATATACATTCTATAGTATACCATTTCAAGGCGCTTACGTTCATCATTGTGAAATTGTAGCTTATATTCTTCAGCTTTTTTCAATGCTTTTTCCGCTGTCTGATAATTACCCCGCTCTAAATATATGTGTAAAACCTTATCATATATTTCCATGATGTTTATTGATTCAAATTTATCTTCATTTTCTAAAATGAACTCTGATTTGCTCAATATGTACTGTTCATTGTGTACAGGGGCATATTTTATTGTTTGAAATAACAAATTCCAATATTCTTTGCTGCAAAATAATATGTCAATTGTTTTTGCTTTTTCTAAAAAATGCATTGCATAAATTAAATATCTATTTAACCATTTAACTTCGGTTCTGATAATTTTAGTTCTTGTTTTTCCGTAACCATATATCCATTCTCCTCTTTCTTCCGTATATAATTCAGATTGTTTTTCTACAGATGGAACTATACAATCTACAAGATTTCGCATTATTTTAGATGCAACAGAACAATAATCTTCTGTCCATTCCCACAAATCAATAACTTCAGCAATCACGGAATGAAGCCTCGCTAAATCATTTTCAATAATTATCCAACCATATTTTTGCAATTCATTGAATAAATCAAAGCTTTGTAAATCCATAAGTCTCTGATAAACTTGTAGGTATACGCGCTTTGTGCCTGCCAAAGACATTATTTTTAATAGGGATTTTGCATTGCTATTTAATTTACTTGTATTAAAAATAGATATAATTATATTAGGAATCGTATCCGACATTTCGTGGTTATCTTTGAAAATACTAATCTTTTCGCTACCAATATTTGAAAAACCATGTTTCCTTGTCAGTTTAGTGGCTTCCTTAATAGTAATGTGTTTGTTTGAAATTTGCCTTGCTATCAACTCTAAAACCAGTGTATGACCTTCTATCATATTAATTATAGTGTCAACATCACCTTGGTTTTCATCACTAATTCTTATATTGCTATAATTTTCAAAAATTTGATATAGGCCATCTCTATCTTGAATTGAAGATAATTCATATTCGCAAAAAGTCCCTTGTAGAGGTTTGCATCTTGTAAAAAATAAAACATCCCAGCATTCGTCTAAAAAAGGAAGTATTTCGTTAAAATCTCCATATTTTTCAAATACACAATCATCAATAACAATAAGTATTCTTTTATTACTTATACATTTTAAAAAAGCTTTTCTTTGCCTTTCGTAAAATTCTTCAATACTTTCTACTGTTATATCACGAGAAAAATTATTTATATATACTTGTTCGGCAAAATTACGTTTAAAATCACCGTCATATTCCAAAAATAATGCGATGTCATATTTTTCGCGGTTATTAACAAAAAATTGTTTAGCAACTGTACTTTTACCGATACCTCCAACACCCGTTATAAACAGCGGACTTTTTTCATTTATTTTTTGAGAGATATTTCGTATATCATTATTTCTTCCTAAGCACAAGCCGACATTTATAGGTGAAGATATTACATATAATTTTTCTCGTAAGCAGTTTATCAACTTTTTCAAGGCCGTACTCAATTCATTGACCGTTTCATATCTGTTAGACGGAGAAGAACGCAATGTATTGCGGAATATTTCCGTTAAGCATCGCCTTACATCTAATCTATCAAGTTCATCGTTGAATGATGACTCGGAAAAAGGATATTCCGAAAAACCGCGGTGTTCGCTTTCTTTAGAATGTCTGCCAAATACCGACCAAAATATAATTTCGCCCAATGCATATATATCTGTAGTTTCTGCAACTTCATCGTTACCGTAGATATTTGTTTGTTCCGGAGCTGCCCAAGTTTTGGTATATGAAAGAGACACACCAAAACTTAACTCTGCCTTTCGTCTGATACTGTCATAATCAATATACTGTATAAGTTCCTTGGTTTCGTTCATTACAAAAATATTTGCCGGCTTTAAATCAAGGCAAAGATAGCCTGCATTATGGTAACTGCCGACAAGTTTTACCAATGCAGCACATACCTTCATTCTGTCCAATAAAGATAATTCGGCACAGTCTTCGTATATTTGTCCGTTGTTTATTGTGTTATGAATATATACAGTGTTGTTTTGCTCAAACGGTCCCTCAACTGCGGGCGTGCTATTCATCATAGAATTATTGTTTCTTATATTGATTTGTGTATTGCAGGTACTACAAAAATGGTCTTTTCCCTCATCAAATCGAGCTTTTTGCTTAATATCAACAATTATTTCACCATTTTCACTACGACTGAACGATATGTAATTGGGATTGTATTCTTTTATGAGACATTTTGATTCTTTCCCCGATACGCCGTAATAATCCGCATAATAAGCCACAGTAGACGCACCGCGACCCTTTAATCCTGTTATTATATAATATCCCTCTCGATTATTAAAGCTTAGTTTAAAACCATTAGGCAAATATTTGTCCATAAAAATCCCTCCTTTCATATCATCCAGTATACATCAGTTGAAGAAACTAATTATAAAAATGGATTCATTTAAACCGGATCCTCATCATACTTTTCTGTTACAGCATCAAAATACATACGCTTTATCACACTTTTAAGCGCCGCTACAGGATAATCAAAATTTAATGTCCATATTATTATCCAGTCAAATAGATTTCTCTCATATAAGCTCACATATCCGCATTCATAAAGCAAATCGTTACATTCTTTCAAAAAATCATTTCTGTGTTCTATGATTTCTTCATCAGATAAGCTTTTATCTCCTATTGCTTTGTCTCTGCTTTTATAATACTCATATAATTTAAAACATATCAGATTTTTTCGGAGAATGTCCCAAGACGCTTTACCATCTTTTATTTTTTTATAGTGAGGGTTTGAGGGATAATTTTCCGTAAATTGTCCCGGCAAACTCTCAATGCCTTCCTTTGCTCTTGAGCTTGCTGAAATCCCTTTAGAAGGGGTATCACCTCCGGCGTATCGGACAGATTTATCATCTTTACTTATCTGATCATTATATCCTGCAACTTCATAATAAATATCGCTCTCTGTTTTTAGCTGCGACAAATCCTTGCACTTTGCGAATAATGATAAATAATGGTTACGAGCTGTTTTATATAAGTCTTGCTTATCATAACAGCATAACTTTAGATAGTTAATAAATTCTTCGTCGTTACTGATTTCCAATATATTTTCGCCAATATTTTCTGTTTTAATAGTTTCGTCATTTAATGATGGAAAGTTTTCTGAAAGTTCTAATAACTTTTTTATGTATTCATAGCCCCTATGTTCTTTAATACAGTAGAAATAAATTGCATCGACCTTGTTTTTATAGTAAAATGGCATAATTTGAAAATGCTTATACATAAACTCGGCAGTTGTAAAAAGATCCATTCCCATTGCTACACAAAAATTATAACAGTTTTTTTTGTAGTGCGAATATTTGCTTGGAGGCTCTCCATTCAGCCAATTCCTAACCGCACGCGGTAACGGTATATTACTATCTTTATACCTTTTTTCAACTTCGTCAACAATTTTTTCTCTTTCATCTTTGCTTAAACCCAAATATTTTGCAGTACCATCAATAAAAATATTTTTGCTTTGTTCCCATACGTCATATATAGGGAATGACTTGCTCGTAAATTTGAAATCTTCATATTTTGATGGCTTCTCAAATTTTATTGGTAACAATGAAAATAATTTTTCTCTCTCTAATCGCGTGTCAGTATGAGCTTCAAAATTTTTATAATAAACGTCCATAAAAATTACCTTTCACTTATTTCTTCTACACAATGCTTACATAACACTTGTATTTAACAGTTATTATCTATGCTATCGCTTTGCCAAAGACTTCATATCCTATTTTTATTTTTTATGTAGAACCCACGGACATCTTTATGTATTAAATTGATTAAGGAATCTCTGTCTAACAATTCGATCCTTGGTCTATGCCTCTTTGCAAAATCCAGCGCAGCCTCAGTAAAATATGAGGTTGTCATCAAAACACATTTGTTAGCGTTGGCATCCTCCATAGTTCCTAACAATTCTCTTATAGTACTTACGGGCACTTTATGACCAATTGAGTACGCCTTGCATTCAATGTATACGACAATAGGTACTGGGGTTTTATACAAGCGTGCAACTATATCTTTTCCACCATCTCTCGTTTGTTTGGTTAGTTCCGTTTTAAAAGATAAATTACGGTATAATTTTTCAACAAGGCGTTCAAATGTTCTATCATCGATATTATCTACGATTGAAGCATTATTATCGATTTTGAGAATAAGTTTTTGCATCTCATCGGCAATATCGTAAAAAGTATTATTCTCTATTTTGCCATAAGTTGAAATTATTTTTGAATATTCATCCTCACATTCCATTTCCCACTGTGGTGGTTCTATAAATTTTCCACCACTTATATTATTAAATGAGTGGTTAAAACTTCCTACAGGATATTCGGTAGCATAGCAATCAAAACATATTTTTGTGTGACAATTTGGGCAAATAATTTGCTCTGATATATTATAAATTATTTCATTACCCATGCCGTTTTCGCCGTGATCCTCGTAACTTGTGTTAACTACATATCCTCCTCCGTGTTCAAAAATAAGGTAATTACAATGATTGCATCTTATAATTATATTGTTCGCCAACTCCACACAAAACACATCCCCTCAAGTAATTTAATATAATTATAGCATAATAACTAAAACATAGCAAGGTTTCTAAAATTTAACATCTGCTACTTTTTACTAAGTATCTTAAGCCGTTAGATTATTTAAACAGCATAGGATATTTATTTACTTATATAAATAACGAAGGGTTTGGGACTTTCCCAAATTACAAGTCGAAATTTTAATTTCGACAAAAAAGTATTGGCACGCCTTTTATCGTCTATAAAAAAACGAATTATCGTTGTCAAAAAATAGAGGTGGGCGTCCCAATGCAATGGTTCCTAAGTAAGAAATTTTATTCCACAGAACATTGACATTCTAAAATAAGACTTGTTCATCAACGCTCTTATAGACGAGTCTCTGCCCTCTATAAGTGTGCCTTTGAATAAATTCAAGAGGTGAACAAAACAATATAAAACAATAATGCCACCTTTCATAACGATTGGTGGCACCTTATGAGACTGCAATGACAATTACCCTTTTTTAATTACGCCGTTCCACAGGTATGGAATCATAGCTGTCGATATCAGCTTTAATTAAGTAATCTTCTATTTTTTTCTCGCCAACTATAAGGAATGTGAGTTGTATTTTATCGCCTGTTTCAAATAACTTGATTTTTTCCTTGATTTTATCATAATCTTTTATTTGAACTGATTTGAAACATCGAGCAATATTAAAGCTGAATTCTTCGTCCAATAATTCATGAGTTATTTGACCGAGAAGCCAAATAGCAGAGGGTTCATTATTTTTTTCGATCAATTGTTCTCTAAAATTATCCGTTATATCTGCACAAAAATCGATTGACTCAGGGCTATTCTGTTCAACACTATTGCCACGAATCAATTCTGATAAATAACGAATTGATAGTAAATCATTTGTATATATATCTCTTGCATAGTTCAGCTTTTTATTAAAATAATTTTCAATATCCTGTATACGTTCTAAAAAATCAATTTTCTCATCGACCGATGGAAATCCGGAATCATATTCAGGTATTTTTACATCACCCTCTATAAGGTTTTTATGGTGCTTTAAGGCATATATTGCAATGCGGCATCCTTCCAATCCAAACTTCATTATTCTTTCAAACTTCAAGCGTTCTTCTGTTGAACCACCATTTACATTTATGGTATAGTTGATTTTATGCAAAGGATCTTTTAAATTAAATGTAAGTCTAATTATTGTATCAATATCCTTTTGCTCGCTGTTATCAACAATATATGTACCATCGTCCAAAATTTCGGTAGTTCTTAATTCTATATATTCATAAACTGTTGTTCCATTTACTTTTAGGCTACAGGCCAAAGCGGGTGGAAACGGCTTGGGTTTATATACACCTATACTCCCAATCAATTCTTTTGCTTCACATTGACTTGGATCTTCTATATCACCTAAATATTTTTTTGCTTCTTCTATGGTAAATTTAATTTCTAACTGATGCCTGTTCGCGTAATCAAACATTGATTCATCAGCATTGTACCATTCATTGTTCCCCATAAATATTTTTCCGCTGCATACCATTTTAGGCGGATATTTTTCTATTGCTTCTTTGGATAATGGTTGACTGAAAAGTTGTCCATTGCTATAAGCATACCCGTAATATCCTTTTAAAGGGTGTCCACTATTTATGGCTGCAAAGAATAATGACAGTGAATATTCTATACCTGTAATGTCGTTAGCTTTAGAAAGTTTTTGAAGAGTAGTTGGCGACCAAATTGCTATTTCATTAAGTTGACCAAATATTTTGTCTAATTTTATATTTGTCTGTTCATTATCAGCAGCCATTTTTTCTTCCGTTTTTTCTGCTCTTTTGTTTGCTGCTTCAATAATGTCATCTTCAATAATGTATTGTCTTCTGTCTATTTTTTCCCTGTAAAAATCCTTGATTATATCAATGGCAGACAGAATAATATTCTTAACTCGTGATTTACTATTTTCCGTTTTAGCCCTTGAAAGTTCGGCAACCTTATCTGCGATGTTATTTCTGGCTTGACCTCTAATTTGAGATTCGGAATTAAAAACCATATTTTCAACATCAGCTAATAAGTTATTGTGTATATATCGTACTAAAGCATCAAAATCGATTTCCTCATCAAGTGAGCTTGTCTCATTAAATTTTGTTTGCCGCTTAATATAATTTTCCAAACATTTTTTGAGTTGAGATTCGTCTATCTTCTTTTTTAAATTATTGTTACCTATATCTACACCTATGCTAAGCATTTCTCCGATAAAAGATTCTAAAATTGCATCTTGAATGCATAATGACATATTAATCACCCACTTCATTAAATTATAATAATTATATCATAAAGTAATGTAATAGGCAATTATTTTCAAAAAGAACAATAACTGAACGAGATTTTCCTCAATTGGGGCGTTATTTAACAAGAGTATATGGATTCTCAAAAATAACATTTGTTAAAATGATGATTTTTGTTTTTTATGGTTGTGTTTATTTTGTGTTAAAGTAAATAAAGCCTTGCGCAGCAATTTACTAAAAAAAGACGGGTCTCTGCCCGTCTGTAGGCGATCCTTTAAATGCAGTATCTATGCACATTGAAGAGGATGACTCCTTAAAACAAGGACTCATCGACAGCATAGGACGAACCCGGCAAACTATACTGAGAAACGAATCAGGTTTATATTCGCTTATACTGCAATAACAATGCCGCCAATCCCAAAGGAAAGGCGGCAATTTTCATTTCTTCAATCGATTCAGTACATCATTAAAGCAGCTATCCACATAGGTATCATAGACCTTTTTAAACTCGACATAGTTCTTGGGCTTGATACTATAGCCGCTTGCGCCAGCGGCTCTTGACAGCGGGTTATCGTACTTATCGAGCAAGGCGGCAAAGGTTTCCTTATCCATAATACTATCGTCATAGGCTTTTGCCTTATCGTAGACCTTCCAAATCTTTTCCTCGTCCTTTTCGTGAATGAAATAAACGCGGTTACTCATAAACGGCGGATGCACAAAGCCGTCCTCACTTATAAAATCGTCGGTCATACTGCCCAGCTTATCGGCAAATTCTTTGGGTACGTTCAGTGGTCGGGGTACATCCGTTCTGCCAACCAAATAATCAATGGAGCAGCCGAGATAATCGGCAAGCAGTATCATTTTTGATGCCGTCGGATAACTCCTGCCCTTCTTCCAATCGCTTATATTGCCCGAAGATATGCCCGTAGCCTCGGCCACTATCTTTGGATTTATCCCAAGCTCCTCGATCCTATTAAACAAATTAGTTAAATTTACCGATTTATCCATAATATTTTCTTCCTTTCTTAACTATTTTCAACAAACTTACGGATTTACGAAATATTATACTTGATTTATTCGTTTCGTTAATGTATAATGATAGTGTATATAAATCTCGTAATTCCGTATTTTATATTTTCAATCGGTTAGAATTACGACTTTATATTATGATAACATACAAAATAACATTTGTAAAGGGGGAATTATAAAAAATGTGTACGAATGTTAATGAATGGGGAAAGCAAGTCCGTATAGCGCTCATAAAGGAGGATATGACGCTGAAAGACCTTGCGGAACTTATCGGGTATAGCCCATCTTATATAAGAGCTGTTGTCGGCGGCAAGCTGAACAGCATCGAAAACGTGCAAAGCAAGATAAACGATGTACTTAACATTAAGGAAGGGGGAGTTTAATGGTAACCTACGATTGTTTTAAGGTTTACGGTAATCACGACCGTATTTACGACACTTTTCATAAGGAACATACCGACAGGCGAAGATTTGTTTTTATTTTTGATGAGGGACAATTCTGTGAAAATGCGTTCTACTTGGGGTTTTCCACTATCTTTATAAGCAATGAGGAGCAGTTACAGGCGGTTACGGAGATGTTGCGCAAAATACCGATGTCAAGCAGCAACTGCATTATTTTTCCTTGCTGCTACAAAAATGTGAACGAGAGTATCGAATCGGTCATTGATGACAAGAGCCGCGTAGTCAGGAACGCTTGGAAAAGCATATTTACGGGCAATAAAACAAGGCAGTTTTACCTTTGCAACCTTGATGATTTTGACAGCGCACTGATAAGCCTTGCGGACAAATACAAGAGCAACAAGGATGAAAACATCAAGCCTATCGCGATCCATAAGTTTTCGGATATTGAGGTCAAAGACATTGACTGGCTGTGGTATCCGTACATAGCAAAGGGGTGCATAACGATACTTTATGCCGCACCGGGCACGGGCAAAACCTTTCTTACCTGTTGGCTTGCATCAAGACTTTCAAAAGGAGAGGCTCTGCCTGGTGCGGTTCCAGAGGAATGGGAGAAGCCACCGCAGGGTATAACAGTGTTCTTTAATGCGGAAGACCCTGCCGACAGGACTTTAAAGCCGCGATTGATAGGCTGTGATGCCGATATGGAGAAAATCGTTACCGCAGAGGAATGGGAAAAACGTGATTTTGTGCCGTACAGCTTTACAGACCCACGTCTGCCTGCTCTGTTTGAAAAGGTAAAACCCGAGCTTGTTATCTTTGACCCGATGCAATCCTATATAGGACCCGATGTGGATATGCACCGAGCCAATCAGACAAGGCCTTTACTGGCGCACATCAATTCACTTGCAAAGACCTATAACTTTGCCCTTGTCATCGTCTGCCATATAAATAAGATGACAAATCAGGAGATCGGGGACAGAATTATTGGCAGTCAGGATATTAAGGGTGCTGCAAGGAGCGTTTTGTTTCTCGGACAGCATCCCGACATCTCGGCGGTAAAAGTGCTTTTCCAAACGAAAAATAACCTTGCCGAATGGGGCGAGTCCCTTGCGTTCCGCATTGATACCAAAGGCACGGACACGGGCTTTGTTTTGGATAATACCGCAGATATAAGGGACTTAACACCCGAAAGATGTTCGGGCAGCACAACGGGCAAGGCGCGAGCTTATGCCGAGAGTCAAAAGAGTATGGCGGAAGAGATAATCACGGAGCTGTTTAAGGACAGAAGCGACATACCAACCGATGAATTAAAGGATATTTCAAAAGAACACAGCATTTCTTGGAAGGAGTTTCAAAAGGTGCTGGGCAAGTATGCCAAATGGAAACGCATAGGCTTTGGCAACGGCGCAAAGGACTATTATATAAAGCGATAATGCAAATGTACACACTATTTTAACTATCCCCCACGTTCAAGAACAATATTTTTTAAAAGGGAAAACTGACTGAAAGCAGCTTATACAGCGGTCTAAATAATTATCCCTTTTAGGGAAAACTTAGGGAGCTCAATTATCCCTTTGGGGAAAACTGTAGGGGCGGCCATTTAAGCCTAACACATCCAACTTTCCCTTTTTACTTTTATTGTTCTTGACTTGGGGAACATTGGAGGGATATTTATGGAGATAACCGTTCGAGCCTCGTGGGTAAAAACGGAGTTTGGCTATTATGAGGGGTGGATACTTGTTTACGACAAGGACGGCAATACCCTGATGAACGATATTGATATGTACTACACCATTGATAAGCTGTGTAAGCGGCTGAACCGCTTGTTTATCAATAACAGCCGCTTTATAGTGCATAGTGCGGTCTACAAAAAGAGTGAGGAGGCACTTTTTATAACCTGTACAGACACTAAACGCGGCAAGGATATGCTGCAAGACGATCAAACAACGCTTTCATAATCGGCAGCATATCTCATTTCGGAAATGGGCGGCGTACTTCCCGACAATTCTGTTCGGTCATAGGGAGGAAACCCGACACTATTCAAGGAATATCTCCGCCCATTCCAAAACATCAGACCTTATTATCGCTAAACATTTCCGAAAACATATCTGCGGCTGACGTCCGTGGGCTCAAATTGTTTTGGGTAAGGTCCGACGTTTGCAAGCTCCCTGAACGGCTTACCGCCATTCAGTTGCTTGTGAGGGGTAAGCCCCCTTCAATCCCCTTGGGGTTGCGGCTCACGCCGCCAATGCCCGACAAGAAAAGGTCGGGCAAAATTTCATTTCACATCACAGCAATTTCACGAAAGGAGAGTAAAATTTATGCGAAAGAGAAACAAAATTTTAAACATACGTTTGACGGAAGATGAATTGCGTTCCGTCAAAGTAATGCAAGCAGCAACAAATCTCAATATGCGAGATTTTATATGGGAGTGCTTAAAAAAGAAACCTATAGTCATAAAACCTAACGGCGATAAAATCGTTATACAGCTTAAACATATAGGCAACAATCTTAATCAGCTTACGCGAAAAGTAAACAGCGGTCAGATAAGGGATTGTTCGGCAGAGCTTGAAAAAATCTATAAGCAGATAGAAGAAATGGAGGAAAAATGGCAGTAATAAAGGCAGTTAATTCCCGTGCAAGTCTGGGCAGGGTCATAAAGTACATAACACAGGACGAAAAAACTTTGGAGTGTCTGATAGGCGGTTATAACTGCCGCGGCACCAATGCCCTCTTTGAAATGAAAGCTACAAAAAGGGCTTGGGGCAAAACGGGCGGACGGCAGTATAAGCACTTTGTGCAGAGTTTTTCACCCGAAGAAGATATAACGCCGCAGCAGGCACACGAAATTGCCGCCGAGCTTGCGGAACGCTGGGAGAAGCTAAAAGGCTATGAGGTGGTTTTTGCCACGCACCTCGACAGAAAACACGTTCATACTCACTTTGTTGTAAACTCGGTCAGCTTTGAAAACGGCAAAAAGTTTTGCTATTCAAAAAACGATCTTAAGCTATTCAAGGAACTTTCGGACAGGATATTGCAGGAACACGGTTTGAGTATTTGCCAAAAGACACGGAATATCAGCACCTACAATATCCACGCTTACAACGCGATCAAGAAAGACCTTGAGGGAACGGGCAAAAGTTGGCTGCTTGCTATCGCCCTTGCCGTGAGGTCGGCAAGAGCAACAGCCGCTAACCGCGAGGCTTTTGTTTCACAGCTTAATGCACAGGGTATTTCGGTGAAATGGGAGGAAAACCGAAAATACCTGACCTTTGCCGACAAGGAGAGTCACAAGGTAAGGTGCAAAAAGCTGACGGAAATGTTCAAAGAAGATTTTTCAAGGGAGGGTTTGGAGAATGACTTTAGACGAAATAGCCAATCAGCGGAGCTTGCCGCAGCCGAAAGAGGAATTGAATACAGAGCAGCTGGTGAAACTTATAACGAAGCTGAACAAAGAAAACGCCAACTTATCGAAAAGGATAGCAAGAGCCGAACACGCAGAACGCGAGATAGCCAACGCCGAGCATTGCAAAAACGAGATGTGGAAGAACTATCAGCGTATGCTGACCGAAGTGACGAAGGTGAAATTGAGGAACGACGAACTTCTCGCCGACGCAGTAGCTATGAGAGGTAAACTGCGTGAGGCACTTGCAAAGAAAGAAATAGTTTACAGAGATAAAATAGTCTATCAGGACAGGATAGTCGAAAAAGACAAGATAGTTTATAAGGATAGACCCGTTCCGGCAACAAAATGTGAGATGTGTTCCAAAACCGCATACCACGAAATGATGACGGAGCTTGTATCTATGAAAAAGGAATATGAGCAGTCAAAGCTTTTAGCCTATCGATGCAAAATATTTATATTTTTTGTGGTTATATACGCAGTTTTCGGCTTGGCTTGTCTGATTCTGCTGATGATAGTCTATTTTATCATAATAATTCAAATGTATTGTAAAAACAAATAATGAAATGGGGGATTTTATGACTAACATAACACAGGAGAAAGTATCTATAGAAAACAAGTTTGCATTGACTATAAAAGAAGCTGCCGAGTATTTCAATATCGGCGAAGGCCGTATCCGTGACCTGACGGCTAAAAAAGATTGTCCGTTTGTTCTTTGGGTGGGCAGTAAAAGACTTATAAAAAGGCTTGCTTTCGAGAAATACCTCGAAAAACAATTTTCCGTATAAGATTTTCAATTAAATGATTAGACAAGGCGGCGCTTATGTGTTATAATGAACTTACATCATATATTTGCCGCCTGTGAAAAAAGGAAAGCAAAAATGCAAGTGTGGATTTTTGCACAGGAGGTAATATAAATGAAAAGAAGAAAAGATAAATACGGCAGAGTTTTAAAAGAGGGCGAGAGCTTACGCAAGGACGGCAGGTATCAGTATCGCTACAAAACGATAGACAACAAGTGTAAAACGGTCTATGCAAGGTCTTTAGACCAACTGAGAGAAAAGGAACAGGAAATACAGAACGATCTGTACAACGGTTTCTGCAACTCCGACAAAAATATAACCGTCCACGAAATGTTTATTCGCTGCGCATCAAGCAGACAGTTTTTGAAACCTCAAACAAGAGCGCTTTATGAATACACATATAATAAGCACGTTCGTCCGATACTTGGGGATAAACAGATAAGAGACATAAAATATTCAGATATGGTACTTTTCTTTAAGTATCTGCGTGATGAAAAAGGCTTGGGAATAAGTGTAATGCGTTCCGTAAATCATTCTCTTACACCCGTTTTCAAAATGGCTGTCAGAGATGGCATTACCAAAGCCGATCCTATCGATGGTGTTTTTTCCGAGATAAAAAAGATGTATAGCTTAAAGCAAAACCAACGTTTAGCAATACCAAAAGAGCAGTTGAGATCGCTGGTAAACTACATTTTAACATCGGAAACAGACAGCAAATATCTCAATATTTTTCTGACACTTATGCTGACAGGTATGCGCGTTTCGGAAATGTGCGCTTTAACTTGGGATGATGTGGATTTCGAAAATAACGTAATACACATCAACAAGAGTATGGCATACACGAAAAACGGCGGAGTTAAGATGGTAAGGGTTATACAAACACCTAAAACCAAGTCAGGTATAAGAGCTATACCAATGTTTATAGGTTTGCGGGATGTCCTTTTAAACCAAAAGCAGGCACAGGAAAATATGCCGCCGGTATGCTATGAGCATTACAAAGGTTTTGTCTTTGGTAATAAGAAAAATTTACCTTATATTTGCGATGAAATTGAAAGAATGTTCAGAAGAATACGCAAGCATTACAATGCCAATGCAGTAAAGCAAGCTGAAATAGATGGCAAAGAGCCTTGTTTAATAGACGTGTGCAGTCCACATAACCTTCGTCACACATATTGCTCTGTACTCTGTGAAAATGACGTAAATATTAAAGTGATCCAGGAAGTTATGGGACACGCGAGTGTTTCAACTTCGTTGAATATTTATGCCGAAGTAAGTTCAGAAAAAAAGAACAATGAACTTAGCCGCATTGAAGAAAAATTCTTTCAGTTAAGTCAAATAAGCTGACACAAAATTGACACGAATTTATTCCGTATTTACGGAAATCTATGAAAGATTATATCAATAATCAGTTTTACGAAACATAGTGAAACCCGCCTTTTGACAAGTTATGACAACTTATATAAAAGGTGAGTGATATAGTGACGGAAAATTAACATTTTCCGTCAAATTACATTCGGGCTGCGCGCATCAAAGATACACTTGCCCGAATATCTGTAGCAAAATCAAGTTTTGCTCCTCGGCGAAAACGCGGTTTCCGCCTGCTTGTTGCTGCGAGCTAAAGCTCGCGCAATCCCTACGGGATTTGAGTAGCTTCAGCTACTCAAACTAAGTCTGCGACGCTAAAGTTACTTAATAAAATGAATAGAATTGCTTTAAATAATTCATAACATATAGTATAAAATAACTTTTTTGACAGCCAGCTTTATAATTGTTTTTTTACGCTGTATATCGGTGCTGTACAAAGAACGGCGAGCAACCCCGAAATTCCGGTTGGGCTTGCCGAACAGCGTTACCGTATGCGTTTCTTTTTTATAATGCTATATTCAGCGCAAAGTCTTTTTTATTTGCATTATAAGAAAAGCACCGCGGGGCTTGCCGTTATCAATAAAGAACAATAAGCCGTCATAAAAACGGGGAAAGTAAAAACGTATTGCGCCTTGCAAAAAGAAATAATAAATGATATAATCAACTTATAATTATACAGGTATCAACAGGCGACTTAAATCTTATATAAAAGGAGAGAACGAAATGAATATACAATGGTATCCGGGTCATATGACCAAAACCAAAAGAATGATGAAGGAGAACATCTCTCTTGTGGATATCGTTATAGAGCTTTTGGATGCGCGCATCCCCTATAGCAGCCGTAATCCCGACATAGACAAGCTTGCGGTAAATAAAAAGCGTATAGTGATACTTAACAAATCCGACCTGGCCGACGATGCCAAGACTGCGGATTGGGTAAAGTATTTCGAGGAAAAGGGCTTTCGCGTTTTGCTTGTAAACAGCATAACGGGCAAGGGTCTTAAGGGCATAACCGAGGTGTCTGCCGTGCTTATGGCCGAAAAAAAAGAGCGCCTTAAGGCGAGGGGCAGGCTGCACGTCCCCACCCGTGCCATGATAGCGGGTATACCCAATGTGGGCAAGTCCACGCTTATCAATAAATTTGTGGGCAAGGCCACGGCCAAAACGGGCGATAAGCCCGGCGTTACCCGCGGAAAGCAATGGGTAAAAATCAAGCGCGATTTTGAGCTTTTGGACACTCCGGGTATATTGTGGCCCAAGTTTGAGGACGACAGGGTGGGTCAGAACCTTGCCTTTACGGGTGCCGTAAATGACGATATCCTCGACCTGCCCGAGCTTGCGCAGGGGCTTATAGGTAAGCTGCGTGTCATCTACCCGCAGCAACTTAAGGACAGGTATGCAATAGATTTTACCGACGAAACGCCAAATCACGAGATACTTGCGGCTATAGGCGCCTCACGCGGGTTTAAGGCGCGCGGCGGCGAAATAGACCTTAAACGTACCGCAAGCATTTTTATAGACGAATTCCGCGCCGCAAAGCTGGGAAAAATGACGCTTGAAACCGTAGACGAGATAAAAGAGCTTTATACCGAGGAAAAATAATTAAATTTTTGTGCTTAAAATATTTTTATGTATAATTGTCCCGTTGTCAGGTAAAAATACAGTTACAAGGCAAGTGCCTTGAAAACATTTTTATCGGAGGACATAGTATGGATACAAAAACAAGCAAGAAGAAGAGTTCCAAGGCCGACAGAGCCGAGTTTGCAAACGAGCTTAACGCAGACATCAACAAGGACAAAAGCTCAAGTGACAGCGAAACAAGCGACTGCCACACAAATAACTGCCGTTAACGGCAAAAATAAAAGAGCGTTCCCGCGTGGAAACGCTCTTTTGTTTTATCTGCGGCTTTCAAAATATGTGCCTACATTTTTGCCCTCTATTATATCGTAAAGATTTTCGGGGTGGTCGCCGTTTGCAATTACCATATCTATACCGCTGCCGCCTGCTATCCTTGCGGCGTTAAGCTTGGTCTTCATACCGCCCGTGCCCTGTGATGTGCCGCTGCCGCCTGCGCGCGCAAGCAGCTCCTCGGTAAGCTCGGGTATGCGGTGTATCAGCCTTGCATTGGGGTCGTTGCGCGGGTCTGCGGTGTACATACCGTCAATATCGCTTAAAAGCACCAAAAGGTCGGCGCCTATACAGGTTGCGACTACTGCGGCAAGCGTGTCGTTATCGCCCAGCGCATTAAGCTGCTCCATTTCGTCAAGGCTTACGGTGTCGTTTTCGTTGATAATGGGTATAGTACCCAGATCTATAAGCCTATTAAGCGTGTTTTCAATATTTCTGCGGTTTTTGCCGCTTATGTCGTTGCCCGTTACAAGCACCTGCGCGACCGTGTGATTAAATTCGCCGAAAAGCTTGTCATAGGTGTACATCAGCTCGCATTGGCCTACTGCCGCCGCTGCCTGCTTTGTCGGGTTGTCGGACGGCTTTTCCCTTAAATTAAGCTTGCCCACACCCATAGCTACCGCGCCCGAGGATACCAAAACTACCTCGTGACCGCTGTTTCTTATGTCCGAAAGCACCTTGCACAGATTTTCCACAAGGCGTATATTTAACATTCCAGTTTTGTGAGTCAGCGTGGAGCTGCCCACCTTTACCACCAAACGCATTTTTACCTCCGATATATAATGAAGATTTTTGTCAAACAAAATAATTGTATTACAATTTTCGCATATAGTCAAGTGTAAATTGAAATTTGAATTTTTCCTTTTTTGAGTTACTTTTTTAACCAACTAAGGAAGTCCCCCGCTTCTAAAGCGGGGGTGCTTACTTAAAAT
>CAMVJD010000048.1 GCA_947167715.1 uncultured Eubacteriaceae bacterium
AATTTTAAGTAAGCACCCCCGCTTTAGAAGCGGGGGACTTCCTTAGTTTGTTAAATTTTAATAAATTTTTCATATTTCGTATTTTAGCACTTTATGCAAATAAAGTCAACTGTTTTGTGATTTTTTGATTTTCCCCACTTTTTCGGAAATGTGTATGCCGCATAAATTTCTGTAGGGATATCAAAAATTATTGAAATATTTTTGTATATTATTCCCGTTCCGGGGCACACTAAAGCAAAGAGAAACATCGATAAGACCCAAAGAAAGGACGAGCATTATGAAAAGAAGATATCTTATACTTATTACGGGGCTTTTAATAACCGCGGCAATGAGCCTTGGCTATTTTTTATACCGTTCGGAGGCAGAGGAGCCCGAGCCGCGCATTCCCATAACACCCGACCGCAAGACCGTGCTTTCGGAAGATGCAAAGCTTGAATATATATACAAATATTCCGCCGACAATATAACGGAGATAACATCCGCACCGCTGCCGCCCTATCTTGTGGGACTTGACCGACAGCAGGCAGAGGAAAAAATGCAGGGCTTTACAATAACACATTTTTCCGCCGACAAGATAACCGCCGTAAAGCAGCTTGAGGGCGAAAGCCGCCAGCACTACACCCTTGGCGAATACAAGGGATATCTTGCCGTGTTTTACAAAAAAGGCGGCGGTCTGAAAGAGGTAACAAACACGCCCGTAAGTGCACTATCAGCCGAGGAGCAAAAAATGCTTGTCACCACCGAAATAGTCGGCAGCGACAAGCTTGCAAGGGTGCTTGAAGATATAGAAAGCTAAAATGCTCTTATATTTAGCAGTTTTTGTTTTTTTTCGTCAAGATCGCAAATATAGCCGCAGCCGTTTTCGCAATGCCACAAATAAAATTCACGTTTTTCATCCGCGAATTTGCTTAAAACGCTCATTATCGTCCCGCCGTGTACAACAAAAGCCAGCGTGCCCGCATTTTCACTTACAGCCTTTAAAAAGGCCTCACAGCAGCGTTTTTGGCAGCTTGCCGTACTTTCGCCGCCCGACAGTTCTTCCCTGCCTGCGCTTGCTATCCACCTTATATAATTGGGGTCGTTTTTTAATTCCTCGTGTTTTTTGTACTCAAAATTCCCAAAATCACATTCGCGCAGGTCATCATATATCAGGATGGAATTATCGGGATATATAATACCCGCCGTTTCCGTACAGCGCTTCATGGGGCTTGAAATAACCGCATCCGCTGCCGGATACGCCTTGCTTTTTATGACATTTATCCCCTCGGGTGCCAGCGGCTGGTCTGTGCGGCCTATATATCTTCGCTCGATATTACCCTGCGTTTTGCCGTGGCGAATAAAAATAATAGTTCTCATATTACTGCCTTTCATTGATTTTGTCGTTAACGGTATAATATCAGTATACCACCAACCGCGATATAAAACAACATATTCCACATAATTTTTCGGCGGTAATTATTATTCGTATGACTTAACGGTGTCGTAAAAAAAGCCTTCGGTCTCACTTTGGATATATATTTTCTGTACATTTGCCGACTGCCAATTATGCACGGACTTTTTCTCCGCCTCATAAAGGGCGGTTATTTTTTTCAGAATTTCGTTTTGGTCTGCCCTGCTTTCTGCGGCGTAATAGCCGTTTATCAAAAGCGGCAGCTCGCTGTGGGTATAGCTTACGGTCATATCCGTTGGCTCGGGGTCGTTAAGGCTTAAGGAAAACTCGGGTCTTGCGGTAACATTAAGCGAGATAAGCGCGGCCGCAGCGGCTATAATAAAGGTGTGAAGAATATTTGTTTTATTATACAGCAGCGCGTATACCGTGGTAAATACAAGCACAGTTTCCGCCGCAAGAAAGCTTATTACCTCTATACGAAGCGGTGTATAGCCGTAAGCGTTTATATAAAGGTACATTCTGTAAAACGAGGACAGAATAAGCACAAGTGTAAATACGCAAAGCATTACAAGCGAGCCCTTTAACGCGCCCTTTGTTTTGGCCTTTAAAATATCGGTAAACACCAGTATTATGGAAAAGTTTATAAAGGTAACTATAAGCAGCTGGAAAAAGCCCTCTCTTGCAAAGCGTGAATAGGTGGTAAACTCGGTTATGGGTGTATCGCCGAAGAAATATCTCAGCTGTGAGCAGCAGAAAAAGGCAAACAGCAGGTTTACGGGGGTCAAAAACGATATTGCGATGGTTTTATCGGTATTAACGCCGTCAAAGACTATTCTTTTTTCGTTATACATAAATTTGTAAAGATAGCCGCAGGCATACATAAATATCGATACAAAAACAATTGCCGTCCATACTGCCGACCAACCGTCTATATCAAGCACCGACGACATGGCATCAAAAAACGCATCGTCACCCGTTGCAAGCAAATAGCCTATCACCGCAATAAAGGGCATAGAAACGGCAATGCCTATAACCGCCTTAAAAAGCTGTACACCGTCAATATTGACCGATTCCGTCACGGCATTGCCCGCAGCGGCAAGCATTTTGTTAAAAATACAGTCAAGTATGCTGTCAAGGGCGGGGTGTCGCTCGATACCCGCGCAGTAAAGCATCATACAGGTAAAAAGCACAAAAAACGCAAGGCAATTAAAAATATTATAATAGGAATATTCATAATAGGCGTTAAATGCAGAAAGCAGGGCGATAGGCAGCAGTATAAGCATGCCCGCCTTTTTCTTAAGACGGTCAAAAAGCTTTAAAACAACAAGCCCGCCTATAGCGGTCACATTAAAAAATATCACGCTTGAAAGTCCCGCGGTCACATCCGCACCCTTAAAGCAAAGGGTAAATAAAAATGCCGTGATAAGCGCCGCGGTAAATATAATTTTGTACCTTGGGGCATCCGCACTTTGCGGTGCAGCTTCAAATACCGTGTTTTGGTCAAGTGTCATTGTGTTTTCGTTCATAGTTTTGTTCTCCTTTATTATTGTAAAATTTTACTCATCTTCGGTATTGCGATATTTCCAATGGATGTCCCGCCCTTTCAGCTGAAATATTATCTCCGATATGACGGTAACAAAGTAATTAAACGGCACAAGCGCCGTCAGCCCTGCAACAATTACAAAAATCGTATACGCAAAAATCGGGTCGCTATAGTACCACTTTTTCAGATCCGCAGTCAGGCAAAGGGCAAAAGTCATATAAACGGCGGTCGATACCATTGCAAGCAGCAGCGATGCCAATTTAGCCGCATTTTTTATATTTTTGTTTCCGTAAAACGAATACTTCATATATAAATAAGCTATCACCGCAAAAGGAAGCGTAAACCCAAGCATAAGTGCCCTCATTTCCATTGCTGCCGCTGCGTGGTAATATATCCACAGCGTAGGCGGTATACCTATGACATTGCAGACTATTTCATAAACCAATCTGTCCTTTCGCAAAAAATGGCAGATAAGGTTATAAACAACCATCAAGGGCGGCGCAAAAAATATTACATACCATAATATCTCCATACTATCCCTCCTTTTTTTTCAGGGTTTCCATAATTTTGCGGTAGTCGCGTCCCCAGCCCGTGTTTATTTCACAGCGTAATGTGTTATCGGGGTTGCGGCGCACGGTTATTGTATGCTCGTCGCTCTTGTCTTCGAATTTTATTTCCCAATATTTGTACTCCGCGGATATCCAAGCAAAATACCGCGTTCCCTCGAAATTATCGTCGGGAGTTTTTGAATAGCCGCTCTCGCGCTCTTCGGGTGCGGTATTCAGTATTTTTTTGTATTCCTCGTCTGTTTCGATAATAGCGCTGCACTCCGCTTCCGTAAAGCCGTAATACGCCAGGTTTTCAAAGCACAATGTGTGTATGTCCTTTACGTCATTTAAGATAACGGTCATAAGACCCTCGTGGAAATACGCCGTGTACGAGCCGATATTCCCTGTATCCTTTATGTGGAATATCTGCGTGTAGTATTCTTCTTTTTCCGCTGTATCCAGCTCAATGGGCGAATATACATCGTATGACATTATTCCTTTGCATAAGGATACAAAAAACCATATAAAGCAGACAACAGCGACAAGAATACTGACAAGAGCGATAATTTTTTCCAAATTAAGCTTTTTTGGTCTATCCATTTTGTTTTCCTCCGTTCAAGGTGTGGTTGGTTGTTTTTTCTGCGCAAGTTAAATTTCAATTTGACGGGGTGTTATTGTGAAACGAAACAGCGGAACGACACATAGGTCGTTCCCTACAAAACGGTGATATGTCAGATTATTCGTTGTAGGGACGGACCTATGTGTCCGTCCGCTCAAAATCACCCCGCCAAATTGAAATTTATCCCTTTCGATACAGTAATATCTCCATACTATACCTCCAATTTAAAAAGCTGAAACACCGTTTCGCTTACTGCCGTAATTACATAATTAACGGGAACGAGTGTTGCATAGCCCACAAAAAGCATGGTGGAAGCCAGCCCCTCTTTTTCTATGGAATACCGCCACATACACACCGTAAGCACCGCAAGCACCGCCGCATACAAAAGCGATGCCGCCTTTGCCGCCTTTTTTATATCGGTATTTGGGCTTTTGCCGTACTTCATATAAAGGTAGACCGCCGCACCAAAGGGCAGAAAGGCATATATATACCAAATATACGGCATATACGCAAGTTCATACTCCGCAACAAGCCACAGAGTAAGCGGGATACCTATAATATAGCAGACAATTTCGTATATCATCATATTGGCATACCTTTTAAAATGCCCCTCCAGATTAAATATGACCATACACGGCGCGACTATGATCATAGATATCATTATGCCAAATAACAAGTCAAATAGCATTTTTATCTCTCCTTTTATCGTTTTACAATAACAGTTTGTTGTTTTTCGTTTTGTTGTTTATGATTATAATATATAAATATCATTTTGTCAACAATTATTTTTCGTTTTTCGATATTTTTTATATTTAATTTAAAAACACTTGAAAAAAATGCCGAAGTGGTGTATACTTGATATATGAATATTTTTTTGAACTGAGGTGTTTTAATGAGCAACAATTTTAAGGCTGTTATTCTGGCCGCAGGTCAGGGTACACGCATGAAATCAAAGGTTCCGAAGGTACTGCACAAGGTACTTGACAAGCCTATGGTAGATTATGTTATAGATGAAAGCATCAAGGCGGGTGCAGAGGATATCTGTGTTATAGTCGGACATCAGTCGGCTATGGTAAAGGCCATGATAGGCGACCGCGTTAAATTTGGCTTACAGGCAGAGCAGCTTGGCACGGGTCATGCCGTAATGCAGGCGGGCGACTTTTTAAATGGCGGCAATATTGCCGTGCTTTGCGGCGACACACCGCTTATTACCGCAGATACGCTTAAAAAGCTCAACGAGCTGCACGCTGTCGAGGGCAACGCCGTCACCGTGGTTTCCATGATACTCGACGACCCCGCAAGCTACGGCCGCATTATCCGAAAGGACGGCGTATTTGACAAAATAGTTGAATTTAAGGACGCAAGCGAGGAAGAAAGGGCCTGCAAGGAAGTAAATACCGGTGTTTACATTTTTGACTCGGCACAGCTTTTAAAGGCCTTTGACAGCCTTTCAAACAACAACGCACAGGGCGAATATTACCTTACCGATACACTTGAAATAATCAAAAACAACGGCGGCAAGGTCGGTATTATGGTCGCGGAGGACGAAAATGAGTTCCTCGGCGTAAACAGCAAGCTTCAGCTTGGCGAGGCTACAAGCATAATGAAAAAGCGCATAAACGATTTTCATATGCTTAACGGCGTAACCTTGCAGGACCCCGACAATACCTATATCGGCCCCGATGTTAAGATAGGCGCCGATACGCTTATCCTGCCCGGCTGCTATATAGAGGGCGATACCGAGATAGGCGAGGACTGCATTATCGGCCCCAACTCGCGCATTACATCCTCAAAAATAAACAACTGCGTCACTATCCAGAATTCCACAATGATAGATGCATTTGTTGACAATTATACAACTGTAGGCCCCTACGCATATCTTCGTCCCAACAGCAAGATAGGCGAGCATGTTCGCATCGGCGACTTTGTAGAGGTCAAAAATTCCACCATCGACGACGGCACAAAGGTCAGCCACCTTACCTATGTGGGTGATTCCGATGTCGGAAAGTGCGTAAACTTTGGCTGCGGCACCGTTACTGTAAACTATGACGGCAAAAACAAGCACCGCTGCAAGATAGGCGACAACGTATTTATCGGCTGCAACTCAAACCTTGTTGCACCCGTTGAGGTAGGCGCTCACGCTTATACGGCGGCAGGCTCCACAATTACAAAGGACGTTCCCGCAGACAGCCTTGCAATAGCACGCTCCAGACAGGAGAACAAAGAGGGCTGGAGAGTTAAGTCGGGCAAATAAATTTAAATAAGGGAGAAATACAAATGAGAAGATTATTTACATCGGAGTCCGTAACAGAGGGACATCCCGATAAAATATGCGACCAGATATCGGACGCAATACTTGATGCAATGCTGGAGCAGGACCCATATTCTCGCGTTGCCTGTGAAACACTTGCAAGCACGGGTCTTATTATGGTTGCCGGCGAGGTGACCACAAAAAGCTATGTGGATATTGAAAATATAGTAAGAGAAACCGTAAGAAAAATAGGCTATGACCGCGCAAAGTACGGCTTTGACTGCGACAGCTGCGCAGTTATCACATCCTTAAAGGCACAGAGCCCCGATATTGCACAGGGCGTTGACGCATCGCTTGAAAGCCGCGACGGTGACGAGCATGATACGGGCGCGGGCGACCAGGGTATGATGTTTGGCTTTGCCTGCGACGAAACGGATGCGCTTATGCCTATGCCTATATACCTTGCACACAAGCTTACAAGAAAATTGAGCGAGGTAAGAAAAAGCGGTGAGCTTAATTATCTTCGCCCCGACGGCAAAAGTCAGGTCACGGTGGAATATGACGATGACAAGGTAGTTCGCATTGACAGCGTTGTTATATCGACACAGCACAGCCCCGAGGTCACACATGAGCAGATAGAAAAGGATATGATAGAAAAGGTTATTAAACCCGTTATCCCCACAGAATATCTGGATGCCGATACAAAATATTACATAAATCCCACGGGACGTTTTGTTATAGGCGGCCCCCAGGGTGACTGCGGCCTTACGGGCAGAAAAATCATCGTTGACACCTACGGCGGCTACGCAAGCCACGGCGGCGGCGCATTCAGCGGCAAGGACCCGACAAAGGTGGACCGCTCGGGCGCTTATGCGGCACGCTATGTTGCCAAAAATATAGTTGCAAGCGGTATTGCAAGAAAGTGTGAAATTCAGCTTGCCTACGCCATAGGCGTGGCACAGCCGCTTTCAATACTTGTAAACACCTACGGCACAGGCAAAATAAGTGACGAGGAGATAGTTGAAATAGTTAAAAAGAATTTTGACCTTCGCCCCTCGGCAATTATTGACACCTTTGGCCTTAGAAGACCTATTTATGCACAGACAGCGGCTTACGGTCATTTTGGAAGGACGGATATCGACCTTCCCTGGGAGCGCACCGACAAGACGGACGTTTTTAAAATTTATAGTAAACGACATTAAAAAATGTCGTTTACTATAACCCTACGGGGTATGCACACGGCTGCGTACAAGGTAGTTAGCCGCTTTGCGGCACGCAGCCGGCGCGAGTAAACGAGCAAAAGTATAAATACTTTTGTCGTTTACTATAAGTATCTAAAGGACGCCTCGGGGCTTGAGGTGTCCTAATAAAATATACAAAACGGAGGTATACTTTATGAATTTAACCGATATGTACAACCTTATTACAAAGGCAAGAGAATTAAAAACATCAGATATTCACCTTACGGTAGGTCTTGAAACGATGTTCCGTATCCACGGCAAGCTTACTCCCTGTCCCGTACCCCTTACGGATGAGGATGTGCAGGACCTTATCCTTTGTATGGTATCTATGGAGCAGGCAGAAAAGCTTGCGGGCGGCGAGGATCTTGACTTTGCGCTGGAGTCTCCCGACGGCAGCCGTGCCAGAGTAAATATTTTCCGCTCCAAGGGCAATTTGGGTGCGGTTTTACGTCTTCTTAACACCACGGTCCCCAATATCAAGGAAATGAAGCTTCCGCCTATTTTAAGCGAGCTTGCTGCAAAGCCCAGAGGTCTTATCCTTGTTACGGGTCCTACGGGTTCCGGTAAATCCACTACCCTTGCGGCTATGATACAGGAGATCAATGTAATGCGTGCAGAGCATATCCTTACTATAGAGGATCCTATCGAGTACGTTTACCCCATAGCAAAAAGTACCATCCGTCAGCGTGAGGTAGGCCGTGACGTTAAGGACTTTAACACAGCACTTCGTTCGGCACTTCGTGAAGACCCCGATATCATCCTTGTAGGTGAAATGCGTGACTACGAGACTATTTCACTTGCCCTTACGGCAGCCGAAACAGGCCACCTTGTAATGGGTACACTGCATACCACAAGCGCTCCGCAGACTATCGACCGTATTATCGATGCCTGCCCGCCTCACGTTCAGGAGCAGACAAGAACGATGCTTGCATCTACTATAGTAGGCGTTATAACACAGTGTCTTGTACCCCTTGCACAGGGACAGGGACGTGTTGCTGCTTCCGAGATAATGATAGGTACGGATGCTATCCGCTCGCTTATCAGAAGCAATAAGGTACATCAAATAGTTACGACCATGCAGTCCAGCAAGGCACAGGGTATGAGAACGCTTAATGCCCACCTTGCAGAGCTTGTAAAACGCGGTATTATCACAAAGGCCGATGCAGAGGCCAAGTGTACAGACCCCGAAGAGCTTCACAGACTTATCTGATAAATTAGAAAGGACAGTTTATATGAAAAAGAAAGCAACGGCGGGCATACTTGCGGCCATAATAGCGGCCTCGTCCTTTGTTTTGCCCGTTTATGCAGACTATGATGTAGACGGAAGTACCTATCGTTTCAGGACAACAAGCGATCTGCAGGCAGATATCGACGATTCAAACAACGATATGCTTGTGCTTACCTGGCCTGCGGTAGATACAAACGGTAATGTTATACACGACCTCCCCGGCGGCAATCCGCTGTCGGCGGACGGTCAGCAAATGTCAAACGGCAATCCCAAGCGCGGCTGGACAAACCCCACAACGGGTATGGTCATATCCTTCCCGAATTGGCGTCCCGACGGCACCGTAAAGCCAAATAACGGCTATAAGGGCACCGATGTTAATATAGTAAGGGGCGTTACGGACGATCCGACACAGTATCCGCTTGTTATAAACGATGCAAAGGATTCAAGCGTATTTGTAAAAAACGCTTATCTTGACCCTACCGTGATCACGGAAAGCTATGCAACGGGCTATATAATCCAATACCGCAAAAGCGGCGAGACCGAATGGCAGGACGATCAGATATTCTCAAACCTTATGCACGGCAAAAAGCTTACACGCGCGGCATCGTTTATAGGCGATCTTGACCTTGACGGCTCCGTTACGGCAAGTGATGCGCTTATGGCGCTTCAGTATGTGCTGGACAACAAAATGAGCATAAGCGAAGAGGGTCTTAAAAATGCACAGGTAATGCCCGGCGAGATCAACGCATCCTTTGCGGCCGATATTTTACAGCATGTACTGCGCGACGACTACCGCTCCGAGGTTTACACCAAACGCGAGGCAGGCAACGACAAGCAAAATACATTTTTCCTGTACGACCAGATAACCACGCCCATGAAAAACACCCTCGAGCCCAATACACAGTACGATATCCGCGTGCTTGCCATAGATGCACAGAAGGATTCAAAGGGCGAAAACCCGTTTAAAATTTTTGAGACCACGGTGACTACCGCTTCAAACAAGGTGCTTACACCTGCATTCCCGACAGTAGAGGGCGGCGGCAAGAATTCACAGGGCGGCCGCGGCACGGAAACACAGCAGGGCGATGTTTATATAGTAACAAACCTTACCGACAGCGTTTCAAACCCGCAGCCCGGTTCGCTGCGCTATGGTCTTAAGCGTCTTGACCGTGCGGATAAAAATTCAACTTATCCGCGTACAATAGTATTTGCGGTAGGCGGCATTATCCACGTTGACGACACGGTACAAAAAAGCCAGCGCAACTGGGATATCGGCAGCAATACCACTATTGCGGGTCAGACGGCACCCGGCAGGGGCATTACGCTTTCGGGCGGTACCGTTAAATTTAACGGCGAAAATATAATAACACGTTATATCCATGTACGTCTCGGCTCGGGCTACGATCTGGACGGCTCCAATGCAACGGGCGAAAATATCGTTATCGACCATTGCTCGTTCAGCCACGGCGTTGACGAGACCTTCTCCGCAAAGGAGATAATCAATTCAAGCTTCCAGTATAATATAGTCGAAAGCGGCCTTTCCATGGTTGACAAGGACGGCGTTATGAACAGTGACGGTGAGCTTGGCGCAGACAGCGCACAGCACGGTATGGGCTCTATCTTAAACGGCTATAACACAAGCTATACGCACAATATCTGGGCGCATAACGGCACAAGAAACCCGCGCTTTGAGGGCGGCTTTACCTATAAGGGCGTAAGATACGAAAACAAGCTTGATTTCTCTAACAATATAGTTTACAACTGGGGTCACGGCTCGGGCTACGGCGGCGACCGCGGCAGCGGACAGGTAAACTTCGAGGGTAACTTCTACAAGCCGGGTCCCAATACGCTTGAAAAGGTAAAGGATCAGTTCTTCAGCTGTGACGGTACATCCACATACAAGAACCAATACTACATCAGCGGCAACGAGCTTGCAGGCAACGATGAGGTAACGGCAAACAATGCCCTGGGCTTTAAAAAGCTTGGCAATAACGATACACAGTCAAGCACAAGGTTTAAAATGGTCAACGAGTATCAGGTCGATAATACGGAAAACTCCTTAATGAAGGTTCTTACCACCGCAGGTGCAAGCCTGTGGCGTGATGCTCTTGACAACAGGCTGATGATGCAGATAACAAAGGGCACGGGCAGCTTTGTAAACGACGAAACAGAGTCGGGCGGCTTTGACGAGAGGACATATACCTCACACATTGCCGATACCGACAAGGACGGTCTTCCCGATTACTGGGAGGATGAGCACGGCCTTAACAAGGGCGATGCAAGCGATTCAACGCTTATTATCACCGATGAGGCAAGCCCCTACAACGGCTATACAAACCTTGAGGTCTATATAAATGACATTGTAGGCGACTGGAACGGCGAGAGCAACTGCACTATCGCAACAAGCACCGCCACGATAACCAAGCTTACAGACAGCAAGGGCAATGATATCGACATAAGCGTAAATGCGGATATCAAGGCAGGCGAGACCTACACCCTTTATACCGATACGGAATATATCTGCGATATATACTTAAACGACAAGGTTGTGGGACATATCAACGCAGGCGCCAAGAGCGGCACCTTTAAGGCACCCGACAAGCTCGGAAACTACAGCCTTATGATAAAGGCAAGCGATGCCAACGGCGACGACGGACATAAGGATGCCGAGATATTCTCCGACAGAGTACGCACCACGGTTTATACCGTAAACGATTCTATGGACGGATTTACATCGGCAGATGTCGGCTATACCCGTGCAAAGGGCGCAGACTTCTACAACAAGACGGAAAACAGCCTTATTACCGAGGGCAACGGCTTCTTTGGTATGACAAGCCACGGCTCGCCGCTTGAAGAGGGTATGCACCTTACCTACAAGCCTGTTTCGGGTGATGTAACAATAACGGCAAGGGTATATAACCTTGAAAAGATACGCTATTATCAGTATTCGGGCGTTATAATAGCCGCACAGCCCACTATTGACAGCGAGTTCTATTCCGCAGGTATGACCTACCTTAAGGACGAGGACTTTGACGCAAAGGCGGGTGTAAACGGCAAGCGCTTTGAGGGCAGAAATATTGTTACGGCAATAAGAAAGCCGGGCTCGTCACGCGCCAATATCCTTACAAGATACCTTGGCATACCGCAGGCACGCAAGGATAATACCGCGGCTATAGGCGGCAGCGAGGGCGGCTGGGCAAAGGTTGTCAAGAAGGGTCAGACCATAACCACCTACGGCTCGACCGACGGCAAGGACTGGTACCAGCTTGCGACCTACGAAACCACGCTTCCCGAGACCTGCTATGTTGGCTTTACAACAAGCTCCGCGCAGGACAGCGAGGACAATATAACCTATAATAAAACGCTCTTTACCGATATTTCCATAGTAAACAGCGCAGAATAAAAAAATACGGCGGGTCAATTCGATCCGCCGTTTTTGTATGCATCGCATAAGCTTAAAAATTTATTTATGTAATCGGGGTTTGCAGGGTAAAAAATATGTGGATAGCCGCAGATACAGTTATTTTTAATATGTATACACGGCCAGCTTTTGCCGTTTGCCTTTTTGGCCGTAAATGCCGCGCCGTTGTCGGTGCTGTCGAAATAATGAAACTCGTGCGCTTTTAATACAGCACCCTTATTTAAAAAGCGGTCATCGCTTGCGGTAAGCGTAATATAGCCAAAGCGCTGCAGCTTACCCTTGTTTTCCGCGGTCGAGTCTATAAAGCCCACCGTTTTGTATTCCCTGCCGCCGTCGATCATGCTGTTTTGCAGATACATAAAACCTCCGCATTCCGCAAGGCAGGGCAGACCGTTTTCAAGGGCTGTCAGTATCGAGCTTTTCATTGAGGTATTTTCGCTTAACTTATTTAAATAAAGCTCTGGATAGCCGCCGCCAAGGATAAGGCCATCCGTGCCCTCGGGCAGGCAGCTGTCCGTCAGCGGGCTGAAACAGGCGATATCACAGCCGTTTTCCCTTAAAAATTCAAGGTTTTCACTGTAATAAAAGCAAAAAGCGTTATCCCTTGCAACGGCTATTTTGCGAAACGGCATGGGCTTGGGCTCACTTATCGGGGCAAATGTGTAAAATTCGCCGGCAATATTTAAAAGAGCGTCAATATCAATATATTTTAAAGCCGTTTCGCCCAAAAGCCGCATTTTTTCCTCGATATCGGACATTTCCGCAGGTGTGACAAGGCCGAGGTGACGGCTTTGTATATTAAATCTCTCGTCCTTCGGCAAAAAACCGAGGGCGGCTATGCCAAGCTCTTCTATTTGGGGCTTTATGGCCTTGAATAAATGCTCCGAAGCGTTGTTTAAAATAACGCCCCTTATATTGCTGTCGGGCTTGTATTCGGCCATTCCCTTTATAACTGCGGGTATGCTTGCCGACATCCCCCTTGCGTTTATAACCAAAATAACGGGGCAGTCAAGGGCCTTTGCCACGGTATAGGTGCTTGCATCCGCTGTCATCCCGATGCCGTCATAATAGCCCATTACGCCCTCTATTACGGCGATATCGGCGTTTTGCCGCTGCTTGGCAAATAAATCGTTCAAAAGCTCTTCGTCACAGAAAAAGGGGTCTAAATTGCCGCAGGGTACGCCAAGCCTTGTGTGAAACATCGGGTCGATATAGTCGGGGCCGCATTTAAAGGCGTTTACCCGCATTTTTGCTTTAAGCGCCGCAATAAGCGCACAGGTGACGGTGGTTTTGCCGCTGCCGCTGCCAATGGCTGATATTAAAATTTTTTTCATTGCTTTTTCTCCGTGATAGCCGCAATATAAACGGGGTTATTGGCTTTCATTAAAATATGAGAGCCTGCCTTTTCGCCCCTTGCGGCGTTTATGCAGCAAATATCCGTATCGTATTTTTTTGAAAGAGAGGTCAGCTCCGATATGGTATTAAGCGAAACTGCCGTAACCACCGCCTTTAAGCCGTGATTTTTTTCAAATAAAATTTCCAGCGTTTCCGCAAGTCTGCCGCAGCTGCCGCCAATAAAAGCGTGGGTGGGACAGGGATATTTCTCAAAATCAAAGCTGTCGGGGGCTGTTCCCTCAATTACGGTTATGTTGTCGGCGGCAAATTTTGCCTTGTTTGCATTTATAAGCGATATCGCCTCGGCATTTTTTTCAAAAGCGCAGACCGTACCGTCAATAAGATACTGCGCCGCCTCTATCGAGACCGACCCCGTCCCTGCACCGATATCGTACAAAACGGAGTTTTCGCTTAAATTAAGCCTTGCTATGCACAGCGAGCGTATCTCCGCCTTTGTCATGGGCACATTGCCGCGTATAAAGGCGCTGTCGGGTATACTGCCAAATTCGGGGCGCGCATCCTCGTTTTCAACGATAACCGCATTAAGCGCGTCAAACTCGGTGTCGGCAAGCTCCTTTGCGGTGCCTGCCGTGATTTTTTCGTCGGGATAGGAAAGGCGTTCGCCTATGTACAGTTTTACCTTGTCAAGGCCGTAAAAATCAAGCTTTTGTATCACTTCCCGTGTCTTGTCGCCGCCCGAAAGAAAGAACACGCTTTTATATCTTTTTATGTGTGAAATGATATTTTGCTCCCTGCCGTGCAGGCTTAAAAGCCTTGTATCGTTATAGTCCTTTTTAAGTGCCGCAAAAAAGTATGCAAAGGAGGATATCCCCGCCAAAACTATGGTATCATAGCCGTCAAGTGCCTCCAAAATCCCCTTTGCGCCGCTGAAAAAGCCCGTGTCACCCGATAAAAGCACGCAAAATATTTTTTTGTCGGAATCGTCTATATATTCCCTTATCCTTTCGGGTCTGTACTCGGCCAGGGTCTCCCCGCCGAATCCCTCTATAAGCCTTTTTGCACCGATGATCACCTCTGCAGAGGCTATTATGTCCCGTGCGGCGGATGTCAGAGTGCCGCAGCCCATGCCCGCACCTATCAAATATATTTTTTTCATAAGCCACCTCGTTTTTATAGCGATCGGCATAAACCCGCAGCCGACCGCAAGGGCATTATTCTTTGCCCCAGCCGTTTATATCTGCCCTTTGTATCGCACCGAAAATTTTACTGTCAAAGTGATCGAATTTTTTTCTGTATTCCTTGACCATATTTTTGACCTCCTCGCGGGTGGTATTGCCGTCGGCGGGGCATTTGTTCTTTACCACGGGCAGGGAATATTTATTTGCAAAGCCTATAATATCCGCCTCCGGCACATAGGCAAGGGGACGTATACTGGTTATTTTTTTGCGGTCAAGATAGGTCACGGGGGCAAAGCAGCCAATACGGCCCTCATAAAAAAGCGCCATTAAAAATGTCTCGACAATATCGTCACGGTTATGGCCAAGGGCTATTTTATTACAGCCCAATTTTTCCACCATTTCATTAAGTGCGCCCTTACGCATTTTGGCGCACAGCGAGCAGGGGTTTTTCTCGCCCCTCTCGTCAAAAACTATCTGACCTATATCGGTCTTTACAAGTGTATAATTTACGCCCCACTCGTCACAGTATTTTTGTATGGGGGAAAAATCCATACCCTCAAACCCGAGGGAAACGGATATCGCCTCCAGCTCGAATTTGGCGGGATAAAACCTTTGCAGGCTTTTAAGCGCGGCTATCATTGCAAGACTGTCCTTGCCGCCCGAAACACCTATCGCTATCCTGTCGCCGTCATTTATCATATTGTAATCGTCCACCGCACAGCGGACATAACTTAAAAGCTTTTGTATCTTCATAAAAAAACTCCCCGATCTTATTGTACCATTGTTATACCATAAAACGGGGAATTTTTCAATATTATTAGTAAAAACGAAATATAATTGTAAATTTCAATTTGGCGGGAGGATTTCGAGCGAACGGACACATAGGTCCGTCCCTACAACAAATGATCTAAGGAAACACTGATTAAATAAAAAGGCAAAAATAATTTTAGCCGATGGCGGCACATTTGTAGGCGACCATGCGTATTTTTCCGCTTAAAAAGCGGGAAATAGCAATCAGAGCCGTTAAGCAAATGTGCAAAATTATTTTTGGTATCCTATTAATCAGTGTTTCCCTAACATATCACCGTTTTGTAGGGAACGACCTATGTGTCGTTCCGTTGCCTCGTTTCACAACAACGCCCCGTCAAATACAAATTTATCTTTTAACGTCTCTTAACTTGATGCCATCATCCTTATCTCCGCAAGCTCCTTTTCTATCTTTTCCCTTACATACAGCGGTGCAAAGGGTCTGTGCTTGCCGTAATATTCCTTAAAAACGGCGATATACTTTGCGGGATAATCCACCATACATTCAAGGGCAGCGTTTTCGTTATCGGACAGCGGATTTTTGGCGGTATAGGCACTTAAAAGCTGTTCCCTTGTCAGCCTTGGCGGCTCGGCCTTTTTTTGATAGCGTTTTAAAAAATAGGCAACATCCTCCAGAAAATGCGATGTATTAAGGGTATTCCAGTTTGTTATCACCGTTTTTTTCAAATCTATAATAAAATTTTCTTCCTTTGGCGCGCCGTAGGCATAGGTACAGCCAAGACCGCAGTTTGACAGCACGTCCGCCGCATTTTGTGCAAGGGCGAAAACTGCGGGATAATTCTCCAAAAACAGCTTATCGGTCTCGTTTCGTTTATTTTTGCGGTTTATAATGCTTTTAATATTTTTAAGTGCAATAAGACCCTTTTTGTATGGCGCGGCAATTTCGCCGTTCTCTGCGGGAAAGCCGCGCAGGGCGCTGTGAAAGCGTCCCAGAGCCGCCGCCGCTTCAAGCATATCGGCAGGGTTTTGTATATCGGGAATCCTGCCCTTCGGCACAGCCGTAAGCATATAGCTGCGTTCCTCAAACTCCGTTAATTCCGCGCCGTCCGTTGTTTTCACAAGCGGACACACGGGTGCGCCCACAGCATGGCATTTGCCTGTCAGCATTGCCAGCATCTGATTTTTTTCTGCATCGTCAGTAAGTGGATAAAGGCGGTAAAGACGCCCGTTTGCCGATATTATGTAAAAATATTTGCTTTTTATAACGCTTCGCGGCTTTAGACCGTAAACACTTTCCAGATCGGGAATAAGCTGTTCCATTTTACTCTCTCCTTTTCTTATGGCTTCCGCTTTCTATACAAACATCAAAAGTATTTTTACTTTACTCGTTTACTGTAATTTTATTGTCCCTGTGAAAAAAATATTACCTTTTTTACACGGCGGACAAAAACAGTTTTTGCAAAAGCAGCCGACCGCACCGTTGTTTGCGGCATTTTAAACAATAAAAAAACGGGAAAAGTCAAATCAAAAAATAATTGCAGTACCCCTTTTTTAATGGTATAATATAAATATATAGAAGATGCTTGCTTTTTAGGCCCTTATCCATTTAACGGCACCAAGGCAAAAACTTTATAAGGAACAAAAATGCGGCGAAATATGTATCAGAAAGAAGGTAGCATATGAAATACGGATATATAAGAACTGCAGCGGCTACACCAAAGGTCGAGGTGGGCTGCTGCTCACAAAACAAAGAGCAGATAGTAAAGGCCGTAAACGAAGCCTGTAAAAACGGTGCGGAGCTTTTGGTTTTACCCGAGCTTTGCATAACGGGCTACACCTGCGGCGATCTGTTTGGCCAGAGCGCACTTATCGAAAAGGCGCGCAGGACACTTACCGAAATTGCGCTTGAAACTGCGGAGCTTGATATTGTTTTTGCGGTAGGTCTGCCGTTTGAGTACAAAAACAAGCTTTACAACTGTGCCGCCGTTTTACACAAGGGCATTGTGCTTGGCATAGTTCCCAAAACATATTTGCCAAACTACAACGAATTTTATGAAATGCGCTGGTTTGCGCCCGCACCAAAGGAAAGGGAATATGTACAGATAGACCCTGCCCTGCCCTTTGCGCCGTTTGGCACGGACATTATATTTAAGGCCGAGGGCAACAAGGACTTTACCTTTGCCGCCGAGCTTTGCGAGGACCTTTGGTCGCCGCAGCCGCCGTCTATACGCCATGCACTTGCGGGGGCAAATATTATAATAAACCTTTCTGCGGGCAACGAGATAACCGGCAAGGCGGAGTACCGCCGCGACCTTGTTTCGGGACAGTCGGGCCGCCTTATCTGCGGCTATATCTACGCCTGTGCGGGTGACGGCGAAAGCACCACGGATGTTGTATTTTCGGGACACAATATAATTGCGGAAAACGGCAAGGTCCTTGCGGAAAGCGAATTATTCAAAAACGGCATTATTTATGCCGATATAGATGTAATGAGCATAGCATCGCACAGACGTAAAAACACCTCATTCAGAAACAGCGAAAACGCCGATCATCTTATCCCCGAATTTGATATAGCATCAGGCAAAAACAGCGACCTGCGACGTTTTGTCGATCCACACCCCTTTGTGCCGTCCGATGAGGATAAGCGCGCTTACCGCTGCAAAAACATTATGGATATACAGGCACAGGGTCTTAAAAAGCGTATAGAACACGTTAAAGCACGTCACGTCGTTTTAGGCATAAGCGGCGGGCTTGACTCCACGCTGGCGCTTTTGATATGTGCGCGCGCCTTTGATATGCTCGGCCGCGACCGAAAGGATATTTACACGGTCACAATGCCCTGCTTTGGCACCACGAACCGCACATACGAAAATGCTATAAAGCTTTGTCAGGGCGTTGGCACCACCTTTATGGAGGTAAATATAAAGGGCTCTGTTTTACAGCATTTTAAGGATATAGGCCACGGCAAATATGTTCACGACCTTACCTTTGAAAATGCGCAGGCAAGGGAAAGAACGCAGGTGCTTATGGATATTGCGGGCAGATATGACGGTTTTGTTGTCGGCACGGGCGATTTAAGCGAGCTTGCACTTGGCTGGGCTACCTACAACGGCGACCACATGAGTATGTACGGCGTAAATGCCTCTATCCCCAAAACACTTATTAAATACCTTGTTAAATATGTTGCCGACAACAGCGAAAGCGAGATTTTAAAGGAAGCGCTGTATGATATTCTCGACACCCCCGTTTCGCCCGAGCTTTTGCCGCCGGACAAGGACGGAAATATCATTCAAAAGACCGAGGAAACGGTGGGCCCATACGAGCTGCACGACTTTTTCCTTTACAATATGATGCGTATGTCCTTCCCCGCAGACAAAATTTTATTCCTTGCAAAGCAGGCATTCAAGGATAAATACGACGACGAAACACTTAAAAAATGGCTTAAAAACTTCTATTGGCGTTTCTTTAACCAACAGTTCAAGCGCAGCTGTCTGCCCGACGGCCCCAAGGTGGGCTCTGTCAGCTTAAGCCCGCGCGGCGATTGGAGAATGCCAAGTGATGCCGTACCCGTAGACTGGCTTAATAATATCTAAAAAAGGAGTTCCTTTATGAAAAAATTTTTATGTATATTTTTAATTGTACCCTGCTTGCTTGCGGGCTGTTCCGACAGCGGCGATCCCGTGCGTTGGGACTCCGGCACCGGACAAGACACGGAGGCTCCCGACACAAGTTCTTCGGATACAAGTTCTTCGGATACAAGTTCTTCCGATACAAGTTCCTCGGATACAAGTTCCTCCGATACTGCTTCCTCCGATACTGCTTCCTCGGCGGACGTTGTTGATGAGGCATTTTGGGAAAAAATCATGTATTACAGAGTATCCGATATTGATAAAAGGGAAATGCGTTTTGGTGATATTGTCGGCCAAAACAAGGTAACTATGGTAAATGTCTGGGGTACGTTCTGCGGCCCGTGCATAAGCGAAATGCCCGATATACAGGAGCTTTACGAGCAGTACAAGGGCAAGGGCTTCGGCGTTGTGGGGCTTACCTGCGATATAATGAACGGCGACAAAATAGATAAAAGCGCTTTATCTGATGCCCTTGACATAAAAGCCGATATAGGTATAACCTACCCACTTTTGATAGAGACCGCCGAGCTTGATGCAAAGTTCTCCACACAGTATGTCCCCGCAACATTTTTCCTTGACAAAAACGGAAAAATAATTGACGAGGGCTATACGGGTGCCCAAAGCAAGCAGGAATGGGAAAGCATAATAAAGAAAAACCTGAATAAAGTTAAATGAACGGATATATAATTGAAAAATATTCTAATATGAATAATGCCTATACCTCCCGCCGCCTTTGCGAGGAGGGTATAAAAAAAGGCATTGATATGCGAATAATAGGCGTTTATGATGTGCTTTGCGCAGACGGCAGGCTTTTTTATAAGGGAAAGGCGCTTGAAAGCGCGCAGCTTGTTATAAACCGCTATAAATATGGCAATTTAAAGGACAGGCTTGCGGCACTTGGGCGTGTTTCGGTAAATAATATCGGGCATATCAATAAATATGTCGATAAATCAAGACAGCTCGATATCATATCCTCCGCCATGGGCCGCCCCGTGTCCCTGCTTGCAAACGCAGGTGAGAGCATGGAAAAAATTGTCGATATCGTGGGACTTCCCTTTATTGCAAAGGGTCTTTGCGGCTCACAGGGAAATATGGTCTACCTTATCGAAAACAGGGCGCAGTACGACGATATCCAAAAAAAATTTAAGGGACAAGAGCTGCTTTTTCAGCAGTTTATTGAAACCAGCAGGGGCAGGGATGTGCGTATGCTTGCCATACGCGGCGAGGTGGTCGGCTGTATGCAAAGGACGGCAAAAAGCGGCTTTAAAGCAAATTTTGCCCTGGGCGCCGATGTCACGAAATATCCCGTTGATAGCGATATCAAAAAAGCAGCACAGGATATCTATGCACAGACCCAAGCCGATGTACTGGGCATAGACCTGCTTTTTGGAAAGGACGGCTATGTTTTTTGCGAGATAAATATTACCCCCGGCATTGAGGGGATAGAGACCGCCGCAGGGGTAAACGCCGCAGGACGGATAATAGAGCTTTTAAATTAAAACGAAAAATCAATAATAAAAATGCCGCCTGTTCCGAAAAAGAAAGGCGGCATTATTGTCTTAAACGGTATACGCTATATTGTTGTCAATAGCAAGCTGCTTAACGGTATCAAAAGGCAGCTGTGTACCTGCGCAGATCTCTGTTATAGTAAACTTACCGAGTTTTAAAAAATTTAATGCAATATCCAATGCTCTCTCTTCCTGCAATTTTTCTATTATTTCACACATATAGCTCACTCCTCTCGGCGTTTCTTTAAAGGTGCGTGTTCGGTTAGCCAATTCCGGCGTTTTCATTTCATCCGGATTGCTGCACAGAAAATCGTGCAATAATTTTCCTAACGGTGTTTTATCATCTTTGTAAGAGGCATTTATGTATATAATATGCTCTCCGTCATTAAAAAGTCTATTCGTTTTGGTATTTATGCGTTCTATTGGATATACAGCTTCATCAGCGCCAAAAATATCCGTTTCGGTTATAAAAATTATGTATGTGTCGGGCAATTTTGAAAAATCTTGTTTTGCATCAAGATGTTCAACATCAAGAGCGGATAAGTGGTATCTTGCACGGTGTGGGTTTGCGCCTGCCGTACTTCTCTGCACCTCGATATTTATTTTTCTTCCCTCTGCGTCGGTGGCTTTTACGTCAAGACAAACTGACCTTGCACCCAACAATCTTTTTAAATCATACTGCGTTTCTTGCTCGGTAACTTTCAAGTCGGGTTTATCCATTAATATACGCAAAACTAATTCAGTCAATTCAATATTATCCCTGAATAATTCTCTGAAAAAATTATCATCAATAGGACGCAGCTTCTTTAATGCTTCTTCTGCCTTGCGGCGGTTTTGTTCCGCTGAATACATCCGCATCACCAACTTTCATTCACCTTTCTAAATATATTATATACCTTTACTGTCGAAAAAGCAATTAAATTTTTATATGACATTTTTACATCTTTTTGTTTTTGGGATAAATGACCGCCGAATATATAACGGGGACAAATGCGCAAACTATTATAATTGCAACAGATATCCCGAAATGCCATATATTAAGCAGGGAGTTAAGCAACACGGCAAAGCCGCAGGCCACCATAATTTTACCCGCAAGGCGGTGAGTCTTATTCCAGACCGTTTCGTTTAAGAGTGTCCACGGCACCCTTATGCCAATAACATTATTTTGTCTGCACTTTGGCATATAATTGCCTATTATAATAAATTCAAGGCCGATAAGCGCGGTAAATATCGCACCGATATTAAATCCGCCGCCCAGCGCAAGGCCGTAGATACACACAAAGACCGCCGCGGAGATGACGGGGCATATCCACAAAATGATGTTTTTTATTTTGGAGTTAAGCGCCTGCGCCTTTTTGTCGCGGCTTACCGCCAAAACGCAGGCAAGCTGCACGACCGCCAGAAAAAGCGGAAGCGCAAATACGGTAAAGGCCTTATTGCTGTAGCCGTCGGGCGTACCGTTTATATTAAAATGTGTTGCCATCTGTGCGGGCAGCCTGTCCCACAGCAATACACCGCATAGCATAGGCAAAAAAAGTGTTAGGGTGCTGAATATAACCGTTTTTTTACTCATTTTTGTTTTCTCCCTTCAAATCGGATATCCAAAGCATTATATCCTCCAGAACAGAGGTATTAAGCTCATAATAAATAAAGTTTTTTTCGCGGGTCTCGTATATAAGCTCCGCCTTTTTTAATATGTTAAGATGATAGGACACGGTCGCCCCCGTCATATCAAAATGCGATGCTATCTCGCCCGCAGGCATCCTGCCGTTTTTAAGCAGATCGAGTATCTTGCGCCTCACGGGGTCGGACAGCGCCTTGAATGTTTCGGCAAAACCCATAGCTTCACTCCCTTAAATTCTATTTAGAAAATTTTCTAAATAGAATTATATATCAACAATATCCGTTTGTCAATAGGTATTTAGAAATTTATCTAAATAGAATTATATGTCAATGGTATTCATTTGTCGGCGGGATCGCAGGGCAAATCCGCAAATGTTTCTTCCTGTGAGCTCACAACTTTTGGCATAGCCAAAAGCCAATTGCTTCGCAATTGTCCCAGACTGTCAAAAAAGTTATTTTATACTATATTTTATGAATTATTTAAAGCTA
>CAMVJD010000049.1 GCA_947167715.1 uncultured Eubacteriaceae bacterium
AATATCTGTAGCAAAATCAAGTTTTGCTCCTCGGCGAAAACGCGGTTTCCGCCTGTTTGTTGCTGCGAGCTAAAGCTCGCGCAATCCCTACGGGATTTGAGTAGCTTCAGCTACTCAAACTAAGTCTGCGACGCTAAAGTTACTTAATAAAATGAATCAAATTGCTTTAAATAATTCATAAAATATAATATAAAATAGCTTTTTGGCAGGGTGATATTATGAAATTTTCGGTAGACAAAAAAATAACACTTCCCCTGCGGCTGGCGGGCATTTTTATGGCGCTTGCGCTTGTTTGTTTTGCCGCCGCAGAGCGCAAGGCAAGGGAAAAATTTGTGCCGTACCCGCTTGATTCGTTCACCGAGGAACAGATACAGCAGGCGCAAAACCCGGATGATACGTTTGAATGCCGCATTTCTGCGCTTATGCCGCAATATAAAAATTATGTTTTTTCGCCCGCGGGGCTAAAGGCTGCGCTTATGCTGGCGGCAAACGGCACGGACGGTGATGCGCAAAAGGAGATACTTGCCGCGCTCGGGTATGATGATATTGACACGGCAAACGGCGATTTTGAAGAAATAATGAAAAGTACGGCGGATAAGCTTGCGTTAAGTATGTGGATAAACGGGGATACCGCAAAGGACAGCGGCCTTGCTCGGCGGCTGAACGGCCTGTACGGCGCAGAGGTAAACGAGGTAAATAAATTTAACGCAGTCGGCAAAATAAACAAATGGTGCAAGGATGCGACAAACGGATATATAACTACGGCTTCCGCGGGTGCGGATTTTGATGTATCGCTTATAAATGCGGTATATTTCGACGAAAAGTGGGACGAGCCGTTTGAGGGCAGAAGGACACGCTCGGATGTGTTCAGGCAAAAAGGCGGTGAACACGTCAATATGCCGTTTATGCACGGTAAGTTTATTGCAAGGCTTTACGAGGATAGTGATGTAAAAATACTTGAAAAAAGGTATAAGGACAGCCCCTATGCCATGTATTTTGCGTTAAATGCCGATGAAGAAAACGATTTGAGGGTGGATATAGGCAAGTATCTCGATAAATTTAACGGGGAATTTGACGAGGATAAATATTACAGTGGGGACGATCCCGACTTTATATGGCATGAGGTTGCGGTGTCTGTACCGCGCTTTAAAATAAAATGCGCACAGGGGCTTATACGGGGGCTTGAAACGCTGGGCATAAAAACGGTCTTTGACCCTTCGCAAAGTATTTATATAGACGATATGACACAAAGCTGTGTTATTGAGGTTGACGAGGACGGCACGAGGGCGGCGGCCGTGACCGTAGAAAATTTGGAAGTGGCGGCGGTACCCGAGAAGACTTTTATCGCCGACAGACCCTTTACCTTTTGCATAGCCGATACAAAGACACACGAAATACTGTTTTTTGGCGAATATATGTATTATGAGGGCTGACGGATAAAAAACAAAAATCCGCAATTGCAAAATCCCGATGCTTGTGATATAATCAAAAAGATGTACAAAATAGTTCGGAAGTGAGAATTATGGAATATTTACTTGATCTACATACACATACCGTGGCAAGCGGCCACGCCTACAGCACCGTTAAGGAAAATGTGGAATACGCACAGCAGATAGGGCTTTCGCTTTTGGGCATAAGCGACCATGCCCCCGCAATGCCAAATTCCACGCAGGAATTTTTCTTTGCAAATTTGGGAGTGCTGCCGCGTAAATTCGGTGAATTGGACGTTATGTTCGGCGTGGAGCTTAATATTATGGACTATGACGGAAATGTCGATTTAAAAAAATGGCCGCTCGAAAGGGTGGACTATGCCATTGCAAGCCTGCATCCGCCATGCATACATCCGGGTACGGCGGAGGAAAATACGGCGGCCTTGATAAATGCCATGAAAAATCCGTATGTAAACATTATCGGCCATCCTTGCGATCCGCGCTATCCGCTTGATATAGCGGCGGTGGTAAGGGCGGCGGAGGAAAATAATGTGCTTTTGGAGATCAACAACGCTTCCTACAATCCGGCCAACAGCCGTAAGGGCGGCGATGATGCAACGGTGAAGCTGCTTTTGGAATGTAAAAAACGCGGTCTGCCGGTGATACTTGGCAGCGATGCACATTTTTATGCATCCATAGGCGACTTTTCGTATGCCTTGCCCCTGATAGAAAGGGCGGGTATGCCAAAGGAGCTTATAATTAACCGCAGCGTTGAAAAATTGCTTGATTTTATCGCAAAAAAATAACGGAGAGGATATAAAAATGAATGAAAAACTGAAAAGCGATGCCGCAGATCTGTTGTTTGACGGCATTTTACAGCTAAAAACGCGGGAGGAATGCTACACGCTGTTCTCCGATCTGTGTACTGCGCATGAGGTACAGTCGCTTGCACAGCGCCTTGAGGTGGCAAAGCTTTTGCGCGAGGGCGAAACATACCAGTCGATCGCGGCCGTGACGGGGGCATCCACCGCTACCATCAGCCGCGTGAACCGCAGTATGACAGACAGCTGCGGCGGCTATGACATAGTTTTTGAAAGATTGAAAAATAAGGAAGATAAATGATGACACAAGAAATGTTAAATACACTTAATCCAATGCAAAAACAGGCGGTCCTTACGACAGATGGACCGCTTTTGCTGCTTGCGGGCGCGGGCTCGGGCAAGACAAGGGTGCTGACACACAGAATAGCCTATCTTATATCGCAGGGCGTAAGACCGTGGAATATACTTGCCATTACCTTTACCAATAAGGCGGCAAAGGAAATGAAGGAGAGAGTCTGCGCCCTTTGCGAGGAGGGTGATGATGTATGGGTAAGCACCTTCCACTCCACCTGTGTGCGCATTTTAAGGCGCGATATAGAAAAGTTTGGCTATACCAAAAGCTTCACCATTTTTGATACAAGCGACAGCGAAAGGCTTATGAAAAATATTTACAAGGCCTATGATATCAACGAAAAGATATATCCCGTAAAGGGTGTTTTGGGCGAGATAGGCAGGCAAAAGGACAGGCTTGTCACCCCAAAGGAATATATGATAAGCGTTGAAAAGGATTTTCGCCTTAAAAAGGTGGCAGAGCTTTATCAGATATATCAGGACAGACTTAAGGAAAACAATGCGCTTGACTTTGATGACCTTATTTTTAAAACGGTCATGCTTTTCCGCGGCTTTCCCGATGTGCTGGAGAAATACCGGGACAGATTTCAATACATAATGGTCGACGAGTATCAGGATACAAATGCCTCGCAGTATCAGCTTGTAAAGCTGTTGGCGGGCAAGTACGGCAATCTCTGTGCCGTGGGCGACGACGACCAGAGCATCTACGGCTGGCGAGGTGCGGATATACGCAATATACTGGATTTTGAAAAGGATTTTAAAAATACAAAGGTAATAAAGCTGGAGCAGAATTACCGCTCCACACAAAATATTCTTGATTCGGCAAATACCGTTATACGCAATAATAATGCGCGTAAGGCAAAAAGCCTTTGGACACAGCAGGAAAGCGGCGAAAAGATAACCGTTTTCCGCGCCGACAACGACCGCGCCGAGGCTGCCTTTGCCGCCAAGATCATAAAAGAGGGTCATGCCGGGGGCAAAAGCTACGGCGATTATGCCGTACTTTACAGAAACAATGCCATATCGCGTGTTTTTGAAGAAACCTTTGTTTCTGCCGGCATACCGTACAGGCTTCTGGGCGGCACACGTTTTTACGACCGCATGGAAATAAAGGATATACTTGCGTATCTTCGCTTTATTGCAAACCCAAGCGATACGGTGTCGTTTTCCCGCATTGTAAACGTACCCAAAAGGGGCATTGGCGATGCGACCGTGGAAAAGCTTTTAAAATACTGCATGGAAACGGGCACTCCCGTAATGACGGTGCTTTCAATGCCCGAAATGATACCCGATATCAAAACAAAGGCAAAAGCGCTGCATGATTTTTATTTGATGATAAATGAGTTTTCGGGAGAAGCCGATAATGAGGATGTGGCCGCTCTGGTCAAAAATGTTTTGTATAAAACAGGCTACCATGCGGCGCTCACAGCCGAAAATACCGAGGAATCGCTTGGCAGGCTTGACAATATAGAGGAGCTTGTAAGCAAGGCGGCGGAATTTGAGCAGTCGGCAAGCGGTCAAACGGGGCTGGCGGGCTTTTTGGAGGATGTCGCGCTTGTTGCCGATGTGGACGGTATGCAGGACGGCGAAAATGCGGTGGTGCTTATGACGCTTCACTCTTCAAAGGGACTGGAGTTTGACACGGTATTTCTTGCGGCCTGCGAGGACGGTATTTTTCCGGGATACAGGGCTATGCAGTCCGCTGTCCTTACCGAGATGGAGGAGGAAAGGCGCCTTTGCTATGTTGGCATAACAAGGGCAAAGCGCAAGCTTTACATGACCCTTGCAAAAAGCCGTATGCAGTTTGGAAATATGCAGTATAACGCACCGTCGCGCTTTTTAAAGGAGCTGCCAAAGGAGCTTTTGGATATAAAGCAGGAGGGCGCCGTGAAAAAAAGCGCAGCCGAACGGCCGCAGCCCGCAAAACAGGCTTATGTGCCACAGACACGCTATAACACAAGGCCCGTAAACAGCTACAATATGCCCGCACCAAAGGACAGTCCCGTGGATTACGAGGTGGGGGACAGGGTAAAGCATCTTAAATTCGGCATAGGCAAGGTGCTGGATATAGCACCTGCGGGCGCTGATTTTGAGGTGACTGTGGAATTTATGTCGGGCACCAAAAAACTTCCGGCAAAACTTGCAAGATTAAAAAAGCTGTAAACAATAAGACAAGGTAGATTGACCTATATATGTTGTTTTATCCCAATAAAATGTGGGATAGTTTAATAATTATTACTAAAAATTTTTTTTATAATTGTGCAAAGTGTAAAAAGTAAAAAAAAATTAGGATTGAAATTGACTTTTCGCGATTTATCATTTATAATTAAACCTGTACAAATATGTTCTTTTGGGGAGTGGTATACCTAAAAGAGGGTATTGAAAAAACACAAAGGAGGAAGTACAATTGAAAAAGACAACAAAAAGAATTGTAAGTGCTATACTTTCCGCAAGTATGCTTCTTACAAGTGTTTTTGTAAATCCTGTATATGCAGCTGACACATCCGTAAATGCCGCAGTTACAGAATATGCAGAAACAACAAGCGTTGTTATGTCTACACTTGACGGCGTTAAAAACGGCGAGACATTCGGTAAGGACGCTGCTATCAGCGACAACATCAGTGCTTGGCTTTTAAAGGCTTCACTGACACCCTTCGCTGTAAAGTCCGTTACTGCTGATTTTAACGACGGCGAAAAGTCATTCAGCAGCGCTGACGGCAACAACGCTATTCAGGTCGGCAACGGCAACGAAGCGATCAAGGCCGATGATACAGTAGTTGGCTATATTCCCAACGACGATGTTGAAAAAGGTCTTAAGATCGTTCTTGATCAGGCATCAGATATCACAGTATACGGTGCTTTGAGTACAAAGAGCGTTCCCGAAGCAAAGTTCGCTCTTATCCGTGAATCGGATTATGCAGTAGTAGATGTTGCTACATCTACAAGACCTAACGGTGAGGGCAACAACTTCTATGTTCCCACACTTAAGGCTCCCGAAGCAGGTACCTACTACTTCTTTATCCCCGGCAAGGTTTCCGGTCTTAATGTATTTGAGGTAGATATCACACCCGCAGGTGCAACAGAAGAAACAACAGAGGCTGTTACAGAGGCTGTTACAGAGGCTGTTACAGAGGCTGAAACAGATGCTCCTACAGAGGCTACAACAGAGGCAGCTGTAGAGGTTACTACAGAAGCACAGGGTGAAACACCCGCAGGCTCTTCAAAGAGCTGGGTTATGGGCGAATGCTCTTCCATAAATACAGCAGCAGTTGATACGGAGTTCGGTCAGAACGCAGTTATCGCTGACGGTTTAAGTGTATTCCTTGCAAAGGCTACACTCGGTAAATTTAAATCAAAATCCGCTGCAGCTACTATCAATGACAAGACATATGATAAGATAGAAGGCGGATGTAACGCACTTCAGCTGGGCAAGGGCAATGCAACCATCGTTTACAGTGACCTTGTTGAAGGACAGGAAATGCCCCAGACAGCTGATTTTGAAAAGGCTCTTCAGGTAGAGCTTGACGGCCCCGGTAAACTTACCGTTTACGGTGTAATAAGCACATCGGGCGTTACAGAGTCACCCATCGCTGTTGTCAATAAGGACACTTATGTGGTAGCAGGCAAGGGTATGGCTACAAGCACACTTACAGACGTTACGGACGATACAGGCTCAACAAAGCAGGTTCGTTCCGATAACAAGGTTCCTACTTTTGATATTCCCGCAGCAGGAACTTATATGATCCTTATGGCAGGCAACACAACAGGTCTTAACGTATACGAAGTTGAGTTTGTTGCAAGCGGCGCACAGGAAACAACCGAGGCTACAACCGAGGCTACAACAGAAGCTACAACTGAAGCTACAACAGAGGCTGCTACAGCACCCGTTGTTGAAACAGGCGATATCAATGTTTACATTGGTCAGGCTTCCGCAACAGCAGAAGACAAGATCTATGACGAAGCAGCTACTATCGATGTTCCCTTCTATCTTGAAAACAGAGCAGAGGGCTTCAATAACTTCACATTATTTGTAGAGTATGATCCTAAGGTTCTTAAGGCAAAGACAGTTAAGCTTGGCGATGCTGTAAAGGATGATGCAGGTTTTGACGAAAGTCAGTTCCAGGGTCAGATCGACTACGTTGTTGACGCAGCTAACACAGATTACTCCGCTGACCAGGTTGGCAAGACTGCTGCAGAGGTTGGTAAGGTTAAGTTTGCTGCATTCAGCAAGGATGTAACAAATAACTATTTAGTAAAGAACAGCGGCGACCTTTTCACAATTACTTTTGAGGTAGTTGACGCAAAGGCAGGCGCACTTGTTGACGGTAAGGGCTATGCAACAAGTCTTGGCATCACCATCGTTCAGGATGGTTTCAGAGACGAAGCAGGTTCCGTAAATGCTCCTATCGACACAAAGATCTTTAACACAGTTTATATTGCAGCTTCCGAGGAGACTACAGAGGCTACAACAGAAGCTACAACCGAGGTTACAACCGAGGTTACAACCGAGGTTACAACAGAGGCTACAACAGCTGAGCAGACTCAGGAAGAAACCAAGGAAGAGAATACCGAGGCTACAACAGCTGAGGTAACTACAGCCGAGGTTACAACAGAGGCTACAACAGAGGCTACAACAAATGCTGCTACAGAGACTACCAAGAAGTCTTCCGGCGGTTCTTCCGGTGGCGGCGGTGGTGGATCTTCAAGCCGTCGTGCAACACGCACAACAGTAGCAGAGGAGGAAACAGAAACAACAACAAGAGATCGTTCTACAGGTAACGAGGATGGCAACAACGGTTCATTCACAGTACCCGGCAAGAATGGTCAGGACGTTGTAATTACACCTCCTACAGACAGAAAGGACGTTGACGATTTCGTAGACGTACCTAAGTCACATTGGGCATATGATTCTATTATGAAGCTTGCTGAACTTGGCATCATCAACGGTGTTGGCGATGACAGATTTGCTCCTGCAGATCCTTGCAAGAGATGTGACTTCGTAATCATGATCAACAATACTCTTGGTATCAAGGGTACTGCAAAGATCAACTTCAGCGACGTTGCTGCTAACAAGTACTACTATAATCCTGTAGGCGTTGCTTACGAGATCGGTATTGCAAGCGGTTACGGCGATGACACATTCAAGCCTGAAAATTACTGCACAAGAGAAGAAATGATGGTACTTGTTGCTAAGACATTTGAATTCTTAGGCGAGACCGTTACAACAGCTGATCAGTCATGCCTTGACAGATTTGCTGACTCCGAGGAGATCTCTTGGTGGGCTAAGCCTTACACAGCTTACCTTGTAAGCGAGGGTATGGTTTCCGGTACAGGCGCTAACTTCGAGCCTAAGGTATTTATGAACAGAGCTTCACTTGCTGTTCTTATGGCTCAGGTTTACGATAAGGTCGTAGCTATGGCAGCTGAAAGAGGTTCATCCGTAGAGGATGTTGTTTCTGACGTCGTTGAGGATGCATCTCTTGAAGAGGTTACAGCAGAAGACGTTATTGCAATGGCAAAGGAACTTGAAGAAGTAAAGGCAACGATCGAAAAGGAATATCTTGATAAGATCTCCGACGATGTTAAGGACAACTTCGAGTCCAGAAGCGCAGAATTTGATCAGTTAGTTAAGAGCCTTTCAAAGGATATGAGCGAAGAAGATGCACAGAAGGCAAGCGTAGAATTAAAAGAATACGATGAGCTTTTCGGTGATATCGTTGATTCATTTGCTGAGGCAAAATAATTGACTTACAATAATAAGGGCCGCTGCTTATGCAGCGGCTCTTTTTTGCTTAATTAGCATTAAAAAAAGCTGTCGCTTTGCGACAGCCTTTTAATTATGTTCAAATCAGTTGCAGATAGTTTCTTCTGTCTGCTTGTCAAATAAGTGCATTCTGTTAACGTCAAACGCTACATTGATGATGTCACCGATCTTTGCCTGGCTTCTGGAATCAACTCTTGCTGTGATGGACTGACCTGCAATAATAAGGAACAGGTTAGTTTCTGCACCAAGAAGCTCTGTAACCTCAACGTGTGCGTCAACAACACTTTCGGGAGATGCGCTGATGAATATGTCTTCGTCATGAACGTCCTCGGGTCTGATACCAAGGATGATGTCCTTGTCAACATATCCGCCCTCAACAAGTGCCTTTGTTTTAGCCTCGGGAAGCTTAACGCGGTATTCACCGAAAGCAACCATTACGTCGGGGCCAACCTGAACAACCTTTGCATCGATGAAGTTCATCTGGGGTGAACCGATGAAGCCTGCAACGAAGAGGTTCTGGGGCTTGTTGTAAAGGTTCTGGGGAGTATCTACCTGCTGGATGATACCATCCTTAAGAACAACGATACGAGTACCAAGTGTCATAGCCTCTGTCTGGTCATGTGTAACGTAGATGAATGTTGTCTGTAATTTATGGTGAAGCTTGGAGATCTCGGATCTCATCTGTACACGAAGCTTTGCATCAAGGTTTGAAAGAGGCTCGTCCATAAGGAATACCTTGGGCTCACGAACGATAGCACGACCCATGGCAACACGCTGACGCTGACCACCTGACAAAGCCTTGGGCTTTCTGTCAAGAAGATGCTCGATATCAAGAACCTTTGCAGCCTCATGAACCTTTTTGTTGATCTCTTCCTTGGGAACCTTACGAAGCTTAAGACCAAATGCCATATTATCGTAAACTGTCATATGAGGATAAAGAGCGTAGTTCTGGAAAACCATCGCGATATCTCTGTCTTTGGGAGATACGTTGTTACATAACTTATCACCGATGTAAAGTTCACCTGCGGAAATATCCTCAAGGCCTGCGATCATACGAAGTGTGGTTGACTTACCACAACCCGAAGGACCAACGAAGATGATGAATTCCTTGTCAGCGATGTCAAGGCTAAAGTCCTTAACTGCGACAAAACCGTTAGGATATTTCTTAACGATATTTTTTAATTTTAATTCTGCCATTAATTATTCCTCCTTAATTTAGCGGCTGGGGGCAATGCATAATACGCCCGTTAATGCCGTTTCTCTTATTATTATAATACCTTATTTTGGGGAAACTCTCTATATCTTTATTGTACAAATTACGGCTTATCAATTTGTGCAAATTGTTTAAAGGGTTTTTTGCCCCTGTAACTTTTGAACAAAATGAGAAAGAAATGTATAAATTAAGGGGGCAAAAATGGTTTAAACCATAATAATAGCACAAAAAAGTTGAAAAAATGGCACATTTAACAACATTAAGGGCTTTAAATCGTTTATTTTTGTTAAAATAACGAACTACCGAAACTCGCCCAATACCTCGCGTACATCGGAAACAAACATAAAACTGCCTGGGTCTGTTTTGGCGGCGATCTGCTTTATTTTTGGTATCTCGCCGTTAGCTGCCACCATCATAACAATATTTTTTTCGGCACCCGTATATGCACCCCTGCCGTAAAGCACGGTCGCCCCGCGGTGTATTTTATGCATCAGCTCTGCGGCAAGCTCCTCGGGTATGCTGCTTGCGATAAAAACAACGCGCGCAAAGCCGGCGCCCTCGGATACAAGCTTGACGGCGGCTGCGCTGACATATGCGGAAACAACGCTGTACATGGTTTTTATCTCGCCGAATACCGATAGTCCGAGTATAAGCACGGTAAAGTCGGTCATAAAAATAAGCGCGGAAATGCGAAGCCTTTTGTTGCGGGAATGTGCTATGGCGGCCAAAAGGTCGCTGCCGCCCGTGGAAGCGCCCGCAAACAGCACAAGGCCCACGCCAAGCCCCATAAGCGCACCGCCAAAGACAGAATTTATAAAGTTATCCGCATACACGGGGAAGGGTATAAGCGCAGTTATTTTTAAAAACAGGCTCAACGCAAGTGTGGCAAACAGCGTTGACAGCGTAAACTCATGCCCGAGCCGCCTGAAAGCAGCCGCCAAAAGCGGTATGTTGACTGCCAGGTTTGTTGCCCATAGCGGTATAACAAACGGCAGGTAACGGCGGCTTAAATGGGCAAAAATAACCCCGAGTCCCGTTGCTCCGCCCGTAATAAGTCCGGAGGGATCAAGAAAAATATTAAGTGACAACGCCATAAATAGTGTTCCTATAAGGGATAAAAGAATTTTTTTCATATTAACCACCGTTTTTGCAGTATTCATTGTTGTTATCCATTTTTCCCGTCTTACAGGAAAAATATGCTCCTGTAACGCTTTTTGTGTATTTTCATAGATTAAAAGTAGTTATAGCAAAGGAGCGGGTCAGTATGAGTTGTTTTACTGTTTATGCCGCGGATATGCCCGTCAGTGGTGAGGTAAGTATAAGCGGTGCAAAAAATTCGGCTCTGCCGGAGCTGGCGGCAGCGGTGCTGTGCGAAAGCGCCGTGCTTGAAAACTGTCCGAGATTGTCGGATATAGAAGCTGCGGCGGAAATATTAAAAACATCGGGCTTTACTTTTAAAAGGACGGGAGAGACCGTGTTTGTGGAGCCAAACGGCAAAAAAAGCGCGGCGGTGCCTGCAAAGCTTTGCGGTAAAATGCGCTCGTCCGTTTTGTTTCTTGCGCCGCTTTTGTGCCGCTTCGGCGAGTCGGCGGTCTATATGCCGGGAGGCTGCTGCCTTGGCTCCCGCCCTGTGGATCTTCATTTGTATGCACTTGAAAAATTGGGCGCAAAAACGCAAACTAACGGCGATATGATAAGTGCAAGCGCACAAAGCGGCTTGCTCGGCGCAGAAATATCCCTGCCGCTTCCAAGCGTTGGCGCGACCGAGACCGCAATAATGGCAGCTGCCTGTGCCAAGGGCGAAAGCGTTGTCATAAATCCCGCATTAGAGCCGGAGATAGAGGATCTGTGCAGGTTTTTAAATTCTGCGGGCGCAGAGATAAGCTTTGGCAGGGAAATTAAAATAAAGGGGAAAAACGGTCTTTTGGGCAGGGCGCTTCATAGGGTGATGCCGGACAGGATAGAGGCGGGCACCTATCTTGCGGCTGCGGCAATAACCGGCGGAGAGCTTTTTTTAAAAAATGCGGAGGCCGGGAATATAGCGCCGTTTATCGGGATACTGGAGGATATGGGCTGTATAATAAAATCGGGCGGCAAAAATATCTATATTGATGCGCCGAAGCATCTTTATTTGCCCGAATATGTGGAAACAGCGCCGTATCCCGCCTTTCCCACCGATCTTCAGCCGCAGCTTACGGCGCTTTTGTCCGTTGGGGACGGAAAATGCCTTGTGCGTGAAAATATTTTTGAGTCGAGGCTTGGACATATACCCCAGCTTAAAAAAATGGGCGCCGATATTGAAATACACGATGAGCGTACCTTTACGGTGCGCGGGCTTAACGGACCGCTTGAAAGCAAGCGGGTGCGCGCCTGCGATCTGCGGTGCGGCGCGGCGCTGCTGCTTGCGGGGCTTGCGGCAGAAAACGGAAACTGTGTGGACGGCGGCGAATATATCCTGCGCGGATACGAGGATATATGTAAAAAAATGTCGCTTATAGGTGTAAAAATAAAGTATAGGGCTTGACAAAACCCGCTTTATGGATTTATTATTAATATAAGGGTGCACCCGAAAATTGCTTCAAAACAGAAAGTTCGGAAGCTTTAGTATTATTTTGAATAGGAGATCTTGTGTGAAAAAATCAGGCACTATTGCGGCGCTGCTGGGTATGTGTGTGGTGCTTACCGTTATTTTGCTGCTGTTTTTGCCCGTGTTTCATATCACGGACTATACGGTAACGGGTAATGAATTGGTAAGCAGCGATACAATAATTGCGGCTGCGCGCGATAATAATGAAAATATATTTGCTTATAGCAAAAGACGCACCGAGCAGGCGCTTAAAAAAAACAATTATATAGAGGATGTCAAGGTAATAAAGCACTTTCCGCGCGGGATAGAAATAAATGTGACAGAGCGCAAAATAAGGGGCTATGTTGAATTTACGGGAAGCTATCTGTATTTAAGCGATAACGGTCTTGTGGTCGATGTGCAAAATACAATAAACCATCCCGCGCCGATAATAATGGGGCTTAAATTTGACACATTTACGGTGGGCGAACCGCTTAAAACCGATAACCCCGAGGCATTTGACGCCATGATAGAGCTTTCGGCCCTGTTTAACAAATATCAGCTGATGAACGATGTTTTAAAGGTGGATATTTCAAATCCGTCGGATATACGCTTTTACTGCGGCAGCATACAGGTTATTTACGGCGAAAACGACGGCTCGACGGGTCGTATACTTACACTTATAGAAATATTGAAAAATCTTGATACAACCATTCCGGGTACGTTGGATCTTACGCTTAAAAACCCGACTTTTACCTACACAAGCTGATAAAATAAAAAAAATTTGGATTTTTGCTTAAATCTATTGAAATTAATTTTAAAATGGTGTATAATCAATTTATTATGGAGTATTTTCAGAAATTTGTTTAGTATAGATAAAACTTAGGAGGAAATTAAAGTGATCGAGTTAATTGACGAAAGCAACAGCACATTCAACAATCAGGCCAAAATTATTGTGCTTGGTGTTGGCGGCGGCGGTGGAAATGCCGTAAACCGTATGATATCAAACGGCTCTGTGGGCATTGATTTTGTTGCGGTCAACACAGATGCTATGGATCTTAACAATTCAAATGCGGATCGTAAAATAACCATCGGCGCACAGCTTACAAAGGGTCTTGGCGCAGGCGGACGTCCCGAGGTTGGCGAAAAGGCCGCAGAGGAGTCGCGCGAGGAGATACGCTCCGTGCTTGAGGGTGTTGATATGGTGTTTATCACCGCAGGTATGGGCGGCGGCACGGGTACCGGCGCTGCACCGTCTATTGCAAAGCTTGCTCACGATATGGGCATACTTACCGTTGCGGTAGTTACAAAGCCCTTTAATTTTGAGGGCAAAAGGCGTATGACAAATGCCGTTGACGGTGTTGAAAAGCTTAAGGAAAATGTGGATACGCTTATTGTTATCCCCAATCAGAAGCTTCTTGAGATCTCGGATAAGACGACCACTATGATAGAGGCCTTTGAAAAGGCCGACAGCGTTTTATATCAGGGCGTAACGGGTATTTCCGACCTTATCACAAAGCCGGGTATGATAAACGTAGACTTTGCCGATGTTTGCACGGTCATGCGCAACAAGGGCCTTGCTCACTTTGGTGTAGGCCGCGGAAACAGCGCGGAGGCTGCGGTGCAGGATGCTATCAATTCTCCCCTTTTGGAGACAAGCATTGTCGGCGCAAAGAGCGTGCTGATAAACTTCTCTTCAAGCAGCAACCTTCCCATTTTGGAAGCTGCGTCGGCGGCGGAGATGGTTTCCTCGTCGCTTGATCCCGAGGTTGAAATTATTTTTGGTACATCCGTTAACGAGGAGCTTGGCGATCAGGTCATCGTTACCATCGTTGCAACGGGTCTTATCGACAAGGGCAGTATGCTTGGTACACCTGTTACACGCACACGCCCCAGCTTTACAAAGACGATAGAGCATTTTGAACAGATAGAAGAGGATGCAGCCGAGCAAGAGGCAGAGGTAAGTGCGCCCGAGCCGACAGCCGAACAGCCGCAGCCCCAGCCGCAGCTTACGGCACCCGCACAAAGCGCGGTAAAAAGCCATTATGATGAGGTACACTCAAAGGCAAGTGAGCTTGACGGCAACAGCATAGATATCCCCGATTTTCTTAAGAGAAAGGGATTAAGAAGATAATTTTACTTTAAAGCCTTCGCTTTTTGCGGGGGCTTTTTTTGCGGGAGAAAAAATGGTTTAACGCTCTTTTATAATATTTTACGATTTTCTTACAAAATCCCGATTTTATTGAAATTTATTTTATTTAGTGATATAGTTAAATAGCGATGATATTCACAAATATTCCGAAATTGGAGAGATAAAAATGAAAAATAAGATAAAGGCGGCAATAAGCGCCGCCATAGCTTTTATTATGTCGCTTTCGGCTGTAAATGTACAGGCATCCTCAAGCGACCTTTTATATGAGAAAATACAAAGCCGCACGCTTACAAAGGGCGTTGTGTACAAGGAGATATCACGGCTTTACAAGGCGGGCTGGATGGATATTTATGTTTTGGAGATAGACGCGCATGACGACAATGTGGGCATGAAGGTGCTGGAATCGGCATCGGAGCTTGGCGGCAAGCACACCGTAAGCGATTTTGCCAATACCTATAAAGTAAAGGCGGCCGTAAATGCGGATTTCTTCGGCTCGGGCTCGCCTATGAGCAGTATGGGTCAGGTGGCACGAAACGGCAAAATGGAGGCTGCACAGAACTACTACAACGGCTCGGCAAATAAATACGCCGGTTTTTTTGTGGGTACGGACGGCACGCCGTTTATAGACTATGTAAAAACCAGCATGGGTCTTTACGGTGCGGGCGATGTCGGCCTTGAAATGGGCGCAAAAAACAAATATACCGATTTTTCAAAGCCCGTTTATTTTGACAGAAATGCGATAGGCAGTACGGCGGCGCTTGACGGCCACCGAAGCGACTTGGTAAAAATAGTTGTAAACGAGGGCACGATAGTGGATATAAGCGGCGCGGGCGAGACCGTCGATGTGCCTGCGCTTGAATCGGGCGGCTATGTGATAGTTATGAACAAATCCACCGCGGCGGCACAGCTTGGTAAATTTTATGTGGGTCAGCGTGTGGGCTTTTCCGAAAACGAGACCTTTGTTTTCCGCCCCGAAAAGGAGATATCCTCGGTGCAGCTTGGCATTTCGGGCGGCGGCGAGATATTAAGAAACGGCGAGACGGTCGAAAACGGCCTTATCATATCGGGCAGACAGCCGCGCACGATGATAGGTGTAAACAAGGATAAAACAAAGGTGTATGTGGTCTGCATAGACGGCCGCGGCGACAGCATCGGCGCAACGCACTACGAGGCGGCGGGCATTATGTCCGACCTTGGGTGCTATGACGCCATACATTTTGACGGCGGCGGCTCCACCACAATGGCAATAGAAACGGAAACGGGCGGCATAGAGGTAATAAACGATCCAAGTGAGGGCTCACAGCGCCGTGTCGCAAATGCTTTCGGCGTTTCGGGCGTTGGCGAAAGCACGGGTCTTTCATCACTTTCTCTTTCGCTTGAAAACGAGGATGCCATAATGTTTAAGGACTTTGGCTCGGCGGTGTATGCAAAGGGTCTTGACAACAATTTAAATGCTACGCCCATAACGCAAAATGTGACATATTCCGCGGATAAAAAGGGCAGCTGGAACGGTAATATTTTTACCCCCGAGGAGGAGGGCGTTTATATCATAACGGCGGCTGCGGGCAGCGCAAGCGGCAGCATAAAGGTAAAGGTGCTGGGCGGTGCGGCAAGCCTTGCGGTAAATATTGCAAGCGGCAGCGTTGATATTGGCGAAAGCGCGCAGTTAAGCGCGGATATAATAAACCGTGACGGTTTTGCGATACCCGCCGACAGCAGCAAGATAGAATGGAGCGTAAACGACGAAAATATTGCCTATATCAAAAACGGCAGACTTTACGGCAAGGCGGCGGGCGATGTGGTAGTTACCGCAAAAAGCGGCGCGGCCTCGGCAAGCCTTAATGTTACGGTAGGCACGCAGTACGCAAGTGTTATGAGCTTTGAATCAAAAAGAAGCTTATATGCTTCTGTTTCGGGCGAGGGCATAACGGGCAGCACAAGTCAGACAAACGGCATTGCCATAGACGGCAGCCGCTCAATTGCCTTAAACTACGGCTTTGCGGGCAATAAAACAACTACCCAGTCAGTATTTTGCGAGCTTAAAAAGCCTATACCCCTCCCCGCGGGCACACGCGACCTTACCTGTTGGTACAAGGGCGGCGGAAACGGCTGTATTTTAAAGGCAATAATAACCGATGCAAATGACAAAAGCTACGGCCTTGTGTTTGACAGCTCGCTTTCGGGCGCGGATTGGCAGCAGGGCAAGGCAGCCGTGCCGACCGGAGCCGTTTCGCCTATACAAATTGAAAAATTCTGCGTTGAATCACTCAACACCACGGACGAGATAAGCGGCACGGTGTATATCGACAATATCGGTGCGGTAATAGGCGGCAGTACAAGCTCTGTTTCCAAGGAATTTGCCGACCCTATGCGCGGCAGCCTTGACAGCATAGGCGGCAGTCAGGCAGTCATAGCGGCAAAGGCAGGCCTTGGCGCGGATGCCTACTGGAGTGACACCTATGAAACAAAGGAGATCGGAAATGTATCCGTGGTAACGCTTGCAAGCTCGGGCGGCACACTTACCGCAAACGGCAGCGAGCAGCTCAGGTATTTAAGATCCTACCTTAACGATATGTCAAAGCCGACCGTGGCAGTTTGCCTTGACAAGAGCCTTTTAAGCAATACGGGCATCAAGGATGCGCGGGAACGCGCCGCAATTATGGATATTTTAAAGACAGCCGTGCTTGAACACAACAAAAATATAATTGTTGTAAGCACTTCGGGCAGCGGCGTTACGCTTAAGGACGGCATAAGGTATGTAAGCCTTTCGGGTAACCAACTGCTTAAAATAAAGGCCGACGGAAATGTATTCAGATATGAGGTCGGCTAACAAAAATCAATAAAAATTAACAAATAACCCCTTGACTTTTTGTTAAATATGTCATATACTTTTATTACAAAGGAAGAGTATTGGTATATCTGCATAAATCAAGGGGTGATTTTATGTTTAATTCTTATCACAAAAGCGGGTCTTTTTTGTTTTATAAATAAAGCTCATAAAAGATCATAAGTTTTTCACAGGCAACATATTTACCGTTTTTATCAAAGCAAGGAGTGACATATATGGATAAAAAAACAAGTATTGCCCTATCGGCCGCATTATTGGCCGCAATTGGCTTTTTGCTTTTAAACTACGATGTATGGAAGTGCCTTACGCCGTGGCACCGTGCCAAAACACGGCAAATGGCGGAAAATTACATAGCCGAGGTATATGAAGGGGATTATGCGGTTTTTGATACCTCCCGAATCTATCCCAAAAATGAATATTATTATGGCAAAAACGCGGACGATATAATAAGCAAATTGATAATAAACAATGAACTTGAAATTTGCGATTTAAACGATTGGAAAATAGATGAAAAGATCAAGGATAAAGTCAACTCAAATATAAGAAACGGCGTAAAGGATGCAGCCGACAGGGAAATATATGTCGGAGTGGGGATATACTGTGATTGTACGCCCCGACAAAGAAGCTTGCTGTACAAGGCAAGCAAGGCAGGATATAAAGAGCTTGCATCGGCTATAAACGCCGTTGAGGCTGACCGTATAGAAGTATGTATTCAAAATACCTATGCCAAGGATAAGCTTGACTATCTGTCAAATATATACGATGTTATGGAATCGGCTAAAAAACGCGGCTATGAGAGGCTATCGTTTTATATTTACAAGGACAATGAAAGATATTATCTGCCCGAGCCGTATTTTGAGCTGCCGCGGGAGGAATATATAAATATGGTTGCCGATGATGTGGATTTTAACCAACTAAAGAAGTCCCCCGCTTCTAAAGCGGGGGTGCTTACTTAAAATTCAGTGGGAGTCCAAGCTCCCACTGAATTTGGAATTGCTTGCAATTCCGTTGGTTATGAGTATGTAGCAGAAATTTATTTCTGCGGAATACGAATATCATTGACAATGTTCTACGGCTACAAAGAATTGTTTTTGGAGTAATATTAAAGTACATATCCGCGGTGGGATACGGCGATATATAAAAACCCGTAAAAAAATCATATTAAAACAGTTGTACACCCGTTAAAATTATGTTATAATAATATATTAGAAATTTTAACGGGAGATAAATTATGTCTGAACAAAGCAAGCAAAAGGGCCGTATGGCCAAGGACACAATTATATATATGGCGGCAAAGGGCATAGAGGGCGTTGTCGGCGTGGTTACTATGTCGGTAATGACCTTTTTGTTTGTGCCTGCGATGATGGGGCATTATTCTACCGTGAATATTGCGGTCACAACGGCGGGTATGGTGTCGATTCAATGGCTTGTGCAGTCGGTAATGCGCTATATCAATAAATATCAGCTGGAAAAGCGCGAGACCAATTTTTACACCACGGTTTTTCTGGCGTGGGCAAAAAGCAATATTATGGGCATAATTTTTACGCCCCTGGTCATTTTGGCGGCCCTGGCCTTTATGCATCTTTTGTATATGGTTTTCGGCAGCAGCTTTGACTGGGCGGCGGGACTTTCGTTTGCTGCGCTTACGGCCAAATTAAAGCCCGTTGTCACTCCACTTTTGCTTTTGCTGTGTGCGGCGTGGTTTGTTGCCTACAATACCGCACAGCTTGTTATAGCCATGCTGGCGGCACTTCGCAAGGCAAAATTAAACCTTTTGTTAAGTATGATAACCGTCTGCGGCAGACTGCTTTTTATGTGCTTGTTCTGCAAGCTTTGGGGCAGCCGCGTGGAATGGATATTTTTAAGCTATTTTTTGACCGACGGCACCGTGTCGCTTATAGGCCTTTTAAATTTAAGATTTTTCAAATATCTTAACGCCAAAAACGGCTCCAAGGAAATTCAAAACGAGTTAAAACAGTACGGTATGCCGCTTATGGGCAATATGATAACCACCTCTGTTTTAAATAAATCGGATATTTACATTGTTTCGGGACTTTTAAGCCTTGAAATGGCGGGCATATATCAAACCAACTACAGCCTTATCGCAACGGCATTTACCCTGCTTTCGGCAAGCGTTATGCGCGGCAGCTATCCCACTATTTTAAGGATGTGGAGCGAGGGCAAAAAAGAGCTTACCGAGCGCCTTATCAGCGAGGCGGTCAGGATGTACCTTATTTTAAGCGTTCCCGCCGTGCTTGGCGTTGCGGCTGTCAGCGATGTTGTTGCTGCGGCGCTGTTTGACCAAAAGTATTTTGAGGGAAATACCATTATGTTCTGGGTGGCGCTGGGTATGATGTTTTTGGGCCTTACCGAGTATTCGATAAAGCATTGGGAGCTTACCGCGAATACAAAGGCTATTTTCAAGCGCTCACTTATAGGCGGCGTTGTAAATGTACTGCTTAATTTAATTTTTATCCGCGTTTTTAAAACCTACTATGTGGCGGCGGTAACTACGTTTATCGGTTTTTTTGTATATTTCCTGCTGGCACGCTTCGGCACAAGAAAATATATCAAATGGCAGCTGCCCGCCCTTACCTATACAAGGATAATAGGCAGCGGCCTTATTATGTATGCGGCGCTTATGCTGTTAAAAACACATATACCGTATACAAAAATTACAATGCTGGCGCTGGTGCTTGTGGGTGCTGTTGTTTACGGCGTGACCATAACGGCATCGGGCGAGATAACGGGAGAGATAAAGGCAGTTATGGGAAAATTAAAAAAATAGGAGGTATGTTAAATGCAAAAAAAATCAAGGCTGTTTATTGCTGCACTAATGGCGGTGCTTGCGTGTATGCTTATGACATCCGCGGTTTACGCCTCAACGCAGATAAAGACGGTCTATATTGACGGTGATGTGGATATCGGTATGACACCGAAAAGCGGCGATGAGATAATACCCGCAAATTTCCGCATAAAAAGCACCGACCCCGCCGAGGCGATCGATGTCGTATATATTGACGAGGATGCGGAGCTTGGCTGGTACAGAAACGGTAATCCGTGTAAAAAAGGCGAAAAATTCGCTGTCGGCAATACCTACACCCTTAGATTAAAGGTGGCGATAAAGCCTGCGTATGTTGATCAATACTGGTTTTACAAGAATACGGGTTATTCCGAGGCCTCGTTTTTGAGATACTCCGACGGGACCTTTATGGATTCGCCGTATGACGCAAAAACCTATGTATTTAGTAAGAGCTACCGCGTACAGGCATCGGAGACCGACCCGCCCGTGATAACCACAAGCGATGAGACCTTTAAAAATGTAATAGGCGACACGTTTTCTTTCAGCCTGAATGCGGCGGGCTATCAGCCTATTACCTGGTCTGTTGAGGGTCTGCCCGAGGGTCTTTCCATGAAGGACAATGTTATTTCGGGCACCATTGAGGAGTCGGGTAAGTTTACCTTTACCGTCCGTGCGGAAAACGCCAACGGCAGCGACAGCAAAAGCTTTGTATTAAATGTCGATGATGACGGAAATTATATTAAAAGCGTTTACCTTGAGGGCGAGATAAAGGACCCCGTTTACGGCGATGAAATAATAAACCCCGAGCTTAAAATAGTGGGGATATTCCCGCCCGAGGCGGCAAATGATCTGATAATGTACGGCTGTGATTGGGGCGTGTGCAACAAGGAGTCCATACCGCCTGTAGCCGATACCTATAATGATGTCACTACAAAGTATTTTGAGGGCAAAAAATACATACTGGATATGAATATACTGTGTACCAACCCCTCATACTGGAATTTGACAAGGGCAAAAATATATATAAACGGCGTTTCGGTCGTTGATTACGGAAAAACACACGGAAGAACGGGAAGTGTAACAAGGGGACGAAATCCGCAGGATGCCTATGACACGATGCTCTACGGCAGGATATATTACAACAAGCTTGTCGAAAAGCCGAAATTCTGTGAGCAGCCCGAGAGTATTGTGGCATCGCAGACAAGGACGGAGTACGAGGTGTCGTGGCGTACATCCTTTAAGCCTGTTAAGGTCGAAATATGGCAAGACGGCGCTGTTAAGGAGACCATAACCGATATGGGCTTTACCGATAAGCAGCTTTTGCAAAAGGACTACACGATGACACATACGCTTACACGCGCTTACAAGGCGTATATGATACGCGCCTATTACGGCACGGGCGAGTACGACTATGAGGACTGTGACGAGTTTACTATAAGTTTTCATAAGCCGGTGCTTTTGTCGCAGCCGCATGATGCTATGATACCGTCGGGAGAAAACGGCGTTATATTAAGCTATAAGGTAAACTTTATGCCCGTAAAGGTGAATTATTACAAAAACGGCGATCTTGTAATGACAAAAACGGACTTTAAAGCAAGTGATTTTGCCGACCCTGAATTTCCCGAAAGCTTTACAAACTTTACCGAGGGTATGTGGCGCTTGACTATTTACGAGTCCGAAGGATATTTAAGCAGACCAGCGCAGTATGTGGAAACAGGGGAGTTTTATGTTTCCAAATACGCAAAGCCCGTTATAACCGCACAGCCGACGGCAGAAGAGGTGCCGTATATCGGCGGCGGCACAAGCGTAAAAATACAGGCGGACAACGCTTACGCATATAAATGGTTCATCACGGATAAAAACGGCGTGCCGAGAACCTGGAGCTATGCAAGTGAGCAGGGTTGGTGCGATATGGTAAATATGAGCGATACCGCCGATACCCTTGTGCTTGAAAATGTGTCCGAGGATATCACGGATAAATTTGTCTACTGTCAGGTTTACGACCATTCGGGAAATTATTTTGAAAGGTCGGAAATGATACAGATCGGCGTGGCAAAAAAGATAAATGTCGTAGAGCTGGAGCTGCCCGGGCTTGAAAATATCTGCGGCGGCGATCATGTAAGCGATTACGGCGGCGTTAGTACAAAAACAAAGCATTGCAGTGCTGTGGGCGGCTTTGTGACCGATGATGGCGAAACAACGTTTGCGGCAAATAAGCCGTATGTTTATTTTGCTGTTGTGACTGCCGAGGATGGCTACGGATTCAGCGACTCGCCCATAGGTTACTTAAACGGCGAGACAATACCGCTTACAAATAAGCAAGATAAATATGTGGCATTTATGAAAACAATAACCATTCCCGAAGCCGCATACCTAAAGGGCGATATAGACGGCAGCGGCTGGGTGGATAATACCGATGCCGCCCTGCTTTTAAGGCATATAAGCAATGTCATACATTTGACAGATGATGTGCTGGATAAGGCGGATGTCAAGGCGGACGGAAATATAGATATGCTTGATGTTATCTGGATATTGAACCATAAAACCGCATAAATAAAAAGGTTCTTTGTCAACTGGTGTGGTTGACAATTAACACAAACTTAACAAAC
>CAMVJD010000050.1 GCA_947167715.1 uncultured Eubacteriaceae bacterium
CATGGTCTTCATCCAACGCTCCTACTGGTACAACTCCTCAGTATCCTGTAGCTAAATAATTTAGCTGTTTAATTCAAACGTGTTTAGTAACACTAAAATTTAACAAAAAGGGTTGGTGTTTAACAACACTGACCCTTTTATTTTATTTATCAACGAGGCACAAAAATGCAAAAACAAATTACACATTTTAAAATACGCAGCGAATATATTTTATCATTTTTTTTGCCCATAGTTTTTTTAACACTTGCATTTGCTTTTGTCGGTGTTTATCCGGCAGGTCATTTAAGTATGGCCGCATCCGATCTTCGTGAACAATTTTTGCCGCTTGCGGCGGCTATCTCTACCCAAATAAAAACAGGCGGCAATATTTTTTTCAGCTATGGCAGCGGTTTTGGCACAGACCTGTTTTTGTGGGGCATTTCTCTTTTGACCGACCCGTTAAATATTTTGTTTTTATTTATTCCCATCGAATTTTATCAGGAAGTTTTTCTATTTACATATATAATTAAAATTGGCCTTTCCGGGCTTTTTGCTTGCATATACTTCAGACATTCCACCCTTACGCGCAGCGCTTCGCCGTATTTGGCCGCGGCCTTATCGGTAATGTACGCCCTATGTATGCACAGCATTGTTTACAGCCTTTTAGTATCGCTTGTCGGAAACATCTTTCTTTTTCCGCTTAGCCTTTTGGCTGTTGAACGTATAGTAAACAAAAAAAGTCCCGCCCTGTTTGTGATTTTTTATTTTTTGTGTGTAATGAACAGCTTTTATTACGCCTATATCACAGGTGTATGCTGCTTTATTTACCTTATTTACTATTCGGCCATGTGCAAACAGCCTATTCGCGGTATATTTACATACACCTGCCTGCTTTGCATTGCTGCAGGCATAGGCATATGCTTAAGCGGTGCGATGACCATTCCCGCCGCCGCAAATGTACTTTTAAGCTACAGCTCCACAACAAATACAAACGGACAAACCGGTATATTTTTTCTTAATTTCAAGGAGCTTATGCACGGTCTGCTGCTTATTTCCGACACCGAAGCGGTATATTCAAAATTAAATATCTTTTTTGGCACGGCCCCGCTTATTTTTACGCTTATGCTTATAATATCCAAAGGCATATCCAAAACAGAGCGTATCGCCACAGCCGCCGCAGCCCTGTTTTACATTGCGGCCCTGACATTCGCGCCCTTGTATATAATTATGCATATGGGCCGCTTGCCAAACTCCTTTAATGCGCGTTTTGCCTTTTGTATGGCATTTATGTTTTTGATATTTGCCGCAAGGGCGCTTATGCAGTACACCAAGCTTAACAAAAAATTGCTTTTTATACCCTTAATACTTCTTTTGATCGGTCTTAATGCGGCACTTTCCTATCAAAGCAGTATCCGCTATCTTGCAAACAGCCTTGTGCTTATATTATTTGCGCTGGCATATACAGCGGCCGTATTAAGCCGCCGTTCGGCCGCAAAAATAATATCCTGCTTAATTGTATTTGAGGCTTTTCTTACCTGTTTTAACGGGATATCTATATTAAAAGTACGCGACGGCTATCCCCAAAGACAGCAATGGACCGATACGATCGCCGCGGCAAAGGAGCCCTTTAATTATACAAAGCAGGCCGACAGCGGCTTTTACAGGCAGGTCGATATTACCGAGACCTCTATACTTGCGCCGCTTGTAACGGGATATAACTCCTACACTATTTTTTCCTCTGCCGCAAACCAGCTTGTAAACGTATTTTCAAGAAATATCGGCTGTCTTTCTCCCGCCGACCATTTATTGACAAACTGCTACGGCACACTTGTAAGCGACAGCATACTCGGCGTAAAATACATTATTGCCGACGATATATCGCAAAAGCTTACCGATATCAACGGCAAGGGCGCCTATTCGGGCATACGCGGCAGAATAAACGCATATGAAAAAATATGCGGCACGGACAAATACGAGATATATAAAAATCCCCTTGCATTTCCCGTTATGTTTGCCGCAAAAGAAGCCGTGACCGACTGCGCGGAAGCATTTAGTGACGCAAATACCTCCATAGATGCGGCCTTTATGAATCAGGAATTATTTTTAAATGCCGTGACCGGCCACAAAACCAAGCTTTACGAAAGATGCGATATCGGAAAGGCCGAATTTATAAACTGCCGTCCCGACGGCGACGAGGACAGTATTTACGCCGCAGAGCTCACAAAGCTTTCAAAGGATACACCTTATGCGGTCTCGGGCGAGGAAACAGGCGTAATACATTATGCATATCCCGTTAAGGACGACGGCGAATACTGCGCCACCTTTTATTTTAATATCGGCATAAACGATATTTCCAATTCCATGTTTATGTTTTTGGTTGACGGTGTGCCCGCAGATTACCGTTTCAGCACCCCCTGTCTTTCCTGCGATCTTGGCCGCTATAAAGCCGGTGAGACCATAGATATACAAATAATGGTACGCCGCACGGGCATATCAATGTCAAAGCCCACGCTTTTAAAGCTGAATACAAAAGAATTTGCCAAGGAAGCGGAATATATACAAAGCCGCGCACCCGAAAACCAGCACGAAGAAAACGGCACGGTAACGGCAGACTGCAATTACGATACGGAAACACTTATTTTTACGACCATTGCATATAACGATGGCTTGAATGTATTTATTGACGGCAGCAAGGCCGAAAAAATATGTGCGGCAAACGCATTTTTGGCATTTAAGGCACCATCGGGCAAGCACACGATAAAAATAACCTATACCACTCCCTATTTAAAATGCGGTATAATTATTTCGGTAATAGCCACATTCTGCTGTCTTATTGTACTTTTAGTAAGGAGAAACAAAAATGACAAAAAATAAAACCGATCTTCTTGCATATGCGATCGTTTTTTTGCTGCCTGTATTTTTTGTTTTGACGGCGTTGGTACATGTCGGGATATATCCTTTCGGCAGCAAGGCAATAACCGCATCGGATCTTGGTATACAATATCTGCCGATATTATATTCGGCCGCAGAAAAGATAAAAAACCTTGCCTTTTATCCCATGTCATATGAATGCGGCTTTGGCGTTAATATGTATGCCTTTTGCATGATATTTTTTAACGATATATTCAGTATACTGTTTCTTATTTCAAAAGCGGAATTTTATCAGGAGATACTGATAATAATATATCTTTTAAAAATAGGATCTACCGGGCTTAACTCTTACATTTTTTTCAGCCGCAGCAAAATAATAAGTTGCGAAAAAAGTGTAAGCATTGCGCTTTCCGTGCTGTATCCGCTGTGCGCACAGTTTATTTTATATATACTGCTTATTTTAAATATCAATAATTTTATGCTGCTGCCCCTGTGCCTTTTGGGCGCGGAGCGCATAATTACGGATAAAAAAGGCGGACTTTTTCTGGCCGCATATACCGCCTGTACTTTTAACAGCTATTATTTCGCTTATATGAGCGGTATAATGTGCTTTTTATATATGATATATTTTTGTATCATATTGGACAAAGCATTCGATCCAAAGGCTTTTTTGCGCAGCACGGTGCATATTTGTCTGCTTGCGGCGCTTGCCGTATGTTTAAGCGCGGTGGTTATACTTCCCCAGATGGGGGCGGTCACAAGCGGTTACGACGGCATCTTCGACAGCTCGCCGTTTGACCCGCTGTTTATTTTTGATATAAAAAGGGTGGCTGCGGCTTTATTTTTCATAACCGATAAGCCCGCCATGCAGGCAGGATTAAGCATATATTTCGGCATTATCCCGTTATTTTTGACACTTATGCTTATTCTGTCACCCAAGGCCGCCAAAAGGGAACGCATCATCACAGCGGTACTGGCCGTTTTTATGCTTTTGGCCCTTTCGATAAAGCCGCTTTATCTTCTTATGCACATAGGCCGTCTGCCAAACGAATTTGATGCCCGTTTTATGTATGGCGCTGTGTTTTTTTATCTTATTTTTTCGGCAAGGGCTGTAATGCAAAGCGAAAAATTAAGCAGGCACCGCCTTTATATACCGTTTATTGTGTGTGTTGCGGGGCTCGGGCTCGCGCTGTCGGCAGAAGCGACACCAAGATATCTGATAAATGCCGCCATAGTCCTTGTGCTTACGGCAGCCTACATTGCCGTGATATTAAAATGTAAAAAGCACCTTTGTCTAACGATAGCGGTATTTATACTTGCCGAAGCGTTTTACAGCGCCTTTGGCGGAATTGCCGTTATCGCCGACAAAACCGTATTTCCCGAAAGAAGCATATATACTTCTTTGCTGAATACGGAAAAAAACAATGCGGCAGTATTAAAAAAGCTTGACAGCGGCTTCTTCAGAAGTTATGATATAAATGATCGATCTGTTATTTCACAGCTATACGGCGGTTATAACTCATACTCGTTTTTTTCATCAAGCGCCAACCAAAAAGTAACGGCATTTGCAAAAGCCATGGGTGCGCGTACACCCGCACCGCACGCCTTGTTCCATAACAATGCATCTATTGTGACGGACAGCATTTTCGGCGTAAAATATATATTGGTATCGGGCAATGATACATCCGATATACCCAAGCGCTTTTTTACGGATATTTACAAGCAAAAGCTTGACGATACCTCTGTAAGGGTGCTTGAAAATACCGCGGCATTTCCGATAATTTTTGCGGCAAACAATGCCGTGCTTGATTGCAGCCAAGGCTTCTTGGACCCTGTGTCGCTTAACGGTGTTTTTACAAACCGACAGCTGTTCCTCGGCGCGATAACGGGCAGAGATATACCCTTATATGAGGAATATGCGCTTGAGGCACCCGTTTTAAAAAACGCCTTGACCGCACAAAACGATGCTTTAAATTATCTGCGCCCCGCAAATTTGCCCGACGGCAGCCTTTATGCAGCCGACGAAACACAGCTTGCATCGGCCGTATATACATTTACGGTCCCCGCAGCGGGCGAATACTGTACAGATACTTATTTTTCGCAAAACGGCCCCGCCGTTTATACATTTAAAATAAACGGCAGGCCAATGACATATAATTATGAAACGGAAAGAACGCCGTATGATATCGGATATTTTGAAAAGGGCGATACGCTTACATTTGAAATAGAAACAGGCACCGAGCTTCAATACACGGTACCCACCGTAGTAAGGCTGGATACAGAAGCTTTAAAGGACGTATCGGCGCAGGTGCAAGGCTCTGCCCTTTCCGATATAAAAGAGGAAAAGGGTGTGATATACGCAAGCTCACACTTTGACGAAGAAAAAACGATTTTTTCAAGCATTGCCTATGACAAGGGCCTAATAGTGCTTATAGACGGAAAAACCACAAAAACACAGGAAGCAGCAGGCGCATTTACCGCCTTTACTCTGCCCAAGGGCAGTCATAAAATAGAAATAAGGTACACCGCACCTTATTTTAAAACAGGCGCAGTAATTTCGGCTGCAGCTTTATTAACAACGTTGGGATATATTATAACAAAAAAGAGGAGAAGAAAATGAGACCCAAACTTCAAAAAACGGGAGCAACCGACGGCTTTTCAATTGTTGAACTGCTTGTAACAATAGCTATTATGGTTATTCTTATAGCCATACTTATACCCAATATAACGGCGTATATTTCAAAAGCTACCGAAGCAGAGGTGCAAGGGACCGCAAAGGAGCTGTATAATGCAGCCAGCGTTTATGTTGCGGATGAGCTTTCCAAGGGACACGACTTTGACCCCAATGACACGATCGACCCAAGCGAGCTTTGGAACAAGGACGACAGCCTTGTGGAAGAGCCCGAAAACTATGACGACATAGAGGTCAAGATCAGCTCCACGGGCGCAAACGTAAACTATGTGTATATACGCAGGGGCGATTATGAGGTCGATTATCCAAAGGGAAATTCCGGCAAGATCGCATATTAAAAAAAGAGGCTGAACAGCCCCTTTTTTTTATTTGAATGCATTTTGTTCTTTTGAATATACATAGCCTATTTCGGCCAGGGCTTTTATTATGCCCTCTTTACTTTCGCCCAGAGCGGTGCAAAGGCCGTCAAGCGAGCTGTAATTATCACGAAGCTGTGTATTTACATAGCTTAATAAGATCATTCTGTCCTTTGGCAGACTCAAAGCAAACCCTCCTTTTCGGCTGCGGTATAATATGTGCAAAACGGCACCATCATCTGTGCAAAGCCCTTTGTGCCGGCGTGTCCGTTAAGCAGGGCATCATCCTCATTGCGCTTGTACATTCCGCTTACCATAGACGCAACATTTCCCTGCACAAATTCAAACGTAGGCAGACCCGCCTTTAAATAATCGGCATTTCCCGTAAGCTCATAGGCATAGGTCAGCGCCTCAAGTATTATGGGGTTATTTCCAAGCCTTTTAAGGCTGGGCAGCTCCTTATAATAGAACAGGCCGTTGTCAAGCCTTGCGTTTTCTATAAGGTCATCAACCGCGCGCAGCATCATTTCCTTTGTGGACTGCTTTGGCTTTATCCTGTAATAGCGCATAAGGCTGCAAACCGCAATAGATATCATAAACACCACCCTTACAGCGGTATTATCGGTATAGGGCGCAAGCCACAGACCGTATTCCTCTTCCCATTCGTGAAAATGCCCCACTATCCAGTCGCATTTTTCAAGCCAGGCAGGGTCGTTTGTTTCCTTATAGAGTGCGGAAAGGGTACGCAGCGCCCAGCCCGTTTCTCGGGCGTTGGCCTGACCGCTTTTTTGAAATACGGGCTGCTCCAGCAGCCTTTGCACATTTCGGCCTATGCCGAGCGCGGCATCAAGATATTCGCGGTCGCCCGTAAAGTGCCAGCAATCCAGAAGTCCCTCGACCCATTGATGCGAGCAGGCCACCTTTTTTGCATCTATATGCCCCGCACAATGCTCGTACTGTCCCTCAAAAATAAGCGGGTCCTTGCTGTAATGGCAAATATCCACATCTATCTGATGTCTTGCCGCAACCAAGCTATAGTCAAAATAGCGTCTTACGCCCGTGCGCGCATACATAAGCGCCGCGGCGTGCGGAAAATCATATTCGTTGTTTGTCCACACAAGCCTGCCGCCGCCCCTGCCCTGCGCCGTATAGCCGCCATCGGGAAAATCACCCCAATGCAGCATACCGTAGGCGCGGCCGTGTTCGTCAGCCTTGCTTGTCATAAAAATTTCGTATTTACTGATTTTATTTTTAGCAAAAACATTTTCAAAAACTCCCGCGCGCTCGAATATTTCGGGTTTTATCTGCGGCCTTACGGGCATCTGATAAACGGTGGTTCTGTGATTTAATTCATCCCTTGAAATCTCGGGGCCGTGGGGAACAACAAGTATTTTTTGCTGTCTTGCCATACCCGATTTAAGCGTTACGGTATGATCCTCGGGCACCAGCATAACGCACATACCCTCGGGGCCCGTTTCAATGGCCTTGGGGAAATTTTGCTGTGCCTGAAAAACACTTGCACATATGCCCGTTTCGCTGTTTGCACATTCGCCGAAGAAGGTGCCGTAAAATACCTCGGGATTATGCTCGTTTGATTCGTACTGCAAAAAGTCGGCGCTTATTTCGGTATATACGCTTTCACCGTTTTTGCCCTCGGTATATCTTGTGCCGTAATTGGATATGGCATTATAATACCTTTCGGCGCGGATATCAAAATCTATAACCAGCCTGTTCATATCTATATCGCCGTCTGTGGTATTGATAACGCTGACCGCAAGCTCAAACCACGGCTTATCCGCAAAAAATGTAAGCGTTATTTTGGCATCCGTTGCAAAGCTGTCACGGGAAAAGCTGCCAAAGCCCTCTATAACAGCGCAGAGAGGGCCGTTTTCCGCAGTCTGCCAATTATTTATTTTAAATTTACACTCACCGTCGGGGATAAAAAGCTTTGGCGCGGAAACAGAAATTTCTTTGCCGCCGTATTCAAGGCTGTCAAATATTTTGTTTTCCTCTACGGATAAGACCGCACTTAAAGCGCCTGTGTCGATATGCCTGCCGTCCTCGCCTGCAATACTGCGCCTGCTTTCGCGCGGGCGTTCCTCGGTACCGCAGTAGTACCTGACATTTGTATTTGCGGGCAGGTCGGCCACAGAGCGCATAAATGCCCACTTTATACTTCCGTCATCCCAATAGGCGGTCGCCTTTGCCTGAACGGGCATAGAAACGCCGTTTTCGGTCTCCACATAAATGCGGCTTATATCCGAAAGCTCGCCCCTTTTAAGTGGGAAAGCAAGGAAATAAGGCTCGTTTTCAAGCGGACGCGCATAGACCTTTTCAAAGTTTATTTCAAACATAAAATTACCTCCCGCATATTTATTTCTATTATTATAATATAACAAAAAAACATTTATTACAACACATTTTAAGGTGTTATTAATAAAATTATACAGATTTTTTGCTATAAACACAACTGCTTCAGCCTTTTGAGCTTCCCCATTTTTTTCGGCAAGCGCGTATAGGCTCAACCTCTGCCGCCGAAATTCCGGTATAGATAACGGCAAGCCCCACAAATAATTTCGGCTTACAGCGGATATACGCTGACGCCGAAAAACATTTGCGGGGCTTGCCGCTTTGATGATGAAGCTAAAGCTTTAGCATATAGCAGCTGCGGGCAAATTTTTATTTCGGGAATACATCACATATCTGCTTGCCCGGTATTTTGTCGTTATATACATAGTCGTATATCATATCGCGGTAAGCATAAACCTTTTCGCGCAGCTCGTTTTTATTTTCGGGCTCGACAATAGTCATGCCCTCGCTGGGCTCGTCGGGATACATATTATTGTCGGGGCCGATACAGTTATCAAAGCTCCATACAACGCCGCTTATGCTGTCTGCATTCATTTTTGCCATTTGTATATTTTCAACATTGTTAAATGCAAGTATATTTTTCATATCATAATGGATGCCGCCGTTGCCGCTGTCGCTGTTCTGGTCAAAGCCCTTTGCACGGTACTGAACGGCCTTTGCCTTATTGCCGTAGTGGTCAAAGGCTATGCAGTTTTCGATATAGCGGTACTGACTTGGCTGTGAGGCCGAGGAGCCAAACTTAAAGCCGTTGGGATTGCCGCCCCAGCCGCTGTAAAGGTTATTGTAATTATTGGTGCAGCCAATGCAGCTGTATGATACCTTCGGCCACGAGGTAACGGTGTGGGCGTTGTATTTTGCCTCAAAATCGGGATCCGATTTAAGTATAGCCTGAACATAAAGCAGCTTTTTATCCAGAGGATAGCCCATAGCGTAGTCATACTCGCCCGTAAAGGTCTCGGTATTGCCGTTATGCCAAGCAAGACACTCTATATAGGTAACATCGGGCACAAGGTCGCCGCGGTCATAGCTGTCCCAACCGTCGTCGCTGTTTTCCCACGCACGGCAGTTATAGAAATAATTGCCTGCGCCCGCGCTTATTTTGACGGAATAGCCGTCTGCATCGTCACCGTTTTTCTGTACGATATCGCCGTTGCGGTAGCTGTCACAATTATAAAGCTTGTTGTCATGTGCATAAGAGGTAACGGAAAAACCGCTGTTTAAATTATAGCGGAATACGCAGTTTTCAAATACACAGTTGCCTGCGTCTGCGCCCTTTATCCTTACACCGCAGTCACCTGCGTTTTCAATAATTAGATTTTTAAATGTATATCCCGAGCCCTTGATATATATGCCCGTATTGCTCTCGCCCTTGCTTGTGCGCGAATCACGGTACTTTGCAAAATCCAGCGCAGCGCCCGTGCCGTCGGCATTGGTAAGGCCGTAAAGCTCCATACCCGCATTTGAATCACTTAAGGCAAGCTGCTCGGAGCATTCCATAGTGCCGTTTATATAAATTTTCTTTTCCTTGGACTTTATGGCGTTTTTCAGCTCGGAAAAACTATTTACCACTACTCCGTCCGAGGTGTCGGGGTTTTCGGGAACTAACGGTACCTCAAAATCGGGGTCAAGCACCTTTTGAAGTATAAATGCCGCATCGGTCGCCGTAACGATCTTGTCCTCGTCATAATCCGCCGCCTTTATCTGCTCATCGGTAAAGCCTGTCTGTTCGCCCGCAAGCGTATATTGCAGCGCAAATGACGAATCCGTGGCTGTTAATTTGCCGTCCAGATCCACATCGCCCTTGTCGGCAGCGCAGCATATCCCCGCAGCCGAAAAAGTCATCAGCCCGCAAAGCAGCAGGCTCCAAATTTTATGTTTCATTTTTCTCCCTCCATAAAACAACCAAAAATTATCTGCAAAAAAAATTATATATCATCCCATTAATTTTGTCAATAATACTATTATTTTTGAATTTTCCCGTTTTTGTATAATGCGGTATCAATAAAAAAGCGCCTCACAAAATATGCGTTTTTTTGGCTTATACTCTTGAATTATTTGACATATAGTGATATAATGGGTATCGTGAATAAATATGATTATATTTTCAGAAAATATACGGCGAAACGCCAAACATTCGGAGGTTGGATAAGATGTGTGGATTTTGCGGCTTTACGGGCAACGTAAAGGACAGGGAAAACGTAATAATCGATATGATGAACCGCATAGTTCATCGCGGTCCCGACAGCGCGGGCACCCATTCGGACAAAAACATTACGCTGGGCTTCCGCAGGCTCAGCATAATAGACCTTGACAACGGCTCACAGCCTATGTACAACAAGGACAAAAGCATAGTTATAGTCTTTAACGGCGAGATCTATAACTACCGGGAATTAAGGGAACAGCTTATCGAAAAAGGCTACGAGTTTGCTACCCACTCCGACACGGAGACCCTTTTGCACCTTTACGAGGACAAGGGCGAGGATATGCTTAACGACCTGCGCGGTATGTTTGCCTTTGTGATCTACGAGCTTAAAAACAAAAAGCTGTTTGCGGCGCGTGACTTTTTCGGCATAAAGCCGTTTTACTACGGTCAGTTTGACGGCAGCCTTGTTTTCGGCAGCGAGATAAAAAGCTTTCTGGATTTTCCGAAATTCCAAAAACAGCTTAATACCGTGGCGCTTGAAAACTACCTTACATTTCAGTATTCGGTGCTTGAAGAGACCTTTTTTAAGGGCGTGTACAAGCTTATGCCCGGTCACTGCATGACATACAAGGACGGCAAGATAAAAATACGCCGCTATTTTCAGCCTAAATTCGAGCCCGAGGAGGCAGGTCTTCAGGACAGCATAAAAAAGGTCGAGGACGTTATGAAGGACAGCGTGCTTGCCCACAAGGTAAGCGATGTCGAGGTAGGCTCGTTCCTTTCAAGCGGCGTGGATTCAAGCTATGTTGCGGCCACCTTTAACGGCGACAAGACCTTTACGGTAGGCTTTGACTATGAAAAATATAACGAGATAGGCTATGCCGAGGCACTTTCCGAAAAGGTGGGCATAGACAACTACAGCAAGATAATAACCACAAGAGAATATTGGGATGCCCTTTCAAATGTGCAGTACCACATGGACGAGCCCCTGGCAGACCCCTCTGCGATAGCGCTTTATTTTGTAAGCCGCCTTGCATCAAAGCACGTTAAGGTCGCGCTTTCGGGCGAGGGCGCAGACGAATTTTTCGGCGGCTACAACATCTATAAGGAGCCTATGGACCTTGGCATAATGACGGCTATCCCCAAGCCAATAAGAAAGCTTATGGCAAATATCTGCCGCGCCATGCCGTTTAAGGTAAAGGGTATGAATTATATCATCCGTTCCTCTATGGATCTTGAAGAAAGATTTATCGGCAACGCAAAAATGTTCAGCGAAAAGGAACGTGCCGAGATACTTAAAAACCCCACGGGCAAGTACGACCATAAAGAGATAACCAAGCCCTATTACGACTTTACAAAGGGTCTTGACCCCGTAACAAGGATGCAGTTTATCGACCTTAATTTATGGATGGTGGGCGACATTTTGCTTAAAGCCGATAAAATGAGTATGGCAAACTCTCTTGAAGTGCGTGTGCCCTTCCTTGACAAAAAGGTTTTTGACGTGGCAAGAAAGATACCCGCGGATTACCGCGTAAACCGCCGCGCCACAAAGTACGTTTTCAGAATGGCCGCAAAGGATTACCTGCCCGAGGAGGTCGCAAACAAGAAAAAGCTTGGCTTCCCCGTGCCTATTCGCGTATGGCTGAAAGAGGACAAGTATTACGCAAGGGTAAAGCACGCCTTTAACAGTGAGGGTGCAAAAAAATATTTCAATACCGATAAAATTATGAAATATCTTGACGACCACCGCGCCGGCAAGGCCGACAACAGCCGCAAGATATGGACGATATATATGTTTTTGGTTTGGTACGACAGATTTTTCGGCGAAGAAAAAGCAGCCTGAATATCTTTTGAAAGGAACTCCATACACAATGAAAAAATTATTTACATTTTCACTTCTGTGCCTGCTGCCGGCACTTTCGGGCTGTGCGCAGGGCAGCGGTGAGCCCGTACCGCAGCAGGATGCGGAAATATCGGAAACAGTTACAAAAACCGATAATGAAAAAGGCATCGCTGTCAAGCATTTTAAATATACAAAAGAAGATATTGCGGCGGGAAAATATGATGTTTACGAAATTATCGACCCGTTGTTTAACACCGTAAGCATCGACGGACTTGAAAAATACAACAAGGACCTCGAACCCTATACCGAAGAACAGCGAAAAATGCTTGCGCTGCTTTGGTATGATCTGGAGGTGAACAACGGCGGTCATGACCAATTTTTCTTCAATTCGTCCGGTGTTGTCTGGAAGGACGCGCTGGACTGTATGCGTATGATAGGTGCGGACGGCTGTGCGGATAATTTTCAAAAGGCAATAGATATGTTCGGCGGTTCGGTACCCTTTGACGAAAGCGAGCGAAGCAAGGCACTCGACAAATTATCCGAAAGCGAGGGCTTTGACGGTTTTAACGCGCTGGATGATTTTTATTACGATAACAACCCGTATCAGCTGATGAACGATTATATAAAAGCACATCCGGATAAATTTGTAATAGACGGGGATTATCCCTGCTACGAATAATAAAGGACATATTTAAAAGGAGGAATTATAAAAATGAGCGATTGTATTTTTTGTAAGATAGCAAACGGAGAGATCCCCACAAACACGGTATACGAGGATGCGGATTTCCGCGTTATTTTGGATGCAAACCCCGCAAACCCCGGTCATTGTCTGGTTCTGCCCAAAAAGCACGGTGCGGACATATTCGAGCTTGACGCGGACACCGTGGCAAAGGCGCACGCTGTTGCCAAAAAGGTTGCCGAGGCAGTCAAGGCGGCAACAAACGCAGACGGCGTGAATATCCTGCAAAACAGCGGCGAGGCGGCATGGCAGTCGGTAATGCACTACCATATCCACGTTATCCCGCGCTTTAAGGGCGATTGGCCCTCATTCCCTGGTCACGTTGCAAAGGTAACGGACGAGGAGCAAAAGGATATTTGTGCTAAAATTGCAAAAGAAGTAAAATAGAAAAGAAGTTAAGAAAAATTGAGTTTATCCATTGCATTGATACTGTTGTTTTTGCCGCACTTTTTCGGCATAAGCTATATAATATTAAAATTTGCGCCCCTTTGCGGGCTTTGGTTTGTGCTGTTTTTACTTTTTAGCCTTTTGGCGGCGGCAAAGCTTTTTATTCTGCCCACAAAAAAGCAAAGCGGCGAAAACATACGCCTTTACGCCATGCACGGCGGCGAGATACAGCTTTCGGGCAGCTTTTTATGCAGCTTTATACAAATATTTTTGTATTACACGCTTTTGGCGCGCTGCGGCATAGAGCCGAAAAACTGGGTATTTATAACCGACCTTGTACTTACGCTTGTTTTTATATGGTCCTTGGCTATGTCGGGCATAATAAGGGTAATTATAACAAGCACCTGGTTAAATGTTGTAGACCGCATTTTATGTATAGTTTTTCTGTTTATGCCTATTGTCAACCTTTTTGTTATGATATATATGGCACGGACGGCAGCGCTTGAATATGAGTATTTCAGCTATAAAGAGCAGGTAGAGAGTGAGCGCAGCGATGATATCTGCCAAACAAAATATCCCATAGTTATGGTACACGGGGTAGGCTTTCGCGATCTGCACTACTTTAACTACTGGGGCCGCATACCAAAGGCGCTTGAAAAGCACGGCGCGACCGTTTATTACGGTCATCAGGAGGCTTGGGGCGATATAGTCCACAACGCCGAGGATATAGCCGCCACAATTAAAAAGGTAATAGAGGAAACAGGCGCAGAAAAGGTCAATATCATTGCCCATTCAAAGGGCGGACTTGACTCGCGCTACGCCATTTCAAAGCTTGGCATGGCAAAATATGTGGCAAGCCTTACTACGGTGTGTACACCTCACCGCGGCTCGCCCGTTGCGGATTTTTGTGTAAAGCTTCCGCCGTCGTTTTTTAATATTTGCGAAAAATATGTAAATAATATGTTTAAGCGCTTTGGCGATACCCGCCCCGATTTCAGATCGGCAGCGCACGACCTTACCTCTGCGGGCGCCGAGGAATTTAACAAAAACTGTCCCGATGCGGAAAATGTTTATTACCAAAGCTACGCCTGCGTTCTGGGCGGTATTTTCAGCGACCGCATACTGCCGCTGCCCTACACCTACATAGTCCTTGCCACGGGCAAGCCAAATGACGGCCTTGTTACCGAGGACTCCGCAAAATGGGGCACATACAAGGGCACATTTAAAAACAAACATATCCGCGGCATCTCGCACGGCGATATAATTGACTTAAAAAGAGAAAATTTCCGCGGCTTTGATGTTACGGAAAAATTTATAGATATGGTTTCCGACCTTAAAAACAACGGTTTTTGATCGGAGCCTACGGAGGGAAAAACTATGCCCAAAATTATGCTTTTGGACGGCAACAGCCTTATAAACCGCGCGTTTTACGCAATGCCGCTTTTAACGGATAAAAACGGCGAATATACAAACGGCGTTTACGGCTTTTTAAATATATTTTTTAAATTGTTTGACGAGGAACGCCCCGATATGTGCGCAGTATGCTTTGACGTGCATCAGCCGACCTTCCGTCACCTTAAATTTGCCGAGTACAAGGGCACACGAAAGTCTATGCCCGAGGAATTAAGGCCGCAGATACCGCTTTTAAAGCGCGTGCTTGCGGCTATGGATATAAAAACCGTCGAGCTTGGCGGCTACGAGGCGGACGACCTTTTGGGTACGCTTGCCGTAAGGGCTGAAAAGCAGGGCTTTACACCCGTTATAGTTTCGGGCGACCGCGACCTTTTGCAGCTTGCCACAGATACGATAGAAGTGCGCATACCCAAAACAAAGGGCGGTCAGACCATTGTGGAGGATTACTTTGCAAAAAACGTGGAGGAGGTCTACGGCGTTACCCCGCTTGAATTTATTGAAATGAAGGCACTTATGGGCGATTCAAGCGATAATGTGCCGGGGGTGCCGTCAGTCGGCGAAAAGACCGCCGCAAAGATAATACAGCAGTTTAAATCGGTAGAAAACGCCATTGAGCACGCGGACGAGGTAAAGCCCAAAAAGGCAAGCGAAAATTTAAAGGCCTTTGCCGAGCAGGCACGTTTAAGCAAGTGGCTTGTAACAATAAACACCGATGCCCCCGTGGAGCTTGATCTTGCCGAGACAAAAGCAGATAATATCTTTAACGAAAGGGCATTTGAGGAATTTAAGGCGCACAATTTTAAAAGCCTTTTAAACCGTTTTGAAAACATTTCGGCTTCCTCTACACCAAAAAAAGAAAGAGAGCGTATTTTTATAGATAATTTTGCGGATGCGGAAAGCTTTTTGGGCAAGATAAAGGACACAGCCGCAATAGTGCCGTTTTTTGAGGGCGGTAAATTAGAGGCGGTCTCCGTTTGCGCGGATGACAGCGAAAGCGCACTTTTTGCCTTGTCCGAGGACGAGCTTTTAAGGGCGTTTGCCCCTGTTTTAAAGGGCGGTGTCTCAAAAATACTGCACGATACCAAGGCGCTTTATGTTTACCTTAAAAAGCACGATTTGCCGCTTAATGATGTTGTGTTTGATACAATGCTTGCGGCCTATCTTTTAAATGCAAGCAAAAATGACTATACACATTCATCCGTTGCGGCGGACTATCTTAATTTTTCATTCCCCGACGAGGATACCTTCTTTGGCAAGGGAAAATCCCGCATACCGCTTGGGGAGCTGATGGTGACCGAAAGGCAGAAAACTATCGACTACTGCTGCGGCTGTGCGGAGATAGATCTTGATGCAAAAAACATACTTGAAAAGGAAATGGAAGAAAAGCAGCTTTCTATGCTTTATTACGATATAGAGCTGCCGCTTGTCTATGTGCTGGGCGATATGGAGCTTTACGGTATGCGTATCGACCCCCGCGGCTTAAAGGAGTACGGGGAAAAGCTGCAGGTGCATATTGATGAGCTGACAAAGCAGATATACTGGCTTGCCGACGAGGAATTTAATATAAACTCCCCCAAGCAGCTGGGCGTTATACTTTTTGAAAAGCTTGGACTTAAGGGCGGAAAAAAGACAAAAACAGGCTGGTCAACAAGTGCCGATATACTTGAAAAGCTTGCAGAGCGCGAGGAAATAGTTAAAAAGGTGCTTGAATACCGCAGCTATACAAAGCTTAAAAGCACCTATGTTGACGGACTTTTAGCCGTTATGGACAAAAACGACAGCAAAATACATTCCACCTTTAATCAGACCATTACCGCCACGGGCAGGATAAGCTCGACAGAGCCCAATTTGCAGAATATCCCCGTGCGTATGGAGCTTGGCAAGCAGCTTAGAAAGGTATTTATCCCCGAGGACGATTATATTTTCCTTGACGGCGATTATTCGCAGATAGAGCTTTGCCTTTTGGCGCATATTTCGGGGGACGAGACCTTTATAAACGCCTTTAAAAACGGTATGGATATACACCGTTTGACGGCATCGCAGGTATTTAACGTGCCCTTTGACGAGGTGACCTCTTTACAGCGCTCCAACGCAAAGGCCGTTAATTTCGGCATAGTTTACGGTATAAGCGCATATTCATTAAGTCAGGACCTTAATATCTCAAAGGCCAAGGCGGACGAATATATACAAAGCTATTTTGCGCGCTATCCCAAGGTAAAGGAATATCTTGACCGCTCGGTGGAGTCCGCGCACAAAACGGGCTATGCCAAAACCGAGTACGGCCGTATAAGGTATATCCCCGAAATTTCAAGCAGTAATTTCAATTTAAGAAGCTTCGGCGAAAGAGTGGCTATGAATATGCCTATCCAGGGCACGGCCGCAGATATAATAAAAATTGCGATGATAAGGGTACACAGCGCACTTCAAAATTATAAGTCGCGCCTTATTTTGCAGGTGCATGACGAGCTTTTGCTGGAGGTTTACAAGCCCGAGCTTGAAGAGGTAACCAAAATTTTAATTGACGAAATGCAAAACGCGGCACGGCTTTCGGTGCCGCTTACGGTAGATGTTCACACGGGAGAAACGTGGTATGAGGCAAAATAAAAAGCCCTTTATAATAGGCGTTGCGGGCAACAGCGGCAGCGGCAAGGGCGCGGTATGCAAAATACTTGAGGACTTGGGCTGCCTTGTAATAGACTGCGATGCCATTGCCCACGAAAATATGGCAAGGGGCGGCTGTGCCTACAATGACATAGTAAACGCCTTCGGCGAAGAAATACTCGGCGAAAACAGCGAGATAGACCGCAGAATACTGGGCGGCATAGTTTTTAACGACAAGCAAAAGCTGGAGCTTTTAAACCAAATAGCCCACGGCCATATTAAAAAGCGTTTATGCGAAATAATTGAAAAAAGTGCGGATAAAGCGTATATTGCCATAGATGCGCCGCTTTTGCGCGAGGCGGGGCTTATGCCGCTTTGCGATACCGCCTGGCTTGTGGACGCAGATGAAAATATACGGCTTGAGCGCGTTATGCGCCGTGACGGCATAACCCGGGAAAAGGCGCTTGAACGCTTTAAAAACCAGACGCCGTCGTTTTATCACCACGATGTATTTAATTTTATAATTATGAACAACTACGATGATATATCGCAGCTTGGACCCATTGTTAAAAAAGCATTTTACGCTTTAAACGAACAGGCGGAGCAAAACGGGAGAATATAATGTTAAAAAGATTATACAAGCGTTTTATACACTTTATAATGACAGTTATTGCGGCGATATTTGTACTTTACTGCACTATATGTATAGTATATCCGCTGGAGCATTATGAGCTGATAGAAAAATATTCAAAACAGTACGGCCTGGACCCCGCTATGGTGTGTGCGCTTATACAGGCGGAAAGCGGCTTTAATGCCGATGCTACCTCGCCAAAGGGCGCAAAGGGGCTTATGCAGCTTATGGACGACACCGCAAGCTGGATAGCGCCGCAGATACCCATAGAAAACTTCAATGTTTTTCGCATTAAGGAGCCCGAGCTTAATATACAGCTTGGATGCTGGTATCTTGGATATCTTAACAAGCGCTTTGACGGCGATCTGACACTTATGGTGGCGGCGTACAATGCGGGCAGCGGCAATATAGACAAGTGGCTTGACAACGAAAAATACAGCGCCGACGGCAAAACGCTCGATAAGATCCCCTATACCGAAACAAAAAAATATGTAAGAAAAATAAAAATAAATCAATATGTATACAGATTACTTTTAAAGGTAAAATTTTATGAACACGAAACATTTTTTTAAAAGCGCCGTATCAATGCTTTTAATATTGACATATACCGCCGGCTGCGGGCAGACTGCCGAGCCTTTGCAGCCTGCCGAAAATCAGCAGACTATAGTTGACAGCGCCACGGGCGAGGAAATATATATAGACAGCGGCGGCAGCATAAGCCTTTCCATGGGCTGGCCCGAAACACTCAACCCGCTTGAAAACCGCGATATGCGCGTGGACAGGGTTTTAAGCCTTATTTTCCCGCCGCTTTTTACGCTGAATGACGAAATGCAGCCCACGCCCTGCATAGCGCAGGAATACAAGCTTGCCGCTGACGGCAGCACAATGAGCATTGTTTTAAAGGACGGGCTTACCTGGCAGGACGGCGAGCCGATAACGGCGGCGGATGTAATATTCTCACTGAAAACCATAAAAGATGCCCCTGCCGATTCTATTTATAAATCCGCTATGGCAAATGTGGAAAGCTGCTACCAGTCAAGCACCCACGTTGCCGTAATAAACTATTCCGAGCCCTACGGCGGCTGTGCCTACAACCTGTGCTTTCCCATTATACCAAAGCACCATTACCGCACCGGCACAAACGATATGAATCCGCTTGGCTGCGGCTGCTACCGTATGACGGACTACCGTGAAAAGCACTATATGACACTTGAAGCGGTAAATTCATCCGTAAAGGGTATGCCCTATATACAAAAAGTGGATGTTTTGCTTGCGCCAAATCAGGCCTCCGACACGGATGCATTTCAAACCGGTATGACGGATGTCCTTGTGACCGACCTGAACACACGCGGCGCTATGGATGTGAGCCGTGATATAAGCTCCACCACCTTTAACAGCAATTGCTTTGAATTTATCGGCTTTAATTTTAACCAGCCGGTATTGAGAAACAACAGCTTTCGCCAGGGACTTGCCTACGGTATCCCGCTGCAGGATATAGTTACCGATATTTACCTGGGTGATGCCGCAAAAAGCATAACCCCCATAAACCCCGCCTCGGCACTTTCGGCGCCTGCGGGCATAGACAATTACAACTATAACCCCGAGCTTGCACACAATATGCTTGCCGCGGCGGGCTACGACCTGTCAAAGCTTACGCTTTCGCTGCTTGTCAACAACGACAGCGGCGAGCGCTTAAGGATAGCGCGCATAGTTGCGGATGCCTTAAAGGAGCTTGGCATTACCGTTGAAATAGAGGCTGTGGATTTTGACACCTATTTCAGCCGTCTGCAAAGGGGCGATTTTCAGCTTTATATAGGCGGAACGGAATTTTCGCCGCGTATCGAGCCGTCCACCCTTATCGGAACGGGCGGCATGATAAACTACGGCAAGTACAGCGATGCGCATATGAACAAGCTTTTGGACGATTGTAAGAGCGCACTTGGCGAGGACAATTACAAAAAAGCCGTAAGGGAACTGCAAAGCTACTGTGCCGAGGAATTGCCCTGTATAGGTATAGCGTTTAAATCCTCGGTGCTTCTTACCAGCACAAAAATAAAGGGCGATATACATCCCTCGCTTGCAGATATTTTTCAAAACGAAGAAAAATGGTATATATCGGAAGAGAAAAATCAAAAATTTAAGGAGTGACCCATTATGATGAAGCGATGCTTTTTGACGGGCGAATATGTGTTTTACGCAACCGACCGCGCAAACCGTCCGCACAGCTTTAAAAAAATAAATGTACGTCAAACGCCGAAGGAATATTGTCCCTTCTGCCTGGAAAATGCGCATATGACACCGCCGCTTATCACCGCTACCCCCGATAACCAAATAAGGATAGTGCCAAACAAATATCCGTTTCTTGCAAATACGGCGGAGCATTACGGGGTGCATGATGTGCTGATAGATACCCTTGACCACGAGGAGCGTTTATCGCAATTTTCGGAGGACCATATGCATCAGCTTATGGTAATGATACAAAAGCGTTTTATCGAGCTTGAAAGCGACGAACGCTGCAATTTTGTACAGGTATTTAAAAATCAGGGCATAGATGCGGGCGCAAGCCAAAGCCACAGTCATTGGCAGATAACGGCAATGTGTGTCGTGCCGCTTAAAATGGAGCATCTTTGTCAGGTTTTGGGCGATTACCACAAGCAGCACGGCGTTTGCTACTACTGCAATTTGGATTTTGGCACCCGTGTTGTTGAGGAAAGCGAGCATTTTCGTGTTTATATGCCCGCAGACGCAAAATTTGCCTATGAAATGGATATACTGCCAAAGCGCCATATCGCTTCTATCCGCGACTTTACGGACGAGGAGCTGCGTGATTTCGGCATAAGGCTGAAGCACTCCGTTTCACGCCTAAATAAGGTCTACGAGGGTCTTTGCTACAATGTCTGTTTTTACAGCGCGCCAAAAAGCCGCGAATTTGACGAGTGCTTTCATTTTTACGCACAAATAATACCGCGTATAGGTCATATGGCGGGCTTTGAATTCAGCACGGGCTGCTACATAAATTCCATTTTGCCCGAGGTGGGCGCACAAAAACTCAGAGAGGTTGGTTACGATGAGTAAGTTAAAGCTTGCCGTACTTGCAGGCGGCAGTTCAATAGAACGCGAGGTTTCATTCAGGTCGGCGGAAAACATCCTTAAAAATCTTGACAGCGAAAAATACGATATACACACCATCGAGCTGCCAAAGGATAAGCGTGATACCGCCTGGGTATCCCAGCTTATGGCACTTCACCCCGATTTTGTTTTAAGCGCCCTGCACGGCGGACGCGGTGAAAACGGTGCGGTACAGGGGCTTTTGCAATGTCTTGATATCCCCTATTCCGGCAGCGGCATTCTTTCCTGCGCGCTTTGTATGAACAAGCAGGCAGCCAAAAGCATAATGGAGGGGGCACACATTCCCGTTATAGACGGAGAATTTATCCCGCTTGAAGCCGATCTTAATGCCTTTGAGCAAAAGCTTGACCGCCTTGAATATCCGCTTATAGCAAAGCCAAACCGCGGCGGTTCAAGTATAGGTATAGAGGTAGCGAATGATTTTGATGCACTTAAAAAGGCTGTAGAAAATATAAGAAAGCAGTATGACGACGATGCCGTAATAGAAAAATACATAGACGGCAAGGAGGTCACCTGCGCAGTCGTTCAGACAGACGAGGGGCTTAAGATAATGTCCGTTTTGGATATCAATAAATCAAAGGGCATTTATGATTACGATGCAAAGTATTTAAGTACCCAAAGCGCGGTTTCGTTCACCACCCTGCCCGATTATATGAAAACAATGATAGAGGATATTGCGGTAAAGGCCTTTAATGTGCTGCACTGCAAGGGCTACGGCTGTGTGGATATGCTGGTAAAGGACGAGCAGATATATGTTATTGAAATAAACACCCTGCCCGGTATGACCGACCATAGCCTTATACCCGCCGCCGCTGCGCAGTCGGGGATGAATTTAAGCGAATTTCTGGATATACTTATAAAACAAAGAATAAAATAAAAAAAAGGGGCCGAAGCATTAAAGCAAGTTTTAATGTTTTGACCCCATTATTTTTTTAGGTTCTATAATATTTGGTGTGGTCGATAGGCTACACCAAATTTTTTTT